>NZ_VCQT01000045.1 GCF_005938655.1 Alloalcanivorax gelatiniphagus
AAGGGTTGTTCAACGGCCTGCTGGGCGGGCAAAAGATTGGCACAGGCCGCCGCCGGCGTCACCCCGGCGGCGTGACCGGTGCGTCGCGCCTTCAGTGGCCGGAAGGGCCGGTGAGCTTGAGCGGGTCGAGCAGCTTTTTCAGCTCGTCCCGGTCCAGATCGGTGTGCTCGGCGGCCACGTCGATCACCGCCCGCCCGCTGGCGAAGGCTTCCTTGGCGATGGCGGCCGCTTTTTCGTAGCCGATCACCGGGTTCAGGGCGGTGACCAGAATCGGGTTGCGGCCCACCCCTTCGGCCAGATGCTGCTCGTTCCAGGTCATGCCCTGGATCGCCTGGTCGGCCAGATTGCGGCAGCTGTTGGCCAGCCATTCGGTCATGTCGAGCAGATTGGTGGCCAGCAGCGGCAGCATCACGTTGAGTTGGAAATTGCCGCTCTGGGCGGCCACGGTGTTGGCCTGATCCAGACCGATAACCTGGGCCGCCACCATGGTGGCGGATTCGCAGATCACCGGATTGACCTTGCCGGGCATGATCGACGACCCCGGCTGGGTGGCCGGCAACTGCAATTCCCCCAGGCCGTGGATCGGGCCTGAGTTCATCCAGCGCAGATCGTTGCTGATTTTCATCAGCACCACCGCCAGGCCACGCAGGGCCGCGGACAGATGCAGCGGCGCGTCCACCGCGCTCTGCGCCAGCGCCGGATGTGGCAGCGCGGTGAACGGCCGGCCGGTATCGTCGGCCAGGGCCTCGGCGAAGCGCTCGCCAAAGTCGGGGTCCGCATTGATGCCGGTGCCCACGGCGGTGCCGCCCTGCGGCAAGGCGTACAGATCATCACGGGCCCTGGCCAGGCGCTCGCTGGCGCCCTGCAATTGAAGTACCCAGGTGCGCAGCTCCTGCTCCACGGTCACCGGCATGGCGTCCATCAAGTGGGTGCGACCGGTCTTCACCAGGGTTTTGCCTTCGCTGGCGCGCAGGCCCAGGGTGGCGATCAGATGTTCCAGCCCGGGCATCAATTGCTCGGTGACCGCCAGCACCGACGACAGATGCAGAGCGGAAGGGATGGTGTCGTTGCTGCTCTGGCCCAGATTAACGTCGTCATTGGGGTGAATCTCGGTGCCGGCTTCGCGGCACAGGTGGGCGATCACCTCGTTCACGTTCATGTTGGTGCTGGTGCCGGAACCGGTCTGGAACACGTCCACGGGGAACTGGTCCAGGTAATGACCGGCCAGCAGTTCATTGCAGGCGCCGACGATGGCGGCGCGCTTGTGTTCGTCGAGCAGTTCCAGGTCCGCGTTGGTCTGGGCGGCGCACCGTTTGATCCGCACCACCGCCTGAATGAAGCGGTCCGGCAGGCGCCGTCCGCTGATCGGAAAGTTGTCGACCGCGCGCTGGGTCTGGGCGCCCCAACGGGCCTCCACCGGCACCTCGATCTCGCCCAGGGAGTCTTTTTCCACCCGTGTCTCGCTCATTGCCGTTCTCCTGCGCCGCGAAGGGAAGCGCTCCAAGTATCGGCAAGGTCCGGGTGGGCGTCCAGGGAAGTACCGCCGGATCGGCGGCGGGCGGTGCAAAATAACGAAAAAGAGCGCCGTTCAGCCTTCCGAGATAACCCGGTTACGGCCCTGCTGTTTGGCGATGTACAGACGCCGGTCGGCGGCTTCAACCAGGTCGTCCATACTCTGGCCATCCACGCCCCATTCCGCCACGCCGATGCTGCACGACAGGGGCACGCTCAGGCGACCGGTCCGATAGGGCTGGCTGGCGATCAACTCACGGAGGTTTTCCGCCACCCACACCGCCTCGTCACGGTTGGTGTCCGGCAGCAGCATGGTGAACTCCTCCCCGCCCACCCGACAAGGCAGGTCCGTGGCGCGCAGACGTTGACGCAATTGCTTCGCCACGTGGATCAGAACCAGATCACCGATGCGATGGCCATAGCTGTCATTGACCGCCTTGAACAGATCCAGATCCAGAACCAGCACACTCAGTGGCGTAGCCAGGCGCTCCGCGCGGCTGCGTTCATGAATAAAGGCTTCACGAAAACGATACAGGTTGGGCAGGCGGGTAAGAGGATCGGTGGAGGCCATCACCACCAGGTCCGAGCGGGAACGATCGCTGCCGCGCTCATAGATATAGGCGAAGGCCAGGGTCACCCCCAGCGACAGGGTGATGTTGGCGATCTCCGCGAAGCCGCTGCGGAACAGATAATCCGGGTATTTGTGAAGAAACAAACCCAGCGCCACCAGAATGTAGAACACCGACACCGCCAGGCCCAGCCGCGGCCCCAGTAACAGGTGGCAAAGCACCGGGACGATGTAGATCCACAGGAACACCGTGGGTGATGCGCCGGGCAAATACAGCGCCATCATCATGATGTTGAGAAACGGGATCAGATAGATCAGTGTCCAGAGTCGCAGCCGTGGCGTGCGACGCACCACTACGTACAGCAACACCGAGGCGATGGCGGCGCCCAGTTCTATATACGCCAGGACCACCACCCCACGTCGGATGTTGATCACGTAGAACAGCGCGCCACAAAACGCGGTCAGAATCAGCAGCGCTTTCAGCAAAGCGCGGCGCTGGGACTGGCCGCTGTGGTCACCGACCTGTGGTTCCATATCCATTACGTATACACCGGATCGTTTTTAGTTTACTGATTTCCGGGAAGGTGCTAGCAAAGTGCTAGCAGGCACCATACCCGATTTCAGACGATTTACCGATACGTAGCGATGAAAAAGCCTGAGCGATGCTCTCCATGCTTGGATTGTGCCACCCGATAATAGCGCCGCCGGCGCGGCGATAACGATGGCGGCGCTGACCGGGGCGGCCGATCCCGCTACCACCCCAGATGCTGGTTGATGACTTCAAACGACATCGGCAGCCCCGGTGACCAGAACTGATGGCGCTGACTGTTACGCCCTTTGCGATGGCACTCCCGGTCAAAACAGTGACCACGGTCCAGCTCCTCATAGAGCGATTCGAAGTCGGTGACCACCCGGCCGGCCTCGGGCAGGTCCCGGCTGTAGTCATAGGTCCTGCGGCAAGCCTCGGCGTACCAGTGCTCATCGAAGCGATAGAAGAGAACCGGCACATCGAACAGCAGGCCATCGATATACAGGGACGAATAATCCGTGATCATCAGTGCCAGATCCGGCAGCAGATCATAGATATCTTCCCGGCTGCTGATGTCGACGATAAACGGGTACTTGGCCAGATCCCTGGCCATATCCCTTTCATTGGGGTGCAGGCGCACCAACAGTACGCTGTCGGTCTCCGACAGCCAGTCGGACAGACGCTCCCAGTCGATGGCATTCAGATAAGGGTTCTCCTCGGCACCGTCCCGCCAGGACGGCGCATAGAGAAAAGGCCGCCGCGCTACTCGGCATCAGCGCCTCCACCATCTACCGCAAGCGCCAGGGCTGGGAAGACGGTGACCCGGCGTAACCCGGCGTTTATGTACCGATACGGAATAACGAGAAAATCCGCCCGGGGTCCGACCACAAACAGCGGCGGTCAGGCCGGGCGCTTGAGAATCAGGTTCATGCCCTTGAAGCTGGCCACCACCTGGCCGTCCTGATTGACGCTTTCCATTAGCGCGAAGATCACGCCCCGGTCCGCCTTCGACCGGGACGGCCGCGCCTCCAGCACGGTGGCGCGCAGGGTCAGCCGGTCGCCGGGCCGTACCGGCCGCAGCCAGCGCACCTCATCGACCCCCGGCGAGGCCAGCCCGGCCACCTCGGACACATAGTGGTCCACCATCAGACGCATCATCAGGCTCAGGGTGTGCCAGCCGCTGGCGATCAACCCGCCGAACGGCCCCGCCGCCGCCGCCTCGGGATCGATGTGCATGGGCTGGGGATCGAAGCGCCGCGCGAACGACAGCAGTTCCTCTTCGTCCACCTCGATGGGGCCGAACTCATAGACCGCCCCCTCCGGATAATCCTCGAAGTAGCGGTCGCTTTGCGGCACCGCGAAGGTCGTCACCGCCATGGTCTCTCTCCGATCAGGTGAAAAGCCCGATGATAACGCCCTCCTCCATGGAATAACGAGAGCGGCCGGACTGCGCTATGCTGAACCCGGCGAGAACAAAGGAGCTGGCCCGAATGTTTTCAAAATGGCAGTGGTGGTTGATGCAGTTTTCCCGGGTCCTGTGGGTGCGCGCCACCGGCTTTGCGATTCTGGCCGTGGGCACTTCGCTGCTGGCCATCGTCGGCCAGCGCTGGCTGCCCGCCGATCTGCCGGTCACCGTGGGTGCCGACGCGGTGGACACCATTCTCAATGTGCTGGCCTCCAGCATGCTGGCGGTGACCACCTTCTCGCTGAGCGTGATGGTCAGTGCCTACGGCGCCGCCACCAGCAACGTGACGCCCCGGGCCACCAGGCTGTTGATGCAGGACAGCACCGCGCACAACGCCCTGGCCACCTTTATCGGCTCGTTTCTGTTCAGCCTGGTGGGGCTGGTGGCCCTCAGCACCGGCGCCTATGGCGAGGGCGGCCGGGTGATTCTGTTCCTGGCCACACTGCTGGTGATCGTACTGATCGTGGTCACCATTCTGCGCTGGATCGATCACCTCTCGCGGCTGGGCCGGGTGGGCGAAACCACCGACCGGGTGGAACAGGCCACCCGCGCCGCCCTGCGGCAGCGCGCCGCCCACCCCAACCTGGGCGGCCACCCCCGGGACCCGCGCCAACCGCCGCCGGCGGACGCCCGGCCGGTGTACCCGGATCGCATCGGCTATGTGCAGCACCTGGACGGCGACGCGCTGTCGGAATGGGCGGAGCGCCATGACGCCGATCTTTATCTGGCGGCGTTGCCCGGGCATTTCACCCATCCGCGCCAGCCCCTGGCCTGGGTGGTCGGCGGCGGCGCCGACATTGAGGCGCCGGTCCGCAAAGGCTTTACCGTGGACGACGAGCGCACCTTCGACGAGGACCCGCGCTTCGGCCTGGTGGTGCTCTCGGAAATCGCCTCCCGGGCCCTGTCTCCGGCGGTGAACGACCCGGGCACCGCCATCGACGTGATCGGCCGGTCGGTGCGCATCCTGGCCGAGTGGCGGCGGGTCGGCGAGCAGGCCGCCGCCGAGCGCGGCGGCGAGGCGGTGCGCCACCCGCGCCTGTGGGTCCCGCCGCTCAACGAGGCGGAGTTCTTCGACGACCTGTTCAACCCGATTGCCCGGGACGGAGCCTCGTTGGTGGAAGTACAGATCCGTCTGCAGAAGGCCCTGGCCGCCTTGGCGGAGCTGGGCTTTCCGGAGCCCGCCCGACGTCACGGCCGGCTGGCCCTGGCCCGGGCGGAAGCGGCGCTGGTGGCGGAGGAAGACAAGGCCAACCTGCGCCAACGGGCGGATTGGCTGGACTCTTAGCGGCGCGGGTCGGCGGCGCTATTTACCGATGCAGAAAGAAGAAAAAATGCGGCCGAGCAGATCGTCGGCGGTGAAGGCCCCGGTGATTTCCTCCAGGGCCTGCTGGGCGGCGCGCAGGTCCTCGGCCAGCAGTTCGCCGGCGGCATGCTGGTGGAGCTGGTCGCGGCCTTTGGCCAGGGCGGCCAGGGCCTGCTCCAGGGCGGTGATATGGCGGCGCCGGGCGGAGAACCGGCTCTGGCCGGTGCCCTGGTAGCCGGCCACGGCTTTCAGGTGCTCCCGCAGCGCCTCCAGGCCCTCGCCGGTGGCGGCGGACAGGGCGAAGGTATCCGCCGGCGCCGGCTGGGCGCCCGGCTCCAGGCCGCTCAGGTCGGCCTTGTTGAGCACCCGGGTCACCGGCAGGTCCAGGTGATCCAGCTCCTGCTGGCTGCGCGGCAACAGCGCCGCCAGATCGGTGAGGTCCACCTCCGGCTCCAGGGAATCCACCACCACCAGCAAACGGTCCGCCTTGCGGATTTCATCGTAGGCCCGGCGGATGCCTTCCTGCTCCACCCGGTCCGGGCTGTCGCGCAGGCCGGCGGTGTCGATCAGGTTCAGGGGCATGCCGTCCAGCTGGATCGCTTCGCGCAGTACATCCCGGGTGGTGCCCGCCACCTCGGTGACGATGGCCGCCTCGTGGCCGGCCAGGGCGTTCATCAGTGACGACTTGCCGGCGTTGGGTTTGCCGGCGATCACCAGCGTCAGGCCCTCGCGTATCAGGCGGCCCTGGCGGGCACTGGCCAGCACCGCGCCGGCCTGGTCGATCACCCCGGCCAGGTCATCCGCCACCCCACCCTCGGAGAGGAAGTCGATCTCCTCTTCCGGGAAGTCGATGGCCGCTTCCACGTAGATGCGCAACTGGATCAGTTGCTCCACCAGGTTGTTCACTTCCCGGGAGAAGGCCCCCTGCAGGGAGTTGAGCGCGGCGCGGGCGGATTCCCGGGTGCCGGCGTCGATCAGGTCGGCGATGGCCTCCGCCTGGGTCAGGTCCATCTTGTCGTTGAGGAAGGCGCGCTGGGAAAACTCCCCGGCCAGCGCCGGGCGGGCGCCGTGGTGCACACAGGCGGCCACCAGGGTATCCAGGATCACCGGCCCGCCGTGGCCCTGCAGCTCCACCACATCCTCACCGGTGAACGAGCCGGGCGCCGGGAACCACAGCACCAGGCCTTCGTCGATAACGGCCCCCTGGGGGTCACGGAAGCGGGCGAAATGGGCGGTGCGCGGGGTCAGGGGCCGGTCGCCCATCAGGGCGCCGGCGATGCGGCGGGCATCCGGCCCGGACAGACGCACCACGCCGACACCGCCCCGGCCGGGGGCGGTGGCGACGGCGACGATGGTATCCGGAGCGGTTAAAGGCATGCTGGAAGTATACGCCGTAGGAGCGGCTTTAGCCGCGATAAGCAAGGCACGCCTTCATGACCTGCTTAGCTGATCGCGGCTAAAGCCGCTCCTACGGTATCGGTCAGCTTTCGCTCTCGATCTTGCGGGTGATCACATACTGCTGGCCGATGGACAGCAGGTTGTTGGTCAGCCAGTACAGCACCAGACCGGCCGGGAACCACAACATAAACACCGAGAACACCAGCGGCATCCACTTCATCACCTGGGCCTGGGTGGCGTCCGCCGGGGTCGGGTTGAGGCGGGTCTGCAGGAACATGGACGCGCCCATCAGGATCGGCAGCACGAAGTACGGGTCCATCACCGACAGGTCATTGATCCACAGGAAGAACGGCGCCTGGCGCAGCTCCACGGATTCCAGCAGCACGTAGTACAGGGAGATGAACACCGGCATCTGCACGATCATCGGCAGACAGCCCCCCAGCGGATTGATCTTCTCGCGCTGGAACAGCTTCATGGTTTCCTGCTGCTGCTTCTGGCGGTCGCTCTTGTACTCTTCCTTGATGCGCTGCATCTCCGGGGCCACCTTGCGCATCTTGGCCATGGAGCGGTAGCTGGTGGCGCTCAGCTTGAAGAACAGCATCTTGATGATGAAGGTCAGCAGGATGATGGCCACGCCCCAGTTGCCGACGCCCATGCCCAGATCCATATCCAGACCGAACAGGTCCAGCTCACCGCTCTGCAGGAACACCAGCACGTGGAAGATTGGCTGGGCGATGAACCACAGCCAGCCGTAGTCCACGGTCATGTTCAGGCCGGGGCTGATGGCGCCCAGGTTGTCCTGGATTTTCGGGCCGGTGTAGAACTCGGCGTAGAACACTTTCTCTTCGCCGGGGGCCACTTCCTGGTTGGCGCCCACGAACCGCAGCAGATACTCATTGCGGTTCTGGCGGTACAGGGTGGAATAGGTATAGCGCCCCTGGGCATCCGGCACCCAGGCGGACACGAAGTAATGCTGCAGCATGGCGATCCAGCCGCCATCCTGGGTCAGCTTCAGCGGCTCTTCCTGAATATCGTCGAAGGGCAGCTTGTTGTAGGGCTTGTCGGCGCTCCAGTAGGCGGCCCCCAGGTAGGTCGGCATGGGGATGATGCCCTGGCTGCTCTTGCCCGGGTCGTCGCTGCCATCGCGCTTGATCTGACCGTACAGGGCACCCTGCCAGGTCTCACCGCTGTTGTTGCGGACAATGTGGCTGACCCGTACCAGGTAGCTGCCGCGCTCGAAGGTGTAGCGCTTGATGATCTGCACGCCGCCGGCCTGGCTCAGCGTCAGATCAACGTTCAGTTCCTTGTCGCCGTCACCGAGCTGATAGCTGGATTGGGACGCCTGCCAGGTGGGGCGACCGTCCTTGGTGTCGGTGCCGTTGCGACCCACCAGGCCGCTTTGCGCCACGTAGGTCCGCGCCTGGTCGTTCTCCAGCAGCACGAAGGGCTGATCCGGGGTGTCGGCATGGCGAGGGTACTTCGGCAGGGCCACCCGCACGATATCGCCGCCCACCGGATTGATCTCCAGATTGAAGACGTCGGTGTTGACCTGGATACGCTGACCCGGGTTGGCCCGGGTGTCGGCGTTGGCCGGGGCCTGGGGCTGCTCCCCATCGGTGTCTGGGACGCCGCCGTCGTTATTGGCGATGTCCGGCTCGGGGAGAGGATGCTGTGAATCCTCGTCGCCGGTGGACCCGGCATTCGCCGGGGCCTGCTGCTGGGCAACCGGCGTCGTCGGTGCCATATAGTCCTGTTGCCAGGCCTGGATCAGCAGGTAGGAGACAACGGCAATGCCGGTGATCACTAACGCGCGAGGGATATCCATAGTCAGATTTAATTCTGGCGAGAAAAAGCGGACGGCAGTTTCTCAGTCTTATTGGCGCTTGGCAAGCAGCTTGTCCAGCAGCGAAGCCAGCAATGGCGTGGCGGAACGGCCGCCGTCCGGGGGACAGGGGGCACGTAACAGCACAATCAGGTCGAGGCCGGCCAGTTCATGTTGGCGCAATCGGAATTGCTCCCGGGCACGGCGCTTGATGGCACCACGATCCACGGCCCGGCGTGCGCGACGACGGCCAATCACCAGGCCGAGACGGGCCTGAGGCTGATCGTTGTGGCGGGCGAGAATCAGGATGTGGCGATCGGAGACCCGGTAATCCGGCGCATCGAACACGGCGCGGAATTGATCACCGCCGAGCAGGCGTTGATCACGGGTAAAGGAAAAGGGAGCGGAATCTGAAAGCGCTGACCGGTGCACCATGGAAGACAGGCAGTGACAGAACGGTCAGCGCGAACGGCTGACTCAGACGGTCAGCCGCTTGCGACCCTTGGCGCGACGGGCGGCCAGAATTTTACGGCCGTTTTTGGTGGCCATGCGGGCACGGAAACCGTGGTTGCGCTTGCGCTTCAGATTGCTCGGTTGGAATGTCCGTTTCATGGCGTCATCCCCAAAGGTGGATTCAGGTGTCGTAAGAGGGCGCGGATGATAGCCCTGGCCGTCGGCGCTGTCAACCAGGGCGTGGCACGGCCCCTGTAGCCGGTTATTAATAGAATTAAGAATTTAAATTTCTTTTTAGAAGCAGTGGTAGTAATAGGGGAAGGCCATTTCTGTGGAAAACCTGAGAAAGCCGATATGAATCAACAGCTTGTCATGTTGGTAACTGCCGTATAACTGTGTGTAACCCCTGGTGACGACACGCGGACAGCCTGTCAGTGATTGTGGAACAGATCGGTGCACCGGTTTATCCCCAGGGTTTGCGCCCCGGTGGCGCACAGGGTTGTGAGCCTAGTTATCCACAGGGGGAACAAAAAGAAAAACACCGGCCAAGCTGTGGATAATTGGCCGCCCGGGGGTATAGAATGCAACGTCTTATTTCATGTATTCAGGCAAAGGCGGGGACGTGTCCGAGGAGCTTTGGCATCGCTGTTTGACTCGGCTGGAGGACGAATTGCCTTCGCAGCAATTCAACATGTGGATCCGGCCGTTGCAGGTGGCGGCGTCCGCGGATGGGGGAGAAATGACCCTGTTCGCGCCCAATCGCTTCGTGGTCGACTGGGTTCGCGACAAATACCTGGAGCGCATTGGCGAGGTGTTGGGTGAGCTGCAGAGCGGTCCCCTGCCCCAGGTGCGCCTGGAAGTAGGCAGTTCCCGCTCCCGGCCGGCGTCACCGCCGCAGCCCGCCACCACCGCCGTGGCCGAGCGCCGTCCGGCGCCGGTGGTGGAATCCCGCCCCCGGGCGGTGTCTCCGGAACTGGGCGGCGCCGCCAAACACCGCAGCAACCTCAATTCCAGCTTCACCTTCGTCACCTTCGTGGAAGGCAAGTCCAACCGCATGGCCAGCGCGGCGGCCCAGCAGGTGGCCGAGAACCCGGCCAGCCATGGCTACAACCCCCTTCTACTATATGGCGGTGTGGGGCTCGGTAAGACCCACCTGATGCACGCGGTGGGCAATGAGCTGCAGCGACGCAACCCCAACGCCAAGGTGGTGTACCTGCACAGCGAGCGCTTCGTGGCGGATATGATTTCAGCGCTGCGCAACAAGACCATCAACGAGTTCAAGCGCTTCTACCGGTCGGTGGACGCGTTGTTGATTGATGATATACAGTTTTTTGCAGGTAAGGAGCAGTCCCAGGAGGAGTTCTTCCACACCTTCAATGCGCTGCTGGAGAACGGTCAGCAGATCATTCTCACCTGCGACAAGTTTCCCAAGGAAGTGGATGGCCTGGAAGAGCGGCTGAAAAGCCGGTTCGGCTGGGGCCTGTCCCAGCCCCTGGAGCCGCCGGAGCTGGAAACCCGGGTGGCGATCCTCAAGAAAAAGGCCGAGGAAGCGCGGGTGGAACTGCCCAACGACGCGGCCTTTTTTATTGCCCAGCGCATCCGCTCCAACGTGCGTGAGCTGGAGGGCGCCCTGCGCCGGGTGATCGCCCATGTGCGCTTCACCGGCGCGCAGATCGATATCGGTCTGATCAAGGAGGCGCTCAAAGACCTGATCGCCTTGCAGGCCCGGCAGATCAGTATCGACAATATCCAGCGGACCGTGGCGGAATACTACAAGATCAAGGTGCCGGACCTGCACTCACCGCGGCGCACCCGCTCGGTGGCGCGGCCGCGCCAGGTGGCCATGGCGCTTTCCAAGGAGCTGACCAGCCACAGCCTGCCGGAGATCGGCGACAGTTTCGGCGGCCGTGACCACACCACGGTGTTGCACGCCTGTCGCAAGGTGGCGGAATTGCGGGAATCCAATCCGGAAATAGAAGAAGATTACCAGAACCTCCTGAGGACCCTGACGTCCTGAGAGATCAACTGATAACGGGAAAGCGACACATGAAATTCTCCATCAACCGTGAACAACTGCTCAAGCCCCTGCAGCAGGTGGCCGCGGTGGTCGAAAAACGCCAAACCTTGCCGGTGCTGTCCAATGTGCTGATGGAAGTGGGCGACGGCCAGCTTTCCCTCACCGGGACGGATCTGGAGCTTGAGCTGGTGGCGCGGCTGCCTTTGGAGGGTGAGCACCAGGCCGGGGAAACCACGGTGCCGGCGCGCAAGCTGGTGGACATCGCCAAGAGCCTGCCGGCGGAGGCGGACATCCGCTTCGAGATGGACGGCGAGCGCATGCTGGTGCGCTCCGGCCGCAGCCGTTTTTCCCTGACCACCCTGCCGGCGTCGGAATTCCCCAATCAGGATGAGGACAACGCCGGTTCGGTGCTGGAGATCGCCCCGTCCTCCCTGCGCGACCTGATCGACCATACCGCCTTCTCCATGGCTCAGCAGGACGTACGCTACTACCTGAATGGCATGCTGTTCGAGCTGCGTCCGGGCATGCTGCGGGCGGTGTCCACCGACGGCCACCGGCTGGCACTGTGTGACGCCACTATGGAAGGCCAGAGCGAAGAGGCCTCGGTGATCCTGCCGCGCAAGGGCGTCATGGAGCTGGCGCGGATTCTTTCCGACGCCGGCGAGAGCGTGCGCCTGACCCTGGGCCGCAACCACGTTCGTATCATAGCGGGTTCCATTACCTTTACCTCCAAGCTGGTGGACGGCAAGTTCCCGGAATACGAGCGGGTGATTCCCAAGGACGGCTCCCGGGTAATCCTGGCCGACCGGGAAACCCTGCGCCAGGCCCTGGCCCGGGTGGCGATTCTTTCCAATGAGAAGTATCGCGGTGTGCGCGTTCAGCTTTCCGAAGGCAGCTTGCGCATCGTCGCCAACAACCCGGAGCAGGAAGAAGCGGAAGAGGAAGTGTCCGTGGATTTCGACGGCAGCCCCCTGGAAATCGGCTTCAACGTGAGCTACCTGCTGGACGTGCTCAACACCATGGACGGCACCCAGGCCCGTCTGGAGCTGGGTGACAGCAACAGCAGCGCCCTGGTCACCGATCCGGAGCATGAGGCGGCGCTGTATGTGGTCATGCCCATGCGTCTTTGATCTTTCCCTGATCATCCGGCCCGGCGGCTCCGCCGGGCCTCCCCTCCCCGCCCTCCCCCTCCCTATGCCGATATGCTGACCGACCTCAGACTTACCGATTTCCGCAATTACCGGGAAGCGGAACTGGCGCCCTCCCCCGGGCTGAATCTGATTTTCGGCGATAACGGCAGCGGTAAGACCAGCCTGCTGGAAGCGATCTATTTTATTGGCAGCGGCGGGCGGTCCTTTCGCGGCGGACGGTTGTCCCGGCTGGTGCGGGATGGCGCCGACGCCGCCACCCTGTTCGCCCGGGTGGCACAGGGGGACTACGAGCACCGGCTGGGGGTACGGCGGTCGCCGTCGGGGATTGATTCGCTGAAGCTGAACGGCGCCACCCCCGGGGCGCTCAGCGACGTGGCCGCCCTGCTCCCGGTGCTGGCACTTCACCCCCAGTCCGTGGAGCTGGTTTTCGGGGCCTCCTCGTTGCGGCGCCGATTCATGGACTGGGGAATGTTCCACGTGGAACATTCTTTCCTCCCCACCTGGAAGGAAGCCAGCACCGCGCTGAAGCATCGGAACGCCCTGCTCCGCAGCCGGCGGGTCACGCCCCGGGAGCTCACTTACTGGGACCAGAAACTGGCGGCGACTTCTGGTAGTATTGAAGGGTTAAGAAGCGGCTATTTGCAGCGCCTGAAAGCCGAGTGGAAAGGCGTGCTCGGCCTGCTGGCGCCGGAATTGAAGGGTGACCTGACGCTGCAGACCGGCCTTCGGGAGGGGGAATCCTACCTGGAGGCCCTGGCCCGCACCCGCGATGACGATCTGCGTCGTGGGTTCACTCAAACCGGGTTTCATCGCTCGGAGCTGAAAATCACCGTTGGCGGAACGCTGGCCAGGGACCGGGTGTCCAGGGGCCAGGCCAAGATTCTGGCCTACGGTCTGGTGTTGGCCCAGCTGCCCCTGATTTCGGAGGCGGGCAAGGTCTGCACCCTGCTGGTGGACGACCTGGGTTCGGAATTGGACCAGGACCACCGGGCGACCCTGCTGAGTTTTCTGGCGCGGGGCTCGCACCAAACATTGATTACGGCGGTGGACCGGGAGCAGCTGGGTCCCGCAATGGTAGAAACGGGCGAAGCGGCCAGAATGTTCCACGTGGAACATGGTCGCGTTCGGCGGATATCGGACGATCCATAGGATAGAGACATGGCGGAGAAAAACTACGATTCATCCAGCATCAAAGTGCTTAAAGGGCTGGATGCGGTTCGTAAGCGCCCCGGTATGTACATCGGTGACACCGACGATGGCACCGGCTTGCACCACATGGTTTTCGAGATCGTGGACAACTCCATCGATGAGGCCCTGGCTGGCCACTGCTCGGAAATCAAGGTCATCATTCATCCGGATGAGTCCGTGTCCGTGGCGGACAACGGCCGGGGTATTCCCGTGGACATGCACCCAGAGGAAGGCGTCAGCGCCGCCCAGGTGATCATGACCGTGCTGCACGCCGGGGGTAAATTCGACGATAACTCCTACAAGGTATCCGGCGGTCTGCACGGCGTGGGGGTTTCCGTGGTGAACGCCCTCTCCGAGCACCTGAAGCTGACTATCCGCCGCCATGGCAACGTCTACGAGCAGACCTACCATCACGGCGTGCCGCAGAAGGACCTGGATGTGGTGGGCAGCACCGACAGCACCGGCACCGCCGTGCATTTCCGCCCGTCCCCGGAGACCTTCACCAACATCAAGTTCCACTACGATATCCTGGCCAAACGCCTGCGGGAGCTGAGTTTCCTGAATTCCGGCGTGCGCATTCATCTGATGGACGAGCGCAGCGGCGATGAGGACGTATTCCAGTACGACGGCGGCCTGAGCGCTTTTGTCAGCTACCTGAACCAGAGCAAAAGCGCCCTCAATGAGGTGTTCCACTTCCAGATCGACCGGGAAGACGGTATTGGCGTGGAAGTGGCCATGCAGTGGAATGATTCCTACCAGGAAAACATCTTCTGCTTCACCAACAACATTCCCCAGCGGGATGGGGGCACCCACCTGGCGGGCTTCCGCGCCGCCCTCACCCGCAGCCTGAACAACTACATGGACAAGGAAGGCTTCCTCAAGAAGGAGAAAGCCAACCCCTCCGGTGACGACGCCCGGGAAGGGCTCACCGCGGTGATCTCCGTGAAGGTGCCGGACCCCAAATTCTCCAGCCAGACCAAGGACAAGCTGGTGTCCTCCGAGGTGAAGACCGCGGTGGAGCAGACCATGTCCGAGCGGTTCCAGGACTACCTGCTGGAACACCCCGGCGAGGCCAAGATGATCGTGCAGAAGATTATCGACGCCGCCCGCGCCCGGGACGCCGCCCGTAAGGCCCGGGAGATGACCCGTCGCAAGGGCGCCCTGGATATCGCCGGCCTGCCCGGCAAGCTGGCGGACTGCCAGGAAAAAGACCCGGCCCTTTCCGAACTGTACATCGTGGAGGGTGACTCCGCCGGCGGCTCCGCCAAACAGGGCCGTGACCGTAAATACCAGGCGATCCTGCCGCTGAAAGGCAAGATCCTGAACGTGGAGAAAGCCCGCTTCGACAAGATGCTGTCGTCCCAGGAGGTAGCCACTTTGATTACCGCCCTGGGCTGCGGCATCGGCCGCGATGAATACAACGCGGATAAGCTGCGCTACCACCGCATCATCATCATGACTGACGCGGACGTGGACGGCTCCCACATCCGCACCCTGCTGCTGACCTTCTTCTTCCGCCAGATGCCGGAGATGATCGAGCGCGGGCATATCTATATCGCCCAGCCGCCGCTGTACAAGGTGAAAAAGGGCAAACAGGAAACCTACATCAAGGACGACCCGGCGCTGGAGGATTACCTGACCACCCTGGCCCTGGATAAGGCGGCGCTTTACCCCGGCGACGGCGCTCCGCCGGTGAGCGGCGAGCCGCTGGCCAAGCTGATCGCGGAATACCGCCTGGTGATGCGCATCGTCGAGCGTCAGTCCCGGGTATTCCCGGCGGTGGTGCTGGAACAGATGATCTATATGCCCTCCCTGGACGCTGAGCGGCTCTCTGACCGCGCCGCCATGGAGGAATGGTGTCAGAGCCTCGGCGCCCGTGTGGACGCCCTTACGGACGCCACCCAGAGCTTCACGGTGAGCGCCGAGGAAGACAAGGAGCGCGGCCTGTTCCTGCCCCGGGTACAGGTGATCGCCCACGGCCTGCCCCGGGAATACCGGGTTTCCCTGGAGTTTCTCCAGTCGCCGGATTACGAGCGCATCAAACACCTGGGGGAAACCCTGGAAGGTCTGCTGGCCGAGGACGCGGCGGTGGAACGGGGGGAAACCCGCCGGCCGATTCGCCACTTCGCCGATGCCCTGAGCTGGCTGATGCAGCAGGCCCGTCGCGGTACCAGTGTGCAGCGCTATAAAGGGCTGGGTGAGATGAACGCGGACCAGCTGTGGGAAACCACCATGGACCCGGAATCCCGGCGCATGCTGCAGGTGACGGTGGAGGATGCCATCGCCGCCGACCAGATCTTCACCACCCTGATGGGCGATGACGTGGACCCGCGTCGCAAGTTCATTGAATCCAACGCCTTGCAGGTTTCCAATCTGGATATCTGATTAACCGGAGGCCCGGTTCGGTGGGAATGGAGAATCGGAGGGGTTAAACAAGGAGTGCGCGACCGGCGGGGCCGGTCGCGCTGGCGCCGGGCCGTTTCAGACTTCGTAATCTTCCAGCTTGGCGCCCTGTTCCACGGCTTCACGCAGCCACACCGGACGTTTGCCACGACCGGTCCAGGTCTGGGAGCTGTCGTTCGGATTGCGGTATTTGATTTTCGCCGGTTTGCGCACGCCCGCTTTCTTCTTGCGGGTGGTGGTTTTGCGCGCGGTGGTCTTCTTCTTGCGACCCTTGTTCTCTTCCAGCAGATCGTCCACGGACACGCCAAGATCCTTGGCAATCTTATTGATCTCCGCCTGCGCGTTCTTCACGGCCTCCATGCGCTTTTTCTCAAGCTTACGCTCCGCCTGGCGGATCAGCTTTTCCAGCTCGGCGACGGAGTAATCGTCCAAATTAATGGTCATTTCGGGCGTTCCTTAACGGTAGCGACTAATGTTGTTTATCAAACGGCTGACGCGGCCGACTGTAAGTATTATCCCGGCAAAACGCAATTAGGGCGTTGTATTTTTGTTTGACCGTCCCGGATAGTGATAAATAATCCACTCTTCTGCTTCCTGAGTCACGGTTTTTGCGTCCTTGCCATGGGTATTAATGGGCGGGCTGATACGCAGGGTGATCTCGCCGGGAAAGCGTAACCAGGAACGGGCCGGCCAATGGTCGCCACTGTTGTGGGACATGGCCACCACCGGTGCCCCGGCGCGGCAGGCCAGCAAAGCGCCACCGTGATTAAAACGGCCCAGGGTGCCCGGGGCCTGGCGGGAGCCTTCCGGATAAATCACCACCGGAATACCATCGTGCAAACGCTCGGTACCCTGTTTGATCAGTGCTTTCAGCGCCGCGCGGCCCTTGCCCCGGTCGATGCGGATGGGCCTCAGCAATGCCAGGCCCCAGCCGAAAAACGGCAGCCATAACAGCTCGCGCTTCAATACCGTGGCCTGGGGGGAAATCAGCAGCTGTAAAAAGAACGTCTCCCAACTGCTCTGGTGATTGGCGAGCACCACGAACCCGCCATCAGGTAAATACTCCTGACCTTCCACCCGAACCTTCACGCCATTCAGGTAGCGAAGCAGGGTAATGGAGAATGCGGTCCACAAGTTCACAAAACGGTAACGTTTTTCAAACGGTAAAAATGGACCGATCAGGACACAAAAGAAACTGTGGATGACGCCGGCCAGATTATAAAGGATAAAAAACAGCACACTGCGAATGGCGATGCCCGGAGTGGCGCGCCGGGCGCCGGCGGGTGACTTCATGAAGGGTCCTTGAGAAACTGATCGACAAAACGGGCCAGGGAGTCGTAAACCGTCACCGGGCCCAGGTCCGGGGGGAAACCCTTGTCCAGGGTACGGCGGCCCTTGCCGGTGAGCACCAGCACCGGGCGACAGCCCCGGGCCACACCGGCCTGCAGGTCCCTGAGACTATCACCAACCAGGGGTACCCCGGTGACCTCGCCATAATCGGCAACAATTTGGTCGATCAGCCCGGCCGCTGGCTTGCGGCAATCGCAGCCGTCGTCGGGACCGTGGGGACAAACATAGATGCCGTCCAGGTGGGCGCCGGCGCTGTCCAGATGGGCCGCCATGCGCCGGTGAATGGCCTCCAGGGTGGGGCCGTCGAAGTAGCCCCGCGCCAGCCCGGACTGGTTGGTGGCCACCACCACCCGGTAGCCGGCGTGGTTGAGCCGGGCGATGGCCGCGGCGCTGCCGGGCAGCGGCCGCCATTCCTCCGGGCTCTTGATATAGTCATCGGAGTCCTCGTTAATCACTCCGTCGCGGTCGAGAATAATCAGCTTATTGGTCATGGCCGCGAGTATATCAGGCCCTTCTCGCCCGGTGCGTCACCGTTGCCGGTCAGGCCATGGTGTCGACGATGCCGCCTTCCACGCGCAGGGCGGCGCCGGTGGTGGCGGAGGCCTGCGGCGATGCCAGGTAGACCACCATGTTGGCCACCTCCTCCACATCGGCGACCCGCTGAATAATGGAGCTGGGCCGGTTTTCCTGTACGAAGCGCTTTTCCATTTCCTGCTCGGAAATCCCCTTTTCCTCGGCCATCTCTTGCAGCATTTTGCCGACGCCCTCGGAGCGGGTGGGGCCGGGGAGCACCGCGTTGACGGTTACCCTGGTGCCGCTGAGCACCTTGGCCAGACCCCGGGAAATGGACTGCACGGCGGTTTTGGTCATGCCGTAATGGACCATCTCGGTGGGGATATTCAGGGCCGACTCACTGGACAGGAACAATACCCTGCCCCAGTCGCGTTTTTTCATGCCCTGGGCATAGTGGCGGGATAGCCGCACCGCGCTCATCACGTTGACCTGGAAAAACTGTTCCCAGTCGTCATCGGTAATATCGAAAAACGGCGTGGGCTGGAAAATACCCACATTATTAACCAGGATATCTGCTTCCGGGTGGGCGTCGATCAGTGCCTGGCAGCCCTCGGCGGTGCCCAGGTCCGCCGCCACGCCGCTGGCCTGAACGTCGGGAAAATCCTTCTTGAGATGCTCCAGGGCCTGGTCCACCCGCTGGCGGGTGCGGCCGGTGATCACCACCTCGGCGCCGGCCGCCGCCAGCCCCCGGGCGATGCCGAAGCCAATGCCGGCGGTGGAGCCGGAAACGATGGCGGTCTTGCCGGACAAGTCGATACGCATAATGACACTCCCTTGCTGCCTTCGATGCACCGGTTTGTGCCGGTGCTTCCCCGTCTAGTGGCGACGGCGGCGGCGAATCTCAAGAGCGGTCGGTCAGGCCGAGCATGTCCGCCAGGCTCTGGTCGGTGTCTTCCTCGATCAGTTGAATGTGCGCTTCCAGTTCGCGCAGGTGGCGGTCGTTCTCCTGTTGGGCGCCGGCCACGTCGCCGGCTTCCAGGCAGGCCACCACCCGCTCATGTTCGTGGTGCTCACAGGTGGCGTTGCCCGGCGGTTGAAACAGGGCCACCACCAGGCAGCAACGTGAAATGATTTCCGACAGATAGCGATGCAGCATGGGGTTGCGCGACAACTCCCCCAGCCGCAGGTGGAAGGCGCTGGCCAGGCCCGCCCACTCAGTCTGGGCGTAGCGGTGCATGGCGTCGCGCTCCTGGCGCAGTTGCCGGCGCAGGGAGGCGTAATTGGCGCGGGTGGCGTGCTCGGCGACCAGTGGCAGCACCGCCGCCTCCAGGGCCCGGCGGGCCTCGAACAGCTTGCCCACCTCCTCGCGGCTGGGCATGGCGACGATGGCGCTGCGGTTGGGGCGCAGCTCCACGATGTGGTCATGGGCGAGCCGCTGCAGCACCTTCTGCACCAGGGTGCGGCCGACGCCGAACAGCTCGCACAGCGCCGCTTCCGGCAGGCGGGTGCCCGGTTTCAGGCGTTGCTCCATCACCCGGTCGACGATGGCGGTGTAAATGCGCTGCTCTTTCTCGGCGGGTTTTTCCCGGCCCGCCGGCGCCTGGCCGGCAAGGGCCTGGGGGCGGACTTTGGGCCGGCCGCGGCCCGGCGTGGCGGTGGATGTCATGAGAACAAACTGTCCATGTGGTCGCAGATGGCGCCGGGGGTGGTGAGCCATAACCGCTCCCGGTGCCCGGCGATGTGTTGCAGGGCCCGGCGCAGGTGCCGCAGCCGGTAAGGCTGCCCCATCAAATAAGGATGCAGGGCGATGCCCATCACCAGCGGCTGCCGTTGCGACTGCGCCAGCATTTCGTCGAACTGATCAATGATCATATCGGCGAAGGCCCGGGCGTCCAGCTTGCGGGCGATGATCATCGGGATGTCGTTCACTTCCTGGGGATAGGGAATCGCCCACAGGCCCCGGCCGTCGCGGGTGCGCATGCGCACCGGCTGATCGTCGTGGCACCAGTTCAGGGTGTAGCGGTAGCCGGTTTCGGCGAGCAGATCCGGGGTGTGCACGGATTCGCCGATCCACGGCGACAGCCAGCCGCTGGGCGTGGCGCCGGAGGCCGCCGCCATGCGCTCCCGGCAATGGACCAGCAAGGCCCGCTCCTGCTCCTCTTCCAGGGTGCCCTGGTAGGTGGCGTTGCTGTGGCCGTGGGCGATCAGTTCATCGCCACGGGCGCCGCAGGCGGCCAGTAATTCCGGGCAATGATCATAAAGGGCGGTATTGGCAATGGTGCCGGCGGGCAGTTCCAGGGCATCGAACAGTTCCAGGCAGCGCCAGGCGCCCACCCGGTTGCCGTATTCCCGCCAGGCGTAATTGAGCACGTCCGGCTCGGCGAACACCGCCCCCAGCTTGGCGCCCATCCCCTCCCCGAAGGCGAAATGCTCCAGATTAAAACCCAGGTACACCGCCAGCCGTTTGCCGCCGGGCCAATGGTAGTCCGGTCGCTGGTGAATGCCCTGGTAGTCGAAGCGGCCGTGGTCGGCCAGCGCCGCGAAGGGCGAGGTTTCGTTCATGACGGTCGGGTGTCCTGGGCCAGTCCGGCGCGGATCAGCAGCCATTCGGCGCTGTCGTTCCACACATCCATTTCCGTGATCAGTCCGTCGCGCACCACGTAACGGTCCACGTAGCGGTTCCCTTCAAAAGGCGTGCCGTCCGGCCATTCCCCGTAGAGGGTGCCGATGTTGTAGACCACCGCCTGTTCCAGGGTGCCGCCGGCCACCACCTCGGTGGCTTGGAATCGCTTCTTCACCCAGCCGTAGCGGTCCCGGTTGAACGCGGTGCATTGGCGGGGATCGTCCATCTGGCGGTTACCGGTGAAACGGATCACCAGGTCCGGCGCTACGAAACGGCGGGCGGTATCCGGGTCCGGTTTCATCAGAATGGTCAGGTAGGTATCGATCAGGGCGGCGGGGTCACGAATCGGCGTGTCGCTGTTCCACTCTGGTGCGTTATCCATGGTCGGGTCTCCTTCTTGCCCCTTGCCTGTGCGCCCGGCACCACGGATCGGTGGTGCCTGGGGCGCGGTTCCGGGCGGCGGTCGGCGGAATGGGATTCGCCGCAATCCGGGGATTTCTTGTCGACAATTAAAGGTTTAAGTGACGCCAGAAATTAAAGCAATTTACGTGCCCGATAGCTGAAATCCGCAACATGGCACGGGCCTTGCGTTGTCAGCAGCGAGGGTCGGCAGCGTCAGCCGCCGCCCGCTCCATCCCAACACCTGAAGGGGGAATCCCATGTTGCGTATCTCTCGCGTTTTAGTGGCCGCCGCGTTCACCGCGCTGCTGGCCATGCTGCCGTGGCGTGCCGCCGTGGCGGCGGAACCGGTGAAGATCGGTCTGATCACCGCCCTGTCCGGGCAGTCGGCGCTGGCCGGCCAGGCCATCTCCCGGGGCGTGCAGCTGGCCATTGACGAAATCAACGCCAACGGCGGCGTGCTCGGCGGCCGTGAACTGGTGCTGGTGCGCCGGGACGACGAATCCAACCCGGCCAAGGGTGTGGTGGCGGCCCGCGAACTGATCCACAAGGAGAAGGTGGCGGTGCTGTTCGGTGGTCTGGATACGCCGGTGGCCCTGGCCATCGTGCCGCTGGCCAATCAGGCCAAGATGCCGTTCATGGACCCGTGGGCGGCGGGCACGCCGATCACCAAGAACGGTGCCGATCCCAACTTCGTGTTCCGGGTGTCCGCCATGGATGAACTGGTGGACGTGGCCATGGTCGAGTACGCCCAGAAGAATTTCGGCTCCGAGAAATTCGGCCTGCTGATGATCAACAACCCCTGGGGTGAATCCAACCACAAGGGCCTGGTCGCGGCGCTGGACGCCAAGGGCATGAAGCCCGCCGGCAGCGAGAAATTCGACGGCGATGCCATCGACGTGGTGCCGCAACTGACCCGTCTGCGTGATGCCGGCGCCGACACCATTGCCCTGGTCGGCAATGTGGGCCCCTCCGCCCAGGTGGTGAAATCCCTGCGCCGCATGGGCTGGGATGTGCCGATCGTGTCCCATTGGGGCCCCGCCGGTGGCCGCTTCACCGAGCTGGCCGGTCCCGGTGCCGAGAAAGTGCACTTCGTACAGACCTACAGCTTCTTCGGCGACCAGTCGCCGGTGGGCAAGAAAGTGATCGCCGCCCTCACCGACAAGTACGACGACATCAACGGCCCGGCGGACATCACCCCGGCGGTGGGCGTGGCCAACGCCTATGACGCCATGCACCTGACCGCTCTGGCCATCGACAACGCCGGCTCCACCGACGGCGAGGCGATCCGCGAGGGTTATTTCGAGATCGACACCTACCCGGGCCTGATCAAAACCTACAAGGACCCGTTCTCCAAGGAGCAGCACGACGCCCTGGGCCCGCAGGATTATGTGTGGGCGCAATTCATCGACAACCGCATCGTGCCGGTTGGTCTGCAGGACTGATGGAATAACCCTCCATGGATACTCAGCTGGTATCGGCGCTGATCAGTGGCCTGGGCATGGGCAGCATGTACGGTCTCATGGCCCTGGGCTTCTACATCACCTTCGCGGTCTCGGGCACGGTGAACTTCGCCCAGGGCAGTTCAATGATGCTGGGCGCGGTGCTGTGCTACACCTTCGCCCAGACCCTGGGCTGGCCGATATGGCTGGCGGTGCCGGTGGCCCTGGCGCTGTGCGCGCTGTACGGGGTGCTGGTGGAACGCCTGGCGGTGCGACCGTTCGTGCGCCGGGGCTCCGATGCCTGGCTGATGTCCACGGTGGCGTTGGGTATCGTGCTGGATAACGTGGTGATGCACACCTTCGGCAAGGAACCGCGCAGCCTGCCCTCTTCCCTGGCGGTGTCGCCGGTGGAAGTGGGTGGTCTGGGCCTGGGGGTGTATCCGCTGCAACTGATTATTCCGCTGGTGGGCCTGGCGCTGGCCGCCGCCTTGCACCTGGTGGCGCGCCGCACCCGCTGGGGCAGCGCCCTGCTGGCCACCAGCCAGAACCGGGACGCCGCGCGCTTGATGGGCATTCCCATCAGCCGCGCGGTGGCCGGGGCCTTCGCTCTGTCCACGGTGCTGGCCGGGGTGGCGGGCATGTTGATCGCGCCGCTGGCCAATGTGAACTCCGATATGGGCACCCTGTTTGGCCTGAAAGCCTTCTCGGTGGCGATCCTGGGCGGCATCACCAGCGCCTGGGGGGTGATGATCGCCGGCCTGCTGTTCGGCCTGGCCGAGAGCCTGATCATCATGTCGCTGGGCTCCGGCTACACCCACATCATCACCTTCGGGCTGGTGATCGTGGCGCTGGCCCTGCGGCCCAACGGCCTGTTTGGCCGCGCGGAGGTGAAGAAGGTATGAAGCGCCTGTCGATTCCGGCCGGCCTGGCGGTGCTGGTCGCCGCCCTGGTGATGGTCTTCTTTCTCAACAGCTATTACGTCTATGTGCTCGCCACCGTGGCGCTGGTCGCCACCGTCGGCGTGGGCCTCAACGTTCTGCTCGGGCTCACCGGCCAGATCTCCTTCGGCCATGTGGGCTTCTATGCCATCGGTGCCTATACCGTGGCGATTCTGACCAGCCAGGCCGGCTGGTCGTTCTGGCCGGCCTGGCTGGCCGGTGCCCTGGTGGCCACCGCCGCCGGCCTGGTGCTGGCGCTGCCGGCGCTGCGGGTAAAGGGCCCCTATCTGGCCATGATCACCATCGCGTTCAGCTTTATCGTGCAGCACGCGATCATCGAAATGGACGGCCTCACCGGTGGTCAGAACGGCATCATGGGCATCGCCGCGCCGGTGCTGGGCGCGGACTGGAGCATCGAACAAACCGTGGCGGTGCTGGCGCTGCTGACCCTGGCGGTGTCGCTGCTGGCCTACGCCCTGTTGTCCCGGGGCACCTGGGGCGCCGCCATGCGCGCGGTGAAGGACAGCGAAACCGCCGCCGAGTCGGTGGGGCTGGGGCCGCTGGTGATCAAGACCGTGGCGTTCATGGTGTCCGCCGGGCTGGCGGGGCTGGCCGGTGGCCTGTTCGCGCCGCTGGCCGGCTTCGTCACCCCGGACACTTTCAGCTTCATGCAGTCGATTCTGTTTGTACTGGTGGTGATCGTGGGCGGCGCCGGTTCGGTGATCGGGCCGGTGATCGGCGCGGTGATCCTGGGGGTGTTGCCGGAACTGCTGGCCACTCTGGAAGCCTACCGGCTGCTGTTCTTCGGCGGCCTGTTGCTGGTGGTGCTGCTGGTGGCCCCCAACGGACTGATCGGTCTGGCCAAGGACCTGCTGGCCATGGTCCGGCGTGGCGACCGGCCGGTCCGCGGCGCGGCGCCGGCCACCGCCGGGGCGCCGTCGTTCTCCAACCGGCCGCGCCGGGGGCTGAGCCTGTCCGGGCTGAGCATGACCTTCGGCGGGGTGCGCGCGGTCAGCGACCTGAGCATGACGGTACCGCCGGCGGCGGTGACCAGCCTGATCGGCCCCAACGGCGCGGGCAAAACCACGGTGCTGAATATGGTGAGCGGCTTTTACCCGCCCACCGGCGGGCATTTCTCCCTGGGTGACCGGCGCCTGAGTGCTGGCCGGGCCTTCCGCATTGCCCGCCACGGGGTGGCCCGCACCTACCAGACCTCGCAACTGTTCGACACCCTGTCGGTGGCCGACAACGTGGCCCTGGCCGGTTGCCGGGGCCGGCTTGGCAACCTGCTGGGGGCGCGCCGTTTTCTGTCCACGGCGGTGCGGCAACGGGCCGAGGCGCTGCTGGCGTTCTGTGGTTATCAGGGCGACCTGGACGTTCCCGCCTCCCAGCTGCCCCATGTGGACCGGCGTTTGGTGGAGATCGCCCGGGCCCTGGCCACCGACCCGGACGCCCTGCTGCTGGATGAGCCGGCGGCGGGCCTGTCCCGGGAAGACACCGACCGGCTGGCCGGCTTGTTGCGCGCCATCGCCGACGCCGGCGTGGCGGTGATGGTGGTGGAGCATGACATGGAGCTGGTGATGAAGGTGTCCGATCAGGTGGTGGTGCTGGACACCGGCCGCCTGCTGGCCGCCGGCAAACCGGAACAGGTGCGCGCGGACCCGGCGGTGCGCCGTGCCTATCTGGGCGAGGACCTGGACCAGGCCCGGCCGGTGGCCGAGCGGCCGCCGCGCACCGGCCCGGAATGGCTGGGCGTCAACAATCTGGTGGCCGGCTACGGCGCCGAGCCGGTGCTGCACGGCATCAGCCTCAAGGTGCGCCAGGGGGAGATGGTGGCGTTGCTGGGCGCCAACGGCGCCGGCAAATCCACTCTGATGCGCACCCTTGCCGGGCTGCACCCGGCCCAGGCCGGCGGCGTGCATCTGGATGGCCAGGCCCTGGACAAGATGCCCGCCGAGGCCATCGTGCGCCAGGGTCTGGTGCTGGTGCCCGAGGGGCGCCAGGTGTTTCCGGAACTGTCGGTGCAGGACAACATCCGGCTGGGCGCTTTTCTGTGTCCCGGTGACCGGGAGGCACGGCTGGAGGAAATGTTCGAGCGCTTCCCGCGCCTGCGCGAGCGGCGCCATCAGCGCGCCGGGCTGTTGTCCGGCGGCGAGCAGCAGATGCTGGCGGTGGCCCGGGGGCTGATGAGCAAGCCCCGGGTGTTGCTGCTGGACGAGCCGTCCCTGGGGCTGGCGCCGAAGATCATCGACGAGCTGTTCGCGGCGCTGGATCAGCTGCGCCGGGAAAACATGACCATTGTGCTGGTGGACCAGATGGCGGCGCTGGCCCTGTCCCTGGCGGACCGCGCCTATGTGATCGAAGGGGGGCGGGTGATGGCGGAAGGCAGCGCCCGGGACATCGCCGCCAGCCCGGAACTGGCGGACGCCTACCTGGGCGCCGGTTGATAACCCGGCGCCTTCCGGATAAATGTAGGAGCGCTACTCCTGCAGCAGACTGATGTCCGCCACGTTCAGGAACAGATCCCGCAGGAAGCTCAGCAGGGCCAGGCGGTTGCCGCGCACCGCCGGGTCTTCCGCCATCACCATCACGGTGTCGAAGAAGGCGTCCACCGGCTCACGCAGTTCGGCCAGCAGCGCCAACACCGCCCCGTAGTTGCCTTCCTCCAGCAGCGGTTCGCTGCGTTCGTAGGCGTTGACCACCAGATCGGTAAGGGTCTGCTCCGCTTCGTCTTCCAGCAGGGCGCCGTCGATTTCCTCCGGCGGTGCCTGCTCCAGCTTGGCCAGAATGTTGGACACCCGCTTGTTGGCGGCGGCCAGGGCGGCGGCTTCCTCGCGCTGCTGGAAGGCGGCCACGGCTTTCACCCGGCGGTCGAAATCCAGCGGCCGGCGGCAGGCCTCGTCGATGGCCAGCACCGACTGGATCACCGGGGTGGCGATGCCCTGCTCCTGGTACATGGCCCGGTAGCGGCCCTTCACGAACTCGAAGGCTTCGAGGACGCCATCGGAGTCGATCCGGCCGCTTAGTTGATTTCCGGCCTCCCACAACAATTCTCGGATATCCAGCGGCAGCTCTTGCTCGATGATGATACGGAGAATGCCCAGGGTGGCCCGGCGCAAGGCGTAGGGGTCCTTGGTGCCGCTGGGGGTCTGGCCAATGCCGAAGATGCCCACCAGGGTGTCGATCTTGTCCGCCAGAGACACCGCCTGGCCGGTTTTGGTCCTAGGCAGGCTGTCGCCGGCGAAGCGCGGCAGGTACTGCTCGTGCAGGGCCTCGGCCAGCTCTTCGGGCAGCCCTTCGTTGCGGGCCAGGTAATAACCCATGATGCCCTGCATGGTGTCGAACTCGTAGACCATCTCGCTGTTCAGGTCGGCCTTGCAGAGCGCGCCGGCGCGGCGCGCCAGTTGTTCATCGCCGCCGATCTGGTTGGCGATCACGCCGGCCAGGGCGCCGATGCGCTCGCACTTGTCCGCCAGGGTGCCCAGCTGCTGCTGGAACACCACCTGGGCCAGGCCCTGGGCGTGTTGCTCCAGCGGCTTGCGGCAGTCGTTGTCATAAAAGAAGGCGGCGTCCGCCAGACGCGGGCGGATCACCTTCTCGTTGCCGGCGATCACCTGCTGGGGATCACGGGACTCGATGTTGCTGATGGTGATGAAGGTGGGGGTCAGCTTGCCGTTGGCGTCCAGCACCGAGAAGTACTTCTGGTGCTCTTCCATGGCACTGATCAGCGCTTCCTGGGGCACCCGCAGGAAATCCTCGTCGAAGCGGCCGGCCAGGGCCACTGGCCATTCCACCAGGGCGGTGACTTCGTCCAGCAGGTCCTCGTCGATGCGGGCTTCACCGCCGGCGTCGCGGCCGGCCTTCTCCGCCTGCTGGCGGATCAGTTCCCGGCGGCGGGCGAAGTCGGCGATCACCTTGCCGTCCTGTTCCAGGCGGGTGGCGTAGTCGCCGGCCTCGGCCAGTTCGATGGCGTCCGGGGCATGGAAGCGGTGGCCGAAGGTGGCGCGGCCGGCGTGCTGGTCGAGCAATTCAAAATCCACCACCTGGTCGCCGAACAGGGCCACCAGCCAGTGCGCCGGGCGCACGAACTGTACCTTGCGACGGCCCCAGCGCATGCGCTTGGGAATCGGCAGCTTGTTGACCGCCTGGGTGACGAACTCCGGCACCAGCTCGGTGGCGGCGCGGCCGGTTTCCTCCAGGCGCGCGAACAGGCGCTCGCCCTTATCGGTTTGCTGGCGCTCCAGCTGATCCACGGTCAGGCCCACGGAGGCGGCGAAGCCCTGGGCGGCCTTGGTGGGCTGGCCGTCCTTGTCGAAGGCGGCCTGCACCGCCGGGCCGAGACGCTCCACCTGGCGGTCCGGCTGGCGGGCGTCCAGGTCGCGTACCAGCACCGCCAGGCGGCGCGGCGCGGCGAAACTCTCCACGGCGCCATGGCCCAGGCCGGCGTCGTCGAGCTGGCGCACCAGTTCCCCGGTGAAGGCGGCGCTGAGCGCCGGCAAAGCCTTCGGTGGCAGTTCCTCGGTGCCCAGTTCGATCAACAGATCCCGTTGCTGGCTCATTATTTGCCCCCCTTCTGTTTCTTCGCCGCCTTCTGGTCCTGCTGCAGGAGTTGAGCTTCCACTTCCTCGCGGATGTCCGCGTCGGCCATCGGGAAGCCCAGCTTGCGGCGGGTGTCGAAGTAGGCCTGGGCCACCGCCCGGGCCAGGGTGCGTACCCGCAGGATGAAGCGCTGGCGCTCGGTGACCGAGATCGCCTTGCGGGCGTCCAGCAGATTGAAGGTGTGGGAGGCCTTCAGAACATATTCATAGGCGGGCAGCGGCAGCCCCGCCTCGATCAGCTTGGTGGACTCCGCCTCGAACAGATCGAACTGCCCGAACAGGGCATCCACATTGGCGTATTCGAAGTTGAAGGTGGACATCTCCACCTCGTTTTGCAGGAACACGTCGCCGTAGGTGACGGTGCCGGAAGGGCCCTTGGACCAGACCAGGTCATAGACCGAGTCCACGCCCTGGATGTACATGGCCAGGCGCTCCAGGCCATAGGTGATCTCGCCGGTGACCGGATAGCAGTCGATGCCGCCCACTTGCTGGAAGTAGGTGAACTGGGTCACCTCCATGCCATTGAGCCACACTTCCCAGCCCAGGCCCCAGGCGCCCAGGGTGGGCGATTCCCAGTTGTCCTCGACGAAGCGGATATCGTGGGTGAGCGGGTCGAAGCCGAGCTGGCGCAGGGAGTCCAGGTACAGCTCCTGAATATTGTCCGGAGACGGTTTCAGCACCACCTGGAACTGGTAATAATGCTGCAGCCGGTTGGGGTTCTCGCCGTAGCGGCCGTCGGTGGGCCGTCGGGAGGGCTGCACATAGGCGCTGTTCCAGTTTTCCGGGCCGATGGCGCGCAGGAAGGTGCTGGGGTGAAAGGTCCCCGCGCCCACTTCCATGTCCAGGGGCTGCACGACCACGCAGCCTTGCCGGGCCCAGTATTGTTGCAGGGCCAGAATCAGGCCCTGGAAGGTGCTTACGTCCGCTTGCGGTTGGTCCGCCATGGTGATTCCCGTTGTTCGTTCCGATCGCCGAGCATTGAAAATGAGGGGGGCAAGTATAGCGTCCCCCAGGGGCCGGTGATACCGTGCTCCGGTTCTTCCGAGGAGGGTTTCACCCATGGAACGCTGTCCCTGGTGCGGCACCGACCCACTGTATGTGGCCTACCATGATGAGGAGTGGGGTGTGCCCGAGCACGACCCGCGCCGGTTGTTCGAGCTGCTGATTCTGGAAGGGGCCCAAGCCGGCCTGAGCTGGATCACGGTGCTGCGCAAGCGCGACAATTACCGCCGCGCCATGGACGACTTCGACGTGCAGAAGATCGCCCGCTATGACGACGCCAAGGTGGCGGCCCTGCTGGGGGACGCCGGCCTGATTCGCAACCGGCTGAAAATGCGCGCCCTGGTGGACAATGCCCGCGCCTGGCTGGACCTGCAAGAGGCGGGCATCGACCCGGCTGCCCTGATCTGGGGCTTCGTGGACGGTGAACCCCGGGTGAATCACTTCCAGCGCCTGGCCGAGGTGCCGGCGGTGACCCCCACCGCCGAGGCCATGAGCAAGGACCTCAAGAAGCGCGGCTTCCGGTTTGTCGGCCCCACCATCCTTTACGCCTTCATGCAGGCCGCCGGCCTGGTCAACGACCATTTGGTGAGCTGCCCCCGGCACCGGGATTTGGCCTGAATCACACACCTGCAAATTGATAACCAGCTTTTACAGGGTATTCACCGAAGCTGGTACGCCCCTTGCTGGGGAACCTCCTGAACGGAGGCACCCATGAAACCTGTACTGATACTGAAAACCGGCTCCACCTACCCCACCCTGCGCCAGCATTATGGCGATTTTGAAAACTGGATCGGCACGGGGCTGGGGGAGACGATCCCGGTGCGCGTGGTGGACGCCCTGGATGGCGACACCCTGCCCCACCCCAGTGAAGCCGCCGGCGTGATCATCACCGGCTCCCACGCCATGCTCACCGACGAAGCGCCCTGGATGCGCCGGCTGATGCGCTGGGTGGACAACACCCTGGCCCTGTCCGAGGCCCCGCCGATGCTGGGCATCTGCTTCGGGCACCAGCTGCTGGCCCGTACCCTGGGCGGCGAGGTGGCGGACCATCCCCTGGGCATGGAGGTCGGCACCGTGGCGCTGCGTCTGACCGCGCCGGCCCGCACCGACCCCCTGTTCGCCACGCTTTGGGACCAGCCCTGGGCGCAAATGATGCACCGCCAGTCGGTGCGGGTGGCGCCGCCGGGCGTGGAAGTGCTGGCCGGCAACGGCCACGACAGTTGCCAGGCGTTCCGCTACGGACACCAGGCCTGGGGCTGCCAGTTCCATCCGGAATTCAGCGCCGATGTGACCCGCGCCTATCTGCAGGCGCAGCGCGGGCGAACCCTGTCCCACCAGCAGGTGGATGACGCCCTGCCCAAGGTGCGCGAATGCCATCAGGCCTCGTCGATTCTGGGGTTGTTCGCCGAGCGGGTGGTGCCCGCCGCCGCCTGAGCCGGGGATTGGTGTAGCATGCGGGGTCCGCCCACGACCCCGTATGCCCATGGACGATCCCTACCGCGAACAACACCAGCAACGTCTGGCCTACATGCCCTGGCTGTACCCGCGCCTCAAGCCCCGCCACCGAGCCTGGGCGGAACCCTGGCAGCGGGCGCTGCAGGAGGAGTGGTCCAGATTGGAGACGGTGCACTTCGGCGCGCACTGTTTTGTGGCACCCCAGGCGCGGCTGTTCGCCGAACCGGGGCGTGACATCCTGATCGGTGACCACACCCAGATCGCCGCCGACTGCGTTCTGCACGGTCCCCTGACCCTGGGCGCCCACGTCAGCATCAACCATCACGCCACCCTGGAAGGGGGCGCCGCCGGCATCGTCATCGGTGACCATACCCGCATCGCCGCCTACGCCACCCTGTACGCCTTCGATCACGGCCTGCGCGCCGATGCGCTGGTGCGCCAGCAACCGGTTACTTCCCGGGGCCTCGTCATTGGCCGCGACGTCTGGCTGGGCGCCCGGGCCGGCGTGGTGGACGGCGTCACCATCGGCGACCATGCGGTGGTCGGCATGGGCGCGGTGGTCACCCGTGACGTGCCCCCCTGGACCATCGTCGCCGGCAACCCGGCCCGTCCCATCGGCCGCCGGCCCGGGGCGCCGGAGGCCTAGGGCTTCACATTTCCGGCAACCGGTTCGCCGTCCCTCTTGAACAGTGTTCACCAATCATCGTTATAATGGCCACCTTCAATTCTCCAACCGATTGATGGAAGCCGGCGATGGCACGACGTAACCAGCACAGCAAACCGGAACTGCGGGCCCTGGCCATCGGCACGGTGCGCACCCTGGTCACCGAGCAGGGCCTGGATAAACTCAGTGTCCGCGAAGTGGCGCGGCGGTTGGGCTACGCCCCGGCCATGCTCTACCACCTGTTCGAGAACCTGGACGACCTGATCCTGCATGTGAACGCGGACACCCTGGATACCCTGCTGGATCGCATGGACGGAGCCTCCGGCATGGAAAATCCCCAGGCGGCGCTCAACGCCATGGCCCACCACTACCTGGCGCTGTCCCGCGACCGCACGCCGCTGTGGCAGCTGGTGTTCGAACACCGCATGAACCAGGGGTCGCCGGTGCCGGACTGGTACGCGCGCCGCACCCGCAGCCTGTTTCTGATGGTGGAGCAGCAATTGCAGCGGCTGGCGCCCTGGGCCACCGAGCGGGAGCGGATGCTGGGCGCGCGCACCCTGTGGGGCAGCCTGCACGGTATCTGCGTGCTGTATCTGGGCAATAAACTGGACGTGGCCGGCGACGTGGACCCGGGGGAAATCGTGGATTCCCTGCTGCGCCATTATCTGGCGGACTGGTCCGCCACCACCAATGTGGCGCCGGATGGCGGCGACCGGGGGACAAACCGATGAAGGAAGGCACCTTTTCGCTGCTTGGCAAACGGCGCTTCGGCCCGTTCTTTTTCACCCAGTTTCTGGGCGCCTTCAACGACAACGTATTCCGCCAGGCGCTGATTCTGCTGATCGCCAGCGGCGTGGTCGCCGGCACCGAGGTGAACACCCTCAACAACGTGGCCCTGGCGTTGTTCATCCTGCCGTTCTTTCTGTTCTCGGCCCTGGCCGGCCAGGTGGCGGACAAGTTCGACCGGGCCATGCTGGTGCGGCGCATCAAACTGGCGGAGGTGCTGATCATGGGGTGCGCCGCCGCCGGCTTCTTCTTCAGCAATGTGTACTTTCTGCTGGCGGTACTGTTTTTGATGGGGCTGCAGTCCACCTTCTTCGGCCCGATCAAGTACGCCATCATTCCCCAGCATCTCGGCCCCCGGGAACTGGTCACCGGCAACGCCCTGGTGGAAATGGGCACCTTTCTGGCGATTCTGCTGGGCTCCATTTCCGGGGTGCTGTTGAAGATGGACGCGGCCAGCCCGGCCATCGTGTCCACCGCCGTGGTGGGCCTGGCGCTGCTGGGCTATCTGGCGGCGCGGGGCATTCCCTCGGCGCCGGCGGCGGACCCGGCCAGCCGGCTGGACTGGAATCTGTGGAAGGAGACCTGGCGCATCGTCGGCTATGCCCGCGAGGTGAAATCGGTGTGGATGTGCGTGCTGGGGATTTCCTGGTTCTGGTTCCTGGGCGCCGCCTATACCACCCAGCTCAAGGTCTATGTGGACGACTACCTGCTCGGCACCGACGGCCTCTATGCGCTGCTGCTGGGCACCTTCTCGGTGGGCATCGGCCTGGGTTCCTGGTTGTGCGAGAAGCTGTCCGCCCGCCGGGTGGAACTGGGCCTGGTGCCGCTGGGCTCCATTGGCCTGAGCCTGTTCGGCGTGGATCTGTTCTTTTCCTACGCCGGCCTTCCCAAGGGCGTGGAACTGGGCCTCGGCGCCTTTCTGGCGGAGCCCGCCGGCTGGCGGGTGCTGGTGGATCTGCTCGGCATCGGGGTGTTCGGCGGCTTCTATATCGTGCCCCTGTTCGCCTTTATCCAGCAGCGCTCCGACCCGCGCCATCTGGCGCGCATCATCGCCGCCAACAATATTCTCAATGCGCTGCTGATGGTGCTGTCCGCCGCCGCCGGCATCGTGCTGGTGGGCATGCTGGACCTCACCGTGCCGCAGTTCTTCCTGGTACTGGCGCTGCTCAACGTGGTGGTGGCCATCTACATCTACACGGTGGTGCCCGAGTTCCTGATCCGGCTGCTGGTGTGGATGCTTACCAACGTGCTGTACCGGATCAAAGGGAAGGGGCTGGACAATATTCCGGATGAAGGGCCCTGCCTGCTGGTGTGCAACCACGTCAGCTATGTGGACGCCTTGCTGCTCGGCGGCGCGGTACGGCGGCCGGCGCGCTTCGTCATGTTCAAGCCGATCTACGATCTGCCGCTGATGAACCTGATCTTCCGGGGCGGCAAGGCAATCCCCATCGACGGCAAGGAACGTAACCCGCAAGTGTACGAAGAGGCGTTCCGCCGAATCCGTGAGGAACTGGCGGACGGGCAGGTGGTGTGCCTGTTCCCGGAAGGCCAGCTGACCCCGGACGGCGAGGTGGGTGAATTTCGGGCCGGGCTGGAAAAAATTGTAAAGGAAACGCCCGTGCCGGTGATTCCTATGGCACTTTCCGGTCTATGGGGTAGCTTCTTCAGCCATAAGGGCGGGCGAGCCCTGACCGGCCTGCCGCGCCGATTCTGGTCGCGGGTGGTGCTCAGCGCCGGTGAACCGGTACCCCCGGAAGCGGTCGAAGCCGAGGACATGCGACGCCGCGTGCAGGCCCTGCGGGAACAACCCTGACAATCAATGAGGATTATTATGCGACGGATTTTTATCGTGATCGGCCTGCTTCTGGGCGCTTCCATCAGCCAGGCGAACACCGAGATTCAGAACGTGTTCGGCTGGGTGGAAAACGCCACCCTGGAACCCATGGGCGCCAAGGTCAAAGCCAAGCTCGATACCGGCGCACTGACATCGTCCATGCACGCGGTGGACGTGGAACGCTTTGAGAAAGACGGCGAGGAATGGGTACGCTTCAAGGTCAAGGTGGAAGACCAGAATGAAAAGGAAATGGTCAGCGAAACCTTCGAGCGGCCGATCTACCGTGACCTGACCGTGCGCGGCGCCGGTGGCAAGGATGACCGTCCGGTGGTGCTGATGAAAATCTGTTTCGGCAACACCATCTATGAAGAGCAGTTCGGTCTGGATAACCGCAGCGACATGCTCTACCCGGTACTGATCGGCCGCCGCACCATCCAGCACCTGGGCGTGGTGGACGTGACCAACACCTTCATGCACGAACCCAAGTGCGATGAAAACAGCCCGGTCCAGGCGTTCGACAAGAACAACACCGACGCCGACATCGGCAGCTAGGAACCCCGTGGGAGCGGCTTCAGCCGCGATGGTTCAGTCGCCATCGCGGCTGAAGCCGCTCCTACATTGGGCGTCAGTCAGGCTTGAACGCGCCCGAAAACCTGCAGAATATTACCGAGCCGCGCGGTGAAGGTGTCGCCGCCCTGCAGCGGGCCGACGCCGGCGGGGGTGCCGGTAAATACCAGATCGCCGGGTTCGAGACTGAACACCTGATTGATGTCGGCGATCAGATTGAAGGTGGGGAACAGCATCTGGCCGGTGTGGCCGTGCTGGCGCATCTCGCCATTGATCTCCAGCGATACCTCCAGATTCTGCCGCACGGAAATGCCCCGGGCGTCCACGAAACCGGACACCGGCGCGGCGCCGTCGAAGGCCTTGGCCCGTTCCCAGGGCTGGCCCTTTTCCTTCAGCCTGGTCTGCACGTCGCGCAGGGTCAGATCCAGACCGATGCCGTAGGCGGCGATGGAATAGCGGATTTTATCCAGATCGGTTTCCCGGCTCAGCGGCTTGCCGATCATCACCACCATTTCCACTTCATGGTGCACCTCGCCCTGCCCTTCGGGCAGCGCCAGGGGTTCGTGCAGCGTGCACAGGGCATTGGCGCCCTTCATGAACAGCAGCGGTGAGTCCGGTACTTCATTGCCCAGCTCGCGGGCGTGTTCCGCGTAGTTGCGGCCGACGCAGACGATCTTGCCCACCGGAAGATCCATCTCCGAGCCGTCGATCCAGCGATGTACGTAACGCTCAGACATCGAACAGTTTCCCGGGATTCATGATGTTGTTGGGGTCGAACACCGTTTTGATCGCCTTCATGGCGTCGATGTCCTCTTCGCTGCGCGAATAGCCCAGGTAGGGTTTCTTGGTCATGCCCACGCCGTGCTCCGCGGAGATCGAGCCGTTGTAGCGGGCCACGATCTCGAACACCCACTTGGACACCTCTCCGCAGCGCTTGAAGAATTCTTCCTTGGCCAGATCCGCCGGCTTGAGAATATTGAGGTGCATGTTGCCGTCGCCGATATGGCCGAACCAGACGATCTCGAAATCCGGGTAGGCGTCCTGCACCACCTTGTCCACATCCTCGACGAAATCCGGCACCTTGGAGATGGTCACCGAAATATCGTTCTTGTACGGGGTGTGCGGGGCGATGGATTCGGAGATCCGTTCGCGCAGTTGCCACAGCTGCCGCAGCTGCCCCAGGGACTGGCTCATCACCCCGTCCAGCACCCAGCCCTGCTCCACGCAGTGCTCGAAGATCTCCATGGCGCGCTCGCCCACCTGCTCGGAGAGCTGTTCGAATTCCAGCAGGCAGTAGAACGGGCACTCGGTGTCGAACGGCCGCGCCACACCGTGCTCCAGCACATGGGCCATGGCCTTGTCGGAGAAGAACTCGAAGGCGGTCAGGTCGATGTCCTTCTGGAAGGCGTGCAGCACCTTCATGACCTCGCGGAAACCGGGGGCGCCCAGCACCAGGGCGGTCAGGTCCCGGGGCGCCCGGGTCAGGCGCACGGTGGCCTCCACCACGAAGCCCAGGGTGCCCTCCGAGCCAATGAACAGGTGGCGCAGATCGTAGCCGGTGGCGTTCTTGATCAGGCCCTTGTTCAGGTCCAGCAAGTCGCCGCGCCCGGTCACCACCTTGAGGCCGGAGATCCAGTCCCGGGTCATGCCGTAGCGGATCACCTTGATGCCGCCGGCGTTGGTGTTGATATTGCCGCCGATCTGGCTGGAGCCGGCGGAGGCGAAATCCACCGGGTAGAACAGGCCCTGCTGCTCGGCGAATTCCTGCAGCTGCTGGGTGACCAGCCCGGGCTGCACGGTGACGGCCCGGTCGTACTCGTTGAAGTCGAGAATCTTGTTCATGCGGTCGAACGCCACCACCAGCTCGCCGTCGGCGGCCACCGCCGCCGCCGACAGGCCGGTGCGCCCGCCGGAGGGCACCAGCGGCAGGCCGTGCTCATTGGCGATCTCGACGATCTGCTGAACCTCCTCGGCGGTTTCCGGCAGCACCACGGCGCAGGGCGCCGGCGCCCACACCTTGGTCCAGTCCACCCCGTAGCGCGCCGCGCTCTCCGCATCGGTCAGGCAGCGGCTGCCGAGCAGCTCGGTCAATTGGTCCAGCGCGGCGTGGGCCAGGGCGGTCATAGGCAACTCCAGGCTTGTTCAAGTCGACTTGAAGACAACGATAAGCGGGATGGGTCTCATCCGGGGCCGGCTATGATACCATACGCGCCCATTTAACCCGCTACCGAGAGCACCCATGGCCAATACCTCTCTTGAGAAGGACAAGATCCGTATTCTCCTGCTCGAGGGCGTCCACCAGAACGCGGTGGATAATCTGAACGCCAACGGCTATTCCAACGTGGAGCTGCTGCCCACCGCGTTGACCGGCGACGACCTCAAGGAGGCCGTGAAGGACGCCCATGTGATCGGCATCCGTTCGCGCACCCAGCTCACCGAGGACGTGTTCGCCGCCGCCGAGAAGCTGATGGCCGTGGGTTGTTTCTGTATCGGCACCAACCAGGTGGATCTGAACGCCGCCCTCAAGCGCGGTATCCCGGTGTTCAACGCCCCCTACTCCAATACCCGCTCGGTGGCGGAACTGGTGATCGCCCACACCATCAACCTGATGCGCGGCATCCCCGAGAAGAACGCGGTGGCCCACCGGGGTGGCTGGCTCAAGTCCGCCAAGGACAGCTACGAGATCCGGGGCAAGAAGCTGGGCATCGTCGGCTACGGCAACATCGGCGCCCAGGTGTCGGTGCTGGCGGAATCCATGGGCATGAGGGTGTACTTCTACGACGTGGTGCCCAAGCTGCCGCTGGGTAACGCCACCCAGGTGGCCAGCCTCAACGACCTGTTGAGCCTGTCCGACGTGGTCAGCCTGCACGTGCCGGACACCGCCGGCACCCGCTGGATGATCCAGGAAGAACAGATCCGCGCCATGAAGCCCAAGAGCTACCTGATCAACTATGCCCGCGGCAAGGTGGTCGACATCGACGCCCTGGCGGCGGCGATTCAGGACGGCCACCTGCTGGGCGCGGCCATCGACGTGTTCCCGGAAGAGCCGAAGGGCAACAACGACGAATTCGTCAGCCCCCTGCGCGAATTCGACAATGTGATCCTGACCCCGCACATCGGCGGCTCCACCCACGAGGCCCAGGAGAACATCGGCACCGAGGTATCGGAGAAACTGATCCGTTACTCCGACAACGGGTCCACCCTGAGCGCGGTGAATTTCCCGGAGGTGGCGCTGCCGTCGCACCCGGACCTGCACCGGTTGCTGCACATTCACAAGAACATCCCCGGCATTCTCAGCCAGATCAACGCGATCTTCTCCGAGAACGACATCAACATCTGCGGCCAATACCTGCAAACCAATCAGGACATCGGCTACGTGGTGATTGACGTCAACAAGGGCTACAGCCAGCTGGCCCTGGACAAGCTCCGTACCATCGAGGGCACCATCCGCACCCGGGTGCTGTTCTAGCACCCCACCGGCGCGCCGGTGCCTCGACAAGAAACCGGAGTCGGGCTAACTTGCCCACTCCGGTTTTTTATGTCCGATCCCTGGGGAATAAGGATGCCTCGCCCTTGATCTGGTGCTTCACCCGCAATGCGCTGCTCTGCCTGCTGGGCATGGCCCTGTTGTCCGGCTGCGCCACCCGCTCGCTGTTCCAGCCCTATCCGGACCAGGCCCGTGACTGGAAGAACGGCCTGGGCGCCGGTGCCGCGCCGGTGGCGCTGCTCACCAAGGGCGCGGACGGCGCCGACGGCGTGCTCTACCTGCAGGAGCTGGGCCGGGTGGAGCAGCTGGACGGCGACACCGACGCCAGCCAGCAGGCCTTCCGGCGGGCCATCGATGATTACCGCGACACCGACGAACAGGCGCGCCTGCGGGCCAGCGGGCTGGCCGCCAATGCCGGCGCCCTGCTGGTCAACGACAACGCCCGGCCCTATGTGGCGCCGGAGTACGAGCGCATCTACAGCCACGCCTACCAGGCGCTCAACTACTGGCACCAGGGCGACGTGACCGGCACCGCCGTGGAACTGCGCGCCGCTTCCAACGAACAGCAGGTGGCGGCCAACCGGCGCGACCGGGAAATCGCCGAGGCCAAGGAGGAGGCCGACCGCCAGGACCTGGATACCGACCAGTTCGACGGCTACTTCGCCGGCCTGGACGCCGCCGTCGGCGATGTTAAGGCCAGCTTCCAGAACGCCTGGACCTTTTACCTCTCGGCCCTGTTCTGGGAGGCCCACGGCGAGTACAACGACGCCCTGGTGGACTATAAAAAGGCGCTGGAAATCCACCCGACCTCGGACCTGCTCAAGCAAGACGTGACCCGGGTATCCCGGGCCCAGGACGGCCGCCGGCCGCGCGGGCAGGGCCTGGTGGCGGTGCTTTACGAACAGGGCTATGTGCCGCCGCGCCGTGAGTTGAGCCTGCCGATTCCCACCATCCACGGGCTGTTCGCGGTGGCCTTCCCCACCTACTCCGCCGCCGACAAGCCGCGCCCGGCGCCGCTGACCGTGACCACCGGCGACCTCTCCGCCCGCACCGAGGTGCTCACCGACGTGGGCGGCCTGGCCGCCAAACACCTCAAGGAACAATTGCCGGGTATGCTGCTGCGTCAAACCCTGCGCGCCACCGGCAAGTATAATCTGCAGAAAAAGGCCAACGACGATTTCGGGCCGGTGGGCGCGCTGCTTACCCAGCTGTTCAATGTGGTCAGCGAGCGCGCCGATCTGCGTAGCTGGCTGAGCCTGCCCGCCTACGGCCAGGCCACCCGTTTGTTATTGCCCCCCGGCGAGCACCGGCTCCAGTTGAGCACGCCCGGGGGCGGTGCTAGTTTGACCGTGCCCGTGGTGGAAGGCGGGCTCACCGTGATCCACGTGGTATCGCTGCCCGATGGGCTGATCACCCGCGTGTTACCCGTTCAGGAGGGACCGCTATGAAATCCGTTCTTGCGCCGCTTGGCGCGCTGCTGCTGGTGGTGATGCTGGCCGCCTGTTCCAACTCCAACATGGCCCGGCCCGGCGACAACGGCGAGGTGGAACTGCACACCAACAATAGCCTGCTGGGCAACCGCCTGTCGGTGGAAAGGCTGCGGGAAAAAACCGTGGGCGACCTGATGTATGTGCAGGCGACCCTGGAAAACGGCTGGAAGGCTGAACTGGATTTCCAATACAAGATCAAATGGTTCGATAAGGACGGCTTCGAGGTGGCGCCGGAGTCCCAGCCCTGGCGGCAGCTGGTAATGGCCGGGCGCAGCCAGAACAATGTGCAGGCGGTGGCCCCCAACCCCAGCGCCGTGCGTTACGAAATCTGGGTCCGCGAATAATCGCGCCCGGGGTCCATGAAAAAGGAGAAGAGAATGGTTCGCGTACTGTCCCTGGCGGTGCTGTCCCTGGCGTTGCTGTTTACCGGCTGCGCTTCCAAGGTCGATTACGGCGATGCCCAGGCGCGGGAAACCGTGACCACGGATTTCGGCTCCACCGACCTGCAGATGATCGCCGCCAAAATGGTGGACGACATGATGGTGTTTCCGCCGATCGTGGAAATGACCCGCGACCGTCGGCCGGTGATGTTCGTCGACCGGGTCAAGAACAAGACCAGTGAGCATATCGACACCGAATCGATCACCGACACCATCCAGAGCAAGCTGATCAACTCCGGCAAGTTCCGGTTCGTGGACATGTCGGTGGTGGAACGGGTCCGTGAGCAGCTGGAATACCAGCAGGACTCCGGCATGGTGGACCAGTCCACCGCCGCCCAGATGGGCCGCCAGATCGGTGCCGAGTTCATGCTCTATGGCAACCTGTCGTCCATCGTCAAGCGCGACAACAGCACCAAGGACGTGTACTACAAGTTCACCCTGAAGCTGCTCAATATCCAGAGTGGCATCATCGAGTGGTCCGGCGAGAAGGAAATTCGCAAGACCCGTAAACGCAGTCTGTTCGGTCTGTAATCCAGGCCGGCCGGCGCCAGGGAGGTACCCATGTTCAAGCGTTTCTCGTTGTACCGGTTCTGCACGCTGATCGTATTTCTGGCGTTGGCCCTGGCCAGCCCCCTGCAAGCCGCCGCCGACACCGAAACGGTGAAGGCGCGGGGCTACGGGCAGGACCCGGAACAGGCGGTGGTGAATGCCCTGGTGGCGGCGGTGCGCCAGGCCGGCGGGGTCACCCTGGCGGTGGACCCGGCGTTCCGGCGCCAGGTCAGCCAATGGGTGGTCCAGCGCCAGGGTGACGTGACCACCTGGACCGGCACCCGCACCTCGGTGGCGGAGCCGCAGCTGCCCACCCTGGGCAGCCTGAGCAGCTACCGGGTGCTGGACGTGGCCCGGGAAGGCGACGCCCTGTGGCGGGCCAGCGTGGAAGCGGAGATTCTGGTTCACCGGGCCCCGGGTCCGGACCGCTCCCACCTGCCGGCCATCGTGGTGGCGCCGTTCACCACCTCGGACAGCCGTTACAGCCTGGGCCAGACCACCCTGCCCGCCGCCGAGGTACGGTCGCGGCTGCAGGCCGACCTGGTGGAAGCCTTTGCCCAGTCCGGCCGCTTCCGGGTGCTGGACCGGGCCCACCTGGCCGCCCGCGAGGCGGAGCAGGCGATTGTGCGCAACGGCAGCGCCGAGCCCGCCGAATTGGTGCGGCTGGGCAAGGCCAAGGGCGCCGACCTGCTGCTGGTGGGTCAGATCGAAGCCTTCGACATCGGCGACCAGGCGCGCACCTTCTATGGCGCCAGCTTCCAGGGCTATGAACCCTACGTGCGGGTGCGCTACCGGCTGATCGACGCCGCCGGCGGTGAGATTCTGGCGGCGGGCCTGTTCGACTGGCAGCAATCGGAAAGCAGCGTGCGTGATCTGGCCCGGCGCCAGAACCTGGATGACCGTCGCCACCCGGAACGGCTGGCGGATCAGGTCTACCCGCGCATCGCCCGGGCGCTGGCCGGGGTCGCCACCGATACCCTCTATCCGGTGATCGTGCTCAAGGCCGACGGCGACCGGGTTTACCTGAGCCAGGGCCAGGGCCGGCTGGAGAAAGACGAGATCCTGAGTGCCTACCGCCCGGCGGAGACCCTCAAGGACCCGCAAACCGGTATGCCGATCCGCCTGCAAAGCGAGGCCCTGGCCACCCTGCGGGTGGTGGAGGTGCGTCCGGACTACGCGGTGGCACGCCTTACCGACGGTAGCCAGGGGCTTCAGGCCGGTGATCAGGTACGGCCGCCGGCGTCGGAGGAAGGCGCCCTGGCCCAGCCCGCTGGCCAGCCGGACACCCCCGGGTCTTCCGAAAAGCCGCTTTCCTGGGACTGATATCGGTGACCGGCTACTTCAGTCAGGCGCTGGTTCTGCTGGCGGCGGCGGTGCTGCTGCTGCCGCTGTTCCAGCGCCTGGGGCTGGGCAGCATTCTTGGTTATCTGGCCGCCGGCATCCTGATCGGACCGCTGGGCCTGGGGCTGATTCCCGACGCGGAAGCGGTACTGCACTTCGCCGAGCTGGGCGTGGTGCTGATGCTGTTCCTGGTGGGGCTGGAACTGGCGCCGGACCAGCTGTGGGCCCAGCGCAAACGGCTGCTGGGGCTGGGCCTCAGCCAGATGCTGTTCAGTTCCGCCCTGCTGATCGCCTTCTTCATGGTGTGGGGCCAGAACGGGCCGGCCGCCATCGCCATCGGCGCCACCCTGGCGCTGTCGTCCACCGCCTTCGCCGTGCAGATGCTGGTGGAAACCAGCCAGTTGGGCACGCCCCAGGGCCGTAACGCCTTCTCCATTCTGTTGTTCCAGGACCTGGCGGTGATTCCCCTGCTGCTGTTGCTGCCGGTGCTGGCCGGCGGCGACGGTGGCGGCGAGCAGCCGCAACTGCTGATCGGTCTGGGCGCGCTGGTGCTGATGTGGCTGGCCGGCCGCTACCTGCTCAACCCCTGGCTGGCGTGGCTGGCCCGGCTGCACAACCGGGAGTTGATGACCGCCACCGCCTTGCTGCTGGTGCTGGGCGCCGCCGAGTTGATGGACACCCTGCATCTGTCCATGGGCCTGGGGGCGTTCGTGGCCGGCATGCTGCTGGCCAACTCGCCGTTCCGGGAGCAACTGGACACCGACATTCAGCCGTTCAAGGGGCTGTTGCTGGGGCTGTTCTTTATCGCCATCGGCATGACCATGGACCTGCGGCTGCTGGTCAGCGCGCCGCTGCGCATTCTGGCCATGGGCGTGGCGCTGCTGGTGGTCAAGACCCTGGTGCTGATGGTCATCGCCCGGGTCATGAAAGTGGGCTGGCGGGACGCGCTGCGCTTCGGCTTGCTGCTCAGCCAGGGCGGTGAATTCGCTTTCGTGCTGTTTACCCAGGCCGGCGCCCTGGGCCTGTTGGACGAGAGCATGATTGCCCGCCTCAACCTGGTGGTGGCCCTGTCCATGGCGGCCACGCCGCTGCTGCTGAAACTGGTGGCGCGGCTGTGGCCGGCGCCGGCGCGCACCAGCCGGGGGGTGGACGATGAACCGGCGCCCCACGGTCAGCCGCCGGTGATCGTCGCCGGCTTCGGCCGGTTCGGGCAGATCATCGGCCGGATTCTGGTCAACCGGCGGATTCCGTTCACCGCCCTGGATTCCAATCCGGAGCACATTGACACCGTGCGCCGGTTCGGCAACGAGGTGTATTTCGGCGACGTGACGCGGCTGGACCTGCTGCGCACCGCCGGGCTCGACCACGCCCGGGTGATGGTGCTGGCCATCGACGACGTGCAGGCATCCCTGCGCGCGGCGGTGATCATCCGTGAGCACTTCCCGCACATCACCCTGATCGCCCGGGCCCGAGACCGCTACCACGCCTATTCGCTGATGGCCGAGGGCGTCGAGCACGTGATCCGCGAGACCCTGGATTCCAGCCTGCGCGCCGCCCAGACCACCCTGGTGCAGCTGGGCGTGCCGGAAAGCACCTCCATTGAAGTGGTGCGCACCTTCCGGGAAGTGGACGAGCGGTTGCTGCGCGAGCAGTTCCAGCACCGCGACCAGCTCGACAAGCTGATCGAGATCTCCGCCCGGGGCCGGGAGGAACTGGAATCCCTGCTGGCGGCCAGCGCCGACGGCAAGGATCAGCAGTGATCGCGGCTGAAGCCGCTCCCAAGGCGCTATCGACACGATTGTAGGAGCGGCTTCAGCCGCGATCAGATCAAAGCCGCAGTTTGTTCAGCCCCCGCCGGATGCTGCTCTCCAGCGCGGTCTTCACCAGCGGCCCCACCAGCGGCAGCTTGCCGCGAAAGACAATGGTGTATTGCAGCCGTGAGCCGCCGTCGCCGTGGCTGGAAAACACCATCTCGCCCTTGTGATCACGCAGCGGGCTGCCCCGGGTGATGCGGTAGCCGATGCGCTGGTCCGGTTCGAAGTCGGTGACCGTCTCCTCGAACGGCGGCGCCATCGGCAACGGCAGCGCCATGCGGCGCACCGAGCCCACCCCGTTGGGGTCGTCGATGCCGGTTTTCACCCGCCGTACCCGAATCGGACTGAACAGCTCGGACAGGTTTTCGTGCTGGCTGAGATGGTGGAACAGACGATCCACCGGAAACGGAAAGGTCTTGTCGATCTCGATGCGCTGAAGGCCCATGGGCTCCCCCGTTGACGAAACAAACCCGGAGTCTGCCCGCTCACCGGCGCCGCGCCCAGGTTCCAACGGGCCAGACGCCGGTGACGGATGGTCGGCTCAGTGGGCGGCGGCGGCCTGCTTGGCGGGCTGCGCCCCGGCGTTGGCGCGGACTTCGGCGCTGCCGATGGCGCGGGGGTCGGCGGCGGCGGTCACCTGGTCCTTGTCCCGGTCCCAGAGAATCGCCTGCATATTGCCGTAGGTCCGCTCCACCGATACCACGTCGTGGCCGCGCAGGCGCAGGCCCTTGGCCTCCGGGGTGTCCATAAAGGCCGGTTCCGCCTGCACCCGGTCCGGCAGGAACTGGTGGTGGAAGCGTACCCGGGTGACCCAGTCCTCCACCGGCTTGCCGGCGGCGGCCTCCATCACGCCCAGCATCACCATGGTGATGATGCGGCTGCCACCGGGGGTGCCCAGGATCGCCACCCGGTCATCGAACTCCACGAAGGTGGGGGTCATGGACGACAGCGGCCGCTTGCCCGGGGCGATGGCGTTGGCGCGGCTGCCCACCAGGCCATAGGCGTTGGGGCTGCCGGGCTTGGAGGAGAAGTCGTCCATTTCGTTGTTGAGGATCACGCCGGTGCCCGGCGGCATGAAACCGGAGCCGAACGGCAGGTTGATGCTGAGGGTGGCGGCCACCCGGTTGCCGTCCCCGTCGAGCACGGACAGGTGGGTGGTATGGAAGCCTTCCTCGGTGGTCACCGGCTCGCCCAGCTCGCTGCTGGGGGTGGCCCGGTCCAGCTCGATGGAGGCGGCGCGCTCCTTGGCGTAGGAATTGCTCAACAGGTTATCCACAGGCATGTCGACGAAATCCGGATCGCCCAGATAGCGCCCGCGATCCTGGTAGGCGCGCCGCCAGGCTTCCACGGTCAGGTGAGGAAGTAAGTCCTCACTAATCTCGCCCCCATTGAATTGGCTGAGGATGTTCAGGGCTTCCATCATTACGATGCCGCCGGCGGAGGGCGGCGGCGCGCTGATCACCCGGCCGCCGCGGAAGTGCCCGACGATGGGTTGGCGCTCTTTGACCTGATAGTTTTCCAAGTCCTTTTTGGTCCAGATGCCGCCGGCCTGGCGGACACCCTGAACCAGCTTGTCGGCCACCGGGCCCTTATAGAAACCATCACGGCCGTCCTCGGCGATGGCTTCCAGCACCTGGGCCAGATCCGGTTGCTGGATCAGGGTGCCGGTGGCCGGAATGCGGCCGCCATCCAGGAACACGCCGGCGGCCACCGGGTAGCGGTTGAGCACGTCATGGCGGTAGCCCGCCAGGGTGCGATAGTGCTGCTCCACCGGGAAGCCCTCCCGGGCCAGCCGGATCGCCGGCGCCAGGGTCACGGCCAGGGGCAGCTTGCCGTAGTGCCGGGCCAGGTGTTCGAAGGCGGCGGCCTGGCCGGGAATGCCGGCGGCCAGGGGGCCGTTGATCGCGCGGTCGCGCACCACCTCGCCGTTGTCATCCTGGTACATGTCCTCGGTGGCCGCCGCCGGGGCGGTCTCGCGGGCGTCCACCATGGTCTGGAAGCCGTCGCTCTGCCGGTGCAGCAGCCAGAAACCGCCGCCGCCCATGCCCGCCGAGTAGGGCTCCACCACCGCCAGGGCGGCGGCCACCGCCACCGCCGCGTCGAAGGCGTTACCGCCCTGCTCGAGAATCTCGAAGCCGGCCTCGGTGGCCAGCGGATGGGCGCTGGCGATGGCCGCCTTGCCCGGGCCGGCGGCCTGGGCGGTGGCGGTGAACAGCAGGACAAGCAGGATCAACCCGCGCATTCCGATCTCTCCATGATGGGGTTAGCCGATGTGGGTCGCGGTGTTAGCCGCCCCGTTGCTGCTTCTTCAGTTCCAGCGCCTCGACCACATGGGGCGGCACGAAGTTGCGCACATCGCCGTCCAGCAGGGCGATCTCACGGACCAGGGAGCTGGAAATGAACGACAGATGCTCCGCCGGGGTCAGGAACACGGTTTCCAGCTCCGGCGCCAGTTGCCGGTTCATGTTGGCGAGCTGGAATTCGTACTCGAAGTCACTGACCGCGCGCAGGCCGCGCAGCAGGATATTGGCGTTCTGTTCCCGGCAAAAATGCGCCAGCAGGCGGGAGAAACCCACCACTTCCACGTTGTCCAGGTGGCCGATGCTGTCTTCCACCAGCTTGACCCGCTCGTTGACCGTGAACAGGGGGCCCTTTTTCTCGCTGGCGGCGATCGCCACCACCACCTCGTCGAACATCTTCGAGGCGCGTTCGATCAGGTCCTTGTGGCCATTGGTGATGGGGTCGAAGGTACCCGGGTAGATCACACGATTGGTCATGTCCGGCTCGCTTTGTCCAAACGGAGGGCGCAAGCATAACGCAAGCGCCGCCCGAGTGCAGGGGGGCCGGAACGGCGGGTGGGTGCGGGCCGGGACGGCCGCTGCTCAGGCCGGTTTCAGGCGGTCCGCCAGGGCCTGGGCGTTGCGCGCGGTCAGGCCATAAATGGAGAGCTGCGGGTTCACCCCCAGGCTGGTGGGGAACACGGAGCCGTCGAACACGTACAGGTTGTCCAGATGCCGGTAGCGGCCCTGGCTGTCCACCAGCCCGTGTTGCTCGTCGCCCATGGCGCAGCCGCCCATCACATGGGCGCTGCCCAGGGCCACTTCCAGGGGCGCATAGGGCAGGTTCGCCATCGCCTCGCGGGCCTGTTTCCAGTTGTCGTAGTAAGGGGCGCGGATGTGGCCGGGCCGCACCGCCCGGGCGCCGGCGGCGAACTGCATTTCCACCTGGCTGAGCAGGCTGCGGCGGGCGCCGTCCAGCACATAGTCGCTGAGCGGATATTCGAGCTGGGGCTCGCCGTTGTCGCGCAGGCTCACGGTGCCGCCGGGGCTGTCCTCGTGGAAGCCGTCACGCAGCAGGGCGATGGACCCCGCCAGCCGGGGCAGTTCGGTGATCTGCTCGCGGGCCAGGTCGCCGAAGCCGCCCAGCAGGGCGGCGGTGAGGCCCGGGTGCAGCGGCATCATTTCCAGCTTGTAGCCGATGGCGCCGTCCACCCCGTCGGCGAAGGTGAACTGGTCGGAGTGCAGGGACTGGGGGGCGCCGTAGTACGGCGCCACTTCGTCCTGATAGTGGCCGAAGGCGAAACTGGTGACGTGCAGGAAGGTGCGCTTGCCGACCCGCTCCGCCGGGTCCGGGGCCTCGGAGCGCAGCAGCAGCGCCGGGGTCTGAATGCCGCCGCCGGCGGCGATCACGGTGGGCGCGCGCACCGTGAGCAGGCCGCCGGTGGGCTGTTTGCGGTGATCCAGGGGGCGCACTTCCACGGCGGTGACCCGCCGGCCGTCGTGGATCAGGCGCTCGGCGCGGGCGCTGTGGATCAGGGTGGCGCCGGCGTCCATGGCCGCCGGCAGGGTGGTGACCAGCATCGACTGTTTGGCGTTGGTGGGGCAGCCCATGCCGCAGTAGCCGATGTTCCAGCAGCCGCGCACGTTGCGGGGAATCACCGACCAGTCCCAGCCGAGCTTTTCGCAGCCGCGCTTGATCACATCGTTGTTGGCGTTGGGCGGCATCGCCCAGGGTTCCACGCCGAGCCGCTGCTCCATGCGCTGGAAGTACGGGTCCAGATCGGCGCGGCTGGTGCCGGTGACGCCGAACCGTTGGCGCCAGTGATCCAGGGTTTCCTTGGGGGTGCGGAAGCTGGAGGTCCAGTTGACCACCGTGGTGCCGCCCACGGTGCGCCCCTGCAGGATGGTGATGGCGCCGTCCTTGGTGGCGCGCAGGGTGCCCTCCTGATACAGCTGCCGGTAGGCGTCGCCCTCGTTCAGGGTGAAGTCCCGGGAGCCGCGCAGCCGCCCGGCCTCGATCAGGATCACCTTGAGGCCCCGCTGGGCCAGGATCTCGGCGCTGACCCCGCCGCCGGCGCCGGTGCCGATGATCACCACATCGGCTTCCAGGGTGCGCTCGCCGGTCTCGGTGGCGCCGTCGATCACCGACCACTTGTCGCCGGCGTCGGCCCAGGGGTCGGAGATGTTATCAATCTTCAGTGAGGACAGGTCCTGCATGGCAAGGGCTCCGCTGACAGCGAAAAAGGGGAGTAAAAACAGCCGCTAAGGGACGATTCAGGCGGTTTTTGCCGCCAGATTGCGCGGCGGGCCCGGGTATCCGGTGGTCCGACCCGCCTCCGGGGTGACGTACCAGGCCATCATCAGCGGCTGGGTAAGGCCCTTGAAGGCGAGGCGGGCGAAGCCGCCGTCGTTGTCGGCCCAGGCGGTCAGGGTGGCGCGCAGCTGTTCCGGGTCCTGGTCGGCGAAGTGCGCCCAGGTACCGGTGAGCCACCAGCGGGCGGCGCCCAGTTGCAGCAGATCAAGCAGTTGGAACAGTTGGCCACGGGCGCCGTCGGAGCCGCCGGCCAGCAGCCGGTCGAAGGCGGCCAGGGCCTGGTCCGGGCCGGCGCCGGGCACCGCTTCCAGGCCGCCGGCCAGCAGCGGCGCCATCAGCGGCCGCAGCAGCTCCAGGTCTTTCTGGCGCAGGTATTCGAAGCCGGAGGCCGGGCCCGGGTCACCGCTGCAGCCGGTGAGCAGCCCGGCGCCGCCGGCGCCCAGGGTCAGGGCGGCACCGCCCCAGAACCCCAGTTTCAGGAAGCCACGGCGGCTGACGCCGCCGGAGAGAGAGGCCTGTGTCATGGCATCACCCTTGTTCTTGTTGTTGTCGCGCGGTCGCGGGCGGCCGCTTACTTGAGCATGAATTTATAGACTAGCTTGTGCATGCCCCGGCCATAGGGCGGCAGGATGTGCTTGGTGGCGTTCATCTTGCCCTTCTTGTAGACGCCCTTGGCCTTGGAGAAGGTCAGGAAACCCTCCGGCCCGTGGTAATGGCCCATGCCCGACGGGCCGATGCCGCCGAACGGAATGTCGTCCACGCCCACCTGGGTGATGGTGTCGTTGAGGCAGACACCGCCGGCGTGGGTGTTGCGCAGCACGTGGTCGCCGTTGTCGCTGTTCCAGTCGAAGTAGTACAGCGCCAGCGGCCGGGGCCGGTCGTTGACGTAGTCCAGGGCGTCGTCGAGGGTCTTGTAGGGCACCACCAGCATCAGCGGGCCGAAGATCTCGTCGCTGGCGATCTTCATGTCGTCGTTGACGTCCAGCACCAGGGTATGGGGAATCTTGCGGCTGCCGGTGAGGTCCTCGTTGGCCGGGTTGATCTCGACGATGCGCGCGCCCTTTTCACGGGCGTCGTCCAGATAGCCGCGCAGGCGCTGGTACTGGCGCTCGTTGATGATGCTGGTGTAATCCGGGTTGTCGCGCAGGGTCGGATAGAGCTGGTTGATCTGCGCGGTCCAGGCGTCCACGAATTCGTCCACCCGTTGTTCCGGGCAGAGAATGTAGTCCGGCGCCACGCAGGTCTGGCCGCTGTTCAGGCACTTGCCGAAGGCGATGCGCTCGGCGGCGTCCTTCATGGGAAAGTCCTGGCCGATGATGCAGGGGCTCTTGCCGCCCAGTTCCAGGGTTACCGGGGTCAGGTTCTCGGCGGCGGCGCGCATGATGTGCCGGCCCACCGAGGTGGAGCCGGTGAACAGCAGATGGTCGAACGCCAGGGTGGAGAAGGCCGCGCCCACGTCCACCTCGCCGTTGATCACCGCCACCTGGTCCTCGTCGAAGGTCTGGCCAATCAGCTCCTCCAGCAGGGCGCCGGTGCGTGGCGTGGACTCGCTCATCTTGATCATCACCCGGTTGCCGGCGGCCAGCGCCGACAGCAACGGGCCGATGGCCAGATAGAGCGGGTAGTTCCAGGGCACGATGATGCCCACCACGCCCAGGGGCTGGTATTCCACCCACACCTTGCCGGGCCATTGGGCGGCGCCCACCTTGCGCTTGGACGGCTTCATCCATTTACGCAGGTGTTTGGCGTTGTACTTGATGCCTTCCACGCTGGTGAGCAGTTCCGCCAGCTTGGTTTCGTCGGCGGAGCGGTTGCCGAAGTCGGCGTTGAGCGCCGCGATCCAGGCGTCCATGTTGTCCAGCAACATGGGCTTGAGGCGCTGGATATGCTCGGCGCGCTGCTCCGCGGAGGGAAAGGGATGTTGTCGACAGGCACTCTTCTGCGCATCGAAAATCCGCTTCATGCGTTCGATGTGAGCCTGGCCGGTTTGGAATTCTTTTATCTCGGCGACCATAATGCGCCTCCCTGGACGATGATGAGACTGCTCCCGATCTTTAGAGTAATTACTCTAGGGGTCAATACGCGATGCGTTAAAGCGGTTGTCTCCGCCCTGTTTATCCGCCAAATTGGCCCGTTATGACCGATACCAAGACGCGCATCCTGGATACCGCCCTGCGCCTGTTCAACCGGCAGGGGGAACGCAACGTCACCACCAATCACATCGCCGGGGAGCTGGGCATCAGCCCGGGCAACCTCTATTACCACTACCGCAACAAGACCGCCATCGTGGCGGCCCTGTTCGACCGCTATCAGGCCCATCTGCGTACCCTGCTCACGGTGCCGGCGGGGCCGCTGCAGTGGGAAGACAAGATGCGCTACTTCGAGGGCATCCTGGAGTCCATGTGGGAGGGCCGTTTTCTGCATCGTGATCTGGCCCATTTTCTCCATCAGGACCCGGCCCTGCGTGAGCGCTACAAGGTGTTCGTGGAAGACAGTCTGGCCCGGGGCCTGGAAATCTACCGGCGCCTGCGCGACAGCGGCCTGATCGAGGCCAGCGACGAGGAGCTGCGGGCGCTGCTGGTCAACACCTGGGTGCTGGCGGCCTCCTGGTCCGGCTTTACCCATGGCCTGAACCCGGACATCGCCGGCGACGAGACCCTGGACCGGCGCCTGCTGCGCCAGGGCATCTATCAGATCATCTGCCTTGAGGCCCCGTTCCTGCGCGGCGAGGCGCTGCGCCACCTGGACACCATCAAGAGTGAGTATCGGATCGACGAGACCGCGCTGGACCGCCTGTTCGGCGCCGCCGGTCGGGTACGCCCGGAGTGAGCGGCGCCGACAGGAAAAGCCCGGCGTGGGTGCTGCGCTCGCTGTTCGCCTGGTTGGCGCTGGTGGCCGCGGTGTTGTTGCCGCTGCCCGGCGCCGGCCCGGTGGCGGCGCTGGCGGTGACCGTCGCCATGCTGCTGGGCTGGCGGGATCTGCGGCCGGTGGCGCGCATGCTGCTGTTGCTGATGCTGGCGGCGGGTCTGGCCGCCGCGGTGCTGGAACCCCAGGCCCTGCGCGAGGGCGTGCGCAACATGGCGGTGCTGATCGGGCTGATTATTTCGGTGATCCTGCTGTCGGCGGTGCTGAGCCGTTCCCGGGATCTGGCGCGGCTTTCCTCAAGCCTGTTCGGCGGCCGCCCGCTGACCCGCTACTACAGCCTGACCTTTGGCACCGCCTTTCTGTCGATCCCGCTCAACTTCGGTGCCGTGGGCGTGGTCGCCGCCCTGGTCGCCGACCGCATCAACAGCCGGGGCCATTCCGAGCGCACCCGCAATGCGGCCCGCGCCACCCTGCGCGGCTTCGCCGCCGCGCCCCTGTGTTCGCCGCTGTCGATCTCGGTGGCGGTGGTGCTGACCTTCCTGCCCGGCCTGCAAGGCTGGCAATTGATCGGCATGGGGTTGCCGGTGGCGGTGCTGTTCCTGCTCGCCGGCGCCCTGTTCCGCGAGCCGGAGCCGGCGGCCATCGGCGACGAAGCGGAGACCCACAGCGCGGGTGCCGGCCCCTGGCTGCGCTTCACCGGGCTGATCGGCGTGATCTGCGCCGGCACCCTGACGCTCAGCGCCGGCGCCGGCCTCAGCTATCCCCGGGCGGTCACGTTGAGCTGTCTGGCGGTGGTGGTGGCCGGCCTGGCGTGGGCCTGGTGGCGCGGTGAACGCACCGCCCCGCCGTCGCTGGCGCCGGCTTCCAATGAGCTGGTGATCGTGGGTGCCTCCGCCTTTCTCGGCGCGCTGGTCAGCGCCCTGGCGGAACACCACCTCAGCGCCGGCCTGGCCTTGCCCGGCTGGGGCTACCCGCTGGCGGCGCTGCTGGTGCCCTGGGTGTTCTATGCCGCCGGCATGGCGGGCTTCAACCCGATTCTCACCGGCACCCTGGTGGGCGCCCTGCTGGGGCCGATCTGGCCGCCGTCGGCGATCCAGGCGCTGGGCCTGTCGATGGTGTGCGGCTGGGCGATGACCGGGGTGAGCACTCCCTATGCGGCCAACGTGCTGCTGCTGGAACGCTTCACCGGTTACCCGGCCTGGCGCACCGCGGTGCTTTGGAACCGGGCCCTGGCGATCACCGTGATGCTGGGCGGCGGCGTGCTCGCCGCCCTGCTCACCCTGCTGCTGGTGTAGCGCCGGTGGTGACCCGGCCGCCGGTGAGCCCGGCGGCGAACGCGGTCAGACGCCGCTCCAGCCAGTAGTCCGGATGGCGGGGGCTGCCGGTGATGAACCCCACATGGCCGCCCTGGGGGCTCAGCTCCAGGGTCACGCCGGGGCCCAGATCCTCCCGGGCGGGCAGCACCGCCGTGGTCATGAACGGATCGTCCTCGGCCTGGATCATCAGGGTCGGTGTGCGGATCGCCGCCAGCCGGGAACCGGCGGAGCACTCGGCGTAGTAATGGGCGGCGTCGCGGAAGCCGTACAGCGGCGCGATCACCTGATCATCGAACTGCCAGAATGAGCGGATGCCTTTCAGGTTCAGGGCCGCCAGCCGCCGGGCCTGATCCGGCGCCACCTTTTGCAGATGGCGGTGCTGACGTTGCAGGTTGTCGAGCAGCGCCTTGATCAGGTGGCGCCGGTACAGCCGCGACAGGCCCCGGTCCATGCGATCCGCGCACACCGCCAGGTTCAGCGGCGTGCAGACACTCACCGCCGCGCTCAGGGTGCCGCTGTCACGGCGCGCCAGCCAGTTGAGCAGACGGCTGCCGCCCAGGGACACGCCGATGGCCAGCAGCGGGCCGTGCCGGTCCTCGGCGCGCAGGTGGCGGAACACCGCGTCCAGGTCGTCGGTCTCGCCGGCGTGGTAGCTCAGGGCGGTGTCGTTGGGGGCGGCGGCGCCCCGGGAATTGATCGCCACCGAGGCGATGCCCGCCGCCGCCAGCCGCGCCTGGGTGCCCCGGATATAGTGGGAATCGCTGCAACCGGACAGGCCGTGCAGCAGCACCACGCGCAGGTCACCGGCTTGCGGTTCCGGGCCGGCCCGGTCCAGCAGCAGGTGGTCGCCGTCGTCCAGCGTCAGCGTCTCGCGGCGCCGGGACAGATGGTCGGCGCGCCGCACCAGCGGCCCCCACAGGGTCTGCAGATGCGGCGAGCGCAACCAGGGCGGCGCGCGAAACGGCGCCTCGACGATTTCGGCCATCGACGGTGTTCCTTATCCCGGCAAGATTGGGGGGCGGTTATGGTAGCCTTTAGCGCCGGCCGCGTCCGCTTTGCCCACAGATCCTATCAGCCCCCGGGGGGAATCCATGAGCCGCCGTTTTTTCGATGATCAGCCGTTCACCGCCCAGCAGGCCGTGGCCCTGGGCGCCGGTCCCAGCCATCACATCGGCAAGGTGCTGCGCATGGCCCCGGGCGAGGCGGTGACCCTGTTCAACGGCGAGGGCGGCGAATGGTCGGCGGTGCTGGAGGAGGTGGGCAAGAAGGCGGTGGTCGCCCGCCCCCTGGAATTCACCGACATCGACCGGGCCGGCCCCTTGCCGGTGACCCTTGGGCTGCCGCTGATCAAGGGCGACCGCATGGACTACGCCCTGCAGAAAGCCACCGAACTGGGGGTGGCGGCGATCCGGGTGCTGGACACCGAGCGCACCGAGGTGCGGCTCAAGGGCGAGCGGGCGGCGAAAAAGGCGGAGCACTGGCGGCAGGTGGTGATCAGCGCCTGCGAGCAGTGCGGGCTGAACCGGCCGCCGCCGGTGGATGGCCCGCTGCCGCTGGAGACGTTTCTGGCCGAGGCCCGGGGGCTGGCGCTGATCGCCCACCCCGGCGAGGCGCCGCTGGCGGCAAGCGCACTGCGCGACGCCGAGGCGGTGACCCTGTTGACCGGCCCTGAAGGGGGCTTTTCCGACCCGGAACTGGAGGCCGCCCGGGACGCCGGATTCCTGCCATTTGCACTGGGTGAACGGGTACTGCGGGCGGAAACCGCGCCTGTGGCCTTGTTGGCGTCCCTGTGGGCGGTACGGGCCCTGGCCTGAGTGCCTAGTGCTGGTGCGCGCCGGGAGCGGTGCGCGCCAATTGGGGGACGCGGCACCTACCCGTGGGTAGGTTATTTTTTTGGCGCTTTTGTTTAACCCCTTGTCCCGCCAGGGCTTTGCCGCCGTGGCACGCTTTTTGATCCCTTCTCCAGCGCGCGCATCTGGTCGCGTATTTCCATGCTGGAGAAATTCCAATGTTGAATACCAAAGTTTGGCTTGTCCCGGCTTTGCTGGGGGGGATGCTGGCGGGCTGTGGGGGCTCCGACAGCGATCATCACGGCGGCGACCCGGCGGCCGAGGCCGAGTCCTTTCACTATGTGGAAGGCACCATTGCCCAGGCCCGCGCGGCGCTGGGGGCCGGTGAACTGACCTGTGAGGAACTGGTTCAGGGTTATCTGGACCGGATCCAGGCCTACGACCGCCAGGGCCCCAGTCTGCAGAGCGTGATCGCGGTGAACCCCTACGCCCTGGATCAGGCCCGGGATCTGGACGAACGCTACGCGATGGACGGCTTCCAGGGCCCGCTGCACTGCGTCACGGTGCTGCTCAAGGACAACTTCGATACCTTCGACATGCCCACCACCGCCGGTGGCCTGGCGCTGGAAACCAGCCAGCCGCCGGATGATGCCTTCAGCGTGGCCCGGCTGCGCGATGCCGGCGCCATCATTATCGGCAAGGCCAATCTGGACGAATACGCCTTCGGCTTCCGGGGCAGCAGCTCCGTGGGTGGCCAGGTGCGCAACGCCTACGATCCCAGCAAGGGCCCGGGTGGTTCTTCCTCGGGCACCGGTTCCTCCATCGCCGCCAGCTTCGCCATGGTCGGCACCGGCTCCGACACCGGCGGCTCGATCCGCGTGCCGTCCAGCCTGCACGGCCTGGTGGGCATCCGCCCGAGTCTGCGGCTGATCAGCCAGGACGGCATCGTGCCCCTGGCCCACTGGCAGGATACCGGCGGCCCCATGTGCCGCACCGTGGAAGACTGCGCCCTGACCCTGGGCGCCATGGTCGGCTACGACCCGGGGACTTCTTCCGGCCAGCGTTTCCGCTTCGATCACGACGCGGACCTGATGGCCAGCCCGTTCGAATACCAGCTCGCCACCCTGGCGCCGTCCAGCTACACCAAGTACCTGGACAGTGCCGCCCTGAAGGGCGCGCGCATCGGTGTGGTTCGGGATCTGTTCGGTGACGGCCAGGGCGAGAACGCCGAGGTGCAGCGCGTGATCGAAGTAGCCCTGGATCGGATGCGCGCCGCCGGCGCCACCGTGGAGGACGTGACCATCCCGGATCTGAGCACCGTTCTCAGCGACTATCGCAGCGTGTCCCGCTATGAGTTCAAAACCAACCTGACCGAGTATCTGGCGTCCTGGCCGTCCACCACCGACGGGCACCCGCGCTCCTTTGACGAGGTCTATCAGAGCGGTGGCTATGAGGAACGCAATGCCGGCACCTTCGCGTTCTATGACAGCGCCGGCACGGATCTGGAAAACAACGCGGACTACCTGAAAAACATCAACGAGCGTCCGGACTATGTGCGCCAGCGTTTTCTGGCCGCCCTGGAAAACATCGACGCCAGTGGCCGGTCCGCCGGGGAACCCTACGACGTGCTGCTCTACCCCTCGGTGCTGAGCCTGGCCCCGGACGTGGGCGGCTCCCCCAGCGCCGGCAGCAACAACCGGCTCAGCCCGTTCTCAGGCTTCCCGGCGCTGTCCATGCCGGCGGGCATGGCGGACACCGACCCGGCACTGCCGGTGGGCATGGAAATGCTGGCCCGGGAGTTCGACGAGGGCACTCTGATCAAACTGGCCTACGCCTATCAAGAGCTGGCCAAGCCCCGTCAGGCGCCCACCTTTACGCCGGAGTTGGAAGAACAGCCGGTATCGGCGGTGACGTCGCTGATCCACTGATCCATCGCGGTTAGCCGTGTCGGGCGGCGCCGGTGCTCAGCCGGCGCTGCCCTGCTTTTCCATCATGTCGGCCTGCAGAATTTCGATCCAGTAGCCGTCCGGGTCCTTGATAAAGGCCAGGCCCTTCATGCGGCCGTCGTCCGGCTTCTTAACGAACTCCACCCGCAGTTTTTCGAACCGTTCCGCGGCGGCGTAAACATCCGGCACCGTGATGCCGATATGGCCGAAGCCCTGGGGTTCATCGTTGCCATTGTGATAGCGGAAATCCCCATCCTCCTCGGTGCCCCAGTTATGGGTCAGCTCCAGCATCGCCTCGCGGCTGAAGGTGTAGGTGAGACGCTTGGCGTCGTCCTCGGGCACCTCGGTGGCCTCGGTGTCGTTCAGATAGGTGAGGAAATAGAGGGTGAACTTTGCTTCCGGAAAGTCCAGCTTGCGGATCAGACGCATACCCAGCACCCGGGTATAGAAATCCAGGCTGGTGGCCGGGTCCTTGATGCGCAGCATGGTCTGGTTGAACAGGTAGGACTGGGTTTCGCGGTCCGGCTTGTCGCACAGGCCGGGGGCGGATTCGAAATGGCGGGGCATGGCTACTTCCTCTTCGGGGTCGCGGGGGGTCATGGTAAAGAACGCGGCGTTTGATGAGTCTGGCGGAAAGTGATTTTCACGGCGACCAGAGTCTGTATGTGAGTGCTTGCTTACATTGGGAAAATGTTTAGATTTTGCTGAAAACTACGGTTTAGACATTCGCCAAGTCTTGCCTTCAACTTCTATAAGTCCTTGATATTTAAGACTCTGCAACAGGTTTCGGATCTTGTTTGCCTTCTGCTGTTCGTCTAGGACATCCGGCAGTTTGTCTAGCAGGAGCCGATCAATATCCGCTCGTTTGGCTTGACCGAACTGCCCGATATATTCGCAGATCAGCTGACGGTAGTGTTTGTCGTCGAAGCCACGGTTGCGAATATAGTCGGCTTTATCGCCACTCTTCCTGGCAACTGTCGCGGAAATATGAAGATTGGGTCTTCTGCCTTCGATGAGGCCCTGTTGCTTAAGGTGCCTGATTTGCTCCGCACTCAGAGGCTTACGTTTCTGCACGCGGTCCAGAAGGATAATGTCGTTCAGTGAGAGGGCGGGCAGTTCCGCCAGCTTTCGAGCGTAATCCAGGTCCAGCACACGACCGGTGATGGTTACTTGCACTCTGCCTTCGTCAAGCTGGTACTCGGGAAGAGGAAAGAAGCGGTTCTTTTGGGTCACGAACATCTTTCGAATACCACTGCCGATGGTATCGATCATATTCAGGTTGACCATGGCTTCCGCGAGAAAGGGGTTCCGATACCGGCTTTCGGGCGCGTCGGAATGTATGACCTTCTCCACGGTTCCCGGTATAAAGCTGCCGGGGTTGCTGAAGCACAGGCGGTTGTCTTCAAATTCAATAACCGTGATCTTGCCACCAAGCTGATAGTCCTGGTGGGCAATGGCGTTATTGAGCGGCTCTCGAATCACGAAAGGGTCGTATTGATCCACCTCCTCGGGAAACAAACTTCCTTCGGCGATATATCGATACTTCAGATTACGAATCTTCCTGTAGGCCTGGTTGGCATTGACCAGCAAAGGACAGGAGAAGTGCTCATAATCCTTCTCTATACCGTCCCTGTCTTTCAGAATCCATGTGAGGATCGGTGTGGCGGGGTTGAGAAAATGGGAGGCTTCCTGTTTGCCCAGCAGCAAAATGGCCGTTCGCGTTACCTGCCCCTGGATGGTTATCTTGGCTTTGTTAAGAAACGTGCGGTCGTCCCATTCGTTAATTTGGTTGGCCAAGCGGGGATTTTTGGTAGTGAACTCCCGGCGCGCCAATGAAATTGCTTCCGGGTCCAGGTCATCCAATGTGGCCCCTTCACAGATCCCGGCGCTCCAGTCACACACTCTGTTCTGATTCCGAATGCGTTCAATTTCATCCAGGGAAAGCGGCCCCAATGAAGCACCATCGCGGCCAAAGTAATGACCTTCCCAACTGACCGGGATGCCCTGCGGTGCGGCGGGAATCTCCATGAGCAATACCCGCCCCGCGGGGTGTTCAACATCATGGATATCGGTAAAGGTGTGGCGGTTGGTGGTTTTGTCGGCAACCTCCTTTTTCAGCGATTGCAGTGCCCTGTGGTTGTCTCTGAAGTGAGTGCCCACCACCTTATGGTCATCCCGCACGCCAAAAACCAGCCAGGCGGAATCGTTGCCTTTCAGACTGGCTTCGTTGCTTAGAGCGGAGAAATATCTCCCGAGTTTCCCAAAATCAAACGCCCTCCGGGCTTCCTTGAATTCGACGATTTCGTTCTCGCCATCACCATCAAGTAGGGCCTGGAGTCGTTGCTCGGGAGACATCGAAAGATCTCCTTGTTGGTTTGGTTATCGTGTTCCGGACCAAAAGTCCTCACGGCGCATCAATGTCAAAACTCCGCTCAGGGCTGATTCCCAGCCCGCGCTCAGGGCTGCTTTCAAAACCCCGCTCAGGGCTGAGTCGCGTCGATCTTCTTGAGCACTTTCTGCAGGCCGGCCACGGTGCCGCCCACGTCGCTGAGGTTGGAGGGCAGCAACAGGGTGGTGGATTCCTTGGCCAGTTTTTCGAAGGCGGCCACGTATTGTTCGGCGATGCGCAGGCTCACTGCTTCGTCGCCGCCGTCCTGCTGGATGGCGCGGGCCACTTCGCTGAGGCCGGTGGCGGTGGCCTGGGCCAGCAGTTCGATCTGGCGGGCGCGGCCTTCGGCTTCGTTGATCTGCTTGAGCTTTTCCCCTTCGGAGATGTTGATCATCTCCTGCTTCTCACCTTCGGAGCGGTTAATCGCCGCCTGGCGGTCACCCTCGGAGCGGTTGATGGCGGCCTGGCGGTCGCCCTCGGATTCCGCCACCACGGCGCGCCGTTCCCGCTCGGCGCGGACCTGCTTCTCCATGGCGTCCTTGATGGAGGCCGGCAGGTTGATGTCGGCCACCTCGTAGCGGAGTACCTTGACGCCCCAGGGTTGGGCCGCCTCGTCCACCGCCTGGACCACTTCCATGTTGATCTCGCCGCGTTCCTCGAAGGTTTTGTCCAGGTCGATCTTGCCGATCACCGAACGCAGGGTGGTCTGGGCCAGTTGCTGGGCCGCCATCACGTAGTCGTCGACACCGTAGCTGGCCGCCTTGGCGTCGATCACCTGCAGGTACATGACACCGTCCACGGAGACCTCGATGTTGTCCTTGGTGATACAGCTCTGGCGCGGCACGTCACGGACGATTTCCTTGAGCGAGTGCCGGTAGGCGACCCGGTCGATGAACGGCACCAGCACGTGCAGGCCGGCTTCCAGGGAGGTGCGGTATTTGCCCAGCCGTTCGACCACGAAGATCTGCCGCTGCGGCACGATGCGCACGGTCATGAACAGCAGAATGATCACGCCCAGGGCAAGCAGCACCGGAATAATGAGTCCCATCATGAGTTGGTTCCTTGTTGGTTATTGCGGGGTGTCTTCGGTGACGCGGGCGGCGTCGGCGCGGGGGTCGGACCAGGGCGCCACGGTCAGCCACAGGCCGTCGTGGCGGATGATGCGGACCATCTGGCCGTCGCTCAGGGGCTGGCTGGATTGCGCCTGCCAGCGGGCACCCCGGTAGCGCACCGTGCCGATGCCCTTGTCGAAGGTGCCTTCCACGGTGGCGCGGGCGCCCACCAGGCCGGCGCTGTCGTCGCTGTTGACGCCTTGGGTTTCGCGGCCGAACAGGCGGTCACGCAGGTAGCGCCGGGCAAATACCAGCAGCAACAGGCTGAGGCCGGCGAACAGGGTGATTTCCCAGACCGGGTTTTCGAGCACGCCCAGGAATACCAGAGCGCCCACCAGCAGCGCCGCCAGGCCCAGGAAAATGGTCACCAATCCGGACAGGGCGAACTCGGCGATCACCAGGATCAGACCGAAGATGATCCAATAGCTGTATTCCGGCACGTGCTTCCTCCCTAATGCGGGACCGTACTTTACCACCTTAGCGGCGGCGGGTCCGTGCACGGTTCATGATGGGGCTCAGTGTTGATGGCCGCCGGGGCCGTGCACGTGGCCGTGGGCCTTTTCCTCGTCGCTGGCGTCGCGCACCGTCATCACCCGCATTTCGAAGCGCAGGGTCAGCCCGGCCAGGGGGTGGTTGGCGTCCACGTCCACGGTCTTCAGGCCCACCTTGAGCACGGTGACGCGGCGCGGGCCCTGTTCGGTGCGCACTTCCACCACCTTGCCCGGCTTCAGCTTGCCGGCGTGTTTCAGGTACTTGGCGGACAACCGCTGGCGCAGTGTTTCGTCGCGGCGGCCGTAGGCGTCTTCCGGCGCCAGGGTCACGGTGACCGCGTCACCCTCGTCCTTGCCGGCCAGGGCTTGCTCCAGGCCGCGCATGATATTGCCGTGGCCGTGCAAATAGGCGAGCGGCTGCTCCGCGGGGCTGTGTTCCAGCTCCAGATCGGTGTCGGCGTCGAACAGGGTGTAGTGCAGGGTCACCACCTTGTCTTTCTCGATGGGCATGGATTGGTCTCCTGGATGGCGGCTTGAGTGCGAAGCCGGGATTCTGCGGCGCCGGCGCCGTGCTGGCAAGACGCCGGCTTCCACGGCATGCTGCGCGAACAATAACGCTGGGGAGGGACCCATGTCCGGTTCAAAAAAAGTGGTGATCGCGGCGATGGCCGGCAATCTGCTGATCGCCGTCACCAAGTTCGTGGCGGCGGTGATCACCGGCAGTTCCGCCATGCTGTCCGAAGGCATCCACTCGCTGGTGGACACCGGCAACGGCGTGTTGCTGCTGCACGGCATGAAGCGGGCCAAGACGCCGGCCAATGAGCGCTTTCCGTTCGGCCATGGCAAGGAAGTGTATTTTTGGGCGTTCGCGGTGGCGGTGCTGATCTTCGCCCTGGGGGCCGGTATTTCCCTGTACGAAGGGGTGGTGCATCTGTTCCACCCGGAGCCGATCAGCAATCCGCTGATCAACTACATCGTGCTGGGGCTGGCCATGGTGTTCGAAGGCACCGCCTGGACCATCGCCCTGAAGGAGTTCCGCCGTACCAAGGGCGGGCGGGGTTACCTGGAGGCGATCAGCCGGGGCAAGGACCCGACCACCTTCGTGGTGCTGTTCGAGGATTCCGCGGCGATGCTGGGCCTGCTGGTGGCGCTGCTCGGCGTGCTGCTGAGCCAGGTCACCGGGCTGCTGTGGTTCGACGGCCTGGCGTCCATCATCATCGGCCTGATCCTGGCCGGCACCGCCTGCTGGCTGGCCTACGAGACCAAGGGTCTGCTGATCGGCGAGGCGGCCAACCCGAAAGTGGTGGCCGGCATCCGTCGGGCGGCCCTGTCCATGCCCAGCATCGAGGCGGTGAATGAAGTGCTGACCATGCACATGGGGCCGGACTATATCCTGGTGAACATCAGCGTGACCTTCTCGCCCTCGCTGGGCACCCAGCGGCTGGAGGGCGTGATCGCCGAGCTGGATCGTACCCTCAAGGCCCAGGACCCGCGCATCCAGCGGGTGTTCGTGGAGGCGGAAGCGACGGCGCCGTAAGGCGCCGGTTCAACCGGCGCGGCGGCCGGGCAGCATGCGCTTGAGCGTATTGTCCCGGTCGATCCAGTGATGCCACAGGGCGCCGGCCACATGCAGGGCGATCAACGCCAGCAGGGTGTTCCAGAGCCACTCCTTATGCAGGTCTTCCAGGCGCTCGGCCAGGGCCGGGTTGGCCGGCAGCAACACCGGGATCGACAGCGTGCCCGGCAGCGGCGTGGTCTTGCCGTCGAGCTGGCGCATCAGCAGGCCGGTCACCGGCATGGCCAGCACCAGCAGATACAGCAGGCCGTGCACCGCCGCCGCCAGCCGTTGTTGCAGGCGCCCGCCCAGGGGCACCGGCGGCCGGTGGCTGAGCCGCCAGATCAGGCGGAACACCATCACCGCCAGGGCCGAGATGCCCAGGCTGAAGTGGGCGATGATCCAGTAATCCCGCCAGGGGTTACCCCTGGGCACCAGCTCGTGCAGTTCCACGCTGGCCCATAGCGCCAGCAATAGGAACGCGATCAGCCAGTGCAGCGTCTTGGCCGTGGTGCTCCAGGTGTTCGGTGTGTTCATGTGGCCCGGCTCCCCTTGTCAGTGAATCCTGCAAGTATCGCCGGCCAGGCTTAAGTGAAGCTGAGCGGGATCAGGGTTGGGGTCCGTTTTCCGGGGGGGCCAGGCCCAGGGCCTGACGGCTTTCGCCGTGGGCGGCGCGGCGCAGCAGGCGCAGGGATTGCCGGTACCAGAGGCGGCGACCCCCCGGGCTCCATTTAAAGCGTTTGTAGGTCCATTGGTACTGGGGCAGGTTGCGGCGGATGCAGGTTTCCAGGGAGCGGTTCAGGGTGGTCAGCACGCAGGTTTCGTCCTCGGCGTTTTCCAGCTCCGGTGCCGGCTCGAAATGGATGCGCACGTCATTTACCCCGCCTTCGCCCCGGTAGCAGGAAACGATGAAGATACGTGGCCGGTAGCGGCGCACCAGCTTGTCCACCAGCGCCGGGGTCGGCACCTGGTGGCCAAAAAACGGCACGAACGGGTTGCTGCGGTTGCCGGGGTTGTGGTCGGCCAGCAAAGCCAGGGCGCCGTTGCCGCGCAGCGTGGCCAGCCCTTCCTTGACCCCCTGGCTGTTGGTGGGCACCAGCCGGCAGCCGGTGCGCTCGCGGGCCTTCTTGACCAGGGCGTCCACCAGGGTGGCCGGGTGCGGCTGGTACATCACCGTGGTGTTGCCCTGGCGCCCCAGGTACAGGTTGATGGTTTCCCAGCTGCCCTGATGCAGCGACAGCAGCAACACCGGCCGGGCCTCGGCGCAGGCCTCCAGATAGGCCTGCTCGCCCTGAATGTCGGTGATGCGGGCCAGAGTCTGCTCCACCGGCCGCTGCCAGACATGGGCGAACTCGCAGAACGAGCGGCCCAGTTCGCGCAGGCTCTGGCGACCGATATGGCGCGCTTCTTCCAGGCTCAGCCGTGGCTGGGTGGCGAGCAGATTGATCAGCACGGTGCGGTAGGCACTGGCATAGCGCAGCGGCACCCGGGTGATCAGGTCTCCCAGCAGGGCGCCCAGCGCGGACGCGATCGGCAGCGGCAGCCAGGCGACCAGACGCACCAACCAGCGCAACCGTTGCCCGCGGGTATGGGCACTCATCAGGGCGTTACCTCCTCGAACCCTCCGTCCAGGAGCGAGAGGGTATCGCCGTGACCGGGTACCTGAAAAGCCCGGGCGGGCACATGGTGCTCCCGGCGGGCGGCATCCAGGGCGCGCGGCGGCTCATCCAGGGGCTCATCGGTGAGCACGAAGGTGCCCCAATGCATGGCCAGGGAGTGGCTTGCTTCCAGGTCCTTGTGGATGCGCACCGCCTCGTCCGGGTTGATGTGCACCGGGGCCATGAACCAGCGCGGCTGGTAGGCGCCAATCGGCAGCAGGGCCACATCCACCGGGCCGAGCACCTGGCGGATTTCCTGGAACACCGGCGCGTAACCGGTATCGCCGGCGAACAGCAGACTGAAATCGTCCCAGTCCAGCCGCCAGCCACACCACAGGGTCCGATTGCGGTCGCGGGCGCCCCGCCCGCTGAAATGCTGGGTGGGCACGCAGAAGGCGTCGAAGTCCTGGTGGCGCCGGTGCTGCCACCAGCCCAGCTCCTCCACCCGGGCGATGCCGCGCCGGCGCAACCAGGCGCCCACGCCGCTGGGGGCGAACCAGCACAGCCGGTCGCCGAACCGTTGATTCAGGGCCCGCACCGAGTCGCGGTCCAGGTGGTCATAGTGGTTGTGCGACACCAGCACCGCGTGGATCTCGGGCAGTTCGTCGATGCTCAGCGCCGGCGCCACGGTGCGTTTCGGGCCGACGAAGGACAGCGGCGAGCAGCGCTCGGAGAACACCGGGTCGGTGAGCAGGTTCCAGCCCCGGTACTGCACCAGATAGGTGGCGTGGCCGATCCAGGTAAAGCGCGGCCGCTCGGCGGGGGTGGCCAGCAACGCCAGGTCCGGGCGGCGCAGCGGGAACGGCTGGCGGGGCGGAAAGCGGCCCCGGGTTTCCCGCTGCCAGCGCAGGAAGTCGCGCAGGCCATGGTGGGGCGTGGGGTAGCGGTTTTTATAGGGCCGGCCGGGTTGGGAACACTCAGCGGCCAGTTGCTCCAGGCGCGCCCAGTCGATCATGAGTTGAGGCCGGCCACCGCCCGTTCCACGGCGTCCAGGTCGGGGATCACCGCCAGATCGCCGCCCACCTGCACGTACAGCGCTTCCGCCGGGCCGGTGTCGCCGGGCTCCTCCACCGGGTCGCCCTTGTTGACCCGCAGCAGACGGGGAATGCCCTGCACCACCACCGCGTAGAAGCGGGACTGGCCGGTGACTGTGTTGATCACCGCGATGCGCGCCTCGGGCCCGATGGTCACCGGGCCGGAGTCGTTGAGTTTCTCGAAGGAAATCAGCGGCAGATCCTGCTCCCGCCAGTTGATCCAGCCGAGCAGCCATTCCGGGCCATGGCCGGGGCGGTCCGGCTGGCGCAGGGTGATCACCTCCGCCACCACGATGTTGGGAATCAGCCAGGGGCGGCCTTTCATCGGAATCAGCAGACTCGGGATGTCATCGGGGATCGGCGCTTCCGAGCGCTCCATGTCGGACCTTTGTGCTTCGGACATCTGTGCCTCGGGCATGGTTGTATCGGACCTTGTTGTCTCGGGGCTTATCGTATCGTATCGGGCCGGCGCGGCCCGCACCGCATGGCAGGCTCAGGATGCCGCCACGGCCACCTCCTGGCGAACCTGTTCCACCAGTTGCCGGGCCAGTTGCTCCGGCGTACCACTGTAGCCCACGCAGCCGGTTTCGCGTACCGCGTCCGGCTGGCTGCTCACCGCGCAGCTGTCGGCGGTCTGCGCCCACACCCGGGTACCGTCGGCGGCCAGCCGGGGCGCGGTGATGGCGCCGTCGTTGCCCATTCCGGAAAACAGGATGGCGCCGGCGCAGCGGCCGAAGCCCCGGGCCACATTATGCAGCACCTGATCAATGCTGGGCGCATAGGGGCCTTCCCAGGGCTGGCCGGTGAGCCGCACGCCGCCGTCCTGGTCGAACTCGATGCTCTGGGTCACCGGCGCCACCAACAGGCGGCCATGGCCCAGGCGGCTGCCGTCGCCGGCCACCTGGCAGTCCAGCCGGCTGTCCCGGCGCAGCACCTGGCACAGGGTGTCCAGGAAACCGTTGTCGATATGCTGGGCCAGCACGAAGGCCACCGGCAGATGCGGCGGCAGGCTGTCGAGAAACTGTTTCACCGCCGCCGGGCCGCCCAGGCTGGCGCCCAGCACCCAGACCCGCTCGGCCACGCCCTCGCCCTCGGCCAGGGCCTGAAACTCCCGGGGCGCGGGGATCGGTGTCGGCGCCGGCGCCGGCGCGGGAACCACCGTATCCAGACGTTCCACCGCCGGGATACCGATGTAATCCACCAGTTTGGTGACCAGCCGTCGCTCCCAGCGCGGGTAGTGGCTGGCGGTGCGCGCCGGGGCCTGGCCATCGCAGAACAGCAGCGGCGCCGCCGCCTGTTCCAGCAGCCGGTCGAGAAACGGCTGCCAGCGATCTTCCCGGGACAGGTCCACCACCCACAGGTCGAGAGCGTCCGCCGTCAGCCACCGGTCCTCCAGGCTGTCCGGGGCGGTATTGACCACCACCTGGTAGCCCTGGCCCTTGATGGCGGTGGCCAGCAGGTGCCCCTGCAGGGTGTCGTCGGCGATCACGCCGACCCGGCCCGGGGCGGTCATCAGGCGCGCACCTCTCCGGTTTCGCCGAGCAGTTCGCGCAGGGTGGCGAGCAGTTCGTTCTCCTGGAACGGTTTGCCCATGTAGCAATCCACGCCGATGTCGAAGGCCCGTTCCCGGTGTTTCTCGCCGGTGCGTGAGGTGATCATGATGATCGGCACCGCCTTCAGGCGCTCGTCGTGGCGCATGTGCGTGGCCACCTCGAAGCCGTCCATGCGCGGCATTTCAATGTCGAGCAGCAGGGCGTCCGGGGTTTTCTCTTCCAGGGTGGCGATGGCGTCTATGCCGTCCTTGGCGGTGATCACCTCGTAGCCACTGCGTTCCAGCAGGCGGCCGGTAACCTTGCGCACGGTCACCGAGTCGTCCACCACCATGATCAGCGGCAGGGCGCGGCGGTCCTCGTCCAGCACGGACGGCGGCGGCGCTTCCAGGGCCGCCGGCGCCTCGGCCAGGGCCTTCTGCTGGGCCTGGGCGGCGCGGATCAGGGAATGGATGTCGAGAATGATCACCACCGCCCCGTCGCCGAGAATGGTGGCGCCGCTGATGCCGGCCACGCTGGCCAGCTGCGGGCCCACGGACTTGACCACCACCTCCCGGGAGCCGATCAGGCTGTCCACCACCAGTGCCACGCTGTGGTCGGCGCTGCGGATCAGCAACAGCGGCAGCGGCTGGCTCTGGTTTTCCAGGTTCGGGGCGGCCACGTCGTGCACGAAACGGCCGAGATAATTCAGGTCGTAGTTCTGGCCGGCATAGTGGTAACCGCGCCGGGGCGGTTCGTCCCCATCGCCGGGCTGGCGGTCCAGGTGATCGCTCAGCTCGTAGGGGCTGACGCGCACGATGCCTTCGATCTGGTTGAGCGGAATGGCATAGGCGTCCTCGCCCACGCGCACCATCAGCGCCCGGTTCATGGCCAGGGTGAACGGCAGCCGCACCAGGAAGCGGGTGCCCCGGCCCGGATGCGAGTCGATGGTCACCGAGCCGCCCAGCTGCTTGATCTCGCTGGCCACCACGTCCATGCCCACGCCGCGCCCGGACACCTGGGTCACCTGGCTGGCGGTGGAGAAACCGGCATGGAAGATGAACTGCTGGATTTCATGGTCCGGCAGCGCCGCGTCCTCGGCCATCAGCCCCCGTTCCACCGCCTTGCGGCGCACCGCCTCGGTGTCGATGCCACGGCCGTCGTCGGCCAGGATCACCACCACCTCGCCGCCTTCGCGGGTCAGCTCCAGGGTGATATGGCCGCCCTCCTGTTTGCCCGCCTGCCGGCGCCCTTCCGGGGCTTCGATGCCATGATCCACGGCGTTGCGCAGCATGTGCTCCAGGGGCGCCACCACCCGCTCCATCAGGGTACGGTCCAGTTCGCTTTCCGGGTTCAGCACGTCGAAGGTGACGCGCTTGCCCAGCTCGCCGGAGATTTGCCGCACGATGCGCCGCAGCCGCGGTACCAGCCGGGAGAACGGCACCATGCGGGTGCGCATCAGCTTTTCCTGCAGATCGGTGTTGATGCGCTGCTGCTGCAGCAGCAGGGTCTCGGTGTCGCGGGTGCGGTCCAGCAGGGTGTTTTTCAGGTCCAGCAGGTCGGAGGCGGACTCGGACAACTGCTTGGTGATCTGGTGCAGCTCCGAGTACTGGTCCATTTCCAGCGGGTCGAAGCGGCCGTCGAACTCACCCCGGTCCACGCCCTGCTGATAGTTGGAGAGAATCTGCGCCTCGGTCTCCACGTCCAGGCGCCGCAGCTGCTCATACAGCCGGGTCACGGTGGCGCCCATTTCCGCCACGTTGAAGCCGAACTCGCTGATGCTCTGTTCCACCCGGCCCCGGTTGATGGAGGTTTCGCCGGCCAGGTTCACCAGGGCCTCCAGCACATCGGCGCCCACCCGCACCATTTCCTGGGGCTGGGCCTGGGGGCGTCGTTCCTCGCGCTGGGGACGTGCGTTGTCCGCGTCGGCGCCTTCCAGGGGCGCCGGTGGCCCGGCCGGCGCCGGCCGGGCGGCGATCTGCTCACGCAGCTCCGCCAGCCGCCGGTTGATGGTGTCGAAGTGCACCAGCATGGCTTCGAAATCCCGGTCTTCCGGGTCCCGGCGCTGGCTCTCCAGGCGGTTGATCAGCCCTTCCAGCAGGTGGCTTTGTTCGCCCAGATCCTGCAAGCCGGCCAGGCGGGCGCCGCCCTTGAGGGTATGCAGGGCGCGCTTCAGGTCGTCGCTGAAATCCCGGCTTTCCGGGTGGTCGCGCCAGGCCATCAGGCAGCCGTCGATGATTTCCGCCAGCTCCTCGGACTCTTCCAGAAACACATCCAGAATGTCCGGGTCCAGGTCCTCCGGCAGGGGTGGCAGGGCCGGCGCCTCGGCCTCCGGGGCGGGGGGATGGGCTTCCTCGTGGAGAGAGCCCTCCGGGTCGCCGGGATAGGCGGCCAAGTCGGCGATCAGGTCGTCGGCGGCCGGCGGCGCGCCGGCGGCCGCCACCGCCTCGACCATCTCCGCCAGCCGGTCGTGGCAGCGGTGCAGCAAGGCGGGCAGCGCCGGGGTAACGGGTAGCCGGTCCTGGGCCAGGGCCTCGTAAAGGGTTTCCAGTTGGTGGGCCAGGTCGCTGAGCGGGGCAAGGCCGGCCATGCGCGCGCCGCCCTTGAGGGTTTGCAGGTCCCGTTGCAGGGATTGCAGCTCCAGAGCGTTGTCCGGCTCGGCCAGCCACAGCGTCAGGCCGCGGCCGGCGGATTCGAGGATATCCCGGGCCTCTTCCAGAAACAGGGCGATCAGATCCGGGTCCGGCTGTTCCGGGTCGGAGAGCTCATTCGCTTCCCCGGCCGGGGGCATGTCCACCGCCTCGCGCAGGGTCACCACCAGGTCCGGGGCCGGCGCCGGGGTGCGCCCCTGGCGCAGGTCGTCGATCATATCGGCGAGCCGGTCGTGGCCCCGGTGCAGCAGGTCGAACAGCGCCGGCGGCGCCGGCCGGTCCGGGCCGCCGGCCAGTTCGTAGAGGTTTTCCAGCTCGTGGGCCAGGTCGCCCACTGGCGCCACCCCGGCCATGCGGGCGCCGCCCTTGAGCGTATGCAGGTCGCGCTGCAGGGCCGCCAGGCTGGCCGGGTTGCCCTGCTCCCAGGCGGCCAGGTGCTCGCCGGAAGACAGCAGCAGATCCTCGGCCTCCTCCAGGAACAGGTGCACCAGCTCCGGGTCGGGTTCGTCCCAGTCGCCGCCGCCCGGGCCGTCGGGGCCGGGGGTTTCCGCCAGGTCGCGCAGGGCGTCCACCAGCCCCAGCTCGGCGCGCACGGTCTGGCCGGCGGCCAGACAGTCCATCATGTTCATCAGTGCTTCGTGGCCCTCGCGGGCCAGTTCCAGCAAGCGCGGACTGAACACCAGACGGCCTTCGTTCACCGCCGAATAGACCAGCGCCAGGGCCTGGGCCAGGCCATGAATTTCGTCCAGGCCGGCGGTGCGGGCGCTGTTCGCCAGCAGCTCCAGCTCATCGCGCAGGCGCGCCAGCTCGCCGGTGTGGTCCGGGTTGGCGGCCCACTGTTCGAGCAGCTTGTCGGTGTCGATGATCAGGTCCATGCCCTCGGAAAGGAACACGGACAGAATGTGCGGATCGGTGCCTTCGTGGTGCTCGTTGAGCAGGGCCCGGGCCGCCACCAGCTCCTCGATCAGGGTGCCGGCGTCCGGCAGCGACACCGTCGGCCCCTGATGCAGCTGTTCCAGGCCGTCGCTTAACTGCTGGTGGGTGGCACGGATCAGGTCGACCAGTTCGCCGTCGGCGCGCCGGCCGCCATTGACCAGTTCCTTGACCAGCTTCTCCGCCGGCTCGGCCAGTTCCGCCATGGCGTTGATCTCGGCCATGCGGGCGCTGCCTTTGAGCGTGTGCAGGGCGCGGTGCACCTCATCGTCCATGGCGTGCTCATGGAGATCCGGGTCGAGCCGGTCCAGCCAGTCGCCCACCAGCGCCAGGTTGCGCCTTGCCTCGCTGCGGAAGATATCCAGCAGCACCGGGTCGGGGCCGTCGCCGGCGGCGCCGTCGGCGGGCTCGCCGGGGGGCAGTTCAAACTCCAGGCCGTCCAGGTCGGCGAGCGGGTCGCCGGACTCCAGCGGCTGGTCGTTGGCCGGGTCCCCGGCGTCCGGGCCCCCGGCGTCGGGTTCTGGCACCTCGGGCGCCGGCGGCCCGTCGAACTGCTCAAGCGCTTCGGGTTCCTCGGGCTGCCAGGGTTGTTCAGACAGATCGGGCTCCGCCGACGAGTCAGGCTCCGCCGCCAGGTCCGATTGCTCGGACAGTTCGGCGTCCAGGGGCGGCGTATCGTCGCCGTCGACCCGGGGTATCGAGTCCAGGCGGCCGCCCTCGGCCAGGGTAAAGGCGGCCTGCTCCAGGGGCGTCACGTCCCAGGGCGGCGGCTGGCGCCGGGCGAAGGCGTCCACCAGTGCCGGGATCAGGCCGTGCACGGTGCGCACCAGCTCGATCAGGGTGGCGTCCGGTTCGACGCTGCCGTCGATCACCCGGTTCATCATGTTCTCGATGGCCCAGGCCAGCTCGCCCACGGTGGTGGCGCCGACCATGCGGCCGGAGCCCTTGAGGGTGTGGAAGGCACGGCGGAATTCCACCAGCGCGGTCTGGTCGCCGGTGTTGGCGGCCCAGCGCGGGAAGTACTGGTTCAGGGCTTCCAGCACTTCGTCGGCTTCCTCGACGAAGATCTCGATGATCTCGTCGTCGATCAGATCGTCGTCGTCCTCTTCCGCCGGGGTATCCGGTGGCGTTTCGATGGCGTGGTGGTGGTCGGGCTCCGGTTCGGACGGGTCCGTTGCCTCGGTGCCCTCGTCGGCCGGAGCTTCTTCCTCCGGCAACGGGTAGCCCAGGTCACTGACGCTGGCGCGGGCCAGTTGCAGGATATCGTCGCGGGTTTCCGGGTCGTCGCTGAGACGCTCCAGGTAGTACTCCACCGAGGTAATGGCGTCGGCCAGGGTGTCCATGCTGCGCCAGTCCGGCGTGGTGTCGCCGCGCAGCAGCCGTTCCTCGATAAAGCGCACGCACTGGCGCAGCACGCCGGCGGGGCGTTGCAGCTGCACCACTTCCAGACCGCCGCGCACGGCGTTGAGTTTTTCCGGTACCGGGCCCAGGTGTTCCCGATCCCATTGCGAGGCGATGAACTCGACGATGCCGTCCTTGGCCTCTTCCAGGCCGGCCCGGCATTCGCGCAGCACCGCGTCCATGGCCTGGCCCACATGGCGGGGCACCTCGGCGCCGCTGGCGGAGGCCGGCCGGCGCTGGTCGCCGCCGATGCCGGCCAGGGTGGCTTCCACATAGAGCAGCGCGCCGGCCACATCCATCAGCGTGTCGCGCTCCGGCGGCCGGCGCCGCTGGACGATGGCTTCCATGACCCGCAGTTGTTCTTCCACCAGCACCCGGGGCTGGCCCAGGCCGAGCATGGCGATGGTGTCGGATACCTGCTTGAGCCCGGTGATCTGTGGCTCCAGCTCGGTGGGGTCGGAGTCGCCCTCGTGCACGAACCGCTCCAGGGCATCCTTGATCTTGGTGATTTCCTCGGAGAGCGCGCTGACCACGGAACTCATGGCCAGAGCGTCCGGGCCGGTCATGCGCTCCCGCTCGGCGTTGATCAGGTCGTCGGAGGGCAGTGCCTCGTCCAGCCGGAAACCGGCGCGCACCTCGCGGATGCGCGGGCTGTCGTGGTCGGTCTTGGCCACGTAGTAGAGCAGGTTCTTGAGCAGTTCCGGAGGCGCCGGTCGCTCCAGGCTGTCGGCGCCGTCGGCGGCCAGTTCTCGCAGGGTGCGGTCCACCTGGCCGAGCATCTGTTTGACCGAGCTGCCCAGTTCGATGACGTTCTCGCGCAGGCCTTCCACCAGCGCGTCGGCGATGCGCCACAGCGGTGCCCGGGCGGCGTCGCCGGTGACCTGTTCGAGCTTGGCGAACACCTTGCGCATGTAATCCAGATTGCGGTCGATGTCGTCGTTGCGCATCACCCCGACCAGGGCCAGCTGGAACATCTGGCGGATCTTGCGGGTCAGCTGCTCGAAGCGCGGATCGGCGCGCACCGCCTCCGGCACCCGGCCGCTGCCTTCGGCCTGGCCCAGGTCCGGTTTGAACAGGGCGGTTTCGGAAAGCAGCGATTCGCCACGGGCGGCGCGCAGGTCATTGAGCAGCGGCAGCAGCACCACCGGCAGGTCGCGGCGGTTGCTGGCCACCCGGTCCAGATAGGGCGGCAGCTGCAGAATCGCGCGCATCAGCGTTTCCTGGCCGTCGCCCACGTTGCCGACCCGCTGTTCCACCAGCGCCCGGGCCAGCTTTTCCATTTCCTCGGCGAGCAGTGCGGCGCCGTAGAACTCCACCATCTGCAAGGTGCCGTACACCTGATGCAGGTGCGTCTGGCAAAAACGCATGCGGGTGGCGTCGTCGGGATTTTCGACGAACGCCTCCAGGGCCTGTTGGGCCTGATTCAGCGTCTCCTGGATTTCCCCACGAACCCAATCCAGTGCCAGATAGTCGTGACGGTCGCTCATGACGTCTCCCGCGTTCTTATTGCCGGCGCCGGAAGGCCAGGGTATCGGCGAACTGAACACGTTCCAGTCGCGGATCCTGCCAATCGGTGATTTCGCCGGGACCGAGCACCAGTAATCCCCCCGGTGCCAGCCGGCCCGCCAGCCGGTTGACGATCTGTCGTTTCCGCCAGCGGCGGAAATAAATCAGCAGGTTCTGGCAAAAAATCAGGTCCATGTTGTCCATGGGCGCCTGATCCAGATTCAGCACGTTCAGGTAAGCGAAGCAGACCCGCTCGCGCAGCACCTGGCCGACCTGCTGGTGGCGGCCGTCGGCGTCGCTGAAATAGGCTTTGCGCAACACCGGGTCGATCTGTTCCACCCGACGCCGGGGGAACAATCCACGGCGCGCCTTGGCCAGCGTGGGCAGGCTGATGTCGGTGCCGGTGATGCCGTAAAACAGCGACTTGGCGGCACCGGCGAACCGTTCGTTGATCAGCATTGCCAGGGAATAGGCTTCCTCGCCGGTGGAGCAGCCCACGCTCCAGGCATTGAGGGTGGCGCCGCTGTCCCGTTCCTCGGCGAAGCGGTCCACGAAATCCTGCACCAGGGCGAACGAGCCGGGATGTCGGAAGAAGCTGGTTTCCTGCACCGTGAGCCGGTCCACCAGCACCGACCATTCCATGGCGCGGGCCTCGGTGGCCCCGGTGACCAGCTGCTCGTAGTAAATGTCGTAGCCGACGATGCCCAGCTCGCGCATGCGGATATTGAGGCTGGTTTCCAGGAACGGCTTGCGCTCCGCCGCCAGCGTCATGCCGGTGCGTTCCTCGAGCAGCGCCTGCCACAGCTGGAACTGCTCGGCGTCCATGGCGGGGGCGTTCTTGATCGACCAGCGATCTGTCACTGCGTAACCCATGGTTCCGTCTCCGGAACCGGCTCAGGCCGGCTCAGGAATGTTCCGGCAGGCGGAAGCCGGCCACTGAATTCCGCATCTCCTGGGCCATTTCCGCCAGGTCGCCAATGGAGCGGGCGGTGGCGGTGGTACCGGCGGAGGTCTGCGAGGTAATTTCCTGGATCACGTTCATGGTGTTGGAGATGTGACCCGCGGAGGCGGCCTGCTGGCGCGCCGCGTTGGAAATGTTCTGGATCAGGTCGGCCAGGTTCTTGGATACGTTTTCAATTTCTTCCAGCGCCACACCGGCGTCCTGGGCCAGCCGGGCACCCTTCACCACCTCGGCGGTGGTGGCTTCCATGGAGATCACCGCTTCGTTGGTGTCGGTCTGAATGGTTTTTACCAGCGTTTCGATCTGCTTGGTGGCGGCGGCGGAACGTTCCGCCAGGCGCTGCACCTCATCCGCCACCACCGCGAAGCCCCGGCCCGCTTCACCGGCCATGGACGCCTGGATGGCGGCGTTCAATGCCAGAATGTTGGTCTGGTCGGCGATGTCGTTGATCAACGATACGATGTCGCCAATCTCCTGGGAGGATTCACCCAGCCGCTTGATCCGTTTGGAGGTTTCCTGAATCTGCTCGCGGATGGTGTCCATGCCGTGGATGGTGGCCTGCACCACTTCCGCGCCCTTGTTGGCGATCGCCACCGCTTTTTCCGCCACGGCGGCGGACTCGGCGGCGTTGGCGGATACCTGGTCAATGGACACCGCCATTTCGTTCACCGCCGCCGAGGCGCCGGCGATTTCCTGGGCCTGGTGCTCGGAGGCTTCCGCCAGATGCATGGCCGTGGACTGGGTTTCCTGGGCGGCGGAGGCCACCTGTACGGCGGAGTTGTTGATGGTTTGTACCAGGCTGCGCAGCTGGTCGATGGAGTAGTTGATGGAGTCCGCGATGGCGCCGGTGAAGTCCTCGGTCACCGTCGCTTCCACGGTCAGGTCACCGTCCGCCAGGTCGCCCAGTTCGTCGAGCAGACGCAGAATCGCCGCCTGGTTCCGCTGGTTCTCGCTTTCCAGTTCGTTACGGCGGCGGGCCGCTTCGCGGTTACGCTGCAGCATGATCAGGAAGAACATCAGCACCGCGATGGCCGCGCACACGGCGCCCAGCCACAGGGACGGGAACAGGCCGGTGGTGGTGCTCTCGAATTGTTCGTTCAGGTTGCTGGATTGCTCGAGCAGGTCCTGGGAGGTGCGGAAGATGGTGTCCGCGGCGCTGGCCACCTGGAACAGGTCCGGGGCGGTGTAAAGAATTTCGTCGATGGACTGGGTGATGAACTCGTCGAACAGCCGGGAGACCCGCTGCAGATAATTAAGTGCTTCCGGGTTGGTGATGCGCTGGATGCCCATGGCCGGGTCACCCTCGAGCATGCCGTTGAGCACGCGGCCGAATTCGGTGGCGTCGCGGCCGAAGTTGTCGGCGGCGATCACCGCGTTGTCGTCCCCTTCGAGCACCCGGGAAATGGAGCGCAGGATTCGTTCGGTGAGCAGAATCTGGCGCTGGGCCAGGGCCACCTGATCCGGTGCCGCGTCGGTTTCCACCAGGATGTCCACCACCGCCTGGTATTCCGACTGCAGCTGCGGGATGGCCTGGGCCAGGGTGTCCGCCACCTTGTGCAGATCGAGCACCGCGTCGCGGCCGTTAAGAATAGTGGCGGTGTCCTCGCTGGCCTGGTCCCAGAGCCCTTGCAGGCGCTGCTTGACCTGGTCGTCGGCCACCGGCTCTTCCTTCAGGCGGTTCCAGGCGCTCTGGAACTCGCTGCGCGAGTCCTGCAGCAGCACGAAGGCGTCGGCGTTACCGGAGGCCGCCTCCAGCGCGTTCTTGGCGATCTGCTGGGAGACCACGCGCAGCTCCGAGGCGTCGGTGATGTTTTCCTGGGCCAGGTTGGCCCGGGTCGCCGACAACAGGAAGTTGGCCAAGGCCAGGGCGATGAAAATGGCTAGCCCGATGTACAGGGCCACATTGAGCGGATTGCCCCCCGCGTTCCCCCGTGCCTTACTGAACACGTTTCCCGGTTTGAACTTCATAACTGGCTCCTGGCCTGGCTCTGTTCTTATCTCCCCGGCGCGCTTTGCATCAGCCCGTGCGGGCTGCCTGCATGAAGCGCGGATCCTGTGCCAGCCGCGTCAGGCTGAACACGGACCAGAGTTCCCCGTCCCTCAGATAGCCGCCGCGCAGATAAGGCCCCAGGTCCTCGTCCCGCGTGGTCGGCACCGGCCGGTAGGCATCGAGGGGGAAGTGCTGCATCCCCTGCACTTCGTCCACGATGACTCCCGTGTAAAGATCGTTCTGATCCAATACCAATAATCTGCGTTGCCGTTCCTGCAACTCCGATGGCCGGCCCAGGAAACGGCTCAGGTCCATCACCGTCATCAGACGGCCACGCACGTTGGCCACCCCTTTCATCCAGGGCAGCACGCCGGGCACCCGCGTGTAGGCCGGCACCGAGAGAATTTCCGACACCTCGTCCATGGGCGCCAGCAGGCGGTGTTGGTCCAGGGTGAAGCCCACCCCACTCCAGTAATCGACCGCGTCTTCCTGCATCGGCAGGCTGGCGGCCTGCCGGCGGCAGCGGACGGCATAGTCCGCCAGTTTGACGAAGGCGGCGGAAGCGGCGGCGCTCATCGGTGTCTCGCCATCACGCGCCGGTCAGCTGCCGGCCCACGGTCTGCAACAACACATCCTCGTCCACCGGCTTGGTCAGGTAATCCCGTGCCCCCTGGCGCTTGCCCCAGACCCGGTCGGTTTCCTGGTCCTTGGTGGTGACGATGATGATCGGAATGTGGGCGGTATCGGCACCCTTGGTCAGCTGGCGGGTGGCTTGAAAACCATTCAGGCCGGGCATCACCACGTCCATCAGAACCAGGTCTGGCATTTCGGAGCGGGCCAGTGCCACGCCATCGGCGCCATTGGCGGCTTCCAGCACGTGGTGGCCGTGTTTTTCCAGGATCTCCCGGAACTTGTAGCACTCGGTGGGAGAATCATCGACGATCAGAATGCGTGCCATCTTTTCCTCTTCGGGTTCAGCGTCGCGGCTGCTTAAACGTGTTGACGAATGGCCCCCAGCAGCTCGTCCTTCGAGAACGGCTTGGTCAGGTATTCGTCGGACCCTACGATTCGGCCCTTGGCCTTGTCGAACAAACCGTCCTTTGACGAGAGCATGATCACCGGCGTTCCCTTGAACGCGCTGTTGTTCTTGATCAAGGCACAGGTTTGATAGCCGTCCAGTCGCGGCATCATGATGTCCACGAAAATAATGCTGGGCTTGCTGTCGGCGATCTTGGCCAGGGCATCGAATCCGTCAGTGGCGGTGATCACCTCGCAGCCCGCTTTCTTCAGCAAGGTTTCGGCGGTGCGACGAATGGTTTTGGAATCGTCGATCACCATCACCTTGAGGTCTTGGAAATTGTCAGTCATGGAGAACTGCCTTCAATCGTGAACCGTTAAGGGCCGCAACGTCTTGTCGTCGGGAAGCGTTTTTACAGCCGCCGTGCCCGGCGACACTGAAAATCGCTCCGGCGATCTAATTATCGTGGATCCGGTGAGCCCCTTCTTTGATCCCCATTACTACTTTGTTCGGAGGCTCTACTGGGTGGAACAGCCCAAGCCGAGGTTTTAACACAGTTTCTACATTCAATCTATAAGACCCTGTGGGACCTGAGAAAAGCGTCCCGTAGCGGCCCGGCCAAGGCACTGATAACATGGCCCGGCACCTCTCTCCCGACCTCTTCCTGGAGCCCCCATGAGCCTGAAAATCGGCGTGGTGATGGACCCCATCGACCACATTAAACCCTGGAAAGACACTACCCTGGCCATGTTGCTGGAAGCTCAGCGTCGCGGCTGGTCGATTCAGTATATGGAACCAGCCGATCTGTATGTGCGGGACGGCGAGGTACGAGCGGTGACCCGTGATCTGGTCGTGCGCGACAATAATGACGACTGGTTCACACTTGGCGAGCCGGCGCCCCGCGCCCTGGCCGGTCTGGATATGATCCTGATGCGCCAGGACCCGCCCTTCAACAGCGCCTATCTGTACGCCACCTATATGTTGGAGAAAGTGGAGCGTGAAGGGGTGATGGTGGTCAACAAACCGGCCAGTGTTCGCGACAGCAACGAAAAACTGTTCGCCACCGATTTTCCGCAGTGCTGCGTGCCCACCCTGGTGTCCGGTCGCGCCGACCGTCTGCGTGAGTTTGTGAAGGAACAGGGTGACACGGTGATGAAGCCCCTGGACGCCATGGGCGGGACCAATGTGTTCCGCATCGAACCGGGCAGCGCCAACCTGAGCGTGATCATCGACGTGCTCACCGAGAACGGCAAAACCCCGGTGATGGCGCAACGCTTCATTCCCGAGATCAAGGACGGCGACAAGCGGATTCTGATGATCAACGGCGAGCCGGTGGACTACGCCCTGGCGCGGATTCCCAAGGAAGGCGAATTCCGTGGCAACCTGGCCGCCGGCGGCACCGGCCAGGGACGCGAACTGACCGACCGGGACCGCTGGATCTGCCAGCAGGTGGGGCCGGTGTTGCGTGAGAAGGGCCTCTATTTCGTGGGCCTGGATGTGATCGGCGACTATGTCACTGAAATCAACGTGACCAGCCCCACCTGCGTGCGCGAGCTGGACCAGATCTACGGCATCAATATCGCCGGCCAGCTGTTCGACGCCCTGCTCGAACTGCGTGGCTGATCGGGAAATGCGCGCTACGTCCTGGGCGGCGTGGCGCGTTCGGGGGACAATGCGCCGCATCGTGACGATGGGCCACATAATAAAGACGCAAAATCCTTCATGGCTGCTCCACAGGTAACCGCCGCCGACCGGCTCGGCTTCACATTGTTTCTGGCCCTGGCCGTGCACGGCGTGGTGCTGTTCGGCGTCAGCTTCGCGCCGGAGAAGCCCCGCGCCGCGCCCAACAGCCTGGAAGTCACCCTGGCCATGCATCGCGCCGATAAGGAACCGGAGGAGGCCGACTTCATTGCCCAGGCCAACCAGGCCGGCGCCGGCGACCAGAGCGAAAAGCGGGAACTGACCACCACCGAAACGGCGCCGTTCAGCGACCCGGATACCGACACCGTGCAGCTCCAGGAGCCCACCACCCGGCAGCCCCGCCCGGTCACCCGCCAGAAAATCATCGTCACCCGGGCGCGCAGCGAGCGCGCCACCGACAGCGAGCAGAGCGACCGCCAGGAAGAGAACCCGCGCCGCAAGGCGGACCAGGAAAATGTGGACCAGCTGAGCCGGGAAATCGCCAGCCTGCAGGCGCGTCTGGACCAGCGCAAACAGGCCTACGCCAAACGCCCGCGTATCCGCCGGCTCACCTCGGTGTCCACCAAGGCCCATTATGAGGCCGCCTACATCGACACCTTCCGCCGCCGGGTGGAAGCCGCCGGCACCCGGCATTTTCCCCGCCAGGCGCTGGAGGACAACGCCTTCGGCGGGGTGCGGCTGATGGTGGCCCTGCGCGCGAATGGCGAGATCGAGGAAACCCGGATACTGGAGTCCTCCGGCTATCCTTTCCTGGACCAGGCGGCGCTGCGCAGCGTGCGGTTGGCGGCGCCGTTCGAGCCGTTCACGGCGGAAATGCGCGAGCATATGGACGTGCTGGAGATCATCCGCACCTGGCGCTTCGACGCCGGCCGCCGGGTGTCCTCCCAGTAACCGGCCCGGCCGCTTCCCTTGCCCTCATCGAAAGGTCGCCGGATACTGTGGCCATGGACAATGCCAGCCTTAAACATCAGCTTTTGATCGCCATGCCCCAGATGGACGATCCCAACTTCGAGCACACCGTGACCTACATGGTGGAGCACAGCGATGAAGGCGCCATGGGGCTGACGCTGAACCGGCCGGTGTCGTTGAGCCTCAGCGATATTCTGGCGGACATGGACATCGAGGTGGAGGTGCCGCCGTCCGAGCACCACCAGGTGGTGGCCGGTGGTCCGATCCAGCAGGATTCGGGCTTCGTGCTGCACCGCAGCACCGCCCGGCTGTGGGATTCCAGCATTCAACTGGCCGATGGCCTGTGTCTGACCACCTCCCGGGACATCATGGAAGCCATCGCCTTGGGCCAGGGGCCGGAGGCCACCCTGGTGTGCCTGGGCTATGCCGGCTGGGACCAGGGGCAACTGGAGCGGGAGCTGGCGGAGAACATCTGGCTGAGCGCCGCCAGCAGCCCGGAACTGGTGCTGGACACGCCCTTCGACCAGCGCTGGCAAGCCGCCGCCGCCCGGCTTGGCGTGGACATGAGCCTGATCGCCACCCAGGTGGGCCACGGTTGATTCTGCTGGCCTTCGATTACGGCACCCAGAAGATCGGGCTGGCCTCCGGCAACGATCTGATCGGCACCGCCTCGCCGCTGACCCCCCTGCCCAGCCACAATGGTCAGCCGGACTGGGACCGGGTGGCGGCGCTGCTCGACGAATGGCGCCCGGATACCCTGGTGGTGGGGTTGCCCCTCAACATGGACGGCTCGGAAAGCCCGTCCAGCGCCCGCGCCCGCAAATTCGCCCGCCGCCTGCACGGCCGTTTCGGCCTGCCGGTGGTGATGGTGGACGAACGCCTCTCTACCCGTGAAGCCCGCGAACGCACCGGCCAGCGTGGCCCGGACCCGAAGGTGGATTCCATGGCCGCGGTGGTGATCGCCGAGGGCTTGTTGAACGGCGCCGAACCGATTCAGCCCTGAACGCCCCCTCGGGTCGCCGTCGCCCTATCTTGATCTTTCCGAACTGAGCGAGCATATTCAACTCAATTTTCCGAAAATTGAGTTGAATATGGCAAGGATCGCGCAACCACCTGATAAAGCTGCGGTTTTTTCCAGAAAACCTGAGGCTGTACTGGCCGCCATGGACCAATACGGCACGGTCGACGCAAAAGGTCTTTACCTGCATTGGCATGATCTGCGGCGCCGGCTGCCCGCCTCGGTGGACAAGGAGGCGTCCTGGGTGGCGATCAAGATGGCGCGCCAGAGTCTGCTCAAACCGGTGAGTCTGAGCGCGGCGGACGGGCGACCGTTTCAATTCTGCACCCCCGACGCCATGGCCGGCACGCTACATGCCATCGATCGGCTTTGCGCGCCGTCGCTGAGGGAGGGCGGGTTCGATCTGTCCAGCCATGGCCAGCGTGAGCAGTACCTGGTGGAAACCCTGATGATGGAGGAGGCGATTTCCAGCGCCCAGTTGGAGGGGGCCGCCACCACCCGTCAGGTGGCGCGGGATATGTTGATCCGCGAGCGTTCGCCCCGCACCGAGGATGAGCGCATGGTGTTCAATAACTACCTGCTGATGAAAGAGGCCAAACGGGCCCGCGACGAACCCCTGGATCTGGCGTTGATGTTCCGCTTCCATGAACTGGCCACCCACGGGACGGTTCAGGCCGGGGTGGTGCCCGGCGAGCCGCGTCAGAACGACGACGTGGTGGTTGATCGGGATGGCGACGTGGCCCACCAACCGCCGCCGGCGTATCAGCTCCCCGCCCGGCTCAAGGCAGTGTGTCGCTTCGCCAATGAACAGCATGATGGCCGTGAAGGGCGTGCCTTTATTCACCCTGCGGTGAAAGCGATCATCCTGCATTTCATGGTCGGCTATGAGCACCCGTTCGTGGACGGCAACGGCCGTACCGCCCGGGCATTGTTCTATTGGTACATGTTGAAAACCGGCTATTGGCCGTTCGAGTACATCTCCATCAGTGCCTTGCTCAAGGATGCGCCGATTCAGTATGGAGAGGCCTATCTGTTCACCGAAACGGACGACAATGACCTGACCTATTTCGTGGTCTATCAACTGCGGGTCATTCAGCGGGCCATGGACGCTTTTCTGGAGTATGTGCGGACCAGACGGCGGGAGTATCTGGAGCTGATGGACTGGCTGGCGGACATGGGCATCGGGCGCCGCCTGAACCATCGCCAGGGCATGTTGTTACGGCAGGCACTGAAGAATCCGGGGGTGGGCTACACCGCCAAGGAGGTAAAGAACCTGTTCGACGTGTCGGAGAACACGGCCCGCGCGGACCTGCGCGTTCTGGAGGAGCTGGAGGTTCTGGTGCCGCACAAGGTCGGCAAGACGGTGGAATTCCTGGCGCGGGCGGACGCCGCGGAGCGGCTGAAGCGCGGGCTCAAGGCAAGCCGCCGGCGCCGCTGAGGGCGTCGGCGGCGTCAGGCTCAGGTGGCCGGGGCCCAGAGGTTCTGGAGGGCGCCGATCACCGGGCTGGCCACGCCCTGGTTGCCCAGGAACTGGGTGATGATCGGCGTGAACTGGCCGATCATTTCCGGGCTCAGGCCCATGGCGCTGAAGGCCTGCTGCACGCCGGCCAGGGTTTTCACGTTGCCGAGCACGCCGCTCAGCATGCCGCCGTTGGCGCCTTGCTCGCCGCCGCCCAGCAGGCCGCCGAGGCCGGACACCTGGCTGGTAATGCCGCCGAACTGGTCGCCGGACAGCTGGGATTTGGCCAGGGAGAACAGGGCGGCGCTGCCACCGGCGGCCTGTTGTTTGGACACGCCGAGCTGGCTGGACAGGTCGTTCACCATGGTGGCGGTGTCGCCGGCCAGTTTCCAGTCACCGGTGGCGCCGTCGATCGCCTGCTGGGATTGGCTGGTGGCGTCGTTGGCTTTCTTCTGTGCCTGATCCACCGCGTTGTTGGCGGAGTCCATGGCGCCTTTCAGGCTGAAGGCCTGAACCGGCTGGGTGATCGCGGCCGCCAGGGCCGCCACGGCAATGCCTTTCATGAAGCGTTTCATCGTCATTCCTGTTTCCGTTTTCTCGTCCATAATGCCCGTGGCGACATCGCCCCACGGGAAGCCGTCACCCGACGCCGGGGGCGCCGCCGGTGACCGGGGGGCGAGTTTAAACCAGTTCGCCGCCGGGTGCCGGACGCGACTCGCAAAACCGGCGGCGCCCATGCCGCCGGCGCCGGTGATCTGCTACTCTACGCCGGTTCGATGCCATCCACCTTCAGGAGACACCCTTGCGCTGGAACGAAGCGGAGATCGACGCGCGCCTGGCCGCCATGGCCGAGCAGCTCGCGGACGAATATGGCGAGGCGCCGCCGGCGCTGGTGGGCATTCAGTCCGGCGGGGCCTGGGTGGCGGAGGCGCTTAATGCCCGGCTGGCATCGCCGGCGCCGCTGGGCTCCCTGGACGTGAGCTTCTACCGGGATGACTTCGACACCCGCGGGCTCAAGCGCACCGTGAAGCCCTCGGACCTGCCGTTCGAGGTGGATGGCGCCCATCTGCTGCTGGTGGACGACGTGTTGATGACCGGGCGCACCATTCGGGCCGCCATGAACGAACTGTTCGATTATGGCCGGCCGGCCTCGATCCGCCTGGCGGTGTTGTTTGATATCGGTCACAGAGAGTTACCGATTCGCCCGGATATTTGCGGGGAAACTTTGGCATTGCCGCCCCATCAACGGGTAGAATTACGCGGGCCCGCGCCTCTGGTCGCGGAGGTGATAGAGATCCCCGTAAAGGCTGACGAATGACGCTTGCGCCGCCGCCCTCCTCCCGCGTGCAGCTCACCGATGACGGAAAGCTGCGACATTTTCTTTCCGTCGAACATCTCTCCCGTTCCCTGCTGGAAGACATGCTGGACACCGCCGCCAGTTTCGTCGACGTGGGCGGGCGCGCCATCAAGAAGGTGCCCCTGCTGCGCGGCAAGACGGTGGTGAACCTGTTCTTCGAATCCAGCACGCGCACGCGCAGCACCTTCGAACTGGCCGCCAAGCGGCTCAGCGCCGACGTGCTCAACCTGGATATTTCCAAGTCCGCCACCAGCAAGGGCGAAACCCTGCTGGACACCCTGCGCAACCTGGAAGCCATGGCCGCCGACATGTTCGTGGTGCGCCACCAGGATTCCGGGGCGCCGTTCTTCATCGCCAACGAGGTGACCCCCGGTGTGGCGGTGATCAACGCCGGTGACGGGCGCCACGCGCACCCCACCCAGGCGATGCTGGACATGTACACCATCCGCCACTACAAGGGCGGCTTCGACGGCCTGCGGGTGGCCATCGTCGGTGATGTGCTGCACTCCCGGGTGGCCCGCTCGCAGATTCACGCGCTCAATATTCTCGGTGCCGAGGAAGTGCGCCTGATCGGCCCGCGCACCCTGCTGCCGGTGGCCGCGGAAAGCCTCGGCGTGACCGTGTTCAACGACATGGCCCAGGGCCTGCGGGACGTGGACGTGGTGATCATGCTGCGTCTGCAGAAGGAGCGCATGGACTCCGCCTTCCTGCCCAGCGAGGCGGAGTTCTTCCGCCTGTATGGCCTGAACAACGAAAAACTGCGCCACGCCAAACCGGATGCCATCGTTATGCACCCGGGGCCGATCAACCGGGGCGTGGAAATCGCCTCCGAGGTGGCCGACGGCCCGCGCTCGGTGATTCTCAACCAGGTGACCTTCGGCATCGCCGTGCGCATGGCGGTGATGTCCATGGCCATCAGCGGCCAGGAAAGCAGCCAGAACCCGGAGCAGGGAGAAGACCATGGCCGCTAAGGCGCATCTGCTGATTCGCAAGGGCCGGGTGATCGACCCGGCTTCCGGCCGCGATGAGGTGGCGGACCTGCTGGTGGAAGACGGCCGTCTGGTGCGCATCGGCGCCAGCCTGGACGCCCCCGGCGCGGAGATCGTGGAGGCCGAGGGCCTGTGGGTAATCCCCGGCCTGGTGGACGCCTGCGTGCACCTGTCGCTGCCGGACAGCGGCCGCGCCGGTGACGTGACCTCGGAAACCCGCGCCGCCGCCGCCGGCGGCATTACCCACCTGGCCGCCCAGCCGGACTGCGGCCCGGTGGATTCCACCGCCGTGGTGCGGCTGATCCGCGAACAGGCCGGCCAGGCCGGATTTGCCCGGGTGCTGCCGGTGGCCGCCCTGACCCAGCATCTGGATGGCGTGCAACTGGCCGAGATGGCCACCCTGGCCCGGGCCGGCTGCATCGCCGTGGGCCAGGCCGGCGCGCCGGTGGCCGACGCCCTGGTGCTCAAGCGCGGCCTGGAATACGCGGCCACCTTTGATCTGCCGGTGATGTTCCGGCCCCAGGACGCGGCCCTGGCCGCCGGTGGCTGCGCCCACGACGGCCCGGTGGCCACCCGTCTGGGCCTGCCCGGCATTCCGGCGGTGGCGGAATCCGTGGAGCTGGCCCGGGACCTGCTGCTGGTGGAGGCCACCGGCGTGCGCGCCCACTTCCAGCAGATCTCCAGCCGCGAATCCCTGCCGCTGCTGCGCGCCGCCAAGGCCCGCGGGCTGCCGGTCACCGCCGATGTGAGCATTCACCATCTGCTGCTGGACGAGTCCGCCCTGGAAGGCTTCGACAGCCACTGCCACGTAATCCCGCCGCTGCGCGGCGCCGCCGACCGGGAAGCCCTGCTGGCGGCGGTGGCCGACGGCACCATCGACGCGGTGTGCTCCCAGCACCAGCCCTCCGGCTCGTTCAGCAAGACCGCTCCGTTCCCGGCCACCCGGCCGGGCATCTCCGGCCTGGACACCCTGCTGCCGCTGGTGCTCAAGCTGGTGGAAGATGGCGCCCTGCCGTTGCACCGCGCGCTGGAGGCGGTCACCGCCGCGCCGGCCCGCTGCCTGGGCATCCAGGCCGGCCATCTGGAGCCGGGCCGGCCGGCCAGCCTGTGCGTGCTGGCGGCGGGCGAGAGCCGCACCCTGTCCAGCCACTGGCTGTCCGCCGGCCGCAACTCCCCCTGGCTGCACAGCCGCCTGCCCGGCGCGGTGAAACTCACCGTCTGCCAGGGCAAGGTCAGCTGGCTGAGCGACTGAGGGCCGCCGGCCCTCAATGGAGACGCCGGTTGCTCAGTGAAGCTGGAACACCTGACCGCGCAGGGTCTCCGGCTGCAGCACCCCGGGGGCGAACTGCAATTTGCCGTTCCGGTCCCGGAAGATCGTCGCCGGGGTGCCACGGATGCCGAACTCCCGCATCAGCGCGTTGTTCTCCCTGAGCTGACGGCCCACCGCCTCGGGCACCGGGTCCAGCGGCTTCAATTCGCCTTTCTCGCCCTGCGCCAGCGCCGCCGCCGGGTCGTCCGCGGCCAGCACCGCCGCCCCTTCCCCGTAGCTGCCCGGGCGTAGCACCGCCACCACCACATGGCGCACCTGGGTGCGGTTGTCCGGGTCCGCCAGCAGCGGTCGCATGTCGCGCCACTGGCGCTCGCAATAGGGGCATTTCAGGTCGGTGAAGGTGTACACCACCCGGTCCGGGTCCTCGGCGCCCTCCGCCACCCAGTGGCTCTGTTCCAGCACGTCGAAGATTTTTTGCTCCAGCGCCGCCCGCTCAGCGGGCGTTTCGTCCTGCGCCTGGGCCAGGCCGGTGCCCAGCAGGGCGATCAGCAACACCTTGAGGGCGTAATAAAAACGGGATAATGGCACGGTTTACTCCTGGTCGGATGGAAGATGGGAACTTAGAAAGTGGCGCAGGCTGGCCGCCGACAGCGGGCCCAGGTGGCTGTTCACCACCCGGCCCCGGGGGTCCACCAGCAGCGTGGTCGGCAGGCCGCCGCCCAGGTCTCGGCCCAGATCCCGGTGGGGGTCCAGCAAAACCCGTTCCAGCCGCAGCCCCTCGGCGCTCAGATAGCGGCGCACGGTGTCCGCGCCTTCGCCCTGGTTGGCGTACAGGAAACGTACCGCCGGGTAATCCCGCTGGCCCTGCTCCAGCACCGGCATTTCCCGGCGGCAGGGCGGGCACCAGCTGGCCCACAGATTGATCAGCGTCAGGCGGCCGCCGGTGGCCTCCGCCAGGGTCACCGGGGTGCCGCCCAGGGCATACAGCGTGACGTCGGGCAGCGGCGCGTCGCCGGCGCGCAGGGGTTTCAGGGCCAGCGTGACCAGCAGCGTCACCACCGCCCCGGCCACCGCGATCCGTCCGGCCTCGGGTAGCGCCTTGCCATGACCGCGCCAGCGGGCCAGGGCCAGCCCCAGCAGCGCCCCCAGGGCCGCCCCCGGCCACCAGAACCCGCCGTCGCGGATGTCCAGCATGGCCAGCGGCCCGCTGTACTGATCCAGGTAGCGGAGCACGAACGCCAAGCGGGCGCCGATCAGCCCGCTGAACAGCATCCAGCTGAGCACCGGCTCGGCGTCCGGCCGGGCCCGGCGGCGCCAGGCGGCCAGGGCCCAGGCGGCGATCACGCCGGCCAGCCAGGGTAGCAGGGCCAGGGGCAGGGCCAGCGGGCCCAGGTTCAAGGCGGTCATCAGGGTCGGTTCTCTCCTCGCATTGGCCTTGCATTGGCCTTGCATCGGCTTCGTATCGCGCGGGCCCGTCGATGGTGTGGCCAGAGCGGTTGTTCGGGACAGGCTGGCCGCCGATGATTAACGCCGGGTTAATTCTGGCGCCCCAGGGTGGCGGCAACGGTGAACGGCGGGAGCAAGCATGCACATTCTGTTGGTGGAAGACGATGCCCTGCTGGGCGACGGCGTGCAGGCGGGCCTGGAGGTGCACGGTTTTTCCGTGGCCTGGGTGCCCGACGCCGGCGCCGCCGAGGCGGCGCTGGCCGGCTCCGCCTTTGATCTGGTGATCCTGGATCTGGGGCTGCCGGACCGGGACGGCCTCGCCCTGTTGCGCCACTGGCGCCGCCGGGGCCGGGACGAGCCGGTGCTGGTGCTCACCGCCCGGGATGGCGTCGCCCACCGGGTCGCCGGGCTCAACGCCGGCGCCGACGATTACCTGGAAAAACCCTTTGATCTGGACGAGCTGGTGGCCCGGGTCCACGCCCTGTTGCGCCGGGCGGAGGGCCGCGCCGCGCCGCTGGTGGAGTATGGCCGGCTGCGCTTCGACCCGGCCCGCCAACAGGTCTGGCTGGATCAACGGGAAATGGCCCTGACGCGCCGGGAGCGGGCCCTGCTCCAGGCGCTGCTCGGCGCCCGCGGGCGGGTGCTGACCGCCGACGAACTGGCCGACCGGGTCTACGGCTGGACCGAGAGCGTGGAGAGCAATGCCCTGGCGGTGCACATCCACAGCCTGCGCCGCAAGTTCGGCGAGGGGCTGATCGAGACCGTGCGTGGCGAGGGCTACCGTCTGGGGGCCCCGCCGTGAGGCTGGCGCCCGCCAGTTTGCGTGGCCGCCTGCTGCTGGGGCTGGGCCTGGGGCTGTCGGTGCTGTGGCTGGTGCTGGCGGTGTGGCTGCACCACGAGGTGCGCGACCGGGTGGCGGCGGTGCTCGACCAGCGGCTGGCGGCGTCGGCGCGCATGGTGGCGTCGCTGGTGGACGCCGGCGCGGCGGTGCCGGCGGCCCTGGCGGAAGGCGGCCGGCTGCCCCTGCGGGGCATCGCCTGCGAAGTGAGCGGCCTGCGCGGGGAACTGCTGGCCCGCTCCAGCGGGGCCCCGGAGGGCGGCCTGGCGCTGGATGGGGATGGCTTTGGCCAGCGCCGTCTGGACGGCGAACTCTGGCGGGTGTTCACGGTGACCCAAGGCGATCTGCGAGTGGCGTCCGCCGAACGCATGGCCGGGCGCACCGGCTTTATGCATCAGGTGGCGTTGGTGCTGCTGGCGGCCCTGTCCCTCGGGCTGCTGGCCAGCCTGGCCCTGGTCTGGTGGGCGGTGGGCCGGGCCCTGGGCCCGCTGTCCTCGTTGCGCGACCAGCTCGCCGGCCGCGATGCCGGCGACCGGCGGACGGTGGCCACGCCGCCGGGGGGCGTGGAACTGGAACCCATGGTGGCCACGCTCAACCAGGTGCTGGGCCGGGAACGGGAGGCCCTGGATCGGGAGCGTCGGCTCACCGACGACCTGGCCCACGAATTGCGCACACCGTTGGCGGCGATTCGTACCCAGCTGCAGGTGGCGCAGCGCACCGAGGGGCCCCGTGCGGAGCACGCCCGGGACGCGGCTCAACAGGCGGCGGAACGGCTCGGCCACAGCCTGGACCAGTTGCTGGCCCTGGCCCGGGAGCGCAGTGCCCCGGCGGACCGGGCGTCCCTGGACACGGTGCTGGACGGGGTATTGGAGGAGCTGGCGGGGGCGCTGCGGGAACGCAACCTGAGCGTGCGGCGGCAGGCCCTGGCCGGTGTGCCGGCGGCGCCCGCCGGGCTGGTGCGCATCGTGCTGCGCAACGTGCTGGAGAACGCGGTGCGGCATAGCCCGGAAGGCGGGGTGATGAGCCTGGCGCCGCTGGACGATGGCCGCGTGGGGCTGTGCATTGATGATCAGGGGCCCGGCCTGACTCCGGAACAGCGCCGCCGGGCCCTGGAGCGGGGCTGGCGCGGCCATGGCGGTGGCCGTGGCCTGGGGCTGGCCATCGTCACCACCATCATGGCGCGTACCGATGGCCGGGTGGCCCTGGACAGGGCGCCGGGCGGCGGCCTGCGGGTGCGGGTCAGCTGGCCGCCGGCGGGTAGCGCTTGAGCATTTCCGCCACCATTTTGTCGATGCGCTCCGCGCGCCGCTGGCTGCTTAGTTCCTCGTGGAGGGTGTCGCGGCTGGTGGCCTCCCAGATCACGTCCTTGGTGGTCCGGTCCACCATCGCCACCTGCAGCTTGTATTCCTTGTAGGTTTCACCCTCCACCGGGGTGCTGGTGGACAGGCCATAGCCATTGCCGAACCAGCCAAAACCGAACTGCAGGGTGTTGCCCTGGAATTTTTCCACCGGCACGAACCGGTAGCGCACCAGCAGGTCGGCACCGTCCTTGCCGGCGCTGGTCAGCGGGCGGCCGGCCAGTTCCCGGCGCAGCGCTTGCTGGACCCGCTGGCCGTCCAGGCTGAGCACCTCTTGGTCGTCCGGCGGCGGGTCGATGGCGTAGCTGCGGTAATCAGCGAAATCGGTGCCGGCCCGGTGGTCCACCACCACCGGGGACACGCAGCCGGCCAGGGTCACGGCGAGAAACAGGGCAATCCAGCGCATGGTGATCCTCCAGAAAAAACAGTGTTTTCAGTATAAGGCGCCCGCTACTGGGGCGCGTCAATGGTGGTGGCCCGCCTTTGCGACCCGCGTCCGCCGCCGCTCAGGCGATGGCCGCGTCGTCGTCCTCCGCCAGCCCGGCCTTGATGCCTTCGCCCAGGAAACGGGCCGCCCGGCCGGCGTACTGGCCCTCCGCGTACACCATGTAGAGGTCCTGGTAGCGGTATACGCCCTCCGCCAGGGGCAGGGGCTTGAGGGTGCCGGCGGCCAGGTCATCACCAATCTCCGGCTCCGGCACCCAGGCGAAACCGAGGCCGCGCAGCAGCGCCTGGCGGCGGGTGTGGCTATGGGAAAAGGTCCAGCGCTTCTCCGCGCCCAGCCAGCCGGAATCCACCCGCTGGCGCCCGGAATCGCGCAGCACCAGCTGCCGGTGCGGGCGCAGGTCGTCCAGGCTCAGTGGCCCCTGATCGTGCAGCGGATGGTGTGATTCCGCCACCGCCACGAAGCGGATGCGAATCAGATGGTCGCCCATGAAACCGGGCGGCACCCGGCCGGTGATCGCCAGGTCGGCCTCATGGCGCAGCAGCGCCTCCTCGGCCCCGGACAGAATGGTCTCCTGGAACTCCACCCGCGTCAGCGGGCTTTCCTCCGCCAGCCGGACCAGCGCGCACAGCACCACGGTCTGGGGAAACAGGCCATCGGCGGCCACCCGCACCAGCGGCTCCCAGCCGTGGCCGAACTGAATGGCGCTGCTCTCGATGCGGCCGGCCTCTTCCAGCAGCACCTTGGCCTGCCGGTACAGCAAATGGCCGGTTTCGGTGAGCCGCGCACGGCGACCCTCCAGGGCGAAGGCGCGCACCCCCAGCTCGGTCTCGATTTTCTGCACCGCGTAGCTGATCGCCGACTGGCTCTTGTCCAGCGCTTCGGCGGCGGCGGCGTAACCGCCCTCGTCCACCACCGCGATCAGGGCTTGCCATTGGTCCAGGGTGATTTTGGTCGACATATCGAATCAGTTGGCCATATCGCACAGGTATGTGCCGTTTTATATCGGATGAACAGAAAAGACAATGGATCATCACGACCTTTAAGGGAACCGGCCATGACCCGCATCCTGTACTTGCAAACCAGCGTCTTCGGTGCCGAGGGAGCTTCCAGCCGCCTCAGCCAGACCTTTATCGACGGCTACCGCGCCAACCACCCGGGCACCGAGGTGGTGGTCCGGGATCTGGTCAACGACGGCGTGCCGCACCTGGACCTGGAGCGGGCCGGTGCCCTGCGCGGCTTCAGTGACGGGCTCAACGAGGCCCAGAAGGCGGTGCTGGCGCGCTCCGAGGAGTTCGTTCAGGAGTTGCGCGATGCGGATCTGGTGGTGATTGGCATGCCCATGTACAACTTCGCCGCGCCCACCCAGTTCAAGTCCTGGATCGATCATATCGCCCGTGCCGGCATCACCTTCAAGTACACCGACACCGGGCCGGTGGGTCTGCTGGAGGACAAGCCGGTACGGGTGTTCGCGGCCCACGGCGGCGTGCACGCCGGCCAGCCCTACGAGACCACCACGGTGTTCGTAAAACAGATTTTCGATTTCATGGGTATCCGCGACGTGCGTTTCATTTACGCTGAAGGGTTGAACATGGGCGACGAGGTCAAGCACCAGGCGCTGGCCCGGGCCGAGGCGGAAATCGCCGCCGAACTGGAGGCGCTGAACACCGCCGCCGCCTGAGCCCAGGGGCGCCGGGCCGCCCGGACAGACAGACGAGAGACAGACGACAGCCGACACGGACAGGAGAAAACGACATGGGACTGCTGGTCGACGGACAGTGGCAGGACAAGTGGTACGACACCAAGAGCACCGGCGGGCGCTTCAAGCGTTCGGAAAGCCAGTTCCGTAACTGGGTCACCGCCGACGGCGCCGCCGACCCCTCCGGTGAGGGCGGCTTCAAGGCGGAAAAGGGCCGCTACCACCTGTACGTGTCCTTCGCCTGCCCCTGGGCCCACCGGGCGCTGGTGATGCGCGCCTGGAAAGGCCTGGAGGAGCACATTGGCGTTTCCGTGGTGCACCCGCTGATGCTGGAAAACGGCTGGGAGCTGCGCGATGACTTCGACGGTGCCACCGGCGACGCCCTGTACGGCCTGGATAAGCTCTATCAGCTGTATCTGAAGGCGGACGCCAAGTACACCGGCCGCGTGACGGTGCCGGTGCTGTGGGACAAGGAGCGCGAGACCATCGTCAGCAACGAGTCGGCGGACATCATCCGCATGCTCAACGGTGCCTTCGATGATCTGGGCGCGCGGCCCGGGGACTATTACCCCGAGGACCTGCGCGAGGCCATCGAGGCGATCAACGATCCGGTCTATAACCATGTGAACAACGGCGTTTACAAGTCCGGCTTCGCCACCGGCCAGGAGGCCTACGACGAGGCGGTGACCGCCCTGTTCGACACCCTGGAGGACCTGGAGCGCCGGCTCGGCGAAAGCCGCTATCTGGTGGGCAACACCCTCACCGAGGCGGACCTGCGCCTGTGGACCACCCTGGTGCGTTTCGACGCGGTCTACGTCACCCACTTCAAGTGCGACCGTAAGCGCATCGTTGATTACCCGAACCTGAACGGGCTGCTCAAGGAGCTGTACCAGCTGCCCGGCGTGGCGGAAACGGTGCACCTGGACCATATCCGCCATCATTACTTCCGCAGCCATCCGACGGTGAACCCCCACGGGATCATCTCGATTGGCCCGCAACTGGATTTCACCTCGCCCCATGGCCGTGAGCGGCTGGGCGAGCGGGAAATACGCGGCGCCTGAATAGGCCGGCGCCGCTAGCGATGCCCGGTAGGGCGAGGAGGCAACCATGAAAGAACGAAGCGTGCTGCACACCATCCGTGCCCTGGAAACGTCCGATGGCGCCGGTGTCCGGCTCAAGCGTGCCCTGGGCCACAACCCCTCGGTGCGGCTGGACCCTTTTCTGATGCTGGACGCCTTCTCCTCGGATAACCCGGACGATTACATCGGCGGCTTCCCCGCCCACCCGCACCGGGGTTTCGAGACCGTGACCTACCTGGTCGAAGGGCATATGAAGCACCGCGATCACCTGGGCAACGAGGGCGATCTCAAGCAGGGCGGGGTGCAATGGATGACCGCCGGGCGCGGCATTATCCATGAGGAAATGCCCCAGCAGCAGGACGGCCTGCTGCGCGGCTTCCAGCTGTGGATCAACCTGCCGGGCCGGGAAAAGATGAAGCCCGCCGGGTACCGGGACGTGGCCGACACGGAAATGCCGCGCCTCGATCTGCCCGGCGGCGGCCAGGTGAAGGCCATCGCCGGCCAAGTGGTGCTGGACGGGGAAACGCTGACCGCGCCGGTGAAAGGCGGCGCCACCGACCCGCTTTATCTGGACGTGAAACTGCGCCCGGGTGAGTCGCTCACGGTGCCGATCAAGGCCGGTTACAACGCCTTTCTGTACCTGTTCGAGGGCGGCCTGAGCGTGGCCGGCGAAACGGTGCCGGCGGAGCACACCGCGGTGCTCGACGACGGCGACCGGGTCACCCTGGCCGCCGGCGACCAGGGCGCGCGGCTGGTGTTGCTGGCCGGCAAGCCCCTGGGCGAACCCATCGCCCAGTACGGCCCCTTCGTGATGAACACCCAGGAAGAGATCGAACAGGCCCTGCGCGACTACCGCGCCGGCACCCTGGCCGAACCCGCGGCCTGAAAGCAGTCCGGGGGCGCTCGTCCTCGGGATCTGGCGGTAGGAGCGGCTTCAGCCGCGATAATCGACACCGGTTATCGCGGCCCAAAGGGCCCTGCTCAGGCGGCGCTGAGCGGCTTGATGTTTTCGATCTGGTCACGGATCGCCTGTTCGGCGTCCCACAGATCCACCGCCCGCTGGGCGTTCAGCCAGAAGTCCGGTGTATTGCCGAACAGGCGGGCCAGGCGCAGCGCCATTTCGGGGCTCAATGCCCGCCGTTCGCGCAGCAGTTCATTGATGGACTGCCGCGACACGCCCACCGCCGTGGCCAGGGACGTGACCGTCAGCCCATAGTCGGGCAGAAAATCCTCGCGCAGCATTTCCCCGGGATGGGTGGGGCGGCGCTGCATGCCGGTGACACTGAAAAGGGTCATGGTGCCTCCCGCCGGCGGCGTTTTATGAGTGATAGTCGCAGAACAGCACGTCATGGGCGTTCTCGCCGTCAAAGCGAAAGCTGATGCGCCATTGCTCGTTGACGCGGATGGCGTGCCGTCCTTTCTGATCGCCTTCCAGCCGGTGGAGCCGGTTGCCCGGCGGCACCCGCAGGTCCTCCAGACAGGTGGCCAGGTGCACGTATTCCAGCTTGCGCGCGGCCCGGCGCGCCACATCCGGCGGTACCCGCAGGCAGCGGCCCGTTTCAAACAGGCGCCGGGTGGTTTTGTCGGCGAAAGACAGGATCATTTGTAACTCGTCACGTGATGGTTGTCAATGGTGCTCCGAGGATTCCCCTGGTGGAGACAGGAGCGGCAACGGTCAGTGTGACGAGGAACGTCGGGCAGGGGGATCAGCGATCTCTTACGGATGCTGTGAGAGATTGACCACGATGGTCGTCAGTGCCCGCCCGGGGCGGGCGGGCACTGGGTCGGTCAGCTTTGCAGTTTGGCGTCCAGGGAAATGTCCGCGTTGAGCAGTTTGGACACCGGGCAGCCTTCCTTCGCCGCTTTGGCGATTTTCTGGAACTCGTCGTCGTCGATGCCGGGGATCTTCGCCGTCATATCCAGGTGCACCTTGGTGATGCTGAAGCCATCGCCGTCTTTCTCAAGAGTGACCTTGGCCTTGGTATCGATGCTGTCCGGGGTGTAGCCGGCGTTGCCGAGCTGCAGGGAAAAGGCCATCGAGAAACAGCCGGCGTGGGCGCCGCCGATCAGCTCCTCCGGGTTGGTGCCCGGCTCGTCCTCGAAGCGCGTGTTGAACCCGTAGGGCTGCTCCTTGAGCGCGCCACTCTGGGTGGAGATGGTGCCCTTGCCCTTCTTGATATCGCCTTGCCAGTGAGCGGAAGCGAACTTGTTCATGGTGGTGCTCTCCTTTTCCACATTTCCAATGTTTATGACGTCACCGCCCACCGTGGCGCCAAGGCCGTGAAGAGGTCGTGGGCACGGCGGACCGGTGCGTGTGGGTACAGGCATAGCATGGCGCGGTGGCCGGCCCTAGCGGGGGCCGGCGGAGAAAGGTAAAAGAAGGAAAAACCGGTGCCGGCTCAGTCGCCCTCGATGCTCAGGCCACGGGTGGCGTGATCCAGGCTGGAGGCATCGGTTTCGTTGCCGAGCTTGATCATCAGGCGCAGGTCGTTGGGGGAGTCGGCGTGGGCGATGGCGTCCTCGTAGGTGATTTCGCCGGCGTCATAGAGGTCGTAGAGGGCCTGGTCGAAGGTCTGCATGCCCTGCTCCCGGGATTTGCCCATCAGCGCTTTGAGCAGGTGAATCTCGCCCTTGCGGATATGGTCGGACACCAGCGGCGTGTTGAGCAGCACTTCGATGGCGGCGCGCCGGCCCTTGCCGTCCGGGGTGGGGATCAGCTGCTGGGCGACGATGCCGCGCAGGTTCAGCGACAGGTCCATGTACAGCTGCCCGTGCCGGTCGGCGGGGAAGAAGTGAATGATCCGGTCCAGGGCCTGGTTGGCGTTGTTGGCGTGCAGGGTGGCCAGGCACAGATGGCCGGTTTCGGCGAAGGCGATGGCGTAGTCCATGACCTCGCGGCTGCGCACCTCACCGATCAGGATCACGTCCGGCGCCTGGCGCAGCGTGTTTTTCAGGGCGATCTCGAAGGAGTCGGTATCGATGCCCACCTCGCGCTGGGTGACGATGCAGCCCTGGTGCTGGTGGACGAATTCGATGGGGTCCTCAATGGAGATGATGTGGCCCTTCGAGTTCTTGTTGCGGTGGCCGATCATCGACGCCAGGGAGGTGGACTTACCGGTGCCGGTGGCGCCCACGAACAGCACCAGGCCCCGCTTGGTCATGGCCAGGTCCTTGATCACCGGCGGCAGGCGCAGTTCGTCCACCTGGGGAATCTTGGTCTCGATGCGGCGCAGTACCATGCCCACCAGGTTGCGCTGATAGAAGGCGCTGACCCGGAACCGGCCGATGCCCCGGGCGGAAATGGCGAAATTGCATTCATGGTGCTCGATGAATTCCTTGCGCTGCTTCTCGCTCATCACATTGAGCACCAGATCCCGGGTCATATCCGGGGTCAGGGCGGTGCGGGTCACCGGCAACACCTTGCCGTGCACTTTCATGCTGGGTGGCACGCCGGCGGTGATGAACAGGTCGGAGCCGCCTTTCTGCACCATCAGTTTGAGCAGGTTCTCGAATTCCATGGGGTCGCTTCCCTGTTAAAACGCGTCCGGGCTTTTCGCCTTCTCGCGGGCCGCTTCGCGGGATACCACGCCCTTCTGGACCAGCCCCTGCAGGCACTGGTCCAGGGTCTGCATGCCCAGGGAGCCGCCGGTCTGGATCGCGGAGTACATCTGCGCCACCTTGTCCTCGCGGATCAGGTTGCGGATCGCCGGGGTGCCGATCATGATCTCGTGGGCCGCCACCCGGCCGCCGCCGTTCTTCTTCATCAGGGTCTGGGAAATCACCGCCTGCAGTGACTCGGAGAGCATCGAGCGGACCATGGATTTCTCCTCGGCGGGGAACACGTCCACCACCCGGTCGATGGTCTTGGCGGCGCTGGTGGTGTGCAGGGTGCCAAACACCAGGTGCCCGGTTTCCGCGGCGGTCAGCGCCAGGCGGATGGTTTCCAGGTCGCGCATCTCGCCCACCAGAATGATGTCCGGGTCCTCCCGCAGCGCCGAGCGCAGCGCCTCGGCGAAGCCCAGGGTGTCGCGGTGCACCTCGCGCTGGTTGACCAGGCATTTCTTGGATTCGTGCACGAATTCGATGGGGTCCTCGATGGTGAGGATGTGCTCGTAGCGGGTCTCGTTGATGTAGTTCATCATCGCCGCCAGGGTGGTGGACTTACCGGAGCCGGTGGGCCCGGTGACCAGCACGATGCCGCGCGGGAAATCCGAGATCTTCTGGAACACCTTGCCCATGCCCAGATCCTCCATGGTCAGTACCTTGGAGGGAATGGTCCGGAACACGGCGCCGGCGCCCCGGTTCTGGTTGAAGGCGTTGACCCGGAAGCGCGCCACGCCGGGCACGTCGAAGGAGAAGTCGGTCTCCAGGAACTCCTCGTAGTCCTTGCGCTGCTTGTCGTTCATGATGTCGTAGACCAGCGCGTGGACTTCCTTGTGTTCCATGGGCGGCAGGTTGATCCGGCGCACGTCCCCGTCGACGCGGATCATCGGCGGCAGCCCGGCGGACAGATGCAGGTCCGAGGCCCCGTTCTTGGCACTGAAGGCAAGCAGTTCGGTGATATCCATTGGAATGACTTTTCTTCTCAGTAGAATTTCCTAAACTTAACCGCTCCCCGGAAGCCATTCAATGATGCCCGACACCGAGACGCCGCTAACCTCGATTCGCGCACGAATCCAGGCCGCCTGCGCCGCCGCCGGCCGCCCGCCGGAGGCGGTGACGCTGCTGGCGGTGAGCAAGACCCGTGGCGCCGACGAAATCGCCGCCCTGGCGGACCAGGGCCAGCGCCACTTCGGCGAAAACTACCTGCAGGAGGCGCTGGACAAGATGCCGGCCCTGGCCGGCCGGGACCTGATCTGGCATTTCATCGGCCCGCTGCAGTCCAACAAGACCCGCGACGTGGCGGCCCATTTTGACTGGGTCCATTCCGTGGACCGGGCCAAGGTGGCCCGGCGCCTCAACGACCAGCGCCCGGACGCGCTGCCGCCGCTCAACGTCTGCCTGCAGGTCAATGTGGACGACGAGGACAGCAAAAGCGGCGTGCCGCTGGCGGCGGTGCCGGCCCTGGCCGAGCAGTTCCAGGAGTGGCCCCGGCTGCGCCTGCGCGGCCTGATGGCGATTCCCCGGGCCGACGCCGAGGACGGCAACCGGGCCGCTTTCCGGCGGCTCGCCATGACACTGTCACAATTGCGCAATACAATGCCGGCCCTCGACACCCTGTCGATGGGCATGAGCGCGGATTATCCGGTGGCCATCGAAGAGGGTGCCACCCTGGTCCGGATCGGCACCGCCCTGTTCGGACCACGCCCGCCGAAGGCGTGACGGACAAGAGGAATGGCGCAGTTATGGCACAGCAACTGATCGGATTCATCGGGGCCGGCAACATGGCCAACAGCCTGGCCGGCGGCATGATCGCCAAGGGCATCCGCCCGGCGCGCATCTGGATGAGCGACCCATCCCGGGACCGCCTGGACGAGGTGGCCCAGCTGCACCGGGTACATGTCACCGAGGACAACCTGGAAGTGGCCCGCCGGGTGGACGTGCTGGTGCTGGCGGTGAAGCCCCAGGTGATGGGCGACGCCTGCGCGGCCCTGCGTGAGGTGATCGAGGAGCGACAGCCGCTGATCATCTCCATCGCCGCCGGCGTCACCGTGGAGAATCTGCGCCACTGGCTGGGCGACGCGCCCATCGTGCGCTGCATGCCCAACACCCCGGCGCTGGTACAGGCCGGCGCCACCGGCCTGTACGCCGCCGCCGGCGTGAGCGCCGCGCAGAAGGAAATGGCCAGCCAGATCCTGGGCGCCGTGGGCCTCACCTTCTGGTTCGATGAGGAAAAGGAACTGGATGCGGTGACCGCCGTGTCCGGCTCCGGCCCGGCCTACTTCTTCCTGCTGATGGAATCCCTGATCGACGCCGCCGTGTCCCAGGGTCTGCCGCCGGCCACCGCCCGCCAACTGGTACTGCAAACCGCCTGGGGCGCCGCCCAGCTGGCGATCACCAGCGAGGTGGGCCCGGACGTGTTGCGTCAGCGGGTCACCAGCCCCGGCGGCACCACCGCCGCCGCCCTTGGCGTGTTCGAGGAAGCCGGTTTCCGCGAGCAGGTGCAGGCCGCCGTGGCGGCCGCCCGGGAGCGCTCCGAAGAACTGGCCGGCTGAAACACCGGCCGGCGTCGTGGGACCCGGTGACGGTGAGCACGATGGCGGTGCACTGTGTTACCTGATGGTGCGGCGCCGCCCTCAAGGGGTGTACCTTTTCGATTTAGTGGTGCTAGTATCTCCAGCGGTGGCCGCCGTGGTGAAGCGCGCGCGACCCACCGGCACCTTGAATTGTTCGAAAGTGAATTGTTCGAAAATGGATGGTGCGAAAATTGCTTAAGCCTGGTATCGCATCGCTGGCCTCCGTGCCGGCACAGGCAACGAGGTCTGTCGCGGTACTCAACAGAAGGCGCTGAATAACAGCGTCGTTGATAAAGACAATCGAAGGCGAAGAAGCCCCACCGACTCCCGGAGTCGGTGGGGCTTTTTTTTTGGAGAAAAAAATATGGGAAAGCTGAAAGAGTGGTTTCAAGGTCCGCAGGACATCACTGAAGCGGAAGCGGTGGAAGACTACGCCGTCGGCCGCGTGCCCCATCACTATCGATGGCCGATTCCGGCCATCATCCTGGTACTTCTCGGCAACTCCACCGCCATGTTCTGGTTCAGCCTTGGCGCTGATATGACCTATCAGGTGGGCTGGCCGAAGGTCTGGATACCGATTCTCTACATGGTGGTGCTGGCCACGCTGATCGGCGCCGTGATCATGAAACTGGCCAGCAAGGAAGGCCTGTCGCTGAACCTGATGACCCGGGGGCTGGGCTTCGGTTACATGGGCTCGGCGGTGACCTCGCTGATCTACGCGATCAATTTTATTTTCTACTTTTTGTTCGAAGGCACCATCGTTTCCCACGCCATCGCCAATCAGCTGGGCATCGCGGTGGACTCGCCCATGGGCATTGCGATCTTCGCCACCATGGGGCTGGCGGCCATCTGGTTCGTGTGGAAAGGCATGTCGTCCATGCAGTTTCTGCAGACCTGGGGCGTGCCGATCTTCGTGGTGCTGTTCGCGTTCTGCATGTGGCAACTGGCTCAGGATTACACGCCCATCGGCTTCGCCGGCTGGCAACCGAAAGGCGACGGCGGCAGCAACGCCATGTGGATGGTGTTGAACATGGCCAACGGCCAGATCGTGTTCCAGGGCCTGCTGGCCACCGACTACGGGCGTTTCGCCAAGCCCGGCATTACCCACAAAGGCACCGCCACCATCATGCTCGGCATGCTGATTCCCATCGTCGCGGTGATGCTGTTCGGCGCCTACCTGGCCTACACCTTGATACCGCACATCAAGAGCGGTGACGTCTGGAGCCATGCGCTGGACCCGGGCTTCGTATTCCCCATGGTGATCGGCGTGGTCGGGGTGATCTTCACCATCATCACGCAAATCCGCATCAACGTGATGAATCTGTACTCCGGCTCCATCGCGCTCTCCAACACCATGGACATGGCCTTTAACTACCGGCCCGGCCGGCAGTGGTGGATGGTTCTGGTGTGGGCGTTCGGCGTGTTGTTCTATGTGTGCAACATCCTCCAGTACACCGGCACCTTCCTGGCGATCACCGGCATTCTTACCAATACCTGGGTGTTCATCATCCTCACCGATTACTTCGTGTGCCGGAAGATGCTCGGCCTGGCGCCCACCGACTTCGTGGAATACCGCAAGGAGTATCTGCGCCGCTGGAACCCGTCCGGCTCCATCGCGCTGGCGGTGGCGGTAGCGATTGGCGCCGCCGGTATCCTGGGCGCCTATCCGATGGTGTTCGCCTCCTTTATCGCCATGCTGGTGGGCCCGGTGATCCACGTGATCATCAGCGTCGCCACCCGTGGCCGTTTCTACTTCAGCACTTTCCCCGAGGACATGCCGACCCGCTGGCGTCCTTCCCAGCGTTACCAGGGACCGCGCCCGGACGACGCGGCCATGTCCTATTCATCCGCAAAATAACAGGAGCGTTTCCATGACCGCGCAAAGACTGCCGGTGGCGGCGGTTCAGTTCGAACCGACGCTGGCCAAGAAAAGCGAGAACATCGAGAAGTTGCTGGTGCTCACCGAGCAGGCGGCCCGCGACGGCGCCCGCCTGATCGTGCTGCCCGAAATGGCCACCACCGGCTACTGCTGGTACCACCGCGAGGAGGTGGCGCCCCACGTGGAAACGGTGCCCGGCCCCACTACCGAGGCGTTCACGGAACTGGCGGCGCGCCACGATTGCTACATCGTGGTGGGCATGCCGGAGCGGGACCCGGCCACCGACCTGTATTACAACAGCGCCGTGCTGTTGGGCCCGCAAGGCGTGGTCGGCGTGCACCGCAAGACCCACCCCTATATCGCCGAACCGAAATGGGCCGCCAACGGTGACCAGCACGCGGTGTTCGATACCCCCATCGGCCGCATCGGCCTGCTGGTCTGCATGGACATCCACTTCGTGGAAACCGCCCGCCTGATGGCGCTGAACGGCGCCCAGGTGATCTGCCATCTCAGCAACTGGCTGGACGAGCGCACGCCGGCACCGTACTGGCTGACCCGGGCCTGGGAAAACGACTGTGCCCTGATCGAAGGCAACCGCTGGGGTTGGGAGCGTGGCGTGAAATTCAGCGGTGGTAGCTGCGTGGTGGGCGCCGACGGCGCCCTGCTCGGCTACCGTGACGACGGCGACGGCGTGGTGCGTGCCGAGATCGAGCTGCCGGAGCGCAACCGCAGCCTGGAGAAACGTCGCCCGGAGATGTACCACCGGCTGCTCACCAACACCTTCAGCTGGAACCCGAAGGATTTCTTCGGCCTGTATGGCTTCCGTCCGTTGCCGCCGGGCAAGCGCTCGGTGGTGGCCGCCGGCCAGTTCACCCCTGGTGCCAGTCTCAATGGCAACCTGGAAACCCTGCGCGACATGGCGCTGCGGGCCCGGGACGGCGGCGCCGAACTGCTGGTGTTTCCCGAGCGGGCGCTGACCGGGCCCGGTGGCCGGGAAACCGCCATCGAAGCCGGTGATGAGGCATTGAAGGAAGTGCTCGAGATCGCCATCGAGGCCAACCTGAACCTGGTGGTGGGCTGGCTGGAGCGCGACGGCGAGCGCTACTACAACAGCGCCCGCCTGGTGGGCCCGGCCGGGGTGCTGGCCGATTACCGGCAGATTCACATCGCCGAAGCGGACCGCCACTGGCTCAGCGCCGGCGACCGCTGGGTGTTCCACGACCTACCCTGTGGCCGGGTCGGCCTGCTGCTCGGCGAGGACCTGACGGTGCCCGAGGCCGGTCGTGTGCTGAGCCTGGAGGGCTGTGACATCATCGCCGCGCCGGCTTCTTTGCACGGCCCGGTGCCCATGGCCCACGGTGGTTCGCGCATTGCCCAGAACTACCCGATCCCCACCGGCGAGGACCCGCACCACTGGCTGTTGCCCCGCGTGCGGGCCGGCGAGAATAACCTGTGGCTGGTGTTCGCCAACAACGCCGGCGACGGCGCCTTCGGGCTAAGCGGCGTGTACGGGCCGGACACCTTCGCGTTCCCGCGCAGCGAGGTGAAACAGGTGCGTCATCGCGGCGTGGTGATGATGACCATCGACACCGGCGACGATCAGGCGCCCTATCCCACCCATGTGGTGCGCCGCAAGGATCTGGTGCTGATGCGCCAGCCGCATCATTATCAACCCCTGGTGGAGAGGGATACCACGCAGGAGTAATCAGGACCGGGGCGGCGCAGGCCGCCCTTTTAGCTACAACCATGGCTTCGGAGCGCCAGATGGAAAGCGGTAAACCGGTGATTCCGGTTGGAATTCTGTATTCCGTGTCCGGTGAGTACGGTGTTATCGGACGGGAAATGCTGAACGGCATCATGATGTCCATTGAGCAGATCAACGCCAGCGCCGAATTTGATTTCACCCTGGCGCCCATCGTGCGTGATCCCGGTGGCGTTCTCGACCGCTATCACGACCACTGCCACGATCTGCTGTACCGGCACGGCGTCAAACACATCGTCGGCTGTTACACCTCGGCATCGCGCAAGGTGATCCTGCCGCTGATCGAAGGCGCCAACGCCCTGTTGTGGCATTCCGCCCGCTACGAGGGGTTTGAAAGCAGTAACAACGTGATCTATCTGGGCGCGGCCCCCAATCAACATGTGTTGCCGATGCTGGCCTGGCTGCTGCGCCAGCACCCCGGCGACATCTACCACGTGGGCTCCAATTACGTCTGGTCCTGGGAGATCGACCGCATCACCGGGGAGGCACTGGCCGCCACCGGTCACCGGCTCACCGCCAGCCGGTTGGTGAACCTGGGCGACACGGCGGTGGAAGGCATCATCCGCGACATCGCCGAACGGCGGCCCAAGGTGGTGCTGGTAACGCTGGTGGGCCAGTCCGCCTACCGCTTCTATCACGCCTGGCGGGAGGCCGCCGAGGACGACCCCTATCTGGCGTCGGACACCGCCATCAAGCTGAGCCTGACCCTGTGCGAGGCGGAGGTGAGCCTGGTGGGCAAGGCGGCGCTGGAAGGGTATCTGGTGTCCTCGGCCTGGTTCCAGACCGTACACAACGACGCCAACCAGCGTTTTCTGGAGCAGTACCGCACCCGCTTTGGCGACGCCGGCTCACCGTCGGTGGATTCGGTGGCGGCCTGGACCGCCGGCCAGTTCCTGGCCCGTGCCGTTCAGCGTTGCGGCGGCGAGCAGGTGGAAGCGGTGCGCGCGGCGCTCTGGTGTGACGAGCTGGACAGCCCGGCGGGCCGGGTGCGCATCGACCCGGACAATAACCACGCCTGGCTGACGCCGCACCTGGCCCGCTGCCATGACGGTCGCCTGGAAGTGTTCTGGGAAGGCGATCAACCGATCAAACCGGACCCCTGGTTGACCTGGGTGGATCTGGACGCCCTTGGCCCGGGGGCCAGCTAGTCATGTCCCGGCCACGTATACGGGTGCGCGGGCTGCGGCTGCTGGTGATCGCCTGTGACGACCGTGATGCCGACCATTTGCAACAGCAATTCCGGCGTCTTGGCGTGGAGGCCTGCTTCCTGCCGGACCTGCCCGGCGAGGAGGCCTTCGAGCACGCCGACATGGTGTTGTTCGACGGCGACAGCCCGGTGCTCAGCCACCCGGACCGGGAACTGACCTGGCCGGCGTTGCCGCGTATCGTTCTGACCGGGGTGGAGGCGCCCTCCCGTTTGCAATGGATTATCCGTCAGGCACCGTCGGCTTATTTGCGCAAACCGGTGCGCTTCGATGGGGTGATGACGGCGCTGACCCTGGCCCGGGCCGCCGCCGACCAGCAACAGGCTATGCAGGCGCGCGTCGAACGCCTGGAGGAGCGGCTGCGTATTCGCCGTTTTCTGTTTTCCGCCCAGTTGATGCTGATGAAGGAATTCGACCTGGGCGAGGACGACGCCTACGCCCTGCTGCGCTCCCTGGCCATGCGCCAGCAGAAAACCGTGGAGCACTTCAGCCTCGATCTGTTGGCCCGCCCGGAGGGCTATCTGCGCCTGGCCAAGGATCTGCTCGCCGGCTAGCAGCACGGCGCTTGCCGGCGTGCCATTGCAGCCCGGTTTCGGTATCCTTCGGCTTTGCTTTTCGACGCGCGGAAGGGTCACGCCCATGGCGGTGAACAGACGAGAAAAAGGCTCCTCGATCACCCGGGTACTGGGCATTATCGAGCGGGTCTCCCGGGAACAGCGGCCGATCTCGCCGGCGGATCTCTCCCACCTGCTCGACATTCCCAAACCCAGCGTCCACCGGCTGCTGCAGCAGCTGGAAAAAGAAGACTTCCTGCGCATGGACAGCCGTGGCCTGTGGATTCCCGGCCCGCGTCTTTACCGGATCGCCCTGGACGTGTTCCAAAGCGATGGCTACCGGTTGGAGCGGGAAGCGATTCTCAACAAGCTGGCGGCGCGCATCGGCGAAACCTGTTCCATCGCCATCCCCATGAACCTGGAAATGATGTACTCGGACCGGGCCCAGGCCAACTGGCCGCTGCACATTCATTTGCCGGTGGGCACGCGCACGCCGGTATGGTGCACCGCCAGCGGCAAGCTGTATCTGGCGCTGCTGCCCGAGGACCGGCGCCGGGCGGTGGTGGCCAGCCTGCCGCTGACTCGCATGGCCCGCAACACCTTCACCGACCAGGCCGGTTTTCTCGACGAACTGGCGGCCATCGCCGAACGGGAAGAAAGCGAGGACAACGAGGAATTTATCGACGGCATGGTGGCGGTGGCGGTACCGATCCGCGACCCGGACGGTCAGCCGTTCGCCTTTCTCAATGTGCACGCGCCGGTGATCCGCACCGACCTGGCCGCCCTGCGCGGCTTCCTGCCGCTGATGCGCGAAGCCGCCGCCGCCCTGGGTGCTATTCAATAAAGCCTTCAATTCAATGTAGGAGCGGCCGGCGGCGTTATGCTATCGCGACTGAAGTCGCTCCTACACCGGCTCCGTAGGTTGGTTTTCCGTAGGAGCGACTTCAGTCGCGATCAACGGGGCGACATAAAAAAACGGCCCCGGTGTTCACCGGAGCCGACAGAGGCAAGGCAGGTTCAAACCAGGTTTTATTTCATGGTCGGCATGGAGAACTCGGCGTTCTCACGCACCGCCGAGGACGGCCAGCGCTGGGTCACGGTTTTGCGCTTGGTGTAGAAGCGCACGCCGTCCGGGCCGTAGGCGTGCAGATCACCGAACAGGGAACGCTTCCAGCCACCGAAGCTGTGGTAGGCCACCGGCACCGGCAGCGGGATGTTGATGCCCACCATGCCCACCTGAATGCCGTCGCTGAAATAGCGCGCCGCTTCACCGTCGCGGGTGTAGATGCAGGTGCCGTTGCCATACTCGTGGTCGTTGATCAGCTTCATCGCTTCTTCCATGGAACCGGCGCGCACGACCTGCAGCACCGGGCCAAAGATTTCCGCCTTGTAGCTGTCCATCTCCGCGGTGACGCCGTCGATCAGGGTGGCGCCGACGAAGAAGCCCTGCTCATAACCCGGCACGGTCAGATGGCGGCCATCCACCACCACGCGAGCGCCCTGGTCCTCGGCGCTGTCGATGTGGCCGATCACCCGGGCCTGATGTTCGCGGGTGATGGTCGGGCCGAAGTCGTTGCTTTGCTCTTCGTAGATGCCCACTTTCAGGCTGCCCATGGCGTCCTTGAGTTTTTCCACCAGCTGGTCGGCGACCTGGTCGCCCACCGCCACCGCCACGGACAGCGCCATGCAGCGTTCACCGCAGGAGCCGAAGGCGGCGCCCAGCAGGGAGTTGACCACGTTGTCCATGTCCGCGTCGGGCATCACGATGGCGTGGTTCTTGGCACCGCCCAGAGCCTGGCAGCGTTTGCCGTTGGCACTGGCGGTGGCGTAGATGTACTCGGCGATGGGGGTGGAACCGACAAAGCTCACCGCTTTTACACGGGAATCGTTGAGCAGGGTGTCCACCGCTTCCTTGTCGCCGTTGACCACGTTGAACACGCCGTCCGGCAGGCCGGCTTCCTTGAGCAACGCGGCCATCAGCATGGAGGCGCTGGGGTCGCGCTCCGAGGGCTTGAGCACGAAGGTGTTGCCGCACACCAGCGCCATCGGGAACATCCACAGCGGCACCATGGCCGGGAAGTTGAACGGCGTGATGCCGGCCACCACGCCCAGGGGCTGGAACTCGCTCCAGGAATCGATGCCCGGGCCCACGTCCTTGGAGTACTCCCCTTTCAGCAGTTCCGGGGCGCCGCAGGCGTATTCCACGTTCTCGATGCCTCGCTGCAGTTCGCCGGCGGCGTCATGCAGAATCTTGCCGTGTTCGGAACCGATGGCCCGGCACACCGCATCGGAGTTCTGCTCCAGCAGTTCCTTGAAGCGGAACATGATGCGCGCGCGCTTCATGGGCGGGGTGGCGCGCCAGGCCGGGAACGCTTGCTCAGCGGCGGCGACCGCCTCTTCGACGGTGCTCTTGGCGGCCAGCGCCACCTGGCTGCTGACTTCGCCGGTGGCCGGATTGAAAACGTCCTGGGTACGGCCGCTGTCTTCGCGCTCGGCGCCGTTGATGAAATGGCCAATCACTTTCATGGAGATACCTCGAATCGGTTCTGTTGAATCAAAGCGTGTTGAATCAGGGTGTGTTGAATCGCGGGCTCAGGCCCACAGACTTTCGTAAAGGGTGACGATCTCGGCGGCGTCGGGGACGCGCGGGTTGTTGCCCGGCGACCCGGAGGCCAGGGCCTGCTCGGCCATGGTGTGGCGCACCTCGAAGAAGTGATCACGGTCGATGCCGAAATCCGCCGGCGTGGGCACCTGCAGTTCCTGGTTGATGGAGACCAGCGCCTCCAGCAGCTTGCGGTTGGCGTCGTCGTCGCCGTCGGTGGCGGCGGCGAAGCCCAGGGCCCGGGCGCAGTCGGCATAGCGCGGGCCGGCGCTGGGGATCGAGTACTCGGTGACGGCCGGCAGCAACATGGCGTTGGAAAGGCCGTGGGGCACATGGAAGAAGGCGCCGATGGGGCGGCTCATGCCGTGCACCAGGGCCACCGACGAATTGCAGAAGGCGACGCCGGCCAGGGTGGCGCCCAGCATCATGCCTTCGCGGGCCTCACGGTCCTGGCCGTCGTGGTAGGCGCGCCGCAGGTTGGGGCCGATCAGGCGCATGGCGGCCAGCGCCTGCTGGTCGCTGTAGGGGTTGGCCTTGCGGCTGACGTAGGCCTCCATGGCATGGGTCATGGCGTCGATGCCGGTGTCGGCGGTGGTGCGCGCCGGCAGCGACAGGGTCAGCTCGAAATCCACCAGGGCGGCCACCGGCATGAAGCTGGCGCCCACGCACAGCAGTTTTTCGTCGCTGTGGTCGTCGGCGATGATGGTGAAACGGGTGGCCTCGGAGCCGGTGCCGGCGGTGGTCGGCACGGCGATGATCGGCAGCGCCGGCTCATTGACCTGCCGGGGGAACGCATAGTCGCGGATGTCGCCGCCATGGCGGCCCATCACGGCGATGGCCTTGGCACTGTCGATGGGGCTGCCGCCGCCCAGGGCGATGATGGCGTCGTAGTCGCCCTGCCGGACTCGCTCCACGCCGGCGGTGATCGACGAGGCGGTGGGCTCGGGCACGGTATCGGCGAACACCTCCACCTGGATATCCAGGGGCTTCAGCACGTCGCGCACGCGGTCCACATAGCCCAGCTCCACCATCATCCGGTCGGTGACGATCAGCGGGCGACGGCTTTGCAGGGTGGTCAGCACCTCGGGCAGGCGGGCCAGGGTGCCGGCGCCAATTTCCAGGATGCGGGGAAGAAGGATCGAGGCCATGGGTGGTTCTCCTTATCGCGCCGCCGGACCAGGGTGAAGAAGGTGCCGAAGCGGCGATGGGCCATCAGGTTTATTTTTTGATCATATATAACGATACGATACGTATCATTATTTGATAGAGGTTAAATGTCAACCGATGGCTGGCCGGGGCCGGGGGCGGCGGAAATCGGCGCGCTGCTCTCCGGTTTGAATTCGCCGCGCTTTACCCCAATACTCTGTCGCCAAACGGACAGTCTGGAGTCACCATGAACCCTCAGGGTGCCGCGGTTTTCCTGATCGATTTCGCGTTCAGCATCTATATCTTCATCGTGCTGACCCGCTTCGTGCTGCAGCTGGCGCGGGCGGACTTCTACAACCCGATTTCCCAGTTCGTGCTGCGCGCCACCAATCCGCTGCTGGCACCGCTGCGGCGCATCATTCCGGGCTATCGGGGGCTGGACATCGCGTCCCTGGTGCTGGTGGTGCTGCTGATTATCGTCAAGGCGCTGATGCTGATGACGCTGCAAACCGGTGGCATTCCGTCGGGCATCGGCCCGGCGTTGCTGGTCTACACGTTGCGGGAGCTGGCCACCCTGCTGCTCAACTACATCTTCTGGGCGGTGCTGATCCGGGTGATTCTGAGCTGGGTGGCGCCGGACCCGTCCAACCCGGTGGTGCGGGTGGTGATCCAGATCACCGAGCCGATCATGGCGCCGTGCCGGCGGCTGTTGCCGGCCATGGGCGGGCTCGATCTGAGCCCGCTGATCGTGTTGCTGGGCGTGCAGCTGCTGAAGATTCTGTTTCAGTTGCACTGATCGCCGGATCGCGGCTGAAGCCGCTCCTACAGAGCATTCGTTGTAGGAGCGGCTTTAGCCGCGATCCGCTTCAGCCGCGATCCGCCTATTCGAACGGCGGCTCCCCCTGCCAATCGAAGAACTCCGGCAGATCCCTGGACACCTTGTCTGGGAACACCGCCGGGCGCTTCTCCAGAAACGACATCACCCCTTCCTTCACATCCTCGGAGCCACCCCGGGACTTCATCGCCTTGCTGTCCAGCTTGTGGGCTTCCATGGGGTGCTCGGCGCCGGCCATGCGCCAGATCATCTGGCGGATCACCGCCACCGATACCGGCGCGCTCTGTTCCACCATTTCCTTGGCCAGGGCCACCGCCGCCGGGTACAGCTCGTCGGCTTTGTGCAGTGAGCGCACCAGGCCCCGCTCCTTGGCTTCGGCGGCGCTGAACACGCGTCCGGTGAAGCACCATTCCAGGGCCGAGGAGATGCCCACCACCCGGCTCAGGAACCAGGACGAGGCGGCCTCGTTGACGATGCCCCGGCGTGAGAACACGAAGCCGAACTTGGCGTCCTCGGAGGCCATGCGCACGTCCATGGGCAGCTGCATGGTGATGCCCACGCCCACGGCGGCGCCGTTCACCGCGCCGATCACCGGCTTCAGGCTGCGGTAGATGCGCATCGCCACCTGGCCACCGCCGTCCCGGTGGGCGTCGTTCGGGTTGGCGCCTTCGCCGCCGCGCTTCTTGTAGTCAAAGGTGTCGCCGCCGGAGGACAGGTCGGCGCCGGCGCAGAAGGCGCGGCCCTTGCCGGTGACGATCACGGCGCGCACTTCGTCGTGCTGGTCGGTGAAGTCGAAGGCGGCGAGCAGCTCGTCCTTCATCTCCCGGTTGAAGGCGTTCATCTTCTCCGGGCGGTTCAGAAAAAGAGTGGCGATGCCGTCGTCATCGACGGTCAGCTCCAGGGTGTTGAAGGCGGGAATGTCCATGCTGGGTCCTCGATACAAGCGTGATCGACCATCATTGGTCAGCCTTGGGGCCCCCGCAACCGCCAGTTACGACACTGGAGCGGCGGTTTCGGTCATGCCCGCCCCTGGGCGCGACGGGCCGGCGGCGGTAGGCTTGCGTCTTTGAAATTCGTTGGGAGAGCCGTGTTGAACCCTGGGAGCAAACCGGAAGGCGTCTGGCGGGCGCCGCAGACCTACCCTTTCCAACTGCCGCTGATGACGCTTTACAGCCACCTGGACACCGAGCGCCACGTCAACAACGTGGCGGTGCACAGCTTTCATCTGGAGGCGCGCACCCGCTTTCTGATGGAGCGCCTGGAGCGCCCGGTGTGGTACTCCGATGACCTGCTGTTGCGGCCGCGCCGCACGCTCACTCAGTTTCTCGGTGAAACCCACTACCCGCACCCGGTCACCGCCGGCGTGGTGGCGTTGCACGCCGACCAGCAGGGCGCCCATCTGCGCACCGCCCTGTTTCAGCACGACCAGTGCGTGGGGGTGCAGGACTGTTTGCTGGGGGCCTGGGGAGGCGATGGCTGGGTGTCCCTGCCGGAGCCGGTGCGGGCGGCGCTGGCCGGCGACCAGCCGGCGGCGGAGTGGCCGCCGGAGCTGCCCCTGGATGCCTGGGCGTTCGCCGGTTACCCGCAGCGGGTGCCACTGGTGTCGCGCTATGCGGACCTGGACCCGGACCGGGTGCTCTCGGAACTGGCGGTGGCCCGTTACGCGGAGCAGGGCAGGGCCGGTTCCCTGTCCGAGCTGCGCAAGCCGGGCCTGGGGCTGCTGGTGGCACGCATCGACCTGCGTATTGACCGCTGGGACCGGGGCATGGGCGAGGTGGCGCTGGCTACCGGCCTGTCGCGCATCGGTAACACCTCCTTCGTGCTGCGCGGTGGCATCACCGTGGACGGCGCCGCCACCGCCACCGCGGAAAGCGTGCTGGTACTGATCGACCGCGACAGCCACCGCCCCACCCCGGTGACCCCCTACGTGGAGGCCATGCAGGCCATTAGCATCGACTGAGCCCCCCTATTCGCGGGGGGTTCCGCTCGCCGGCGCTGCTCTAGGATGTGACGAAATAAAATCCAGCCCATGGAGAATCGTCATGTCCGCTCTTTCCACTTTTCGGCTCGTGCCGCTGGCCGGCCTGTTCGGCACGGTGTTGCTGGTCGCCGCCTGCGGCGGCGACAGCGACGAGCATAACTCCACCGGCGGCGGTGGGGGTGGCGGGCCGGAGGCCACCAACCTGAGCGGTTCGGTGGCGGTGGGCGCGCCGGTCAACGGCGCCACCGTGCAGGTCACCTGCCGGTCCGGCAATGGCGTGGCCGCGGTGACCAGTGCCGCCAACGGTGGCTATACGGTGCGCATTCCCAGTGCCGATTTTCCCTGTATTCTGCGGGTGTCCGGCGGCGACCTGCCCGCCGGCATCACCGCGCTGCACTCCTTCGCGCCCTCCGCGTCCCAGTCCACCGTCAATGTGACGCCACTCACCGATCTGGCGATGGCGTTGGCGGTGACCGGCCAGGACGGCAGAAGCCTGGCCGACTGGTTCCAGGATCCGGCCAACTGGGACGCGGTGGGCGCCGCCCTGAGCGCCGCCGCCGGTGCATTGCGCGCTGACCTGGCCGACGCCGGCTATTCGCTGCCATCTTCCTGGCCGGGTTCCAATCCGATGGCGCCGTTCTTCCAGGCGTTTACCCCCAGCACCACGCCGGCGGCGGATACCCTGGACCGGCTGCTGGAAGACCTGCAGGCGGCCATCGAGGCCGCCGCCAGCGATTACGCCACGGTGCTGGCGAATGTGATCGGCGGCGGCACTCCGCCGGACGCGGTGGAGCCGGACCGCACCGATCCGCCGACCCCGCGGGGCGCCGTTGGCGCGGCGGACCTGGGCGATAACGACAACCCGGAGCAGGCGGAATATTTGGCGGTGATTTCCGCCACCTGGCCGGTGGCCATCTATGACGTGCCCGCCGCCCATCCGGAGTGGTACGGCGAAGGTTCCCTGACCATCGGCGGCACCACCGACAACTGGACCGTCACGCTCTTGGGCGGCGACGGCGGCACCATCGTCAGCCAGTCCGCTTCCGGCGCCTTCACCGGAGCGCTGACGCCCTTCTCGACCATGGATTTTGGCTTCGGGCCCATCTACATGCCCGGTCAGGTGTTTATCAACAAGGGCACCGCCATCGCCGATTTCGTGAACATGTTTTTGGAGTGGGATACGGGCCTGATCGAAGGCAGCGCCGGTGGCAACGCTGAAGTGAAATTCCGCAACAGCTTGCTGGCCTACGGCGCCGACGTGCCGGACCTGTTCGCCGATCTCGCCGGCACCTGGAGCAGCACTTTGTCGGTGTACTGCGAGGGCCCCTACGGTCCGTCCACTACCGTCACCAATACCATGACGATCACCGAGCAGGGTCACTTCACGCTGGAAGGCCAGACCCAGCTTTGCGGCGGCGTTTTTCCCCAGGAAATGGGATGGGGCGGTAACGATGACTTCCTGATCCCGGGTCCGGAAGAAAGCGATGGGGCCTTCCTGATGCACGTGGATGCGGAGGACTTTCTCAATGTCAGCGCGGGCAAGGTTCAAATCCGCTTCAACGAAGATATGACGGTTCAGGGCCTGAGTGGCTGGGTGGGTGACGAACTGTTTGAGATGAGAAACGCCACCAAGCAGTAACCACCGATGGACCGAACGCGCGGGAAGTCTTCCCGCGCGTGTTGCCGAAAAACCAATGGGGAAAATCATGAAAAAAATGTTGGGGAACAAGGTTGTTCCGGTTATGACTCTGATCGCGCTGGTCTCCGGCTGTGCCGTTTCCGGCGGCACGCCGGCGCCCACCTACAACGCCAACGGCAGCGCCGCCGGCCAGGCCAATAGCTTTATCGACGCGGCCAACGAAAAACACATGAAAGGCGTGAACAAAGTGGGCGTGTTGTCCTGCAACGTCATGTTCGGCATGACCAGCGCCGCGTCCGCGTCCACCAGCGGTGGCTTCCGGGCGGGGGCCGACCGGGCCACCGGCACCATCAGCCGCTCGGATGTGAAAGTCACCGTGACCTACACCGTCGACGGCGTACAAGAGAGCGAGCTGCAGCGCATCGCCGACCAGGCCTGCGCGGACGCGGAACAGCAACTGGCCGATGCCGGCTTCCAGGTGGTGCCGCTGTCCACGCTGAAAGCCAATGGGAATTATCAGGCGATTCAGAAAGGGGGCCGCTCCAGTCCCTTTGAATACAAGGAAAAGCGGAGCGGCACCCGTTACCTGGTACTGGCCCGAAGCGGCGACACCGTTACGGATACACGCTACACCGGCGCCGCCCAGGGCTTCGCGCAATCCTTCAAGGCGGTGACCGGGGATGGCACCGCGCAGCTGGAAAGCCAGCTGATCAAGGACCTGGGCATGACCGGAGTGAACATCAACCTGCTGGTGGATTTCGCCTCCCTGGAATCCGACGGCCACAAAACCTTCGCCGGGCTGGCCAATAAAAACTCGGCCAAGGTGAAAGCGGATATCCAACTGGCGGTCAGCGGTGACCTGCGCTTCCAACCCATCGGCGAGCAAAAATGCTGGAAGGAATACGGCAAGGAAAAATGCATGATCAAGAGCAACCACCAGCCGGTGTTCGCCACCCGCCAGGCGGTCTCCAGCGACAAACGCTTCTACAGAAGCATCGAGGACGCCACCACCACCGGTGACAAGATCACCTCCGGTTTGACCAAGGCGGTGGGCATGCTCAGCGCCCTGAGTGGCACCTCAAGCAAGGTGGCCCGCGATATCACCCGCTACCAGGTGAACGTGATTCCCGAAGTGTACGATGCCGAAGCCGTGACCCTGTCCCGGGGGCTTTCCGGCATGGCCGCCGCCAAGGCCGCATCGTCCCGGTAACCCCCTTATTCACGGGGTGCCGGGTGCGTTGCCCGGCTCCTATGCTGAATGAATGGATACTAATCAGCGAAAACGGGGTTTGGGTATGCGTTCACGAAAATGGATTTTAATGATCAGGCCTGGCCTGCTGGCGGTAACGCTGGCGGTGGTGGGTTGTGGCGGAGGAAGCAGCAACCATCATGGTGAGTCGGCGGGGGGCGGCGGAGGGTCGCCCACGCCTTCTTCCTCCACCCTGGGGGGCACCGCCGCGGTCGGCGCGGCCATCCAAATGGGCACCGTTACCGCCCAATGTTCCGACGGCAGCGGTTTCACTTCCACCGTGACCACCAACGCCGATGGTGCCTGGAGCGGTGAGGTGGACAGCGCTGGCCTGCCCTGCGTGCTGACCGTTACCGGCGGTACGCCGCCGGTCACCCTGCGCGGTTATGCCAGCCAGGCCGGTACCGTCAATATCACGCCGATTAGCGACATGGTGTTGGCCCTGGCCACCGGATCGGCGGATGGCAGCTGGGTGGCCACGCCCGCCAGCTGGCCGGACACCGCCACCGTGAACGCCAACAAAACCGAGCTGCTGGCGGCGATGTCCGACGCCGGCTTTACCCTGCCCGCCGGCGATCCCTTTACCCGGGCACTGGTGATCGGCGATGACTGGGACCAGGTGCTCGATTCCATTCAGGCCGCCATCGATGACGACCCGGCCCTGACGGATTACGCTGCCCTGGTGACACTGGTCAAGGACGGCAACCTGGCCCAGTTCCCGGATGCGCCGGGCCAGGGCGCCACCGATCCGGAATTGCCCGCTAACCTGAGCGTGCTGACCGACTACGCCGGCACCTACACGGTGATTGGCAACGGTGTCGGCGACCCGGGCTACTGCGGCGGCTGCGGCGCGGCCAATCGGGACCACCTGCGCGGCTCGGTGACCATCTCCGCCCAGGGCGACGTGGATTTCGATACCGGCATCCGTTTTCCGGTGGCGGACATCGTCGCCATTGATGACCGCACCGATGTGCCCACGGACCGGCGGATCGCGGTGAACTACGGCGCTTCCGACAGTGACGAACGCATTCGCCTGTACCTGAATAGCGACCTGGAGGTCATGGAGATCATCCATGATGACGGCCAGGGCGCCACCACCCGGGCGCTGATCCAGGAAGACGCGGGCGACCCGGACCCGGAACCCGGCGCGGAATTGCTGAGCGGTCACAATGGCGTGGCGGTGGCGCGGGACGGCCATGTCTGGGCCATCGAGCAACCGTTTATCGAAACCTTCATGGCCACCACCAGCAAACGCCAGATTCGCGCTAACAACTTTGACGACGGCGACCAGATTCAGGACACCACGCCGTTCGTCGGCGATGAACAGCTCTTGTGGGCGCAGGTCAACGTGGCCCATGGCAACCTGGGCACGCAGCTATGCGGGGAGAGCACCGGTGTTTCCATGATGACCGCGGATATGGACGCCACACCGGTGGTATGGAAGACCTGGACCGCCACCGAGTGTGAACTGTCGGTGGACTATCACTTCGGCAATGGCGCCACCGAAGGGCGCATCATCAGCGCTACGCTCACTAACGATAAGGACACGGAGCAGGTGAGCCTGAGCGACGGCCAGTTCCGCATTTTCATTCACACCGGCAAGGAAGGCCCGATGCCGGCGCTGGCGGACAACCTCAGCCATATCCTGATGGTCGATAGCGGCACCCGGGAAATGCGTTCCGGCTATTTTATCGAGGGCAAGACCCCGGAAGATGGCTCCCACCCGGACCACTACATCGACGTTAAGGTCTCGGCGGGCAGCGCCTACCCGGGGGTGGGGACCTACCACTGTGATTCGTCCTCCGCCTCGGTGAGCCTGGCCATGGGCTGGGTGACCATCAGCAGCCCGCTGTTCAAGTTCCAGAGCAGCAATGGTGGCGCATGCACCGTGACCATCGAACAAAGCGCCGCCCGCAAGTATGTGGGCTCCTACACCGCCACCCTGATCGGGCCCAGCTTCGACGCCTTCGGTTCCGGCCTGTCCCAGGGCGACACCGAGTTGCCGGAAGCCGAGCGTACCCTGGTGGTGCACGGCGCGTTCCGTAACTTCACCACCCAGATGTTCCACGCCGCCAACCAGGGCAACGAGGGCCCCCTGGGCAGCGAAGCCCACGGCATCACCCTGACCATCGACGACGGCAGTACCCATTTCACGGCCGGTGAGACCTTCCTGCTGGCGTCGGAGCCGTCTTCCAACGGCAACAACGGCTACTTCAACCGTCCCTTCAACGAACTGCCGCCGCCGGTTGGCGAGCTTCGCATGGTGTGGTCGGAGATTCCGATGGCGGTGGGCAGCTACGCCTGTAGCCAGGACGTGGGCGGTCTGAGTCCGAGCATGACGTTGTCCAACCCGGCGGGCATTCCCTATGGGACGGTCTACTACCAATCCGGGGTGCAGAACCCCACCGAGGGGGCGTCCTGCACGCTGAACGTGACCAGCGTCGATAACGGCGAAGTGGCCGGCACCTACAGCGCCACCCTGGTGGCGCGCAATATGGGGCCGGTACTGCCCGGCGGCGATGACGCCATCTCCGTGTCCGGTGAGTTCCGCTACCCCAACACCGGCCCCTGAGCGCCTCCCAAGGATTGTTGTAGGAGCGGCTTCAGCCGCGATTACGATCGCGGCTAAAGCGGAGTGCCGCCCAGCCGCCCCTACATGAGGTGCCTCTACCAAAGGCAGGCGGTCTTACCCTGCTTCTCCTGGGAAGCCATCCAGGAAAGAATGCGCCCGCCCAGCGGGCGCCCGGTAGCTTCGGCGGCCAGGGCGATGGCTTCACGCAGACCCTCTATCTCGATGCCGGTTTTCAGACCGACGCTCTCCAGCAGGTAGACCAGATCCTCCGTGGCCATATTGCCGGTGGCGCCGGGGGCGAACGGGCAGCCGCCCAGGCCGCCCAGGGAGGCGTCGAAACGGCGCACGCCCAGGTCCGCCGCCTCCCAGGCCATGGCCGCCGCCAGGCCACGGGTATCGTGCAGGTGCACGTAGAAACGCTCGGCGCCGAAGTCGCGGACCAGCGGCCCCATGATGTCCTTCATCTGGCGCGGATTGCCGCCGCCGATGGTGTCGGCGATGGCCACCTCGTCACTGCCGGCGGCGAACATGCGCTCCGCCAGGGATTGCGTCAGCGCCACCGGCACCGGCCCGTCGTAGGGGCAGGCGAAGGCGCCGGACACATAGGTGCGGGTGGCCACCCCGTCTTCCCGGGCTGCCTGCAGAATTGACTCGCAGCTGGCGGCGGCCTGCTCCAGGCTCATGTTCAGATTGCGCTGGTTGAAGGTGTCGGTGGTGGACAGTACCAGGGCCACGGTGGCATAGCCGGCGTCGCGGGCCAGCTGGTAGCCCTTCAGATTGGGCACCAGGGCGGTGTAATGCAGATCATCCCGGCGTGGCAGCCGCTCGGTGAGCGCCGCCGCGTCCGCCATTTGCGGCACCGCCTTGGGGCTGACGAAGCTGACCGGCTCCAGATAACGCACCCCGGCCTCCACCAGGAGCCCGGCGATGCGCGCCTTGGTGTCGGTATCCACCGGCACGGGCTGGTTCTGCAGGCCATCACGCAGGCCCACTTCATTGACGATGGCGGTGTCGCTCGGGGGGTTACTCAAAACGGGCCTCGCTCAAACAGGAATCGCTCGAAACAGCGGGGCCGACAGTGTGCCACGCCGAACCGGCAGCGGCCATGACCGGAGATGGCGGTGGCCGCGCGGTCCCCCGCCGTTGTGAAGGCGGCCGCGCCTGGGTACTGTCGGGGGATACTGTCGAGGGATAAGGTACCGGAGTACATCATGATCTGGATTCTATCCGTGGTTCTGGTGGTGGTCGCCCTGATCCCCGCCTACGTCACCCTGGCGTTCTACCTGGTCTGGTTCTACGACCGGCGCAACTTCCCCGCGCCCACCGAGGACCACCAGCCCACGCCGTTGCGGCCCGGCCGCACCCTGGCCGCCATGCTGCTGGAGGCGGTCAGCCTGAGCTTTCTGGTGGCCAGCTACCCGCTGCGCCTGATTCAGGACGCCTCGCCCAAGCGCAGCCGGGCCTGGGACCGGCCGCCGGTGATTCTGGTGCATGGCTACGGCGGCAACAGCGCCAATTTTCTGTGGATGCAGTGGCGGCTGCGGCGCTGGGGCTTCCGCAACGTCTACGCGGTCAGCTATACCCCGCCGCACATCAACGCCCGCAAGCTGGCCGCCCAGGTGGCGCGCCACGTGGAGCGGGTGCTGGAACGCACCGGCGCCGAGCAGGTGGACCTGGTGTGCCATTCCATGGGCGGCCCGCTCAGCCGCTATGCGATCAAGAACCTGGGACTGGCCGGCCGGGTACGCAAGGTGATCACCCTGGGCAGCCCCCACCACGGCACCCGCATCGCCGCCCTGTTCCCCGCCCGCGGCGCCGCCGCCCAGATGCGCTACCGCAGCCCCTTCACGAAGGAACTGGCGGAAGGAGGCGAATGCCCCGGCGGCGCCCGTTACCACTGTTTTTATTCCGACATGGACAACTTCGTGATGCCCGCCACCACCGCCCGCCTGGAGCAGGCGGAAGACAACCTGCACCTGCCCTACCTGGGCCATTGCTCCCTGCTCTACAGCCCCCGGGTGGCGCGGGCGGTGGCGGAGCGTCTGCGCGCGGATTGATCCCGCTCAGTATTGCCCTCGCGGCCCTGGCATAGCATGGTTGAAGCCTGGATCAGAAAAAGAGGGAATAGAACCATGAGCGAATACGGCGCCACCGTGGCTTGGCATCTGGCACCGGATGCCAGCTTCGATTACGAGAGTTTTGACCGGTCCCACGAATGGACCTTTGCCGGCGGGGAGGTGGTTCAGGCTTCCTCGTCACCGGAGTTGTTCGGCTCCACCAACCGGGTCAATCCCGATGAAGCGGTGATCGCCGCCACCGCCAGCTGTCATATGCTCACCTTTCTGTCCATCGCCGCCAAGCAGCGCCTCAAGGTGCTCAGCTACGTGGACCGCCCCGTGGGCGTGGTGGAGAAGAACGAGGACGGCCGCATGGCCATCACCCGCATCGACCTGCGCCCCCGCGTGGTGTTCGACAGCGAAGTGGAACCGGCAGCCCTGAAAAAACTCCACGATGCCGCCCACCGCAACTGCTTCGTCGCCAACTCCCTGCGCGCCGAAGTCGTGATCCAGCCGGAAGGCTGACCCCGCCCCCGTGACCGGCCGGCCACGCCCGGCCGGCGACCACGGCGCCGCAAGCCGCTAGACTGTCGCTTTCCCTGGCGGCGCTTCGCCGCCGTTCCCGTTACGCGCCCTGGTGCCCCGCGCCGCCGGCGCTATTGCAGCTTGTAGATTGTAGAGAGGGCGAACCATGCTTGATCAGAACGAAATCGATCTGTTCCGCGACAATGTCCGCAAGTTCCTGGAGAAAGAAGTCCAACCCCACTACGACCAATGGGAAAAGGACGAAAAACTGCCCCGCGAACTCTGGAACCGCATGGGCGAAAACGGCCTGCTGTGCGTGGACGTACCCGAGCAGTACGGCGGCTTCGGCGCGGACTTCCGGCTCTCCGCCGTGATGGTCGAAGAAGCCTCGCGCATGGGCTTCGGCGCCCTGGCCTCCAACCTGTCCGTGCACTCCGACATCGTCGCCCCCTACATCCTGCACCTGGGCACCGAGGAGCAAAAACAGACCTGGCTGCCGAAAATGGTCACCGGCGAAGCGGTGGGCTCCATCGGCATGACCGAACCCGGCGCCGGCTCCGACCTGCAGGCCATGAAAACCCGCGCCGAAAAAGACGGCGACGGCTACGTCATCAACGGCCAGAAAACCTTTATCACCAACGGCCAGCACTGCGACGTGATCGTGCTCGCCACCAAAACCGACCCCAACGCCGGCGCCAAGGGCATCACCCTGTTCACCGTGGACGCCTCCCTGCCCGGCTTCTCCCGGGGCCGCAACCTGGAAAAAATGGGCCACCACGCCGCCGACACCTCCGAGCTGTTCTTCGAAGGCCTCCAGGTCGGCGCCGACCAGATCCTCGGCGGCGAAGGCAAAGGCTTCTTCAACCTGATGAATGAACTGCCCCGGGAACGCCTGATCCTCGCCCTGGGCGCCGTGGCCGCCTGCGAAGGCATGATCGACCGCACCGTGGCCTACACCCAGGAACGCCAGGCCTTCGGCCAGTCCATCAGCAAATTCCAGAACACCCGCTTCGTGCTGGCGGACCTGCACGCCCAGGTGCAAGTCAACAAAGCCTTCTGCGCCCAATGCACCGACCAATACGACCGCGGCGAACTCAGCACCACCAACGCCTCCATCGCCAAACTCACCACCACCGAACTGCAAGGCAAGGTCGCCGACCAATGCCTGCAACTGTTCGGCGGCTACGGCTACATGAAGGAATACCCCATCTCCCGCGACTTCGTGGACGCCCGCATCCAGCGCATCTACGGCGGCACCAGCGAAATCATGAAAGAAATCATCGCCCGGGATATTCTCGGCCGCTAACCCCGGCCCAGCCGCCGGCGCCACCATGGAGCCCTGTGCCACCGCGCACAGGGCTCCGGCGCCGTACCCGGCCAAATGAAGCCATACCCCAAATGGGGCATGCGCGGCGAGGACCCAACCCGGATCATCCAGTGCATCTCATTCATTAACTTTGGGGACGCACCATGATCCACTCCACCTCACTCCAACGGGGCCTCGCCCTGCTCCTCCTCGCCGCCCCGGTGGCCGCCCTCGCCGCCGGCCCCGGCTCCGGCTCCCAAAGCCAAAGCAACTTCCGCGTCGGCAGCTGCCAGGTCAGCAACATGCAGGTCATCTACAAACTCGACAGCCTGATGGGCGAACCCACCGTCAGCGGCTCCTACAAATGGACCGGCAACGGCAGCTGCACCCTGCCGTCCTCCACCACCATCTGGCTGAAAGTCCAAGACAGCAGCGGCGGCCGCGGCTATGTACGCCTCAAGCCGGCGGTCCCCAAAGGCAACGGCGCCTTCGGCTACAACACCACCGGCTCCCCCGACTGGGACGAAGTCCTCTGCGGCTTCAACGGCAACCGCCGCACCAGCTGCCTGCCCCCCAACGGCGCCAAAAACCTCTGGAAAAGCGGCCGCGTCACCGATTTCAGCGTGACCTGGTAAAAATACCTGCGGCAGGCGGGCAGACCTTCGGCCACCGCGCAGAGCGCGTGCGGTACCGACACAAGAACGCGGCTTCGGCCGCGTTTTTTTGTGACTTCGCGACAGGGCAGTATTTGGGTTTGTCTGGGTTAGAACTTTCTGGTTTTATTTGGGATTATTCCTTGCTGGTTGATAAGGTGTGATGCCTGCGCGTTCATTGGATATTCGAGCCAGCGTGGTAATACCTGCTAGAAGTATAAGGGAAACATAGTGATAAACGAGATCTATGAGTTGGCCAAGGAATATCGGCAACAGCGAAAAGCCTACATTAGAACGAGTTGGCTTAAGCCAATGAACGTCTTGAGGCGATGGGCAAATCCGCTTGGAAAAGTCTTGGATGAGCACTGGGAATCGGATTGGAAGTTCGCGAATCGACATGTCGAAGGGTTCATTTTGGGTTTAGAAAACCTGAATCCGAGTGACACCGAAATCGAGCGCTTCAAAGCTTTTCTGCTACCAAATGAAAACATGATTTCGGGGCAAATGTACTACCTTCTTGTTTTACCACTGATTTTCGCCGCACTCGCGTCGGTCTCCTCCACCCATTTTGGAATAAAAGAGTCCATGCTTGGTTTTTTCGGCGTCGCCATCATCGGTTTTTTTTTGGAGAGAGTGAGCCTCAACACTGAGAAGGTAATAAATACCGAATTGATGACCCATGTCGATTTTTTCAGGTCATTAAGGTCCGAGACTTCTAACCAGTAGGTGGAGCCGACCGGTACTCCGCTGCGCTCCGCACCGGCGGCTTACCATCGGCGTTATGTGTCAGAGTAATCTGGGAGGTAAACTTTGAGTAAAGGTATTAAAATGGAATTTTCTAAAAAGAATGATTCCGGAGACACTATTTACCACATCTCAAAATTAAAAAAGTCTGACAACGGAAACCTCCATTGCAGATACTGTGGAACTGACGTTCAGTATGTGTCTTCTTACACGAGAGGGGCCTCGAATACACCTGTTTCGGCATATTTAAAGCTATGGCAAGACGCTGAGCATAGTGATGAATGCGGTTACTCTGTAAGAGGAGCTGTAGATCTTTTAGTTGCAGAGTCAAAATCAGTAGAAGATACCACCCCTATATTTGTGCTGCAGGATGATGGTAGTTATCTATTTAGGATGAATATTTTGGTGGATGCCCATAAAGTGGCACAGGATCTTTCGAAATATGGTAAAGGGTTCGAGGCAAGTGAGCATTTATCATCGCGTAGAAATTATATTCGTTCTGAAAAGCAATTGGCTTCATATTTTCGCTCCGCAGCTGGCATTGCTAAGCTAAGATCGCTGATTCAAGAATCCCCTGATGTTGAAGCGTTAAAAGGATCTATAAAAATACAATACAAAGATAGCTTCGTTTCTTGGAATGATTTTTATTATGATGAAACGAGATACAGGATACTATTTAATCGTCTTCTTAAGGGGCAAATATCGCACCCAGTCGCAGTAAATATCACTCTAAAAGGTGAAGCAAGCCTCTACGGAGAAGCAAAGTATTTCCCTTGGAGCTTCCAAAGCTACAGCCAAACTGTGACTAGTAATGGTAAAAAGCTAGTTTATATACCTAAGTTGCAGCTTGCCAGGGGGATTTTTACAAAAAATATATCGGCTGGAGATACATTGTTGGTAGTTGGTGATGTGAGGGCAAACAAAATAAAAGATGAATCCTCAATATTCAGAGGTTTTAATATCTCAGTTTTCAATAGATCACAGTTCAAGAAAGAAATTGAGTCAGAGTAAAAAATAACAAATCAATCAACTGGGCTCCTTGCAGTCGCCGGACGCAGCAAAGCTGCGCCGGTTATTGAGGCGTTATGCTTTTGAAGATTTGAGCATCTGGAGAGTCAATGAAGACCAAGATAATTAATCTACAATTTGCGTTCTTTCTCAGGGATATCGTAGATCGTCCAGATATTGAATTTGGTGATTTGAACTCGAGGCTTCTCAATATTTTTGATGCTATGCCTCAAATGATTCCAACGCCCAGAGAGCTTCCGCCGGAAGTTCCGGTGATAATACTCAAATCTAGCAATGGGGCATACTCTTGCAATATTTCAAGATCTCGAATTGATTTTAACCTTTCCCGAATAAACGAAGACAAATCGAATGCCGACTTGGTGAAAGATTTCAATGTCAAAATTGCTGCTCTTATAAAATATATTATAGATAAGCAAGATATTATTAGATTTGGAATGGTTGCGACATACTTCCACAAAGATAATATGGCGATTAGAACTTTGAGGGGGAAATATTTTACAAGTCTCGTAGATGGCGCTGAAGAGTTGAGCTTGCGATATAATAAGCAAAGCGATTATTTTGGATATAAAATAAATGACGTAATTGAGATTAGTGCTGTTGACGCTTTAAATAATGGTATACAAGAAAAAGGAATTTTGGTTCAGAGGGATATAAATAATGTGCCACGATCAGGAAATCCCTTTGATTTCAATACGCTGTTAAAGCTGTCTGAGAGATATGCTCATAAAATCACAGAGGCTGAGATAGAGAGGCTGATTAAATGAGTGCCTCCACTACGTCAACAAATGCTCCTTATTCGAATGCAAGTAGCTCCTCATCGCCTACGCCACCTCATGACTATGTGCCAGCTCCAAGCCCCCAACCCACACAGCCTCAAGAATCTGGGTTTAGCACTAAGGAAGTTCTTATTTATGGTGGCGGTCTTATTCTGACTGCAGTGGTTACCTATTTTTCAACGTTAATTTCGGTAAACTCGGACATTTCCAGTAATAGGGAAAACATTTCAGTTTTAAAGTCGGGAGTTGAACACCTTCAAAAAGATGTGCAAAGAGCGGAGAATGGTATAGCAAAAAATCAAGCTGCCGCATCAAGAATTGGTATCGTAGAAGTGAAGATTAATGGCCTAGAGAAACGGTTTGATGCTCATGTTGGCGAGGAAGCAGAGCAATAGGGCATAACAACTGGCTGCACAGCGGTCGATTTTCTCCCGCTTCGCGGCTCCGAACCGGCGCATGAGCCGGGCGTTGGGCGCGAACCAGGCCGCATCCGGCGATGCTTGGTCTTTAGTTGGGGTAATTCAAACAAGGAGGTTTTAGGGATGTTGGAAAATTTTCCCGAGGACTACAGAAATTTTCTCAAAGGCTGTATTGATCATGGCCTTGGGTTGGTCGACGAGGAAGCCGGCGAGCCATTTTCTCCGTTTATCGATGTTTTAACTCAATCGGGGCAGTCAGCCACGCTTGTATTGGTCGTCGATCAACTGCAGGAAGCGTTCGAGTCAGCGACACGAGCGTTGAAGAAATATCAGGGCGACGTGCGCTATTACGGTCTGATGTGGGACGGGTATGTCACCTTGGATAACGTTAAGTCCGACTGCATATTTATTGAGCTAGGCCAGTCCGATGAAGATCAGAAAGCATCGTTGATCGTACAGCGCTACAAAATTAATAAAGATAAGCAGGTTTCAGCCTTTGGTGAGCCGATAGTGGGCAAGAGCGTTGAGAATCGCCTCTATGCGGAAGACATAATGTTGTCATTCTCTCGGAGCCAGTGGGAAACCTTGGTTGGCGCTCCATTCATTGTTTTCGTCATGATCGCCGGCGCGGATGGAAATATTGATGAAAAGGAGAAAGCCGCTTTCATTAAGGTCCTGGAAGAACAGGAAAATATCGAGTCTCAAGGATTGAAGATGGTATTGGCCGCCGGACTTGAGAGCCCGAATGTACAAATGCGTCGGGTAGTTGAGGCAGGTGCGGGTTTTGACTTTGTCGAGCAGCTTACCGAAGCTCGGAGCATTATGGCTCAATATACTCAGGACGGCGGGGCGCAATTCTGTAGTGATCTATATTCGATAGCGGAGCGCGTTGCCAAATCTTCCGGTGGATTCTTGGGTTTCCGAAGCATCGGAAAAAGAGAACGAGCCATCTTGACAGAGCTAAGAAAGGTTTTGGGTATTGATGGAGCGTGACGTGCGACAATGCGTCGCAGGTGAGGGTTGACCCCCCCCCCAGAAGCCTTGCTGCCGCTATGTTGCACGTCGCCTCAAGCGTCCCTGAATGCAGGCGTTATAAATCATGAAAGTGTACATTTTTATCGCGACATTAATGCTGCTCCCCGGTTGTATCACCGGGAATCCGTGGGCGCAGTTCATGACGAATATAGAGCACCATTACAAGGGTAGAGATTACTCCGAAGCAAAGGAAGAGCTGGCGCAGGGTGGTCGCTACGAAATCACTCCCGAGGATGGGTATGAGCTGCCCAATGGCAATAGGCAGCATGAAATAGACTGGGGTTCTCGAAAAGGTGCTACCTGTACCCTGATACTGGAAGTGGATAGTCAATCTGGAAAAATAGTTTTAGTAGGTGGCAAGGGCGGAATGTACGCCTGTCAGTGGGGTGGCTAATTTATAAAAAAACGCTCAAGTTCGTTCCGGCCTGCAGCCTTCACTGGACGCCCTTGTCAGGGCGCCGCTTAGCTTGGCGTTAGAATATGTCCCAAGATAAACGTGAATACACACATAGTTACTTGCTGGCGGCCCAGCGGGCTCCGCTGATATCTTCCTTTTTGCCAATGATTGTCTCGATCTACGCATATACAGAAGAGTTTGGAGGTTTAGCTACAAAGCTATCTGTTTCTTCGGCTCTGCTCGCCTCGGCGTTAATCCTATACCTTTTCGCTCCTGGTAAGGCCCTTATCCACGGCAACAAAAAATATCGTTATCAAGTGTTCGCTTTTTATGTATTTCTGGTTGTGCTTCCTTTTATCCTGATTGATTTCGTTGGTTACAATCCGCTGGCAGAGCTGTTTGGTTGGTGCCTATTTGCCATCGGGGTAGCTACCAATATTCTTTTTCACGGCTATTGGTACAGGGCAGATACACTAGAGCCATTAGGTTGGTATACAAAGGACAAAACAGATGAACCGAAAATCTCCAGAGGCAGCCCCACAGGCAATTTTTTCGCGATATTCCTTGGCATAATAATAGTCTATGGAGCGATCGCATTGTTTGCGAAAATAGCAATCGGCATCATCGATTTGAACTGAACATCTGGTGGACGGATTCAGTAGTTTAGAAAAAAGCGGCGACGTTTCATGCAGCCCGGTATCGGTGTTTGACTAAGTTATGGCATACATAAGAGGAATATTAAAAAATGCCCGAATCAATCTTTAAAGCAATATTGGTGATCGCTGCTCTTTTCTTCACGGTGTTCTTTGCTGTGACCGTTCTGCCTCCGCTTTTTGAGAACCCCGATGTATGGGGCGCGTTCACGGCAGGGTTTGTGAACCCTTATTCGAGCGGCTATTCGACGGATGTGCTTGTTTGCTGGGTCATTCTTGCTGTCTGGGTGGCTTATGAGGCCAAGGCCTATGGGGTTCGAAAAGGGTGGGTGTGCCTGCTGCTTGGCATTGTGCCGGGGGTGGCGGTTGGGTTTGCGTTGTATCTGTTGATTCGAGCCAAGCAACTCCGGGAGTTGAAGCGTGATGCGTGACGGGCCGGTCGGGTAGATCCTGGCTGTCTCAGGCACAAGGGATCGTTGACCAATGCTTGACTTCGCAACTATTATGACCATATGCTTGCGCTCTCAAACATTGAGCAAGTAAATCCTTATGCCGCAACATGAAGAAGCCGCGTCGGCGATCAATCTGATCAGGCTGCATAGCAAACTCCAGAAGCGGATTGGTGCCGCGCTATCCGTGCACGGTATCGGCCTGTCGGACTATCTGGTTCTTAATCAGCTGTATGGCGCCACCAATCAGAGGATGCGACGCAGTGATCTCGCTGAGCAGGTGGGGTTGAGCCCTTCTGGCGTTACACGGCTGCTCAACCCGATGGAGAAGGTGGGGCTTATAGCCAAGGAGGAGAACCCTCGGGACGCTAGGGTTAGCCTGGTGGCGCTGACGGAAGCTGGGAAGACAATTTTTGAGGAAGCGCGGAGTTCCTTCGAGCTTGCTTCGGTTTCACTGTTTGAGCCTCTGGGCAGCAAGCGCTTTAGTGCATTCTCGGAGTTGCTTGAGGTTGTACTAAGGTGACCGCGAGTACCTATCGGCAGGCGCTTATCAGTAAGATTGAGGTGCCGGTCACGCAGGGCCATGTCATGGTGGGCTCGGTTCGCACGAGCTATTTGTGCTCGGGCTCCGGTGCGCCGGTGGTATGCCTGCATGGCGCTGGCGCGGGCGCGGTAACCTGGTATCCGACCATGGGTGCGCTGTCACGGCATTTTCAGGTGATTGTTCCTGATATTGTCGGTTTCGGCGAATCGGATAAGCCGGATGCTCCCTATGATCGCGCCTTCTTTGCGGGTTGGTTGAAAGGCTTTCTTGCTGAATTAGCTGTATCCCGGGCTCATCTTGTCGGCCTGTCTCAGGGAGGGGCGATTGCTCTTCAGTTCGTGTTGGATAATCCGGAAATGGTCGATCGGCTGGTGCTGGTGGATGCCGGGGGCCTGGGTGCCAAGGCTTCGTTGCGTTCGTTGTTGGGCATGCTTTGGTTGAACAACTTTCCTTCTGGCCTGGCGAACCGGTTTTATTCCCGTTTTATATTGTTCAACCCGGCCAATAGAGACCCTGATCATGCGCGCTATTCCGTCGCGGTGCTGAAGGGGGATGGTGGGAAGAAGGCTTTTCGGCAGGGAAAGGGCGCCGCGGTTTCAAAGATACCCGAGAGCGCACTTCGTCGGATAACCCATGATGCTCTGATCATTTGGGGGGAAGACGACAAGCTTTTCCCGTTGGGCCATGGGGAGGCGGCATCAAAGCTCCTGCCAAACGCCAGCTTTGTTCGGATCTCGAAGGCCGGACACTTGCCTCTTATGGACCAACCGGACATCTTTAACGATGCTGTTGTGGGGTTCTTAACGGAAGGTAAATGGTCCAAGAAGCAATCTCCCAAAAGCCACGTATCGCACCAGGCCGCTACGCCTGAATGCCAATGGTCGGCGATGGCAGAGAGATAGGCAGGGGTATGGGAAACACGGCAACAGCAGTGCTGATGGTGTTCGCGTGTGTGGCGTTCTTTCCAGCTCTCGCGTTCGTAAGTGGATACCTTGAGGGCCGGAACCGGTCGTCGCATAAACTGATAGAGAAGCCAGGAATGAAGTTTTACGCGGCCGACAAGCAAGTCCGGTGTCTTCACTGTGGGGGCGAGTCATTCTCAAGTCGCCAGGTTCAACTCAACACCTGGTTTGCGACGTTCTTGAATCTCGATTGGCTGAATCGAAGGGCCACGGCTCTGGAGTGCACGGCCTGCGGGCAGATTCAATGGTTCAAACAAAAGCCGACGACCGCGAGCGAGAATGATTGAGCTGCGGTGCCTAATGTCGGCTTAAGCAGCTCGGGGCTTGCCAGAAGAAATGACTCTCCCGACCTCTTTTGACGAAATGCCGAGGGCGAGTAGTGATCTCATAAGCAAATCCATGGAAACGCTCGGGTCGCCGGCTTCCATCTTGGCCACTCGAGACTGGCTGGACTTGATCAGCTTTGCCAGTTCTACCTGGCTCAGATTTTTCTTGCGTCGACTCTCTTTGAGCGACTGACTGAGCGCCAGTTTCATCTCAATGTAGGCGGACTCTTCAGGGGCAAGCTCCAGAAACTCATCCGCATTGCCGATACTCCAGCCGCTTTCCTCAAGCTTTTTACGCTTATTCGCATGCATCGTCATACATCCTGAATCTGGTCTTACAGGTATCGATTACCGTCTTCGGAGTTTTGCCGGTTTTTTTCTTAACAATCTCCGCTATGACAATGGCATCCTTGTCGACTCGGTAAAATATACGCCAGATCTTGTCGTCGTCCGTGATGCGAAGTTCGTGGCAATGAGCGCCAATGGAGGGCATGGGTCTGGAGTGCGGCATCGTAAGTGCTATGCCACGCTGCAGTTCTCGCAGCAGGTAGCCCGCCTCTAATCTGGCGGAGGCCGAGAAAGGCGGCGTCCTTACGTATCCATGTAGCCAGATTAGCGGCTTGTCCTTAGGGCTCATGCTCCGCATGATATGTCAGAATTGACATGATATCAAACAGTTGGCCGATGCCCTAAGCCGCGTTCCGCTTCGCCACCGCCCGCAGCACGATCCGGCACTGATTCTCCCCGTATTCGCGAATATCCGCGGCGGCCTGTTCCGGGTTGCGGGCGAGCACGTTCTCCAGCAGCCGCTGGAAGATCTTCAGGGACATGTCGAACTCGGTGGTTTCTTCCTGGAGGGCGATGTAGGAGAAGCGCTTGAGCAGGGGCACCAGGTCCTCGATGTCGGCGGCCAGGTAGCGGTTGTCGGCGAATCGGTGGGTGGCCATTTCCACGAAGCGGAAGGCCACCTGGTGGGCGGCGGGCAGGTCGTTGGCCTGAAAGTGCCGTTCCAGCTCGGGCAGCATTTGCGCCAGGTCCTCGATCTGGCCGGGTTGCCAGTCGCGGGCGGCGCGGGCGGCCATGTGAGAGAGCAGCAGGAACAGGAAGTCGTACAGGTCACGGACCTCGCTTTCCGTGACGTCGCAAACGCGGGCGCCGCGCCGTGGTTGCAGTTCAATGAGGTGTCGCTTTTCCAAGAGGCGGAAGGCCTCCCGGAGTGAGTTAGTGCTCACATCCAGGCTTTTTGCCAGTTCCGCTTCGGGCAGTTTGGTGCCCGGGGCCAGTTCCCCCCGCACGATGCGCTCGCCGAGGTGGTCGGCGATCTGTTCGCTGAGACTGACGGCTTTCAGGGACATCTTTTCCTCCTGTGGATGGCGTCATTATCCGCGCAGGGGTTCTCTATGTCACGAATTGAGTTGTTTGACAATTCAAGAAAGGGTGCTAATGTTGCCATCGAGGACTGACAACGTCACGGGAGACCGATCATGTTTGCCAACATGCATTCCGATACCATGCTGAAAATAAAAAAATGGGGGTATCTGGCCTTTTGGGCTCTGGTGCTGCCGCTGTTGCCGCTGAGCGCCTTTATCGGGCGCGAGGCCGGGACCCAGGACTACTGGGCCTGGTTTATCTATTTCGTTGTGTTCGGCATCATTCCGGTGCTCGATTACCTGATCGGCAAGGACCCGTCCAACCCGGACGAGGAGGTCCAGGTGCCGTCCCTCAGCCAGGAGCGCCTGTACACCTACTCCCTGTTCCTGATGGGGTTCCTGTGGTTGGCGGTGCTGTTCTTCGCCGGCTGGGTGTTCGTGAACAACAATTATTCCTGGTTCGGCCAGCTCGGCTGGATCATTTCCATCGGCACCGTGGGTGGCATCATCGCCATCAACCTGGGCCATGAGTTCGTGCACAAGGACCCCAAGCTGGAAAACTGGATGGGCGGGCTGCTGCTGTCGTCGGTGACCTATGCCGGTTTCAAGGTGGAGCACGTGCGCGGTCACCATGTGCACGTGTCCACGCCGGAGGACGCCTCCTCTTCCCAGTACAACCAGGGGCTCTATGAGTTCCTGCCCCGTGCCTTCAAGCATAATTTCCTGAACGCCTGGAAGCTGGAAAAGCAGTATCTGGAGCGCAAGGGCAAGAAGAACCTGAGCATCCACAACGAGCTGATCTGGTGGTACAGCATTTCCGCGTTGTTCGCGGTGGCCTTTGGGGTGGCGTTCGGCTGGATGGGTGTGCTGTTCTTCGTGGCGCAGAGTTTCGTGGCCGCTTTTACCCTGGAAGTGATCAACTACGTCGAGCACTACGGCCTGCACCGCCGAGTGAAGGACAATGGCCGCTATGAGCGGGTTACCCCGGCGCACAGCTGGAACTCCAACTACCTGCTCACGAACCTGGCCCTGTTCCAGCTGCAACGGCACAGCGACCACCACGCCTACGCCAAGCGCCGCTACCAGGTTTTGCGTCACTATGAGGAAAGCCCGCAGCTGCCCGGTGGGTACGCGGCCATGTATGTGCTGGCGTTGGTGCCGCCGCTGTGGAAGAAGGTGATGAACCCTCGCGTGGAAGCCTATTACGAAGGCGAGATGGATCAGCTGTTCCGGGGCAGTCGCCGGGTCAACAACATCGCCTGATTCTGAATGTCCTGCCTTGCTTGCCCCGGCGCCCGAAAGGGCCCCGGGGTTTTTTATGGTTCATCGCTCCCCGGCTCCGGCAACGGCATCGCGACTGAAGTCGCTCCTACGGGCAACGGGAAACGGGAAACGGGAAACGGGAAACGGGGGCGATAAGGGCGGCGCTTATTGTTTCCAGAACAGGGGCGTGAACAGCACCAGGAAGGTAAAGATCTCCAGCCGGCCGAGCAGCATCAGCAGGGTCATCATCCATTTCGCCGCCGGGGTGATGTTGGCGAAGCCGGCGCCCACCTGGCCGATGCCCACGCCCAGGTTGTTGATGGAGGCGGCCACGGCGCTGACGGCGGTGGTCAGGTCCATGCCGGTGACCGTGAACAGCAGGGTGAAAATCACCGAGATGGTGATGTACACGCCGACGAACCCCCACACCGCCTGCAATACCCGGTCGTTGACCACATGCTTGCCGAAGCGCAGCGCGAACACGCCGTTGGGATAGATCAGCCGGCGCAGTTCGCGCACGCTGTGGCGGGCCACCAGGGCGGCGCGCACCGCCTTCATGCCGCCGCCGGTGGAGCCGGCGCAGCCACCGATAAAACTGATCAGCACCAGCAGGTAGGGAATGTAGCCCGGCCAGGCGGCGGCGTTGGTGCTGGTCAGGCCGGTGCCGGTGCCGAACGAGGCTACCTGGAAGGCGGCATGGCGGAATGCCTGGTCCACCGGGTCGTGGACGTGGAACACCATCAGGCCGAACCCGACCAGCAGGATGTAGAGCAGCATCAGCCCCATGAAGAAGCGGAATTCCGGGTCGCGCACGAAGGTGAGCAGGGACCGGCTGCGCCAGGCGGCGAAATGCAGTGCGAAGTTGATGCCGCCGATCAGGATAAACACGGTGGCCACCCAGTCGATGGCGGCGTTGTCCCAGTAGGCCATGGAGGCATCGTGGGTGGAAAAGCCGCCGGTGGAAACGGTGCTGAAGCTGTGGCAGATGGCGTCGAACAGGGTCATGCCGGCGGCCCAGTAGGCCAGGGCGCAGACCACGGTGATGGCCAGATACACGTACCACAGAGCCTTGGCGGTTTCGGCGATGCGCGGGGTCAGCTTGGCCTCCTTCATGGGGCCGGGGATTTCCGCTTTGTACAGCTGCATGCCACCGATGCCCAGCATGGGCAGAATCGCCACCGCCAGCACGATCACGCCCATGCCGCCAAGCCACTGCAACTGCTGCCGGTAGAACAGCACCGACGGCGGCAAATTGTCGATGCCGGAGAGAATGGTGGCGCCGGTGGTGGTCAGGCCGGACACGGACTCGAACACGGCGTCGGTAAAGCCCACTGGCACCGCGTCGGAAATCAGCAGGGGCAGCGCCCCGATCAACCCCAGCACCGACCAGAACAGGGTCACCACCAGAAAGCCGTCGCGGGTTTGCAGTTCCGCGCGGTGGCGGAAGAACGGCAACCACAGCACCAGACCCAGCAGCAGGGTGATGGAAAACGAAGTGAGGAACGGGCCTTCGGTGCCGTCGCCATAGAAAAACGCCACCGCCACCGGCGGCATCATGGTGAAGCTGAACACCACCAGCAGCAGACCGAGCACCTTGGAGATCAGCGCGAAATGCATCGGCCGGCCCTAGAAGAAGGTGAACCCGACCTGGAACAACTTCTCCACGTCGCGGGTCCGCCGTTTGTCGATCAGGAACAGGATCACGTGGTCGTCCGGCTCGATCACCAGATCGTCGTGGGCGATCAGCACTTTTTCGCCGCGCACAATGGCGCCGATGGTGGTGCCCTCCGGCAGATCGATGTCCTCGATGGCGCGGCCCACCACCTTGGACGATTTGGCGTCGCCGTGGGCAATCGCCTCGATGGCCTCCGCCGCGCCCCGGCGCAGGGAGTAGACGTTGACCACGTCGCCCCGGCGCACATGGGTGAGCAGGCTGCCGATGGTGGACTGCTGCGGCGAGATGGCGATGTCGATGTCGTGGCCCTGCACCAGGTCCACGTAGGCCGGGTTGGCGATCAGGGTCATCACCTTGCGCGCGCCCAGCCGTTTGGCCAGCAGCGAGGCCATGATGTTGGCCTCGTCGTCGTTGGTCAGCGCGCAGAACACGTCGGTGTTTTCGATGTTGGCCTTGAGCAGTTCGTCCCGGTCGGTGCCCAGGCCCTGCAGCACCACGGTGTGGTCGAGTTTTTCGCCGAGCCATTCGGCCCGTTGCGGTGAACGCTCGATCAGCTTCACGTTGTAGCGGTGCTGAATGCTCTTGGCCAGGCGGTAGCCGATGTTGCCGCCGCCGGCGATCAGCACCCGCTTGTAGTTGTGCTCCAGGCGGCGCAGCTCGCTCATTACCGCGCGGATGTCGTTCTTGGCGGCGATAAAGAACACTTCGTCGTCCGCCTCGATCACCGTGTTGCCTTCCGGGATGATCGGCCGGTTGCGCCGGAAGATCGCCGCCACCCGGGTGTCCACGTTGGGCATGTGCTTGCGCAGTTCGCGCAGCTCGTTGCCCACCAGCGGGCCGCCGTAATAGGCGCGCACCGCCACCAGCTGCACCCGGCCGCTGGCGAAGTTGACCACCTGCAGGGCGCCCGGGTGTTCGATCAGGCGCTTGATGTAGTCGGTGACCACCTGCTCCGGGCTGATGATCACGTCGATGGGGATGGCGTTCTCGTTGAACAGCTTGTCGGCGCGGGCGGTGTAGTAGGCGGTGCGGATGCGGGCGATTTTGGTGGGGGTGCGGAACAGGCTGTAGGCGACCTGGCAGGCGACCATGTTCACTTCGTCGGAATTGGTCACCGCGATCAGCATGTCGGCGTCTTCGGCGCCGGCATCCTTGAGCACCCAGGGGTAACAGCCCATCCCCTGCACGGTGCCGATGTCGAGGCGGTCACCCAGTTCCCGCAAGCGTTCGCCGTCGATGTCGATGACGGTGATGTCGTTGCGTTCCCCCGCCAGGTTCTCCGCCAGGGTGCCGCCCACCTGGCCGGCACCGAGAATAATGATCTTCATGATCCTGGTTCGATCGCCTTCTGGTGATGATCGCCCTAAGCACCTTCATCAAGGCGGGCTTTGTCCAGACAGGCAAGGTAGAACCCGTCCGGGCCGTCGTCACGGGGCAGCAATTGCCAGCCCGCCTGCACCGCCACCGCATCGTCCGGGCGGGGCGTATGGTCCTCGGCGTCCGCGGTGCGCGCCAGAAACGCCGCCACCTGCTGGTCGTTCTCGGCGCGCAGCACCGAACAGGTGGCGTACACCAGCCGGCCACCGGGGCGCAGGAGCGGCCATAGTGCATCCAGCATCCGTGCTTGTAAATCCACCAGCGGAGCGATGTCGTCCCGGCGCCGGTGCCACTTCACATCCGGTTGGCGGCGCAGGATGCCGGTGGCGGAGCAGGGCGCGTCCAGCAGGATGGCGTCGAAGGGCGTGCCGTCCCACCAGCCGGCGGGGTCGGCGGCGTCGCCCTCGCGCAGCTCGGCGTCCACGCCCAGGCGCGCCAGGGTGTCGCGCACCCGGTTCAGCCGCGACGCCACCAGATCCAGGGCGGTGACCCGGGCGTCCGGGAAGGCTTCCAGAATCTGGCCGGTCTTGCCGCCGGGGGCGGCGCAGGCGTCCAGCACCCGGCCGCCGGCGGGCAGGTTGAGATATTCCGCCGGCAGCTGCGCGGCTTCGTCCTGCACCGAGAAGGCGCCGGTCTCGAAGTCCGGCAGGGCACCCACCGGGCGCGGCGGGCTCAGATAAAGGCTCCAGGGCGCCAGCTCGCCGGGCCGGGCGCCGTCGCCCAGCAGCGCCAGGGCCTGCTCGCGAGTCTGCCGGCGCCGGTCCGCACGCAGCGTGAAGGGCGGCGGTGCCAGGCTGGCGCGCAGCAGGTCGCCGGCTTGCTCCGGCCAGTCCGCTTCGAACTGGCGCCACAGCCAGTCCGGCAGCGAGCCGGCCACCGCCGGCGGGTAGCCGGCGAAGGCGGTGGCGGCATCGGTGCGGTCGGCCTTGCGCAGCACCGCGTTGGCCAGCCCGCTGGCCCAGCCGGCCTTGAGGCGCCGGCACAGCTCCGGGTAGGCGTTGACCACCGCGTGGGCCGGCCGCTCGCTGAACCAGAGTTCATAGATGCCGCACAGCAGCGCCAGCCGTACCGGCTGGGCCTTGGCCTTGAGCGGCTTCTCGAGCTGATCGTTGAGCCATTGATTAAGGGGGCGCAGATAGCGGCACACACCGAAGCACAGGTCGCGGGTGAGACCACCGGCGCTGCCGTCGGGGACGCCCCGGCGCAGCACTTCGCGCAGGCTGGCGCCATCGCCCTGGCCGGGCAGCACGCGGTTGAGGGCGCGTACCGCCGCCAGACGAGGATCGGGGCTTTCAGCCAAGGAGGGCTCCTGGTTGGAACAGATCGGGATGGCCACGGCGGATTTCCGCCATGGTCAGGGTTTTCTTGCCGGGTAATTGCAGCCGGGTCAGGCGCACGGCGCCGTCGCCGCAGGCCACCGTCAGGCCGTCGTCGCTGACCGTCAGGATACGGCCGGGCTCGGCCTGGTCGTCGCCGGCCTCCGGGGCTTCTTCCGCGCCCCAGATGCGCAGGGGCTGGCCGTTCAGATCCACCCAGGCCACCGGCCAGGGGTTGAAGGCGCGTACCCGGTTGACGATGCCCCGGGCCGGCAGACCGAAGTCGATGCGGGCGCCGGGCTTGCTCAGTTTGTGGGCGTAGGTGACGCCGTCCTCGGGCTGGGGCTCGGCCCGGTCCAGATGGCCGGGCAGGTCATCCAGCACCGTGCTCAGCAGCCGGGCGCCCTGCTCGGCCAGCCGGTCATGCAGCTCGCCGCCGGTCTCCCGGTCGCCGATGGTCAGGGCCTCGCTGAGCAGCATGGGGCCGGTGTCCAGGCCGGCGTCCATCTTCATGATGGTGTTGCCGGTCTCGGTGTCGCCGGCCACGATGGCCCACTGGATCGGCGCCGCGCCGCGCCAGCGCGGCAGCAGCGAGCCGTGCACATTGACGCAGGCCAGACGCGGCAGTTCGAGCACCGCCCGGGGGATGATCAGGCCGTAGGCCACCACGATCAGCGCGTCCAGCTCCAGGTCGGCGATTTGGCGCTGAATCTCCTCGCCTTTCAGGGATTCCGGCTGCAGCACCGGCAGGTCGTGGGCCAGGGCCAGCTGCTTCACCGGGCTTTGCATCACTTTCTTGCCGCGCCCGGCGCCCCGGTCGGGCTGGGTGAGCACGGCGGCGATCTGATGGGGGCCGTCGATCAGGGCGCGCAGGCTGACGGCGGCGAAATCCGGCGTACCGGCGAAGGCGAGACGGAGCGGGGAAAGGCTCATCAGGCGTTCTGGCGCTGGATTTTCTGGAGTTTCTTCTTGATCCGGTCGCGCTTCAGCCGCGACACGTAATCCACGAACAGCTTGCCGTCCAGGTGGTCGATCTCGTGCTGGATGCAGGTGGCCAGGATGCCGTCGGTGACGATCTCGAAGGGCTCGCCGTCGCGGTCCAGGGCGTTGATGCGAACCTTGGCCGGGCGCTGCACTTCCTCATAGAAGCCGGGCACCGACAGGCAGCCCTCCTCGTAGGGGGCCAGGTCCTCGGTGAGCGGGGTGATCTCCGGATTGATGAATACCAGAGGCTGGTTGCGCTCCTCGGACACGTCGATCACCAGCAGGCGCTGATGCACGTTGACCTGGGTGGCCGCCAGGCCGATACCGGACGCGTCGTACATGGTCTCGATCATGTCGTCGATCAGTTTGCGAAGCGCGTCATCCACCTGCTCCACCGGTTTTGCTACGGTGCGAAGCCGTGGGTCGGGAAATTCCAGTATCTCCAGCTTTGCCATGGGGCTCCCGTGGGTCTCTTTTACGGACGAACAGCTACTTGCGAAGCTGCTTTAAATTCGGTTGATAAATCTATGATCGCGTTGCTAATATCCGGGAACGACTGTGCTCGATCCGGGGGTGCGTCCGCCTTCTCGCGGACGCCGATAATGATAAAAGGAATCCGCTGATGATGAAATCGCTGCGGCGAATCCTGTGTCTGGGGGTCCTGTGTCTGGGAATGGGGTCGATCGCCTCCGCGGTGGTCGCCGACACCGTGCGCATGCGTGACGGCCATCCCGATGTCTATTACGTGAAAAAGGGCGACACCCTCTGGGACATCAGTGCCCGGTTCCTGGAGAACCCCTGGCAGTGGCCGGAACTCTGGCACGACAACCCTCAGATCGACAACCCGCATCTGATCTATCCCGGCGATGAAATCCGCCTGCTGTGGACCGATGGCGAGCCCCGCCTGACGGTGCGCCGCGATGGCAAGAGCCGCACCCGGTTGGCCGACGGCACCGTCAAGCTGTCACCCCGGGCCCGCGAGATGGACCGCGACAGCGCCATTCCCGCCATTCCCATGAACGCCATCCAGAGCTACCTGAAGGAAGCCCTGGTGGTGAGCCGCGCCGAGATCAAGGCCGCGCCCTATGTGGTGGGTGGCCAGGACCGCCGGGTGGTCTACGGCATGGGCGATACCATCTATGCCCGCGATCCGGAGCAGCAGTTCGAAAACGCCCCGCCGCGCTACGGCATCTACCGGGTGGGCGAGGAATATGTGGACCCGGAAACCGACGAAGTGCTGGGCTACGAGGCCCGCCAGATCGGTCTGGCCACCATCACCGCCCACGACGACGACATGGTCACCATGAGGCTGGTGCGCTCCTCCGAGGACGTGCGCGTGGACGACCGCCTGTTCCCGCAACCGGACCGGCGGGTGCGCGCGGTGCTCTATCCCCATGCGCCGGCGGAGAAAACCACCGGCCACATCATCCGCTTCTTCGACCGCATCAACAGCGTGGCCCGTAACGACGTGGTGGTGATCAACAAGGGCGAAATCGACGGCATGGAGCCCGGCCATGTGCTGGATATCTTCCAGGAAGGCGAACTGGTGCGCGACCGTCAGCGCGACGAGACGGTGCGCCTGCCCCGCTCCCGCTCCGGCACCCTGGTGCTGTTCCGGGTGTACGAAAAAGTCAGCTACGGCCTGATCATGGAATCGATCCGGCCCATTTACATGAAAGACATCGTGGAAAGCCCGGAGGGCAGTTACTGACCTTCCCGGCGCGCACAGGGAGGTGCGCGATGGACTCTCAACTTAAACGGCTGGCCCTGGCCGCCGCCTTTTCCCCCGCCTCCGCCCGGCTTGGCCGGGCGCTGCGCGAACGATCCCCGGACCGTCACCGGCCGCTGGATTATCTGAAGCATCTGCCGCCGGCCGGCGATGCCCGCTTGCTGCGTGAACCTGAAACCCTGGCGCCGGTGCTGGACAGTCTGGCCGCCCACGGCTGGCGCTGGCTGGCCCTGGGGGACGCCGACTATCCCTCGTTGCTGGCGGACCTGGACGACGCGCCGGGGGTGCTGGCGGTACGCGGCGACCCGGCGGTGCTGGCCACCCCGCAGCTGGCCATGGTGGGCGCACGCAGCGCCAGCGCCGATGGCCTGGACAACGCCCACCGTTTCGCCCGCGCCTTCGCCTCCGCCGGCTTCACCGTGACCAGCGGCCTGGCCCTGGGGGTGGACGGCGCCGCCCACCAGGGGGCCCTGGCCGCCGACGGGCGCACCGTGGCGGTGCTGGGCTGCGGGCCGGACCGGGTGTACCCGGCCCGCCATGCCGCCCTCGCCGAGCGCATCGTCGAGGGCGGCGGCGCCCTGGTCACCGAGTTCGGCCCCGGGGCCGGGCCGCTGGGGCCGCACTTTCCCATGCGCAACCGGGTGATCAGCGGCTTGAGTCTGGCCACCGTGGTGGTGGAGGCGGCGCTGCGCAGCGGCTCGCTGATCACCGCCCGCACCGCCGCCGAACAGGGCCGGGAAGTGTTCGCCGTGCCCGGCTCCCTGCACAATCCGCTCAGCAAGGGCTGCCACCGACTGCTGCGCGACGGCGCCAACTGGCTGGAAAGCGTGGACGACGTGCTGGCCGCCTTCGGCGACTTCCGCCGCACGGTGGAACACAGCCCCGCGCTCAACGCCACCCGGCCCACCGGGCTGCTTGGCCACTTCACCGGTGGCGTCAACGATCTGGATAGCCTGTGCCGGCGCAGCGGCCTGCCGATGGCGGAACTGGCCGACCAGCTGGCGGAGCTGGAGCTGGAAGGGCGGGTACGGCGGGTGGCCGGCGGTTACACGGCCAGGTCGGCGCCGCCGGAGTGATACCGGGCCGGGCACCCGGCTGGCCGCGCCACGGTGGCAGCGGGTATGCTTGCGCCCGTTGCCTTATTATCCCGTTTATTAATCCGACCAGTCAGCCCACATGAACCAGCATCTGGACACGGCCCTCCGCATCCTCCGCGCCGGCGGAGTTATCGCCTATCCCACGGAAACCGTTTACGGCCTGGGCTGCGACCCCTTTGACGAAGCGGCGGTGCGCCGGGTGCTGGCGATCAAGCAGCGGCCGGTGGAAAAAGGGCTGATCCTGCTGGCCGCTGACCTGGAGCAGCTGGACGGGCTGGTGATTCTGGACGACGCCCAGCGTCGCCATCTGGCCGCCACTTGGCCGGCGCCGGTGACCTACCTGCTGCCGGCCACCGAGCGGGTGCCGGCCTGGATTCGCGGCGCCCACCACAAGGTGGCGGTGCGGGTCGGCCCGCATCCGGTGGCCCGGGCCCTGGCCCGGGGGCTGGGAACGCCGCTGGTCTCCACCAGCGCCAACCGGGCCGGCCGGCCCTCCGCGCGCAACCGTTTTCTGGCGGCGCGCCATCTCGGCGAGGACGTGGACTTCGTGGTCACCGGTGACAGTGATCCGCACGCCCGCCCCTCCACCATCATTGATTTGCAAAGCGGCCGCGTGCTGCGTTGAGGAAGAACATGCAAGACGTGTCCCCGCGGGCCGTGAAGGCCTGGTTGCTGGAACTGCAGGATCGCATCGTGGCGGAACTGGAAGCCGAGGACGGCGGCGGGCGGTTTATCGAGGACGCCTGGGACCGGGCCGAAGGCGGTGGCGGGCGCAGCCGGGTGCTTGCCGACGGCGCCGTGTTCGAGAAGGCCGGGGTGAACTTTTCCCATGTGTTCGGCGACCGCCTGCCGCCGTCCGCCTCCGCCCACCGGCCGGAGCTGGCCGGGCGCTCGTTCCAGGCCATGGGAGTGTCGCTGGTGATCCATCCCCACAACCCCTATGTGCCCACCAGCCACGCCAACGTGCGCTTCTTCGTCGCCGAAAAAGAAGGCGAGGCGCCGGTGTGGTGGTTCGGGGGTGGCTTCGACCTGACCCCGTTCTATGGCTTCGAGGAAGACGCGGTGGCCTGGCACCGCACCGCCCGGGACGCCTGCGCGCCGTTCGGCGAGGACATCTACCCGGAGTTCAAGGCCTGGTGCGACCGGTATTTCCATATCAAACACCGGGATGAACCGCGCGGCGTGGGCGGCCTGTTCTTCGACGACTTCAACCGCCTCGGTTTCGAGGACAGCTTCGCCCTGACGCGCAGCATCGGCGACGCCTACGTGCGCGCCTACCGGCCCATCGTGGCGCGCCGCAAGGCCACGCCCTTCGGCCAGCGCGAGCGGGACTTCCAGCTCTACCGGCGCGGCCGCTATGTGGAATTCAATCTGGTCTATGACCGGGGCACCCTGTTCGGCCTGCAGTCCGGCGGGCGCACCGAGTCCATTCTTATGTCGCTGCCGCCGCTGGTGCGCTGGGACTACGACTGGCAACCGCAGGCGGGAACCCCGGAGGCGGAGCTGTGCGAGAAGTTTCTGGTTCATCGGGAGTGGCTATGAGCGATCGCTACGCGGTGTTCGGCAATCCGGTGCGCCATTCCCGCTCACCGGACATCCATCACGCCTTCGCCGCCCAGCGCGGCGAGGACCTGAGCTACGAACGCATCGAGGCGCCGGTGGATGGCTTTCCGGCGGCGGTGGCGGCGTTCTTCGACGCCGGCGGGCGCGGCGCCAACGTCACCGTGCCGTTCAAGGAACAGGCCTGGGAGCTGTGCGATGAACTCACCGACCGGGCCCGGCAGGCCGGCGCGGTGAACACCCTGTGGCGCCGCGACGGGGTGCTGCACGGCGACAACACCGACGGCGCCGGCCTGGTGGCGGATCTGCGTGGCAATCAGGGCTGGGCCCTGGGCGATAAGCGCCTGCTGATCCTGGGGGCCGGCGGCGCGGTGCGCGGCGTGCTCGGCCCGCTGCTGGCCCAGGCCCCGTCGCAACTGGTGATCGCCAACCGCACGGTGGCCCGGGCGGAGACCCTGGTGGAGCGGTTCGCGGGTTCAGGCGTTGCGCTGTACGCCAGTGACCTGGATGCCCTGCAAGGGCCCTTCGACGTGATCATCAACGCCATCTCCGCCGGCCTGCACGGCGACATGCCGCCGCTGCCCGACGGTCTGGTCGGTGAGGCCACGGTGGCGTATGACATGGTGTATGGCGCCGAACCCACGCCGTTCATGAAATGGGCGCGGGCGGCGGGCGCGGTGGCGGTGTGCGACGGCTTGGGCATGCTCGTGGAGCAGGCGGCGGAGGCCTACCAGGTGTGGCGCGGCCACCGTCCGGAAACCGCTCCTGTGCTCACCGGGCTGCGGCACGCCCAGGGCTGACTCCGGCCGGCCACGGCGCCGGTGTTTTACAAATTTTGTCGTCGCGCCGCTGGTGATGGCGGCGCTGACAAGGTGAAATATTGTGCGGTGGTCGCCGGGGCGGCCACCTTTTCCGCCTGTTTTATTTTTATTGGCGCCGTTCGCTCGGCGTGCTTGCCCGTTTGCGTTTCGTGGAGATTCACCAATGCGTGCACTGTACGGTGTAGTGGCACTGGTCGGCCTGCTGGGTCCGGCTTGGGGTCAGGCCGATACCCTGGGCTTTTCCTGGGACAACGATTTGTTCCTGGGCCAGGACAAGAACTACACCAACGGCGTGCGCTTCAGCTGGGTGGGCGACGGCCAGGCCGACTGCGAGCACGGCGGCGGCGCCACCTGCGCGGTGGCGCGCACCCTGGACCCGCTGCCCGGCATCGCGGTCGGCGATGAACACCACGCGCTCACGGTCAGCCTGCAGCAGATCATGATCACCCCTTCGGACATCGAGCGGTCGACGCCGGATTACAGCGACCTGCCCTATGTGGGCTACTCCAATCTGGAATTGGGGCTGTTCAGCTGGGATCAGCGCAACCTGTTCGGTTACGGTGTGCGCGCCGGGGTGGTGGGCCCGGACTCCGGCGCCGAGAACAGCCAGAAATTCGTGCACCGGGTGGTGGGCTCCAACGAACCCCAGGGGTGGGACAACCAGCTCGGGCCGGATGCCATCGGCGGCGTCTGGTTTCTGCATGCCCATCGGCTGTTCCGCCATACCGGCGATAACGGCTATCAAACCGAACTGGGCACCGCCTGGAGCGTGGACGCCAACAACTTTGACGGCAACGCCCAGGCCGGCGGTTTCGTGCGCTTCGGGCGCAATCTGCCGGGCAATTTCATCCCCGACTACGCCGGCATCGGCACCGCCGGCTCCCTGGTGGGCCTGTTCGACCATCGCGGTTTCGGCTGGGAGCTGTTCCTGGGCCTGGCCGGCCAGTACAACGGCTACTCCTACATCGAGGAGCACGGCGACCTCTACGACATCAAGGCCCGGGACTTCACCGGCGCCGCCATCGGCGGCTTCGGCGTGCGCAACGACGGTTTCAGTTTCACCATGACGCTGCAGACTTCCACCTCGCCCCTGCGCGACAGCAACGACCTGGTCAGCTTCGGCAATCTGTCGTTCATGTGGGCGATCTGATGCCCGGCGTGCCGATCCTTCCCCCCCTGTAGGAGCGGCTTCAGCCGCGATCAGGCCGGGCCGCTGCCCGCACGCCGTTTTCGCGGCTGAAGCCGCTCCTACAGCGGACACCACCGGCGTCAGGGGTTCAGGTACTGGTCCTTGAGCTTCACGTAGTTGCCGGCCACATAGGGCAGAAAGCGGCGCTCCTTCTCGGTCAGTTCGCGCACCGGCCGCGCCGGCCTGCCCCGGTACAACCAGCCGGATTCCAGCCGCTTGCCCGGGCTCACCAGGCTGCCGGCGGCCAGCATCACATCGCTTTCCACCACCGCGCCGTCCATGATCATGGCCTGCATGCCGATCATCACCCGGTCGCCCACGGTGCAACCATGCAGCATGGCCTGGTGACCGATGGTCACATCCTCGCCGATCTCCAGGGGAAAGCCGTCGGGATTGAACTCCGAAGCGTGTGTGATGTGCAGCACCGCGTTATCCTGGACGCTGGTGCGGGCGCCCACGCGGATACGGTGCATGTCGCCGCGCACCACGGCCCCGGGCCACAGGGAACTGTCGTCGCCAAGCACCACGTCACCGATCACGGTGGCGGCCGGGTCCACGTAGACCCGCTGGCCCAGTGCCGGTGCCTTGTTCTGGAAGTGACGAATCCCCATCTTAATGCTCCTGATATCGTGTTTACCCGTTTATACCGAGAGGTCCCATGAGCCACAATCCGCTGATCGATTATCCGGATCTGCCCCCGTTCTCCGAAATCCGCCCCGAGCACGTCCAGCCGGCGGTGGAAGCCCTGGTGGCGGCCGGCCGCGAGCGCATCCGCGAGGTGCTGGCCAAGGGCGATTTCAGCTACCGCGCTCTGGAGCAGACCCTGGCCGAGGAAGATGACCGGCTGGGCAAGGCATTCGGCCCGGTGGGGCATCTCAATGCGGTGGCCCAGAATGAGACCCTGCGTGAAGCCTACAACGCCTGCCTGCCGCTGCTCAGCGAATACGGCACCGAGGTGGGCCAGAACGAAGACCTGTTCGCCGCCTACCAGGCACTGCGCGACAGCGACGAATTCCAGCAGCTTACCCCGGCCCAGCGCAAGGACATCGACAATACCCTGCGTGATTTCCGGCTGTCCGGCGTGGCCCTTTCCGGGGAGCAGAAAAAACAGTACATGGAGAACGCCAAGCGGCTGTCGGAGCTGACCACCCGCTTCGAGAACAACCTGCTGGACGCCACCCAGGCCTGGAAAAAACACGTCACCGATGAGAGCGAGCTGGTCGGCCTGCCGGAAACTGCCCTGGCCGGCACCGCCGACCGGGCCCGCGCCGAGGGCCTGGAGGAAGGCTGGCTGCTGACCCTGGATGTGCCGGTGTTCTTCGCGGTGATGAGCCATGCCCGCAACCGTGCCCTACGCGAGGAAATGTACCGCGCCTTCACCACCCGGGCCTCCGACCAGGGGCCCCAGGCCGGTGAGTACGACAACGCGGCGGTGATGGACGAGATTCTCAAGCTGCGCCACGAGCAGGCCAATCTGCTCGGCTTCGCCCATTACGCGGACAAATCCCTGGCCACCAAGATGGCCCGGGACGTGGACGAGGTCACTACTTTCCTGCGTGACCTGGCGCGGCGCGCCAAACCCCAGGCCGAGCAGGAACTGGCGGAGTTGGAGGCGTTCGCCGCCGAACAGGGCGCCGACGATCTGCAGCCCTGGGACCTGGGTTTCTGGAGCGAGCGGCTGCGCGAAGCGCGCTATGACCTGTCCGAGGAAGCGCTGCGGCCCTGGTTCCCGGCGGAGACCGTGATCGACGGCATGTTCCAGGTGGTGGGCCGGCTGTTCGGCATCCGCTTCCTGCCCCGCGAGGACGTGGACACCTGGCACCCGGACGTGCGTTTCTACGAACTGGTGGACGACGACGGCAGCGTGCGCGCCGCCTTTTATCTGGACATGTACGCGCGCACCGGCAAACGCGGTGGCGCCTGGATGGACGACGCCCGCATCCGTCGGCGCCGCCCGGACGGCTCCCTGCAAACGCCGGTGGCCTACCTCACCTGTAACTTCGCGCCGCCGGCCGGCGGCAAGCCCGGCCTGCTCACCCACGACGAGGTGGTGACCCTGTTCCACGAGTTTGGCCACGGTCTGCACCATATGCTCACCGAGCAGGACGTGCCGGGCATTTCCGGCATCAATGGCGTGGCCTGGGACGCGGTGGAGCTGCCCAGCCAGTTTCTCGAGAACTGGTGCTGGACCGAGGAAGGCCTGGCGCTGATTTCCGGCCACTATGAAAGCGGCGAGCCGCTGCCCAAGGAAATGCTCGACAGGATGCTGGCGGCCAAGAATTTCCACAGCGCCATGGGCATGATGCGGCAGCTGGAATTCTCCCTGTTCGACATGCGCCTGCACGCGGAATACGGTGAGGGCCTGAGCATCCAGCAGGTGCTCGACGAAGTGCGCGAGGAAGTGTCGGTGGTGCGGCCGCCGGCGTTCAACCGCTTCCAGAACGGGTTCTCGCACATTTTCGCCGGCGGGTACGCGGCGGGCTATTACAGCTACAAATGGGCGGAGGTGCTGTCCTGTGACGCCTATTCCCGGTTCGAGGAAGAAGGCCCGTTCAACGCCGACACCGGCCGGGACTTCCGCGAGAAAATCCTTGCCCTGGGCGGCAGCCAGGAACCCATGGACCTGTTCGTGGCCTTCCGTGGCCGGGAGCCCAGCGTGGAACCCCTGCTGCGCCACAGCGGCATTGAAGGATAAGCCGGATCGCGGCTGAAGCCGCTCCTACAAGCACGGGCGCGCAACCTTGTAGGAGCGACTTCAGTCGCGATCCCCGCGATCCCCAAGGAGCCAAATCATGAAACGTCAGTTCATCGCCGGCGCCGCCTGCCCGTCCTGCGGCGCCATGGATCGTGTCCAGCGCTGCCTGGACGGCGAGCGCATCTGGATGGAGTGCGTGGCCTGCGGCATGGTGCGCGATCTGGACGAGCAGCCCGCCGCCGTCGATGCCAATGAACAACCGGTCGCTTTGCGAGGGCCAAAAACACGCTGATTGGAGCAATAAGGGAGGAGAGCATGGCGCACCGTCGAGTCGACGACCCGCTAACGCTGCATCTGGGGCATGAGGAACTGGTGATCCGGCGACGCTATGAGACGCTGAGCATCATCAACGATTTTCTGATCGCTATCTGGTTTCTGCTGGGCAGCATTCTGTTTCTCTACCCCAGCCTGGCGCAACCCGCCGCCTGGATGTTCATCATCGGCAGTTTTCAGTTTCTGATCCGCCCCACCCTGCGGCTGATCAGCCATCTTCATCTGCAGCGCATGCCGGAAAGCAGCTGGGAGCGATAGCGGCCTGGCGGCTAAAGCGGAGCGCCTGGCCGTTCCTAGCGCATAAAGCCGGTCTTCAGGCCCGCCGTGGTGCGCGCCATTTCCCGGCGCAGCCAGGGCACCCGGTCCATGGCCGGGAACAGGGCATCGCGGGCGGCCGGTACCAGGCGCCCGTGGGACTGGAACGCTGGCGTTAGCCAACGGCTCATGCGTTGATAAAAGCGGATGCCGCCCCGGCGGGCCCGGTGGTAACGGGCCCAGACCGCTGGCCAGTCGGCGCTGGCGGCCACCGCCGAGGCGATTTCCCGGGCGTCCAGCAGCGCCATGTTGGCGCCCTGGCCAAGCTGCGGGCTCATGGCGTGGGCGGCGTCGCCCAGAAAGCCCAGCCGACCGGCGCCCCAGCGCCGCATGATCACATCCCGATAGGTGGCCACCAGCAGGTCCGAGGGCGCGTTTAATCCTTCCAGCACCGGTGCCAGCCGGGGCCAGGCCTCCAGGGCCCGGGCCTTCCAGGCATGGAAATCCACCTCGCCGGCCCGCCAGCGGTCCAGTTCCGTGACCGTCAGACTCCAGAAGAAGCTCACCAGATTCTGATCCGGCGCCGCCGGCGAGCGCCCGGTGGGCAGCAGGCCGGCCATGGTGTGGGCGCCCTGGTAGCGTTGCCGCAGGCAATTCGGGTCCAGGTCCGTGGGCATGGGACGCATCGCCCAGATCGCCCCCCAGGGGTAGCGGCGGTCATAGCGCACCCAGGCCGGCGGGCGCAGTCGGCTGTGGCTGCCGTTGGCCACCAGTACCGCGTCGAAGCGGCGGCGCCGGTGGTGGCCGTCCTGATCCAGATCCAGCCAAACCCGGTCGTCGCCGTGTGCCAGGGCGCGCACCCGGGAGCCGGTGAGTCGTTCATGGGGCAGGGCCTGGAGGGCTTCGTCCAGGGTCTGGCAGAGGCTGGCCCGGTGCACGCCCAGACCTTCCAGGCCCGGTTCCAGGCTGGCGTAGCGCACCTGCATCACGGTGCGGCCTTCCGGGGTGTCGCCGAACAGGCTGTGAATCGGCGCGCCGCGTTCGCGGATCGGGCCGGCCAGCCCCATCTCGGTGAGTACCGTCAGCCCCGACGGCTGCAGCAGCAGGCCGGCGCCCACCGGCGCGGGCGCCGGGGCCTGCTCGATCAGGGTGACGCGGTGGCCTTGCCGGGCCAGCAGGCAGGCACTGGCCAGGCCGGCGGTGCCGGCGCCGACCACGCCGATGGCTTGCGGCTTCATGGCGTCAGAGCGGGGACCAGTTCATCTGGCTCAGCGAATACAGGAAGAACCCGGCGCCGATCAGCGCCAGCACCATCAGCACCGTGGCGATGATGCCCAGCACCAGCCCGGCGGTGGTCTGGCCACGGCCCTCGGGGTCCATCTCGCCCCGGTTCATGGCGCCCAGGTCCCGGGCCGCCAGAATCCAGGCCACGGTGCCGATTGGCGCGAACACCAGCATCCCCAGCAGCCCCATGACCAGCATGGCGGTGCCCCGGTGCGGGCGCAGGGCGGTGTTGGCGACGGCGTGCGCCGTGCTCGCCGGCACCGGCGCCGCCGGACGCTCCACGAACGCCGCCGCCAGCAACAGGCCGGTCACCGAGACGCCGAACACGAAGTGTACCGAGGACACCAGAATGCCGTACATGTCCCAGCTGAGGGAGCCGCTGCCGGCCAGGTCGATCAGAACGGTCATGGTGAACACGGTGAACACGGACTGAAGCAGCAACAGAATGCAGGCGATGATCACCATGGTCGCGGCCTTGGGCGACCGTTTGTGGAAGACGATGCCCAGCACAATGCCTACCAGCGCGGGGATCACCAGGGGCAGAATGGCCGTTAGGCTGGAAATCAGGGAGGACATGGCGTGAATCTCCTTGGCGGCTGAATCGCGGAAACATACCGGTCCGCATGGCGGTTGTCATGGAAAGCGGCCACGGAATCCATCAATAACGAATAAAAAATCCATCGCGGCTAAAGCCGCGATAAACAAAAAACCCCGCCGGGCGGCGGGGCGGAATACTGAAGATTCAGCGCGATTACTTTTCGACGAAGGCCCGTTCGATCACGTACTCGTGGGCGTTGCCGCCCCGGGACTCGCGGAAGCCCCAGCCGTCGAGAATATCGGTCAGGTCCTTGAGCATCGCCGGGCTGCCACACAGCATGAAGCGGTCTTCTTCCAGATTCGGCTTCGGCAGGTTGAGATCCTCGAAGATCTTGCCGGAGGTCATCAGGTCGGTGAGGCGGCCCTTGTTGCGGTACGGCTCCCGGGTCACGGTGGGGTAGTACAGCAGCTGGTCGCGCACGTACTCACCGAAGAATTCGTTGTTCGGCAGTTCGTTCTCGATGATGTCCTTGTAAGCCAGCTCGGAGGTGTAACGCACCCCGTGGGTCAGGATCACCTGGTCGAACTGATCGTAGATCTCCGGGTCCTTGATGATGCTCATGAACGGCGCCAGGCCGGTGCCAGTGGACAGCAGCCACAGGCGTTTGCCCGGCAGCAGGTGGTCTGCCACCAGGGTGCCGGTGGGCTTGCGGCTCACGTAGATCTTGTCGCCGGGCTGGATTTTCTGCAGCTGCGAGGTGAGCGGGCCGTCCGGCACCTTGATGCTGAAGAACTCCAGCTCTTCCTCGTAGTTGGCGCTGGCGATGGAATAGGCGCGCAGCAGCGGCCGGCCACCCTCCTGCTCCAGGCCGATCATGGTGAAATGACCGTTCTTGAAGCGGAAACCCGGGTCCCGGCTGGTGGTGAAGCTGAACAGCGTGTCGTTCCAATGGTGGACGCTGGTGACGGTTTCAGTATTCAAATTTGACATAAGCTAATGCGCTTTTATTCCGAAATCTTCAGTTGGTGAGAATGTAACCATTTTGCTGATATCGGTAAAATGGGTAATTCCGATATTTGATATCGGCTCCGCCGATAATTAAACGCTAATAGTTCCCATTTGTGCGCCGCGGACGCATATATACACTGGATTACCGCCATGCGCTATACCCTCCGGCAGCTGGAAGTCTTCCTCGCCACCGCCCATTTCGAGAACGTCAGCCGTGCCGCCGCCCATCTCAGCATGTCCCAATCCGCCGCCTCCGGGGCGCTCAAGGAACTGGAATCCCAGTTCGAGGTGAAGCTGTTCGAGCGCGCCGGCAAGCGGCTGCGCCTCAACGAACTGGGCCGCCAGCTCTGGCCCCGGGCGGAGGCGCTGCTGGCCCAGGCCCGGGATCTGGAAGCCGGCCTGCTGGCCCACCAGGCCCTGGGGCAGCTCAAGGTGGGGGCGACCCTCACCATCGGCAACTATCTGGCGGTCAGCATCATGGCCCGCTACATGGCCGAGCAGCCCGGCGCCCGGGTGCAACTGGAAGTGGCCAACACTCGCAATATTGTTGATCGGGTATTGGGCTTCGACCTTGATCTGGGTCTGATCGAGGGCGAAATCAATCACCGTGATCTGGACCTGCTGCCCTGGCGGGACGACGAGCTGGTGGTGTTCTGCGCGCCGGACCACCCCCTGGCCGGCCGCGAGCGGCTCGACGATGAGGACCTGAAGGCCGCCACCTGGATCGTCCGCGAGCCCGGCTCCGGCACTCGTCAGACCTTCGAGCGCGGCATGCATGGCATCCTGTCGGATCTGCACCTGTTGCTGGAGCTGGAGCACACCGAGGCGATCAAACGGGCGGTGGAAACCGGCCTGGGCATCAGCTGCCTGTCGCGGGTGTCCCTGCGCGAGGCGTTCCGGCGCGGCTCCCTGGTGCCGCTGGCGGTGCCGCACCGGGATTTCAGCCGCGCCTTCTACTTTGTACTGCACCGGGAAAAATACCGCAGCCCCGGGGTGGAGCGCTGGCTGCAGTTGTGCCTGGGGTCCAGCGCTCCGGGCTGAGCGGGTTTCAATGTGGCCGGTAACGCGGCCGCACCACGCCTTCCAGGTCCTTCCAGGGCACGGTCAGTTGGGGCTGGCCCATGGCATAGGGGGCGATGCTGTACACGTTGTAGTGCAGCAGCACACCGTTGCGGGTGAGCCGGTAGGAATCGGTCTGCTGGAACGGCCAGTCATCGCGGAAGCCGCTGTCCGACGGCGCTTCCTTTTCCACCCAGCGGCCATGGGCCCGCTCGGCGGCGTCCCAGAACGCCTGCTCCTGGCCGGGCTCGATCAACCGGCCCAGCGGCACCGCGTGGTTCTCGCCCAGATCCCAGTTCAGCCAGCGGGTGACCGGCAGGCCGTGGGCGCCGCCGGTGAATTCATAGGTGTTGATGGCGATGGTGACCAGGTCCTTCCAGCGACCCAGCTGCTTGGTGTCGCCGGACAGTTCCCAGCCATGGCTGTCCTCGCCGGAGAGGCCGGCGGCGGTGTCGAGAAACTGCCCGGCGGCGGCCTCCAGGCTGTCCGGGCTGTCCGGGTTTTCGCCGCTGACCACCAGCTGCGAGGCGAGCTGGCGGCGCACCGCCGCGTTCAGTTCCGGTTGCCCCTCATAGACCTGCAGGCGTACCTCGAACTTGGGGCAGTCGTCGCCGTCGCAGCCCTCCGGGCGCCGCTCCAGGGTTTCCATCTGGTGGTCCAGCTTGGCGGGCACCGGGCGGCTGCTCTCCGCCGGGGTGCCGCTGTCCGGTGCCGCCGGTTGTTCAGTGCCGCTGTCGGTGCCGGCGTCCTGCTTGGGCGGTGCCTGGTTGCTGTTGTCGCAGGCGGCCAGCGACAAGGCCAGGGCCAGGGCGGAGGCGATCAATAGGGGCGGTTGCCCGGAGCGGCGCATCATGGCGAATTCCCGTTGGTTCCATTAAAAAAGGTGCGGCTGGCGCCGCACCATGGTTCGGGAGCATGCCTTGATTGCCGGCCATCGGGCAAGTTCGCGGCGCCGTTGCAGGCCGGCCTTCAGTCCATTTTTTCGAAGTAGCCGAGAATGCGCAGCGCCGCGATCTTGCCGCCGCGAATGTCCAGGTCGTCCCCGGCCAGGGCCATGGCCGGATTGCGTTGGCCGGCGGCGATCTGCTTCCAGACCGGCTCGCGGGTGACCAGCACGGCGGCGGTGTCATCGTCCAGGCCCTCGTGCACCACGGCCACCCCGTGGCGGATCACCAGGGTGAAGGCACGGCCGGAATCGGTGAACTCGAAGCCCAGCTTTTCTTCCGCGTCCAGGGTGTCCTCGGCCTTCAGGAACGCCGGCATGGCGTTCAGGAAGTTGTCGATGGGCAGGGTGGCCAGGAAGCCGTCCGGCGGCAGCGTCCGGAAGCCCGGCTTGAGCCCGTCGGCGGCTTCCCGGGCAGAGGTGAAATAATAATTGCGGGCATTGGGGTTGGCTTCGCCCTCGGCCAGCCGGCGCAGGGCGGCGGCGCGCAGATCGGCCACCTGGTCGTCGTCCGGGCGCAGCACCGCCAGATCGTCAGTCAGGCTCAGCGCCCATTGGGCGTCACCCTGGACCAGCGCCTCGCGGGCCTTGTCCAGCAGGGCGCTCTCGCCGCCGGCCAGGTCCGCCATATGACGGGCTCGCTCACCCTCCGGCAACGGCTGCAGGGTGCTCGGGTTGCCGTCGAACCAGCCCAGATAGCCGTCGAACACCGACCGGATCGACCAACTGACCTTGCCGTAGAACGGCTGCAGCCAGGGGTTTTCGGCCAGATGCGGCGGCAGATGCACCCGCTCGACGATCTGGTCAGGGGTGTAGCCCTTGTTCATATAACGCAGGGTCTGGTCGTGCACGTATTGGATCGCGTCCCGGTAGGCGGTCAGCGTTTCTTCGATGGTGTCGGCGCCTTTGAGCGGCCGGGTGTGGCTGGGCACCAGATAGTCGGCGCCCAGGGCGCGGATCTTGTCCAGGCTGGCCACCCATTGTTGGGTGTCCCGGTAGGGGGTGCCGCGAATGGTGTACAGGTTCGGGAACGCTTGATAGATGTTGTCGCCGGAGAGCACCACCTTCTTGTCCGGCAGCCACACGAACAACTGGTCGTTGGTTTCCCCCGGTGCGTGCACCAGTTGCAGGCGCAGGCCGGCGATGGTCACTTCCAGTTGCTCGTCCACGGTGTGGTCCGGCGGCAGGGCGAACAGTTCGCTGTCCTCGGCCACCCCGAGGAACGGGCCGATGCCATCGTTGATCCGCTCGCCGTCCGGCAGATGGTGCCCGAACATGCGCATGGAGCGGGCGGTGATGATCGGGCGGATCTGGTTGACCACCCGGTTGATGTAGTAGCCGGTGCTTTCGTGGGCGTACACCGGCACCTCCCCGGGCGCGGCGAACGCACGGGCGCCGAACACATGGTCGGCGTGGTTGTGGGTGTAGATCAGGGCCTTGATCGGCTTGTCGGTGATTTCGCGGAATGCCGCCAGCACCCGGTGCCCTTCCTCCACGGTTTCCATGGTATCGACGATGATGATGCCATCGTCCCCTTCCAGCATAATGGAATTGGCCAGCCCGTAGCCGATCGCCACATAGACGCCGTCGGTGACTTTCTCAACCCCTTGTTTAAACACCTGGGAGTGTGCCGTCAGGGCGTCCGGCGCCGGCGGTCGGGTTTCTGTTACCGTGGTGTTGTCGTCCCCGCAGGCGGCCAGCGCCAACGTTAACAAAATAAAAAGGTATCGCATGGGATCTTGTCCTTATTGGAATGCCTGGCAGCAGTCTGGCCTCGCGCTCCGTCCACACCAAGGTGGCAAACGGCCAGCGGATGGTGCCCGGTGACCGCCGCCACCACCGTGGCCGCCTGGCCGCTGGCGCTGGTCGGCACCCTGGAGCGCGCCGGTGTGTCGCCGTCGGCGCTGCTGGAAGCGGCCGGGCTGGAGCCGGCCCTGCTGGGCACCGAGCCCGGCGGGCGCGTGCCGGTGGCGATGATGAGCCGGCTGTGGGCGGCGGCGGAACAGCTCAGCGGTGACCCGGCCATCGGCCTGCGCGTGGGCCAGGTGGCGCAGCCCATGCACCTGCGGTTGCTGGGTCTGCTGGTGCAGACCGCGCCGACCCTGGATCGGGTACTGGATCTGGTGGTGCGTTTCCAGGCGCTGATCTCCACCAGCGTCACGGTGTCGCGCCTGCACCGGCCCGGCGCCGAGGGCCTGGCGATCCAGGCGCTGCCCAACGAGCCGGTGCACGCCTGCGCCCTGGACGCGTTCGTGGCGGTGCATGTGAAACATCTGCAGCGGGTGGCGCCGGCCGGCGTGGTCCGCGATATCGAACTGAGCCGCCCCCGGCCGGCGGCGGCGGCGCTGTGGCGGGAGCGGCTGGGCGTGGAGGTGCGCTTTGGTTGTGAACGCAATGTGGTCTGGCACCAGGCCGGCGGCCTGCGCGATCCCCTGCCGTTGGGCGACGCGGCCCTGTGCCGGCAGCACGAACAGCTGGCGGAGCTGGCGCTGGCGGAGCTGGACCGGTCACCACCGCTGATCCGCACCCTGCGCGGGCTGTTGCGGCTGCGTCCGGACAACCCGCCGTCGCTGGCGGAACTGGCCGGGTCGGTGAATCTTAGTGAGCGCTCACTGCGCCGGCACCTGGCGGAGGCCGGCAGCGGTTATCGCAAGCTGATCGAAGAGCAGCGGGCCGAGCAGGCCGCCGACTGGTTGCGCCGCGACGGGCTGGCGGTGGGGGAAGTGGCCCGGCGCCTGGGCTTCTCCGACGCCAGCAACTTCGGCAAGGCCTTCAAACGCTGGTACGGCGTCAGTCCCGACCGCTTCCGCCAGGAGTCCTGAGACCCCCCCTTGTTTTTCAGTGTTTTGCACCCATGTGTAATAGGGAAGACGATAATAGAGGAGTATCAGTGCCGAATTCCCGGAGAGACCCCATGCGACGACCTTCCCTTCTTCTTGCCGCCGCCTTGATGACGGCCACCACCGCCAGCAGCTGGGCACAGGACGCCACCGAAGGCGTTCCCAACGTGAAGCAACCCGAGCAGCAAAACGTTCAGGTCCAGATGCACGACACCTGGGAAGCGATCAAACGCTTTTCCGTGGAGCAGAAGGATCAGGCGTTGACCGCGTTGAGCCAGGCCATGACCGCCCTGGACGAAGACATCGACAATGCCCGCGCCAATATCGACGCCAACTGGCAGGACATGTCCCAGGACGCGCGCCTGGAGAAGCAGGAAGCGCTCAGCGAGATGAAGGATCAGCGTGAAGATCTGGGTCGCAAATATCAGGAATTGAAAGCCGCGTCCGCTGACAACTGGGACGCCGCCAAGGTCCGTTTCGGCAATGCCTGGGAACACACCAAGGACGCCTGGACGGAACTGACCGCGCCGAGCCCCGCCGCCGATAGCCCGGCAGCCAATTAAGTCCCGCCACACCGATTAAGCCCCGCTTTCGGTACCCGCCCGGGCTCGCGCCCCGGGGTGCCGTGGTTGGCGCGGGCGTTACACGTCGGCGAAATCCTCGCCGCCTCTCAGCCAGCGCCGCAGTAACCGGTCCACCTGATGGGGATGGTTCGCCAGCAGTTCGGCGGCCACCCGGCGGGCGGGGGCCATCAGTGCCTCGTCACGGACCAGATCGGCGATGCGGAACGCCAGATCACCGGTTTGTCGCGTACCCAGCCATTCGCCGGGGCCGCGCAGCTTGAGATCCTCTTCGGCGATGACGAAACCGTCGCTGGTTTCGCGCATCACTGTCAGCCGCCGTTTGGCGGTGTGCGACAGGGGCGTCTGATACAGCAGCAGACAATAGCTCTGGTCACCGCCGCGCCCGACCCGCCCGCGCAGCTGGTGAAGCTGGGCCAGCCCCAGCCGTTCCGCGTTCTCCATCACCATCAGGGTGGCATTGGGCACGTCCACGCCCACTTCGATCACCGTGGTGGCCACCAGCAGCTGGGCCTCGCCCCGGGAGAAGCGCGCCATCCGTTCCTGCTTTTCCTTGGCCTTCATGCGGCCGTGGACCATCTCCACGGTCAGTTCCGGCAGGGCTTCGCGCAGAGTCTCGTAGGTGGCCTCGGCGGCCTGGGCCTGCAGTTCGTCGGATTCCTCGATCAGGGTGCACACCCAGTAGGCCTGGGTGCCGTCCAGGCAGGCGGCGCGGATGCGCGCTACCACATCGTCGCGGCGGGAGGTGGGCAGCGCCAGGGTCTGGATCGGTTTGCGCCCGGGCGGCATTTCGTCGATCACCGAAGTGTCCAGGTCGCCGTAGACGCTCATCGCCAGGGTGCGCGGAATCGGCGTGGCGGTGAGGGTGAGCTGGTGGGGCACCTGGTTGCCGAACCGGCCTTTCTCACGCAGCGCCAGCCGCTGCTGTACGCCGAAGCGGTGCTGCTCGTCGATAATGATCAGCCCCAGCCGCTGGAACGCCACCGCCTCCTGGAACAGGGCGTGGGTGCCCACCACCAGGGCGGCGCTGCCGTCGGCCAGGGCCGCCAGGGTGTCCCGCCGGGCGCGCACGCCGACGCTGCCCGCCAGCCAGTGCACGTCGATGCCCAGGGGCGCCAGCCAGTGGCGGAAATTGTTCAGGTGCTGTTCCGCCAGCAGTTCGGTGGGCGCCATCAGCGCCACCTGGTAACCGGACTCCATGGCCACCAGGGCGGCGGCGGCGGCCACCAGGGTTTTGCCGGAGCCCACATCGCCCTGGATCAGCCGCAGCATCGGGTGGTCGCGGCGCAGATCGGCGCGGATCTCGCCGATCACCCGCTGCTGGGCGCCGGTCAGCCGGAACGGCAGGCTGTCGAGCAGCCGGGCGGTGAGCCGGTCGCCCTCCAGTCGCGGTGCTTCCAGCGCTTTCTGGCCCGCCCGCTTGGCCAGCATGCCGAGTTGATGGGCCACCATCTCTTCCATCACCAGCCGTTTTACCGCCGGATGGTTGCCGTCCAGCAGCAGATCCACCGGATCGTCCGGTTGCGGGTGATGCAGCTTGCTGAGCGCTTCCGCCAGGCCGGGCAGGCCGCTGCGGTCGAGCAGCCCGGCGGGAATCAGTTCCTCCGGCTCGTGGGTGACCAGCCACTCCAGGGCCTGGCCGGCCAGATTGCGCAGCAGCTTCTGGCTGACGCCGTCGGTGGTGGGATAGACCGGCGTCAGGGATTTTTCCAGCGGCGGCAGGTCCGGGCCGGTCTGGTATTCCGGGTGGTAGAACTCCAGCCCGGCGGCGCCGGGGCGGGGCTCGCCATACACCCGGATCGGCCGGCCCTTTTCCAGGTAATTCTTCTGTGCCGCGCTGAAATGGTAGAACCGCAGCACCACCATGCCGGTGCCGTCGCCCACCTTGCACAGCAACGAACGGCGCTTGCCGAACACCACGTCGGCGGCCAGCACCTCGCCCTCGATGACCACGCCCTGCTCCGGCCGCAGTCGGCCGATGGGGGTGATGCGGGTGCGATCCTCGTAGCGGAACGGCAGGTGGAAGAGCACGTCTTCCAGGGTGTGCAGGCCAAGTTTGGCGAGCCGTTCCGCCGCCCGCGGGCCCACGCCCTTGAAGTGGGTGATGTCGATGCGTTCCGGCGCGTCACTCCGGCTCATGGGCTGACGGTTCCTGGGGCACGGCTCATGGCTGCTGGCTCATCCCGGGTGGGTCAGGCCGCCAGTCCTTCGCGGGGCACGGAGTGGCGCAGCACCTCGATGGCCTTGGGCCGGGGGAAGCTGTCGCGCCAGACCAGAGCGATGGTGCGTGACGGAACCGGCGGCGCGAACGGTCGCACCGCGAAGGTGGACTTGTCGTAGCCGTGCTGGTGCAGCGCCGAGTCCGGCAGCACCGTGATGCCCAGCCCGGAGGCCACCATGTGCCGCAGGGTCTCCAGGGAGCCGCCCTCGATCTGTACCAGATTGCGCTGGCGCTCGGAGTCGATGGCCGGGCACAGCTCCAGCACCTGATCGCGGAAGCAGTGGCCCTCGCCGAGCAGCAGCAGGGTTTCCTCCAGCAGCTGTTCCGGGCGGATCTGCTTCTGCTTGGTCCAGGGGTGGTCGCCGGGCAGCAGCACCGAGAACGATTCCTCGTACATCTTGGCGCGCACCAAGCCACCGCCGGAGAACGGCAGCGCCACGATAATGGCGTCCAGCTCGCCCCGGTCCAGTTTGCCGCGCAGCACGTGGGTGTAGTTCTCCTCGATGAACAGCGGCATTTCCGGGGCTTCCGCCCGTACCCGCGGCACCATGGTGGGGAACAGATAGGGCGCCACGGTAAAGATGGCGCCCACCCGCAGCGGCGAACCCAGCTGATCGCGCTGGCTCATGGCCATCTGCTCCAGCAGGTCGGCCTGCTCCAGCACGCGCTGGGCCTGGGCGACGATGGGTTCCGCCTGGGGCGTGACCACCACCTCCCGGGGGCGCCGCTCGAACAGCGGCATGCCAAGCTGCTCTTCCAGCTTTTTGATGGCCGCGCTGAGGGTGGGCTGGCTGACGTTGCACACCTGCGCCGCGTGGCCAAAATGACGCTCGCGGGCGAGAGCGACCAGATAGCGAAGTTCTGTTAGGGTCATAAGCGCAACAAGTATTTTCAATGAACCCCCATTCTGCCGGACTGACCGCCAATGAGCCATATTCTGATCGCCGGACTCGGTGACCTGGGCACCGGCCTTGCCACCCGCCTGTGCGCCGACGGCCACCGGGTAAGTGGTATCCGCCGGGGCGCCGATGCCCCGCCGGGGGTCGATCTGTACCGCCAGGACCTGCTCGACGGCGCCCATCTGCTGCCCCCGGACCGGGTGGATCTGCTGGTGGTGATCATGACGCCCTCGGAATACAACGAGCAGGGTTACCTGAAAGCCTATGTGCGCGCGCCCCTGAATCTGCTCGATGCCCTGGCCGCCCGCCAGCCGTTGCCGCCGGTGCTGTTTGTCTCCAGCACCGCCGTGTTCGGTGACCTGGAAGGCGACGTGGACGAGACAACCCCGCCCCGCCCGACCCGCTACAACGGCAAGGTGGTGCTGGCGGCGGAGCAGGAAATCAGCGCCCGGGGGCTGGCCACGGCGGTGCGCTTCTCCGGCATTTATGGCCCCGGGCGGCGGCGCCTGCTCTCCAAGGTGGAGAAGCTGGCGCGGGGCGAGGAAGCCCTGCCGGCCGCCACCTGGAGCAACCGCATTCACCGGGACGACTGCGTCGGCCTGCTGCATGAACTGGCCGGGCGCTGGCTGGCCGGAGACACCGTGCCGCCGCTGGTGGTGGGCACCGACAACCATCCGGTCAGCAATCTTGAGGTCTACGCCTGGCTGGCGGAGCGGCTGGGGCTGTCCCTGCCGGTGCCGGACGCGCCGCCCACCGGCAAGCGCATCCACAGCCGGTTCATCGCCGGCGGCGGCTACCGGCTGCGCTACCCGGATTACCGGGCCGGTTACCCGACGGTGCTGGACGATCCGGCCTGAAAATCCCCCCTGGCGGGCCCCGGCCCTGGGCCTGGGGGGCGCGCTGCGGTATCTTTACGCCCTTGTGCACAGCCCTGGAATCAGTACAGTGTGCGCCTTCCAGAACAGGCGCCGAGGGCGCGACCGCCCAAGGGGAGAAGCAAGCGATGACGATACCGGTAGCCGTGGTGATGGGGTCCCAGTCCGACTGGGAGACCATGAAGGAAGCCTGTGACGCGCTCAGCCAGTTTGGCGTGGGCTGGAAAGCGGAAGTGGTGTCGGCCCACCGCACGCCCAAGCGCCTGGTGGAATTCGCCGAAACCGCCGTGGACCAGGGCTACCAGGTGATCGTCGCCGGCGCCGGCGGCGCCGCCCACCTGCCCGGCATGATCGCCTCCATGACGCCGCTGCCGGTGCTCGGCGTGCCGGTGAAGAGCCGCGCCCTGTCCGGCCTGGACAGCCTGCTCTCCATCGTACAGATGCCCAAGGGCGTGGCCGTGGGCACCCTGGCCATCGGCGCCGCCGGGGCCTGGAACGCCGGCCTGCTGGCGGCCCAGATGCTGGCCGCCCGGGACCCGGACCTGCTTAAGCGCATCGCCGACTGGAAAACCTCCCGCGCCGACCAGGTGCTGGCGGACGCCCACCTGGGCCAGGAAAGCTTCGAATGAACCGGGTGCTGGTGCTGGGCGGTGGCCAGCTTGGCCTGATGATGGCCGAGGCGGCGGCCCGGCTTGGCCTGGTGGTGGACCGTTATGACCCGGAGCAGGCGGTGCTGCTGCCCGGCACCTCCGATCTGGCGGTGCCGATCACCTGGGAAGAGTGCCTGGAACGCTACCCGGTGATCACTGTGGAGCGGGAAGCCTTCCCGGACACCGGCCTGTCCGCGCAACTGGCGGCCAGCGACCGCTGCGTGGCCCGGGGCGCCCTGGCCACCATCCCCGACCGCTTCGACCAGAAATCCATGCTCGACCGGCTCGGCATCCCCACCGCCCCCTGGCGTTTGCTTGACCGGGTGGAGGACCTGTCCTCGGCGGTGGCGGACTTCGGCGGCGTGGTGGTCAAGGCGCGCAGTGGCGGTTACGACGGCCGTGGCACCTGGATCGTGGGCGAGGGCGGCGACCTGAGCGCGGTGCCCGCCGAGGAACTGGCCGGCCGCGCCATCGTCGAGAAGAAGATTCCGTTCCGCCGCGAGCTGTCCATCGTCGGCGCCCGCAGCACCGACGGCGAGACCCTGTTCTACCCGCTTACCCGCAACTGGCACGTGGACGGCATCCTGCGCCTGAGCCTGGCGCCGGCGGTGGCCAGCGCCGCCCTCCAGCCGCAGGCCGAGGACACCCTGCGGCGCATCATGGAAGAGCTGGACTACGCCGGTGTGATGGCGGTGGAGTTCTTCGAGCAGGACGGCGAACTGCTGGTCAACGAGATTGCCCCCCGGGTGCACAATTCCGGCCACTGGACCCACGAAGGCGCCGACTGGTCCCAGTTCGACCTGCACGTGCACGCCCTGGCCGGGGTGCCCCTGCATTCGCTGAACGTGCACGGCCCCACCGCCATGGTGAATCTGATCGGCACGCCCTTCGACCAGGCCTGGCTGCAGCATCCCGGCGTGGTGCATTGGTACGGCAAATCCGTGCGCCCGGGCCGCAAGGTGGGCCACGCCAACCTGACCGCGCCGACCCTGGAAAAGCTGCGCGAGGACCTGCGCGCCTGGGCGGATGTGCTGCCGGAAGGGTTCGAAAAGGTGCTGGACTCCGAGCTGGCCCTGGATCGCGGCTGAAGCCGCTCCTACGGTAAGGCCTTTTTTGTAGGAGCGACTTCAGTCGCGATCCCCGATAAAAAAACGCCCCGCAATGCGGGGCGTTTTTGTTTCCGGTCGATGAAACCCGCCGGTTACGGAGGGGTACAGGGCGGCAGTCCGTTGCGTTCGCTACTGAACTGACAACCGAAGTCGTCGCCGGCCACGTTGGCCGGGTCCAGGAAGTCATCGCCGTCGGGTTTGATCGAGTTCTGTTCCCAGTTGATCATGTCGTCGAAGGCGGCTTGTTGCTCTTCCAGGGTGTAGTCGCAGTGGCCCGGTGAGCGGATCGCCCGCTGTACCAGCCAGCCGTCGCTGCCGTTGGCTTCGGCCCGTTGCCGATAGAGCTGGCCATGGCGGAAGGGCACGTACAGATCCCCCAGCCCCTGCAGGCTGACCACCGGAATATTGAATTCACCGTTGATCACCGGAATCCAGCGCAGGCCGTCGCTGCGCGGGCCATTGGCCGCCGGGTCGCCTTCCACGCGCAGGATGGTGTCATTGAACGCCTGCTCCTCGGCGGTGAGCGGCGGGAAATTGTCGAACTGATAGGTGACCCCGGCGTTGCCGGTCAGGTTGCCGCTGAGGATGCCGTTGACGTCGCCGCCCCGGCCGCCGGTGCCCATCACCACGCCCCAGTAATAGGTGCGGAAGCCGATGTCGGCGATCGGGCGCTGGCCGCCGGACAGGTTGCGCACCAGGGCCTGCATCTTCTCGCCTTCCTCGCTGAGCACGCCCAGGCTGCTGGTGGTGGGCACGCTGTCCCAGACCACGTCGTTGATGGCGCCCACATCGAAGTTGGTGGCGGGAATCGCGGTCAGCGGCGGTGCCTCCGGGTTCACCATATGGGCGAAGTGCTGGGCGGCCATGGTGACCTGCGCCAGGTACTGGAACTCGAAGGTATCGCCGACCACGCCGCACATCGGCACGGCGCCGTCGTATTCCTGGTGGTTATTGGCGGTGGCGTAGGTTTCCTGCTCGATGGCGGCGGCGGTGACGTGGCCGCCCATGGAGTGGCCGATGATGTAGACCCTGGAGGGCGGGTCCAGGGTGCGACCGTTCTCCTCGGCGATGTCGTTGAACGCCAGCGCCAGCTCGTTGGTGTCCTCCACACCGGTACGCACGTCGTAGTAGTTGGTGGAGTAGCTGGAGGCGGCCCAGGCATAGCCTTCATCGAGCAGATGCTGGCGGATGCTCGGGTTGGAGACGGTCAGTTCCTCACCCTCGCCCCGGTAGCCGTGGGCGTACATCACCAGCTTGCCGTTCCAGTTCTCCGGCACTTCGATGCGGTAGCCGGCGCCGCTGGGGCGCACGCCCGACCAGCGGCTGGAGTTGGCGTGGCCGGCGATGTCGCTGAACGGCAAGCTCGCTTCATCAACGGCGAACGTGCGGCTGTCTTGTTGGCGTTGGGGTTCGGAGGGGGTTTCGGTGTAGTGGTGGTTGCTGTCGCCACCGCAGGCGGTCAGCAGACCCCCGGCAATTAGCGCGCACAGCAGGGTCTTCGCGTATTTTCCGGCATTGGAATCCACGATGAGCTCTCCCTTTTTTTTGGTTTTATTGGTCTTTTTTTCTTTCTGTTTCGCTGTGCGGAATAGTGTTTCCAGACAGCGGAATTTGACTATCCGACCCGATGCCCGGCGCTGTCAAGACAAAAGCCCCGCACCGGGCGGGGCGTCCTGGAAAGTGGGAAGTATTCGTAGCCCGGAAGCTGGGAAGCGGGGTGTCGCAATGGTCGTCGCCGTGCCGGCCGTGCGGGAACAGCTAACAAAAAGGGGCATCGCAATGATGCCCCTTGGTGCAAACCCGGTGATCCGGTCACCGGCGGATGGCGTCAGGCGATGTCCATGATGCCGTCCATTTCCACGCCGGCGCCCTTCGGCAGGGCTGCCACGCCGATGGCGGCGCGGGCCGGGTAGGGTTCCTGCAGGTAGCTGGCCATCACCTCGTTGACCAGGGCGAAGTGGTTCAGGTCGGTGAGGAAGATGTTCAGTTTGACGATGTCCTTCAGGCCGCCGCCGGCCGCTTCGCAGACCGCGGTCAGGTTGTCGAAGACCTGGCGGATCTGGGCTTCCATATCGCCGTCCACCAGCTGCATGGTGGCCGGGTCCAGGGGGATCTGGCCGGACAGATAGACGGTGGCGCCGGCCTTGATGGCCTGGGAATAGGTGCCGATGGCGGCGGGCGCCCGGTCGGTGTTGATCACGGAACGATTGGACATGATTGCGCTTTCCTGAAGTATGAATGGCACCGGGCCCGGTTGGGGCTCAGGCGCTGATACGGTGAATCCTCACAACATTATCCAGCGTACGCAAACGTTTGATGATGCGGGCCAGATGAATGCGGTCCTTGACCGTGAGGGTAACGTTGATGACCGACAGGGTCGGGTCCTTCTCGGCCATGTCGATGGTGTCTATGTTGGAGCCCAGCTCGGAGACGCTGTTGGCCAGGGTGGCGAGCACGCCGCGCTTGTTGACCAGCTCGATGCGCAGGGCGGCGGTGAATTCCTGGCCCACTTCCTTATCCCAGTCCAGGGGGATGCATTTCTCCGGGGCGCTGCGCATTTCCGCCAGCAGATTCTTGCAGGTGTCGCGGTGCACCACGATGCCTCGGCCGGCGCTCAGATGGCCGAGGATGGTGTCGCCGGGCAGCGGGTAGCAGCACTTGGCGTAGGTGACCATCAGCCCTTCGCTGCCACGGATCGCCAGCGGGCGGCGGTCCCGGTCGCGGCTGTCCTCCTCGTCCTCGCGGGCGCCGGCCAGCTTGCGCGCCACCAGGGGCGCCAGCCGGTTGCCCATGCCGATGTCCTCGAGCAGGTCGTCGAAACCACCGTAGTTGTTGTCCGCCAGTTCCACCGCCAGGGTCGCCTCGGACAGCCGGCTCAGCTCCATCTCATAGCCGCTGAGGGCTTTCTCCAGCAGCCGCCGGCCCAGCTCGGCGGCGTCCTCCCGGCGTTGCTGCTTGAGGAAATGGCGGATATTGGAGCGCGCCTTGCCGGTGACCACGAAGTTGAGCCAGCCCGGGTTGGGGGTGGCGCTGGGGGCGGTGATGATCTTCACCGTCTGGCCGGATTCCAGCGGCGTGGACAGCGCCGCCAGCTTGCCGTCGATGCGCGCCGCCACGCAGCGGTTGCCGACCTTGGTGTGCACCGCGTAGGCGAAATCCACCGGGGTGGCGCCGGCGGGCAGCTCCTTGATGTCGCCCTTGGGGGTGAACACATAGGCCTCGTCCGGGAACAGGTCCACCTTCACATTTTCCAGGAATTCCATGGAGTTGCCCGCCTTTTGCTGGATTTCCAGCAGGCGCTGCATCCAGGACTGGGCGCGGGTGTGGGTGGGGGAACCGGATTCGTCGCTGGCCTTGTACAGCCAGTGGGCGGCGATGCCGTTGTTGGCCATCGCCTCCATCTCCTCGGTGCGGATCTGGATTTCCAGCGGAATGCCGGAATGGGCCTTGAGGGTGGTGTGCAGGGACTGATAACCGTTGGCCTTGGGGATCGCCACATAGTCCTTGAAGCGGCCCGGAATCGGGATGAAGTGGTTGTGTACCGCCCCCAGCACCCGGTAACAGGTGTCCACCCGGTCGACGATGATGCGGAAGCCGAACACGTCCATGATCTCCGAGAACGGCTTATGCTGTTCCTTCATCTTCTGGTAGATGCTGTAGAGATGCTTCTCTCGGCCCAGCACCCGGGCCTCGATGCCCTCTTCCTTGAGGCTGTGCTCAATGCTGGCCTTGATCGAGGAGAGGATTTCCTTGCGGTTGCCGCGGGCCGCCTGCACCGCCTTGCCGATGCGCCGGGCGCGCATCGGGTGGATGTTGTGGAAGGCCAGGTCCTCGTATTCCACCCGCATGTTGTACATGCCCAGCCGGAAGGCGATGGGGGCGTAGATTTCCAGGGTCTCGGTGGCGATGCGGCGGCGTTTGTCGGGCTTCATCACATGCAGGGTGCGCATGTTGTGCAGCCGGTCGGCCAGCTTGACCAGGATCACGCGGATGTCGCGGGTCATGGCCAGCATCATCTTGCGCAGGTTCTCGGCCTGCTGCTCGGCCTTGGACTCGAACTTGATCTGGGCGATCTTGGAGACGCCGTCCACCAGCTCGGCCACTTCCTCGCTGAACTCCTCGGCGATCTGTTCCTTGCTGTAGCCGGTGTCCTCGATCACGTCGTGCAGCATGGCCGCCATCAGTGAAGCGGAGTCCATGTGCATATCCACCAGGATGTTGGCCACCGCCAGCGGATGCGTGATGTAGGGGTCCCCGGTTCGCCGGTACTGGCCCTCATGGGCTCTTTCGGCGAAATGATAGGCGCGGGTCACCTGGGCGATCTGGTCGTCCGTCAGGTAGCTGCGCAGCCGTTTTTCCAGGTTACGAATGGAGGGCAAGGGGCCTCGCCGTGCCGCCAGGGCGTTAAAGGTTAACGATCTTTCCTAGCTTAGGAGTGGCGTGACAATTTGTCTACGATGAGGCTTGTGAGTGCTTGATAAAGCAGGGATTTGTGTGCGGCGTCGCAACGAAAAAGCCCGCCTCGAAGGGCGGGCTCGCTCGAACGGCGCCAGCGGCGGCGATTACTCGCCGAACGACTGGGTCAGCAGCGCCAGGTCATCCACCTCGGCGCCCTGGTCGGCCATCGGGTTGTCCATCGATTCGGCGGTCACGTGGCCTTCGGCGATCTCGCGCAGCGCCACCACGGTGGGCTTGTCGTTTTCCCAGGCCACCCGCGGCTCCTTGCCGCCGGTCTGCAGCTGGCGCGCGCGCCGGCTGGATACCAGAACCAGCTCGAAACGGTTGTCCAGTTTTTCCAGGCAGTCTTCTACGGTTACACGGGCCATGGAGGTTCTCCTGTTGCGGGAGCGGGAGTTTACTGGGTTTCCGTGCCTGACAACAAGTCGGCAAGGGTGGCGGCCTGGCGGACCGCCTGGCGGGTGGTGCGCAGCCGGTCGGCCTCGACGATGCTGGCCATCTCGTGGAGCGCCCGCTCGAAGTTGTCGTTGACCACCAGATAGTCGAATTCGGCGTAGTGGCTCATTTCCTCGCGGGCGCCGGCCAGCCGCTTCTCGATCACGTGGTCGTGGTCGGAGGCCCGGCCGCGCAGGCGCTCGGCCAGGGTCTTCAGGCACGGCGGCAGGATGAACAGGCTGACCGCGTCGGGCAGCAGATGGCGAATCTGGGACGCCCCCTGCCAGTCGATCTCCAGAATCACGTCCTCGCCGGCGCGCAGGGTGTCCGCCACCCAATCGGCGCTGGTGCCGTACAGGTTGCCGAACACCTCGGCGTGCTCCAGGAAGCGGCCTTCCTCGATCATGCGCACGAACTGCTCGCGGCTGGTGAAGTGGTAGTTCACCCCTTCCACTTCACCCTCCCGGCGCGGCCGGGTGGTGTGCGACACGGAAATCCGCAGCCGCGGCAGCTTCTTGACCAGCGCCGCCACCAGCGACGTCTTGCCGGCGCCGGAGGGGGCCGACACGATATAGAGGGTGCCTTTGTCGGTCATTGGGGGCGTCCTGTATTGCGGAATGCGCGGCCGCGCCGCGAAAACCGGCATTATAGGGACAAAGACCCGGCCCGTCATGGCCGCCGGCCCCGGCGCCCCGGAGGGGCTCGTCGAGCGGCCGGGCGGTCGCTATATTGGCGGTGCGCCCGGCGCCACCCGCGCCGACCGCCAGGAGACCTTCATGCAGGACAACCCGATCACCGCCACCGTCGATTACGGCCGCGACGGCGTGCAGCATGGCTTCCTCAAGCTGCCACACTCCCACGACGACTCCGCCTGGGGCAGCCTGATGATCCCGATCACCGTGGTGCGCAACGGCGACGGCCCCACCGCCCTGCTCACCGGCGGCAACCACGGCGACGAGTACGAGGGCATCACCGCCCTGCTCAAGCTGGCCAACCGGCTGCGCGCCGAGGACATCCGTGGCCGGGTGATCATCGTGCCGATGATGAACCACCCCGCCGCCCTCAACGGCACCCGCACCTCGCCCATCGACAAGGGCAACCTGAACCGGGCCTTTCCGGGCAACCCCACCGGCACCCTGACCGAGCGCATCGCCGACTATTTCACCCGCTACCTGGTACCCCTCTGCGACCTGGCCCTGGACATCCATTCCGGGGGCCGCACCCTGGACCTGCTGCCGTTCGCCGCCACCCACCGGCTCGACGACGAGGATCTGGCACGGCGCTGCCTGGACGGCGCCCTGGCCTTCGGCGCCCCCAACACCCTGTTGATGGCGGAACTGGAAGGCGCCGCCCTCTATGACACCGTGGTGGAGGAGCAGGGCAAGGTGTTCATCAGCACCGAGCTGCGCGGCGGCGGCACCTCCACCCCGGAAAGCGTGGCCCTGGCGGAACAGGGCGTGGAGAACGTGCTGCGCCACGCCGGCATCCTGGCCGGCGAACCCCAGGCCGGCCCCACCCGCCTACTGGAGATTCCGAACGCAGCCCACTACCTGCAGAGCGAACACGCCGGGCTGCTGGAATTCGCCGTCAACCTGGGCGACCAGGTATGCGCCGGCGACCTGATTGCCCGGGTGCACAGCCTGGAGCGCACCGGCGTGGCCCCGGCGGAATACCCGGCCCCGGTGGACGGCCTGCTGATCGGCCGCCGCCACCCGGCCCGGATCAGCCTGGGCGACACCTTCGCGGTGCTGGCGGTGCCGCTTTGACGCTGGTTCCGTGAAGGTTGCTTGCAGGGTCGTTAGGCAGCGCCTAAAATATCAGCAACAAAACCCGCCAAGGCTATGCCGGCCCCTGTCCCTATGAGTCATATCGTACGGCAGGAACGGTATCCTCAAACCGGCGGGTTACTTATTTCTGGGGGGTTGAAATGGATTTCAACAAGCCAGCCAGGACGCTGGATGAGCAAATCGCGTTATTGCGCGAGCGGGGCATGCGTATCAATGACCCCCGGCGAGCCAGGCACTACCTGAAACACCTGAACTACTACCGGCTGACCGCCTATTGGCTTCCTTTTGAAGCCGAGCATGAAACCCATCAATTTAAACAAGGCAGCTGTTTTGACGACGTTTTGAACCTCTATGTTTTTGATCGAGAGTTCAGACTGCTGTTGATGGATGCGATAGAGCGTGTAGAGGTTTCGCTGAGAACGATTTGGGCCTATCAGCTGGCGCATCGTTACGGTTCCCACGCTTATCTGGAAACAAAACACGCCAAACGAACTGACTGGCATGAGCGCAATCTCCGACGTCTGGAGAAAGAAGTGCGCCGGTCCGATGAGCTCTTTATCCAGCACTATCTCAATACTTACCGGGAGCCCGGGCTTCCTCCTATCTGGTCCGTGTGCGAGGTGATGTCCCTGGGCTTGCTGTCCCGCTGGCTGACGCAGCTGAAGCCCTCGGACGCCACCGTTATTGCCAGGGAATGGAGCTTTGACCAAAGCGTACTGCGAGGATTCGTTCGACACCTTACCTATGTCAGGAATCTCTGCGCGCACCACAGTCGCGTCTGGAACCGCAGCCTGACGGTGACCATGCCGTTACCACGCAGCAAACCGGAAGCGCTGGCTTCCAGTGTCAATCGGCGCGCTGATCGCCGCATCTATAACACCCTGGCCACGCTTGTTTTCCTGCTTGATCGAATCAGCCCCGGACATGAATGGAAAGAGCGCCTGCTGGAATTGCTGGAGCGCCATGGCGTGGAGGTGGAGAAAATGGGTTTCCCCGCCGGGTTTGAGCGGCTGCCGATTTGGCGAACGCCCTGATTGCGGTCAGAATCAGAACAAAGATGAACCCGCCCGCCTGGAGCTGAAATGCCAGCTTTCCCGATATACCAAGATCTCGACCACGACATCACCCGCATCGACACCGCCATGGTCCGGGAGGAACTGGCCGCCTGTTATCTGCTGCGGGGTGGGGATGAATTCGCGGTTATCGAAACCGGCACCCATCACACCGTGCCGATTGTGCTTGATCTGCTGGCGCAGCGGGGCATCGACCGTGGCCGGGTTAAGTATGTGATTCCCACCCATGTGCATCTGGATCACGCCGGCGGTGTGGGCGGGCTGATGCAGGCGTTGCCCGAGGTCACCGCTGGAAAAATTGCTGGAGCTGGATGTGATGTTGAACAGCCAGGGTGGGCGCGCGACGATAAGAGGCTAGGCCCTTGGGAGGGCTGCGCATGTACGTAGCGAGGAAGCTCTATCAGCCTGGAATATTGTCTTGATAAAAATAAAATATTACTTATTATTTTATTTTAAATAAATTTCCGAATTTTTCATCTTGAAATATAATCAGGTCAATTTGTAAATTTGATAGACGTCAACAAATGGTAAGCTTCGAGGGGTAAGAGGTGTCAGACAAAATTAAAATAATACGTATTTTTATTGGCTCCCCTGGTGGGTTGGACGAGGAGCGAAAAGTCGCACGTAGTGTGATTGATGAAATAAACTTGAGCAATTCAGAACATTGGAAGTGCGAGTTCAAGTTGGTTGGCTGGGAAGACACTATTCCTGGTTACCAGCGACCCCAAGACAAAATCAACGAAGATCTCGATAAATGCGAGTATTTCATAGGCGTTTTGGCTAATAGGTGGGGGTCTCGGCCATCTTCGAGTGACAGTGAATACACCTCGGGTTTCGAGGAGGAGCTTTCGAGGGCGACCAAGCATATAGAAGACGGCCGGATGAAAGATCTGGCTATATATTTTAAGAATATTCCGATACCCGACGGGCTTGAGCCAAAGGAAGAGTTTAGAAGAGTTATAGATTTTCGAAAAAAATGCGTTGATGAGAAAAAAATATTTTTTAAAGATTTTTCGATTTTAGATGAGTTTCGATCTCTCATACGTAAAAAGGTAATGGAGATCGGTTGGCGTGAGACTGAAATTTCGTCCGAGGAGCCTGAAAACGAAAGTCAGCCTGAACGTGCGCCTCTGGAAGCTAAAGAAGCTGACAAGACATCAAGTCCCAGCATGTATTTGATTGACGGTAGCGCGCGAGAATTCCTGTCTGACATACTGTCTAGGACTCCGGCATGGGAAGAAACAAATGCCCATGATATCGCAAGGTTTCGTCTAATCGCTTCCGCGGTTAGCAGGTCGGGAAATGATAATTCGTATATCGGAAATCATGACGCGAACTTGATTTTCCAGAAGCTACGAGATGTCGCCCTTTCCAATAAAGAAATAACAGCATTAATCGACTGTGGTGTTGCCGGTTTTGGATATCAAAATGTCCCTCTATGGCATTGGGTGTCTAAGGCAAAAGCGGGGGGGGGGCTATGATAGAGTTAAATTTTTATCTATCACCGGTAGCGAAATAGAAAAAAAGAATGCAATACATATCTTAAATATAGCGTGCCCCTCCTCTCTGGATGTGGGTGGAATTGCAGATAGAGAGAAAGTTCTTGAGCTATGGTTTTCAGAGAAATTAGGGCAGCAAACTTTCGAAGAGGCGTCGTCTTTTATAGCAAATAATGGGACGTTTAAAGATGTAGAATTGTTGGAAAGAGTTGGCTCTCGACTTTCTATAGATCGACGCAGCTTTATCGAATCAGCTATCGTGGAAATAATATCCAGGCAAAGTATAGACTTGGCGCTAAAACGGGTCGTTGAAAAGGGTGTCGACACAGTGACGTCGGATCTGGTTTCAAGATTATTTGAAAAGCCGGAGTCATTGACCACAGAAACGGTTAATATTTGTCTGTCTGCAAAGCCCGATAAAATAAGAATTGGTGCGGCGAAAATATTGCTTGAGCGTAAAGAGTTAAGCCAAGAGTCCGCTGAAAATTTACTTTCGGATAGCAATCATGAAATAAGGCTTCTGGCAGTTGAATTTTTATTAAAAGTAGGGCGGGACCTCGATAAATCCATTGTGAGGAAAGTGCTGACAATCGAAAGTCCAGGGCCAAAATATGGGCTTGGCACTTTTTCTGGAAAAGGCCCCGACAGTAAATTCTATGAGCGTTATGAGATCAGTCGCCTTTCCGAGCTTAATCTTTTAACGTTGAGAGAAAAAGTTATGGCTGCGGGAGTCTTTTGTGAGAGTGAGCTGGCTGCCATGTTCTGCGGTCACAGAAAGCAAACAAAAAATGAAATGAGAAGTTATTTGAAAGATGGATTCAAAAATTTTTTCTATAAAGCTTTAAAAAGAATGAAGGCAGATGGATCTGTAGACGATGAGGGCTACGGTAGGATAGTGACCCTCGAAGGGTTTATCACAAATAAATTCTGTACTATTGCGCTAGCGAATCTTTGTTTAATAGGTGATAAAGAGGACTTGTGTTTAATTAGAAAGGTTTTGGATGAATTCCGTGTGGATGCCTCCGAGAGCCTGCTTAATTATTTTTCCCGCTTCGGCGAATGGGAGGATGTGGACCGAATAAAAAATATGTCATATTACGTTGACGGCGAGAGATTTTTTTCTGTAAAAATGAACAGCGCTTCTGATGAAGGTAAAGCATTCGCTATTATAGAAATAGGAAAGAAACGGATTGCTGATATTTTTAGAATTGATGTTGGCAATTCTGTGATGAAGTTTATTATAAGGCAACTTCCGAAAAGTGTGATTTCTAGCCTAAGCGACGAAGTTATAATTGATGAATTGAAACGAAATGATGATGAATATAGAACAATATTTGCACTTCGGTGTGTGATATCGCTCCCAAAGCGCAGGCTTAAGGATTTGCTGAGCCTCTATGTTGATCATGATGGTTACCGTTATTATAACAGTATTCACTGGCTCGATTTAGGGTGCTCCTTGCCGTCTTCTGTTTCTAAAGAGATAGCTTTGCGTCAGCTTCACCGCTATAACCTGTAATTGGACCTGTTCGTTTTGTTGATGAGGCGGTTTAATTGTGAACCTGCGGGGTAAATTTCGATGCTCTAACTATGGTTGATCTGGTCTTGGGCAGCTTGCCGTTTTATGAATAAGCCCATGCCTATTTTCTAGAAAATTAGCTATTAAGGGTTGTCCGTCCATTTCTTTCGTCGAAAAGAGGTCGTCGCGTTTGGAGTGGTGTTTCCCTCGAAAACGATATTATTTAGCACTTCGTTGATATCAAATAATAGTTATTTTGGAAAAATCCCCATAAGATAGACGGCGCCATCTTCTCATTAAAAGTTCACTGCTGCTGCGCCTTCGCCGTGCACTAAAATTTGGCGTTGAGGGCCCAGGTGATTCAGTCACCACCGTCGGTTCGGATCTTCCAGGTCTTGCCGGTCGGGATGACGCTGCCGTAGCCCCACTGATGATATAGCGCGGCGACTTCTTGCAGGGCTTGCTACCAGCCCTGCGTCAGTTTCTAAGTCAGGTTATAGTCATAGGGCAGGGTGACCGGCCCTTGGGACTAGTTGCCGTCGCAAATTCGACACCGTGGTGGAGGAGCAGGGCAAGGTGTTCATCAGCACCGAGCTGCGCGGCGGCGGCACCTCCACCCCGGAAAGCGTGGCCCTGGCGGAACAGGGCGTGGAGAACGTGCTGCGCCACGCCGGCATCCTGGCCGGCGAACCCCTGGCCAGCCCCACCCGCCTGCTGGAGATTCCGGACGCCGCCCACTATCTGCAGAGCGAACACGCCGGGCTGCTGGAATTCGCCGTCAACCTGGGTGACCAGGTATGCGCCGGCGACCTGATCGCCCGGGTCCACGGCATCGAGCGCACCGGCGTCGCCCCGGCGGAATACCTGGCCCCGGTGGACGGCCTGCTGATCGGCCGCCGCCACCCGGCCCGGATCAGCCTGGGCGACACCTTCGCGGTGCTGGCGGTGCCGCTGGACGAATCATAAGAAAATCTTTCAGGAGCTCGGGACCATGTCCTTTCCGATATACCAAGATCTCGACCACGACATCACCCGCATCGACACCGCCATGGTCCGGGAGGAACTGGCCGCCTGTTATCTGCTGCGGGGTGGGGATGAATTCGCGGTTATCGAAACCGGCACCCATCACACCGTGCCGATTGTGCTTGATCTGCTGGCACAGCGGGGCATCGACCGTGGCCGGGTGAAGTATGTGATTCCCACCCATGTGCATCTGGATCACGCCGGCGGCGTGGGCGGGCTGATGCAGGCGTTGCCCGAGGCCACCCTGCTGGTGCATCCGCGTGGCGCGCGCCACATGATCGACCCGGCCAGGCTGGTGGCCGGGGCCACGGCGGTGTACGGCGAGGCGGCGTTCCGCGAGACCTACGGTGAGATCCTGCCGGTGCCGGAGCAGCGGGTGCGCACGCCCGGTGACGGCGATGAGGTGACGGTGGGGGACCGGCGGCTGGTGTTCCTGGATACCCCGGGCCACGCCAACCACCATTTCTGCGTTTACGATCCGGCCTCCGCCGGCATCTTCACCGGCGACACCTTCGGCCTGTCCTACCCGCCGCTGACCACCGAAAAGGGCCCGTTCATCCTGCCCACCACCACCCCGGTGCAGTTCGATCCCACGGCCCTGCAGGCGTCCATCGGCAAATTGATGAAGCTGCAACCGGCGCGCATGTATCTCACTCACTATGGGCCGGTGGAAGACCCCGGCCCGCTGGCCGAGCGCCTGCGCGGCATGGTGGACGACTATGTGGATCTGGCGGAGCGCGTGGCCGGTGGCGTCGGCGACGACCGCCTGGAAGCCGCCCTGCGCAGCGCCCTGCGCGACTACCTGTTCCGCCATGCGCGCGAGCACGGCTGCGAGCTGAGCGACCAGCGGCTCGACGCGCTGCTGGGCATGGATCTGACCCTCAACAGCCAGGGGCTGGCGGTGTGGCTGCGCTCCCGGCGGGCGGCCTGAGCCGGGCGCCGCTCAGCCGAGCACCCGGGGTAGGAACAGGATGATGTCGGGAAACGCCATCAGTGCCACCAGCACCGCCATGTCCATCACCAGGAACCACAACACTCCTTTGAAGATGGCGCCGGTGTTGACCAGGTCGCCGACCACGCTCTTGATCACGAAGATGTTCATGCCGATGGGCGGCGTCACCATGCCGATCTCCAGCAGTTTGGTCAGCACCACGCCGAACCAGATCAGGCTGAGGCCGGCGCTGTCGATGATCGGCAGTACGATGGGCAGGGTCAGCAGCATGGCGCCGATGGGCTCCAGGAACATGCCCAGCAGCAGATAGATCAGCACGATGATCATCAGCACGGCGAAGGTGCTGGCGCCGGCGTCGATCACCAGCGACGACAGAAAGTCGCCGGCCCCGGACAACGACAGAAAGCGGGTCAGCAGGCTGGCGCCCATGGCGATGATCAGCAGGGTGCCGGTGGTCAGCAGTGTTTCCAGAATGGCGTCGCGGAAGCGCCCCCAGGTCAGGGTGCGTTTGCACAGCGCCACCACGCAGGCCAGGGCGGCGCCCACCGCGCCCGCCTCGGTGGGCGTGAAAAGGCCGGCGAACAGGCCGCCGAAAATGCCCACCATGATCGCCACCACCGGCCACACTTCCCACAGTGCTTTCCATTTTTCCGCGCGGTCGATGTGCTCGTCGGTGGCCGGCGCCAGGGCCGGGTTCAGCTTGACCCGGGTCACCACCACGATGATGTAGCCAAGCACGGTGATCAGGCCGGCGGCGATGCCGCCCAGGAACAGCTTGGTGATCGACTCCTGGGCGATGATGCCGTACAGAATCATGATGATGGACGGCGGCAACAATGCCCCCACCGTGCCGGCGATGGCCACGGTGCTGGTGGCGAGCCCGGGCTGATAACGGTGCTCGATCATTTCCGGCACCGCCACCCGGCCCATGGCCGCGGAGCACGCCACCGACGACCCGCACACCGCGGCGAAACCGGTGGTGCCGAAGATCGAGGCCACCGCCAGGCCGCCGGGAATGCGCGTCAGCCACAGGCGTGCCGCCCGGAACAGGCCCTGGGTGAGCTGGGCGTGGTAGCACACATAGCCAAGCAACAGGAACATGGGCACCGAGCTCAGCACCCAGTTGGCGGAGAACTGATAGGGAATCAGGCCCAGGGAGCCCCAGGCGATGCCCCAGCCCATCATGTACCAGAGGCCGCCGAAGGAGACGCCGATCAGCGCCAGCCCCACGGGCAGCCGCAGGGCGATCAGCACGAACAGCACCGCCAGCCCGGAAAGACCGATCTGCACATCACTCATGGTGAGCGCCCTCCACGCCGGCCGATGGGCGCACGTCCGCCTCCCGGCGGCGCTCCTGCTCGCTGACACTCAGACCGCAGCGGGCGCCGGTCAGGTAAACCAGGAATTTGTAGACCAGCACCAGCACCATCAGGCCCAGGCCCAGAGGCAACACAAAATAGCCCGGCCAGGTAATGATGGTGGTGCCGCCCTCCACCAGGGCGGCGCCGCTTTGGAATTTGGTGACCGCTTCGTCCCAGGTTTTTACCGTCATGAAGCCCAGCACCGTGGCGCTCACCGGCAGCAGCCAGTGCGCCAGATGCCGTTGCAGCCGGCGTGGCAGCCGTTCCACCACCACCTCGACGCTGACATGGGCGTCGAGTTTCTCGGCGTAGGCCAACGGCACGAAAGCGGCCACCACCATGTAGTAATTGGACACGTAGGTGATGGTGCCGGGAATCGGCGACGAAAAAAGAAAGCGCAGCACCACGTCGGCGGTGATGTGCAGCATCATCAGGGCGATGGCAAGGCCGCCGATAAGCGTGGTGAAATCCGTCAGGCTCGAGAGCCAACGTCCTAGCCGGTACATCATTTTCTCTCCCGCTGGCCCACGGGCCGGCTCAGGGGCGCGCCTGGAAGCGCACCCGGGCGGTGGCCACGGTGGTGGTTTGATTGTTCTGATTATTCAGCGTCAGGCTGAGGGTGGCGCTCTGCCCCTCGCACTCGGTGACCTGGCCGGCGCCGGTGAGCACGTCGCCCAGGTACGCCGCCATTCGGTTGCTGTAGGCGAACGCGGTCAGCACGCCGTGCGTTCCCAGCCACTCCTCCACCATCTGGGTGAGCCAGTCGCCCTGCAGTGGTCCGTCGATCAGCAGTTGCGGGTGGCCTTCGGTTTCGCGGGTGTACGGCAGGTCGTAGTGAATACGATGGGGGTTCCAGATCGCCGCGTTATAGAGAAAAAGCTGAACGCTGTCCGCTGCGAAGGAACGTGTTTCCAGGGTGTCGCCAACGGCGACCTGAAACGTGGACATGACGATTACCTCGCAATCCGGGTGAGCAGCTCGGTGACCACGGGCTCGCCATCCCGGGTTTCGAAGCGATTTTCGAACACCATGAAAATCAGTGGCCCGGAGCCGCCCTGTTTTTCGTAAAGGTCGGCCAGCTTCTGCCGGCAGACCAGCACCTGCCCGGGCAGAATCCGGCCGTGCACCTGATACTCGCTGCCGCCGGCCATGATGCGTTTCAGCGGCAATTCGGGGATCAGCGGGCTGTCCGGCTGGCGACCGTCCGGCAGCAACTCGGAAAGTGGAATCACCGGCATCATGGCGCTGAACAGAAACATCAGCGGCGCCTCGTCGCCATCCAGGTAACGTTGCTGACGCTGGCCGGTGGCCACCGCGTACTTGCGGATGTCATTGCGGCTGACCTCGAACTCGAACGGCGCCACCTCGGTGCCGATCAGGGCGCGGATCTCATCGGTTAGAAGACTCATGCTTGTCTCGCCATGGAAAATTGCCGGGAGCGGATTCTGGTGGGACGGCGGAAGGGCGCGGCAACCCCTGCCGCGCCGTACCCTTAAAGACCGTGCTGACTGACGTCCACCTTGGAGAAAATCTCTTCCCAGTAAAGATCGGCCAGTGCCTGCTCGCTGTCCACGTCCTGTACCAGGTCGGTCCATTTTTCCAGCAGAGCACGGAATTCCTTGATCAGGGCTTCGCCGTTCTGCACGCCATAGCGGGCTTTGTAATCCTCGGCGATATGCTGCATGTCCTGTTCGATAAAGGCACGGTTCTTCTCGATCAAGGCCTGGTCGGCGTGATGAATCCGCACGCCGCGCTCCTTGGCTTCGGACAGAATGCGGTCTTCATGCTGGTGGTAGATCCAGGGCACGCCGGCGGAGAACACGCTGGCGGCGCGCATCATCACCGTGCGCTGTTGCTCGGAAAGATCTTTCCAGGTGTCGGCATTGATGTTGGTGCCGGCGATGGGCATCGGGCCCCCGGGCACGTCCATGTTGATATCGGTGACCACGTCGGTGAGCCCGAAGTTGTGAATCTCCGGGGAGGCCAGCACGATGCAGGACACCACGCCCTGGCTCAGCGCCTCGAACATTTCATTGGCGGACATGGTCACCGGTGAGGCACCCACCGCCTCCGCCCAGCGTGACCAGTTGGCGGCACCGACCCGCAGGCGCATGCCTTTCAGGTCGGCTTCGGTTTCCACCGGCTTGTTGCACACCAGACCATAGGAGGTGCCGCCGGTGCTGCCGGTGTACACCTGATTCTGCTGTTTGAATTCCTGGTTGCACTCCGGGCATTTGAAGAAGGTGAACTCGGACAGCGCGCCCATGAAAATCATGCCTTCCCGGCCCCGGGCTTTGTCGCCCAGCAGGCCCACCAGCATGGACGCTTCCACCGCCACGTTGCTGTGCGGAAACTCGGACGGAAAGTAAGAGGTCAGCACGAAGCCGATATCGGCCATGCCGTCGCGCACGCCGCCGGAGGTCTCGGCGAAGTTCAGCAGCGACATGGGAAAGACCCGCACCTTGAGATCGCCGTCCGATTGTTCCTCGACGGTGCTGGCATACTGTTTGGCCACATCCACCACGAAGGAGCTGGGTGGGTGACCAATGGCATAACGGAGGGTGCGTGCATCGGCGGCGCCGGCCAGCGTGCCGAACAGGACGGTACAGACCAGCGCCAGGCTGGCGAAATGTTTGCCGTTCATAGCGGTACCTTATTTTGTTGTTTAATGGTTTTTTGTTGGCGAAAAAACGAGGGCGGCGTTACACCACGCCGTCCCGCCGCAGTGCTTCCAATTCTTCCTCGGAGCGCCCCAACCAGCCCTGGTACACCGCCTGGTTCGACTCGCCCACCATCGGCGCGCGGGCGCCCTGCTCGTTGGTGCCGCCGGACATCTTCACCGGGTTGCCAAACACCTGAAAACGGCTGCCCTGGTACTCCACCGGAATCACCATATCCCGCTGGCGCACATGGGGATCGTCCACCACCTCATCGATGGTCTTGATCGGCGAAAGCGGGAACCGGGAACCGGTCATGGCCTCCAGCTCTTCCTTGGTATAGGCGGCGCACCAGCGTTCCACCACCGGGTGTACCCGGCGTTGGTAAACCTCGTGGTCGAAGCGTTTGGCCATGGTGTCGATCTCCGGATCGTTGATCAGCGCTTCGTCGCCGAACACCAGGCAGGCCTCCCGCCAGAATTTGTCCGTGTAGGCACCGAAGAACACATAGCCGTCCTTGCAGGCAAAGCGCCCGTAGGGTTTGACGAACGGGTGGCCGTTGCCCTCCGGCACCGCCACCTTGCCGGTGGTGGTGTAATTGACCAGGGCGTTTTCGGTGAGCGATATGATCGAGTCCTGTTGGGAGATATCCACCTGCTGGCCATGGCCGCTGCGCTCCGCCTCGCGCAGGGCGCCAAGCGTGCCGATGGCACCGTACAGGGCGGCGCTGAGATCGCCGAGCACGGTGCCCACGCGCATCGGCTCTTCCACGGTGCCGTTCATGGACCACAGGCCGCCGGCGGCCTGGGCGCTGCTGTCGAAGGCCGGGCGGGGCGCGTTGGGGCCGCTCTGCCCGAAGCCGCTGATCGAGGTCATCACAATGGCCGGGTTGGCGGCCTTGAGCACCTCATAACCCAGGTCCAGCTTGTCCATGGTGCCGGGCCGGAAATTCTCCAGAACGATGTGTGCCTTGCCCACCATCTCCAGGAACAGGTCGCGGCCGGCGGCCGCCTTCAGGTCGAGGCTGATCGCCATCTTGTTTCTGTTGTATTGCGCGAAGAAGCCGCTGATGGCTTCTTCGCTTCCGCCGAGGGCCGGAGGAAAAGCGCGGGTCAGATCCGGATCACGAGGATGTTCGATCTTGATCACCGTGGCGCCCATGTCGGCAAGCAACATGGCGCAGTAGGGGCCGGCCACGACGCGGGTCAGGTCGAGGACGATGACATCCTTGAGCGCGCCCTTCGGCGGCATGGTCAGGCCGGTGTTATCGATCATGTGCTCTCCGAATTTATTGTCGTATTGGCAGCGTTGTTGGCGTGATGGGCCCGGGCCACCCGGGACTGGGTGGCCCGTCCCAGGTGTCCGTCGACGAAGGCGCCGGCGGCCACCAGCCGGTCCAGGTCCACGCCGGTGTTCAAGCCGAGACCTTCGAACAGGTACACCAGCTCCTCGCTGGCCACGTTGCCGGTGGCGCCGGGGGAATAGGGGCAGCCGCCCAGTCCGGACACCGAGCTGTCGAACACCCGCACGCCCTGCTCCAGGGCGGCCAGGCAGTTGGCCACCGCCATGCCCCGGGTGTCATGGAAATGCACCGCCAGCCGCTCCAGCGGCAGGGCGGTGGCGCAGGCGGCCAGCAGTTCGCGGACCGCCGACGGCACGCCCGCGCCGATGGTGTCACCCAGGCTGATCTCATGACAGCCCAGCCGCGCCAGCGCCGACGCGGTACGCACCACCTGCTCCACCGGCACGTGGCCCTGGTAAGGGCAGCCCAGCACACAGGACACATAGCCTCGCACCGGTACGCTCTGGGCTTTTGCCTGTTGCAGCACCGGCTCGAACCGGGCCAGGCTCTCGGCGATGGAGCAGTTGATATTGCGCTGGTTGAACGCCTCCGACGCGGCGGTGAACACCGCCACTTCGGAGGCGCCGGCGGCCAGCGCGGCGGTGACGCCGCGCTCATTGGGCACCAGCACGCTGTAGGTCACATCCGCGCGCTTGGGCAGCCGCGCCAGCACCTGGTCGGTGTCGGCCATCTGCGGCACCCAGCGCGGCGACACGAAGGCGCCGGCCTCGATGTGCCGCAGGCCCGCCTCCACCAGCCGCCCGATCAGCTCGGCGCGCACCGCCGGCGCCAGGGTGCGGGCCTCGTTCTGCAGACCGTCCCGGGCGCCCACCTCGACCAGCCGCACCGCGTCGTTCATTGTTCGCGCAGCGCCTTGAGCAGCGCTTCGGCCCGGTCCGCGCGCACATCATGGTTCTCCACCATCTGGCGCACCAGTTGGTCCACCTCGGCGCCCCGGGCGCCGGCGGACAGCGCGATATTGCGCGCGTGCAGGGCCATATGGCCGCGCTGGATACCCTCGGTGGCCAGCGCGCGCAGGGCGCCCAGGTTCTGCGCCAGCCCCACCGCCACGGCGATTTCCGACAGTTCCTGGGAGGTCTTCACTCCCAGCAGTCTCAGGGACAGTTGCGCCAGCGGATGGGTTTTGGTGGCGCCGCCCACCAGGCCCACCGGCATGGGCATTTCGATGGTACCCACCAGATGGCCGCGGGCGTCCTTCTCCCAGGTGGTGAGTGATCCGTAGTGGCCCTTGCGGCAGGCCCAGGCGTGGGCGCCGGCCTCCACCGCCCGCCAGTCGTTGCCGGTGGCGACGATCAGCGGATCGATGCCGTTCATGATGCCCTTGTTGTGGGTGGCCGCCCGGTACGGGTCGATGGCGGCGAACGTATAGGCGTCGATGATACGGTCGATCACGTCCGCGCCACCAAAGGCATCTGTTTCAAAGTGTTCGGGAGCGATGCATACCTGGGCGCGGGCCAGCCGCAAATCCGCCAGATTGGACAGAATCCGCAGGCGCACCTTGCCGCCGGTGATCTCCTCCATCAGCGGCGCCACCGCTTCCGCCATGGTGTTGACGGTGTTGGCGCCCATGGCGTCGCGCACGTCCACCACCAGGTGGGCCACCACCATCGGGCCCCGGGGGCTGTCGGTGAACAGATGCACTTCCAGATCCCGGCAGCCGCCGCCCAGCTTGTTGAGCAGGGCGTCCTTGCTGTTCGCCAGCTCGATGATGCGCTGGCGATGGCGCAGCAGGCTGAGCCGGGCGTTGGCCGGGTCGTGCAGGCCGATGATCTGGATCTGGGCGCGCATCAGGGGCGCGCTGCTGGAAGTCAGAAAGCCCCCCGCCGGCCGCGCCAGTTTGGCCATGTAGGACGCCGCCGCCACCACCGAGGGCTCTTCCACCACCATCGGCACCACGACCTCACGGCCGTTGATCATGAAATTGCCGGCCAGCCCTAGGGGCAGCTCGAACTTGCCAATCACGTTCTCGATCATGCCATCGGCGATGTCCATGGGCAGCGCGCCCTGGTCGCGCAGCAGGGCGGTGTCCTCCTCGCTCAGTCCGAACTGGCGGCGCATTACCTCCAGGCGCTCGGACGGAGAAAGATTACGGAAACCGGGGAGTTGGGAACTGGCAGTCACTGAAGACCCCTTCTGGGCAGCGTTGTTGTTAGAGGGCGCGTGTGATGGCGCCGGTTTCGATCTAACATATCGGCGCCTGTACCCATGAAAAAGGTACAGTTAGCGCAAACAGTGGGTCGGACCAGAAGGACATCATGACGATGCGGCGAATCACCCTGACACAACGGATCGCGTCCGATATCGCGGGACAAATCAGCGAGGGCATCCTGCGCGAGGGAGACAAGCTGCCGTCACTGCGGGAGTACATGCGCCTGCACGGCTATTCCAAGAACACGGTGATCACCGCCTACGAGTACCTGGCCGCCGAGGGGCTGGTGGAGGCCCGCCACGGGCGTGGTTTTTTCGTGCGCGCGGTGCCCGCCGCCGGCGACGGGGACCAGGCTCCGCCGCCCTACGCCCGGGCCCTGGACACCATCTGGATGATGCGCCAGCAACTGGTGCGCGAACCCGGCCATTCCCACCTGGGCGAAGGCTTCCCGCCGGTGGACTGGCTGATGGACATGCGCCTGGACAAGTTTCACCGCCAGGTGGTGCGCGGCGGCGTCACCACCCTGTTTCGCTACGGCAACCGTTACGGCAATGCCAGTTTGCGCGAGCAGCTGGTGAAAAAACTGGCCGGCTACGGCATCAACGCCAGCCCCGCCCAGATGCTCACCACCTTCGGCGCCAACCACGGCATGGACCTGATTATCCGCCGCTTCGTCAAACCCGGTGACCCGGTGCTGGTGGAAAGCCCGGGCTACTATCCGCTGTTCGGCAAACTGCAACTGCAAGGCGCGCGCATGCTGCCGGTGCCACGCCGCATCGACGGCCCGGACCTGAACGCCCTGCAACGCTACCTGGAACGGGACAAGCCCGCCCTGTTCTTCATGCAATCCGTGGGGCACAACCCCACCGGCACCGACCTCTCCGAAATGAAGGCCCGGCGCATTCTCGAACTGGCGAACAAGCACAACCTGCTGGTGGTGGAAAACGACGCCATGGCGGACTTCAAACTCAACACCTGCACCCGGCTTTCCAGCCTGGATCAGCTCAAGCGCACCCTCTACGTAGGCAGCTTTTCCAAGCCCATCTCCGCTGCCCTGCGCGTGGGCTTCGTGGCCGGCGACGAGGGCCTGATCAGCGAACTGGCGGACGTGAAAATGCTGCTGCACATCGGCGGCACCGAATACGCCGAACGCACCGTGGACGTGATTCTGAGAGAAGGGAACTACCTTCGCCACCTGTCCCGGCTCCAGGAAAAACTGCGCGCCGCCACCGTCATCGGCCTGCGCGTGCTCGACGAACTGGGCGCCGACGTCTTTCACCGCCCGGAACAGAGCCTTTACCTCTGGGCCCGCTTCCCCGGCATCGGCGACGCCAACGACCTGACCCGCCGCTGCCTGGAACGGGGCGTGATGCTCGCCCCCGGCTCGATCTTCTCGGTGGACCGCCGCGACCGGGTGCCCTGGACGCGGCTGAATGTGGCTTATTTGGACGACCCGGCGTTCCGGGCCAGTTTGCGGGCTTGAACAGTGATCGGACGCGGCGTTATGTACCGGCGGAAAGATGGAGCACTTCGCCGACCCCGGCGACCAGCATTTGCGTGCCAATCACCGCCAGGATCAACCCCATCAAACGGGTGGTGATACTCAGCCCGTTTTCGCCAATCAGGTTAATGATGCGGGCGCTGAAGATGAAGCAAATGAAGGTAATGATGCACAGCGCCAGAAAGGCCAGGCAGGTGATGGCGGTGGCGGGCCAGCCGCCGGCAACGGAATAGTTCATCGCCGTGGCGATGGTCCCCGGGCCGGCCAGAAGCGGCACCGCCAGCGGCGAGGTGGCGATATCCGTGTCGCCATCGTCCTCGCCGGTGTGCAGCTTCGACGGGCTGCCCTGCAGCATGTGGTAACCCACCAGGAATACCAGCACGCCGCCGGTGATTCTGAGCGCCGGCAGGGTGATATCGAAAAGCGCGAAGATGGTCTTGCCCAGCAGTGCGAAAAGAACCACCACGATAAAGGTGATGGTCACCGCCTTGGTGGCGATCATCCTTTGCCGGGCGGGGGTTTCCGAACCCGCCAGGCCCGCGAACACCGCGGTATTGGCGATCGGGTTCATGATCGCGAAAAAAGCCATGAAAACAGTCAGAGCATGGTCGAGCATGGTGGTGTTCCCGTTATTCGATGTTCTGGACCTGTTCGCGCATCTGCTCGATCAGCACCTTCAGTTCCACCGCGGCGGCGGTGGTTTCCGCGTCCACGGATTTGGACCCCAGAGTGTTGGCTTCCCGGTTCAGTTCCTGCATCAGGAAGTCCAGGCGGCGGCCCACCGGGCCGCCCTTGGTGACCACGCGGCGGACCTCGGCCACATGGGTCACCAGGCGGTCCAGCTCCTCGTCCACGTCCATTTTCTGGGCGGCCAGCACCAGTTCCTGTTCCAGGCGTTCCGGGTCCGGGCTTTCCACCGCATCCTGCACCCGTTGTTTGAGGCGGTCGCGGAGGGCGTCGCGGATCGCCGGCAGGGCCTGGCGGACCCGGGCCACTTGCTGCTCCACCCGGTCGAGCCGGTCGAGGATCATCTTGCCCAGTTGTTCGCCTTCCCGTTCGCGGGTTTCCAGCAGGGCGTCCAGGGCCTGGTCCAGCAGTTCCAGGGCGGCGGCTTCCAGGGCGTCGCTGTCGATCTGGCGGGCGCTGAGCACGCCGGGGAACTGCAGCACTTCCAGCGGGTTCACCTGGCCCGGGTGCATGATCAGGTCGCCCACCCGGCGGGCGGCGTCGGAGAGACGTTTGACCAGGGCTTCGTTGAGTTCCAGCTCGGCGTCGGTGGCGTCGGGCTGGTAGCGCAGGGTGATATCGACCTTGCCGCGCCCGAGACGCTGGCGGCAGCGCTCGCGGGTGGCATTTTCCAGGCCGCGCAGGGCGTCGGGAAGCCGCGGCATGAGTTCCAGGTAGCGGTGGTTCACCGAGCGGAGTTCCCAGGCCAGTTCGGCGCCCTGGAGGTGGCGGTCGGCGCGGGCAAAGGCGGTCATGCTACGGATCATGGGGTTCCCCGTGGTCTGGTTGCGGATGGGTGGGTCGGGTGCAATGGAGGTCGGCTGAGCCCGACAGTGTACCGGTTCACACCGTCGCTGACATGGCCCGTCACGGTGGCCCGGCCGGCGCGCCGGCGGTGGCGCCTCGCACAGGGTGGCGGGGGTTCGCTACAATGGTGGTCTTTTCATCCATCAAGGAGTTTTCATGCGCCCTTCCGGCCGACAGCCTGACCAGATGCGCGAAGTGTCCTTCGTGCGCGATTTCACCATGCACGCCGAAGGTTCGGTGCTGGTGACCTTCGGTAACACCAAGGTGCTGTGCACCGCGTCCGTGGAGGACGGTGTGCCGCGCTTCCTGAAAGGCAAGGGCCAGGGCTGGATCACCGCCGAGTACGGCATGCTGCCACGGGCCACCCACACCCGCTCCGGCCGGGAGGCGGCGCGGGGCAAGCAGGGCGGGCGCACCCTGGAGATTCAGCGCCTGATCGGCCGTTCGCTGCGCGCGGCGGTGGATCTCAAGAAGCTGGGCGAGAACACCATTTTCCTGGATTGCGACGTGCTGCAGGCCGACGGCGGCACCCGCACGGCGGCCATTTCCGGGGCCTGCGTGGCGCTGGTGGACGCCTTCACCACGCTGCTGGAGCGCAAACGCATCAAGGAAGACCCGCTCAACGGCCTGATCGCCTCGGTGTCGGTGGGCCTGTACAAGGGCGAGCCGGTGCTGGATCTGGATTATGATGAAGATTCCAACGCCGACACGGACATGAACGTGGTAATGACCCAGCATGGCGGTTTCGTGGAGATTCAAGGCACCGCCGAGGGCGATGAGCCGTTCACCCGGCAGCAGTCCGATACCCTGCTGGGGCTGGCGGAGAAGGGCATCGGGGAGATCGTTCAGAAGCAACAGGCCGTGCTGGGCTGGTGAGTCGGGGGAGTAACCCATGAAGAACTACAAAAAGCACTTTCTGCGCTTCGCCGAGGAGCGTCAGGCGCTGAAGTTCGGTGAGTTCACGCTCAAATCCGGGCGCATCAGCCCCTATTTCTTCAATGCCGGCACCTTTTATACCGGCGAGGCGCTGGCGCGCCTGGGCCGTTATTACGCCGACGCCATCGTCGAGTCCGGCATCGAGTTCGACATGCTGTTCGGGCCCGCCTACAAGGGCATCCCGCTGGTGGCGGCGGTGTCCGTGGCGCTGGCGGAGCACCATGGCCGCGACCTGCCCTGGGCGTTCAACCGCAAGGAGGCCAAGGACCACGGTGAAGGCGGCTGGCTGGTGGGCGCGCCGCTGCGCGGCAAGGCCCTGGTGATCGACGATGTGATCACCGCCGGCACCGCCATCCGCGAGGTGGCGACCCTGTTCGACAAGACCGACGCCGACATCGCCGGGGTGTTCGTGGCGGTGGACCGCCAGGAACGCGGTCGTGGTGAGCTGTCCGCCATCCAGGAGGTGCAGGACACCCTGGGCGTGCCGGTGCGCAGCATCGTCAGCATGACCGACATCATCGGTTGGCTGGAGGAGCAGCCGGATCGTGAGGCGGACCGGGCGGCCATGCAGGCCTACCGGGACCAGTACGGAGTGGCCAGCGCGTGAAGCGGGCGGTGGCGCTGTTGCTGATGCCGTTGGTGCTGGCCTCGCTGGGGCTGTGGCCGGTATCGGCGATGGCCGCCCCTGCCAAAGGCGCGGACCAGGGGGCCGGTACGGTGATGTACCGCCACACCACCCCCGACGGCAATATTGCGATCAGTGCCACCCTCAGCCAGCAGGCGATTTTCGCCGGCTACCAGGTGCTCGACCACAACGGGCGGGTGCTCAAGGAGGTGGCGCCGGCGCCGCCGGAGGAGCAGGCGCGTCGGCGCCAGGAACTGGCTGCCCGCCAGCAGGCGGCCCGTCAGGCGGAGCAGGATGAATCGCTGCGGCGGCTGTACGCCGGTCCGGAGGACGCGGAGCGGGCCCGGGAGCGGCAGGTGGACGCGCTGGAGCTGAAAATCGGCTATGCGCGCAACACCCTGGTCCAGCTGGAAAACAAGCGCGACGAGGAAATCAGCAACGCGGCCCGGGCGGAACGGGCCGGCCGCGAAGTGCCGGACGGTACCCGTGAGGCCATTGATCGCTACCGGCGGCAGATGGCCGAAACCCGGCGGGAAATTACCGCCTACCAGGCCGATATCGAGGCGGTTCGGACGCAATACGAGCCGATCATCGAGCGGCTGCGCCAGCTGGAAGCCTCCCCCTGACATCCCCTTATTTTGTAGGAGCGGCTTCAGCCGCGATAACGGCACTCGTGACTCACCTGAGCGGTGGTGGCTATCGCGGCTGAAGCCGCTCCTACGGTTAGAGGGGTTAGTCGCGGAATACGGTGGGGGCCAGCAGCCCCCATTGCTCCGGCCAGTCCTGGCCCGGACGAATCCGAAAACCGGAACGCACGAACTGGGCGATGCGCCCTTCCACCACCGCCATCAGCAGGTTGGCGGTGACCGTGGGGGTGGCCCGGGTGCGTTTGTCTTCCTTGAACTCGGCGTCGCGCACCACCTGTTTGATCTGGCTTTCCACCCGGTCGTAGAACTGCTCGATGCGGCGGTGCAGCCGCTCGTTCTCGCCGGTCAGGGCATCGCCGGTGAGCAACCGGGTAATGCCCGGGTTGCGCTCGGTGAAGCCCAGAATCAGGGTCAGAATCTGCTCCACCTGCATCAGGGCGTGGCCCTCGCCGGTGATGCGGTTGATGCGCGAGAAGATCGCCTCTTCGATAAAGTCGATCAGGCCCTCGAACATCTTCGCCTTGCTGGGGAAGTGCCGGTACAGGGCGGCTTCCGAGACGCCCACCTCCCGCGCCAGGCCGGCGGTGGTGATGCGCCCGCCGGGCTCGGCCTCCAGCATATGCGCCAGGGCCTGCAGGATCTGCTCCTTTCTGGATGGTTTATTCTCTGTCATGTGCTGCTTCCCTTTGCCCCCTGGGTGGCATCGCGGCTGAAGCCGCTCCTACAAGATGGTTCGCGCCATCGTAGGAGCGGCTTTAGCCGCGATTCCGTTGTCCCAATTCAATGTTTGCTGATCAGCGTCCCCACGCCTTTATCGGTCAGGATCTCCAGCAGCACCGCGTGGGCCACGCGGCCGTCGATGATGTGCGAGGTGTGCACACCGTTCTCCACCGCCTCCAGGGCGCAGCGGATCTTCGGCAGCATGCCACCGTGGATGGTGCCGTCCTTGATCAGCGCATTGACCCGTTCCGCGGTCAGACCAGTGAGTACGTTGCCTTCCTTGTCCTTGAGACCGGCCACATTGGTGAGCAGGATCAGCTTCTCGGCGCGCAGCACCTCGGCCACCTTGCCGGCCACCAGGTCCGCGTTGATGTTGTAGCTCACCCCCTGGTCGTCCACGCCGATGGGCGCGATCACCGGGATAAAGTCACTGCCGCCGAGCAGGTCCAGTACCCGGGTGTCGATGCTGCGCACCTCGCCCACATGGCCGATGTCGATGATCTCGGAGGCGTTCAGCTCCGGGTCGTCGGCGTCCAGGTTCTTGAGCACCATCTTGCTGGCGCGGATCAGGCGACCGTCCTTGCCGGTCAGGCCCACCGCCTGCCCGCCGTTGTGCTGGATCAGGTTGACGATGTCCTTGTTGACCAGGCCGCCCAGGACCATTTGCACCACGTCCATGGTTTCCTGGTCGGTGACGCGCATGCCCTGCACGAACTTGCTTTCCTTGCCGAGCCGGGTCAGCAGGTCGCCGATCTGCGGGCCGCCACCGTGCACGATCACCGGGTTGATGCCAACCTGCTTCATCATCACCACATCGCGGGCGAAGCTGTTCTTCAGCTCATCGTTTTCCATGGCATTGCCACCGTATTTGATTACCACGGTGGTGCCGGAGAAGCGCTGAATATAGGGCAGCGCTTCAATCAGAACGCGGGCGGTTTCCTGGGCGCTCTTGGTGTCCATTGTTCTCTCCAGCCATCTCGTCAAATAGGCGTTTACGGGTCCGCGAAGGCGCGGGCGCCGTCACCGCTTTGCAGCGACAGAATCTCCAGCAGCCGGGCGGCGGCGTAGAGACCGTCATCAAACCCGAACCAGCGGTCGGCGAAGCATATATGCCCTTCGCCGTCGCCGGCCAGCGGCGCCCCGCTTTCCCTGAGCCGCGCCTTGAGGGCCGTGGCGCCGGCGGGGGCGATCACCGGGCGACCGCCCAGCTCGCGCACCGGTGTGGCCAGGGCACGGCTGCATTCTACGTCGAACAGCACGTCGCTGCCCGGATTACGGCCCAACAGATCACGGGCCAGCAGCATCAGCACCCGCTCCGCGGGCACGGTGGCGCCGTCGGCGGCCACCACCGTCAGGCGGGTGCCATCGGCGCTGAGCCCCAGGCCCACTTCGGCGCCGGCCTCGGGCACCGCCCGGGACAGCGGGGTCTGGCCGGCCGGGGTCACCGTGCAGCCGAGTTCCTCCAGCAGGGCGGCGGCGTTGCCGTCGGCGCTGTCCACCACCACCTTCATGGGGCGGGCCAGAACGATGTCATCGCCCAGGTCGCGCAGATAGCGGGGGCCGAGCTGGCGCGGCTCGCGCTGGCCCTGGCCCCGGTGGAGGCGTCCTTCCCGCAGCCGCTGCCCGAGGGCGGTGAGGCGTTCATCGGTGAGGGTGTCGCCGTCCAGGCGGACTTCCAGGGTCGGATGGCCGTCGGCGTCGCCGGCCAGATACAGGCCGGCGCGGGTCTCCAGCACTTCCGTGGCGTAGTAGAGCAGCGGGCGGCTGGCGACCCCCAAATCGAGCACCTGCCGGCCGCTGGCCAGCAGGCCCTCCGCCAGCGCTTCGTAGAGCGGCTCCGGGGCATGGGGCTCGCGGGCCAGGAACAGGTCGTGTTCGCCGCCATCGCCGGCCTCGCTGCCGATGGTCTGGCCCAGCTGGTGCAGCGATTCCCGGTCCAACCCTGGCCCGCCGAGCCGGTCGCCGAGGAACAGATGCGCCGGCAATTCCGGCCCGGAGGGTGGCGGTGGTGCGGCCACCGGCGTGGCGACTGGCTTGGAGGGTGCCGCTGGCGCCGGCGGCGGCTTAGGCGTGCCACGGGCCGGGGGCGCCTTGGCGGCGTTGGCGGCACGGCGGCGGTGCAGCACCGTCAGCACCAGCCCGGCGGCCAACAGCATCAGCGCCACCGTGCCGCCCACCGGCAACAGCAGCGTCTGCCACAGCGCCGCCGCCGGCGGCACCGTGACGGTCAGGGCCAGGGGCTTGCTGGCGGCCCGTGCCCGGGCCCCGTCATCGGCGGGTTGCCCGGGGCCGAGCTTGGCCACGGTGAGACCGTCCTGCTCCAGGGTCAGGGTGGCCCCGGTGGGCAGCCGGCGGTCGGCGCCGGCAAGCCAGGCGGTCAGAGGGTGCTCCAGAATCAGGGCGCCGCCGGGGGCGGCCCGGGCCAGCAACAGGGCCGGTTGGGCGCCGCCCCGGGAGGACAGGGCGGTACTGCCCGGCTCCGCCAGTTGGCGCAGCAAATCCTGCATGACATAGGACAGGTCCGGGTCCAGGGCGTTGGCGGTGGGCACCAGAATCAGCCGGCTGCCGCCCTCGCCCTGATCTTGGTTCGGCAAATCTTCGCTGACCAGGGCGCCACCGGCCAGGGCATCGGCGGCGCGGGGGCTGTCCGCCAGCCGCGCCAGGCGTTGCCGGTCACCGCTGACCAGGCCCCCCAGTGAGGCGGCCAGGTCCCGGGCCACGGTGTGCGATTGGCTGACCGCCTGTTGCCGTGCCTGCAACTGGAAATAATGATCCAGACCGCCGGCCAGGGCGCCGATCACCAGCGCGGCTAACAGCAGTAGCGGCGCCGGCCCGCTGAACGGGTTCTTGTTTTGCGCCATGCATTCCCCCTTTTTTCTTTCGCGGCTGAAGCCGCTCCTACCGGAGGTGTAGGAGCGGCTTCAGCCGCGATGGGCGCCCCCGCGCCCCGTCAGTGCCGACCGCTGTGGCCGAAGCCGCCCTCGCCCCGTTCGCTGTCGGTAAAGTCGTCCACCTGGCGCAGGGCCACCTGCATCACCGGTACCACCACCAGCTGGGCGATGCGGTCGCCGGGTTCGATGGTGAACCGGCTCTGGCCCCGGTTCCAGCAGGAGACCATCAACTGGCCCTGGTAGTCCGAATCGATCAGCCCCACCAGGTTACCCAGCACGATGCCGTGCTTATGGCCCAGCCCGGAACGGGGCAGGATCAGGCCGGCGTAGGCCGGGTCGGCGATATGGATCGCCAGGCCGGTGGGCAGCAGGGTGGTGTCGCCGGGGGCCAGGGTCAGCGGTGCCTCCACCATGGCCCGCAGATCAAGGCCGGCGGAGCCGGTGGTGGCGTATTCAGGCAGCGGAAATTCCTCGCCCAGGCGCGGGTCGAGAAGGCGATATTGCAGTTCCACGGTATCAGGGCACTCCGGTCCGGATGGCGGGGCCGGCGGCGCCGGCGTGACGCCGTTACTTTACCACCGGGTGCCCTGCTTTGCAGAGGTCGACAAAGGTCCTGGTGAGTGGCCCGTCACAGAGAGCCGCCGCCGCGGGTGGCCCAGCGGGTGGAGCGTCGCTCGATCAGATCGGCGATCAGGTACATCAGGATGCCCAGCACGCCCACCACCAACAGCGCCGCGAACACCAGCGGTACCCGGAATGAAGAACTGGCGGTCAGCAGCAGATAGCCGATGCCGCCGTCGCTGGCCACCATTTCCGCGATCACCGAGCCGACAAACGCCAGGGAAATGGCGACTTTCAGGGAAGCGAACAGATACGGCAGGGCGCGGGGCAGACCCACCTTGCGCAGTATCACGCTGCGTTTGGCGCCCAGGGAGCGCAACACGTCGGCCAGCTCCGGTTCCAGGGTGGCGATGCCGGTGGCGACGTTGGCGAGAATCGGAAAGAAGGCGGTCAGGAAGGCGGTCAGAATGGCCGGCACCGAGCCGATGCCGAACCACATCACCAGCACCGGGACCATGGCCACTTTGGGGACCGAGTTGAAGCCGATCAAAAGAGGATTGGTGGCGCGATACATGGCCTGGCTGGAGCCCACCAGGGCACCCAACGCCACCCCCACCACCAGAGCGAGGAAGAAGCCCACCAAGGTGGTGTACAGCGTCTGCATGGAAGCGGACAGAATCACCGGCCAGAACTCGATGCCGGCGCGCACCGAATCAATGGGCGAGGGCAGAATCGATTGCGGAATATCGAACGCCAGGCAGGCCACTTCCCAGATCGCGAAGAAGCCGAAGGCCGTGACCCAGGGGCTCAGGGCCTGGCGCAGTTTGCGTCGGTTCATACTGGGTCCTCCTGGGCATGTCCCACGTGCTGGCGGAGCTGGTAGACGGCGTCGGCGAAGGCGGGTGAAAAGCGGGCGTCCCGATCGCGCCGCAGCTCCGGGGGAATGCGTTGCGAGTGGACAATGCGTCCCGGGCGGGCCGAGAGCACATGCACGCTCTCGGCCATGTACACCGATTCGGTGAGGTCGTGGGTGATCAGAACGGCGGTGAAGCGCTGCTCCTCCCACAGCGCTTTCATGGTGTCCCACAGGTCCTCACGGGTGAAGGCGTCGAGCGCCCCGAACGGCTCGTCGAGCAGCAACAAATCGGGCTCATGGATCAGCGAGCGGCACAGCGAAACCCGCTGCTGCATTCCCCCGGACAGCTGCCAGGGGAACCGGTCGGCCACGTCCTTGAGCCCGACCTTTTCGAACAGCGCCATCGCGCGTTCCGCATGCCGGGCCCGTTCCTTGCGGAAGCTACGGCGGTGGGGTTCGACGATTTCCAGCGGCAGCAGCACATTGTCCAGCGAGGTGCGCCAGGGCAGCAGCGTCGGGTTCTGAAAGGCCATGCCGACGATCTTCAGTGGCTTGCTGACTTCCTTGCCGGCGACGATAACGCCGCCGCTATCGGGCTGGCGCAATCCGCTGATCAACTTCAGCGTGGTCGATTTGCCGCAACCGGATGGGCCCACCAGAGCAGTGAACTCGCCTTGCTGAACGGAAAGGTGGAAATCCTGGAGGGCCAGCAGGCCCTCGCCGAAATCACCGTAGGTCAGGCTGACATTGGTGAGTTCGACGAAAGGGCGCTGGCCCCCGGGCACCGGTTCCTCCCGGGGCGGCGGGGGCGTATTGATCATGGCTGGGTATCCCATGGGATTACTGGACCGTCCAGGTCAAGGTCTCGTGGTCAGGCAGATAGGCGTCGGTATAGACGTCATCGGGGTTCGGTACCGCGATACCCAGCGCCCGGGCGGCGCCACCGGTGGTGTCGGCCAGACGTTTCGGGTCCACCTGGCTCATGCCATGTTCCACCACCCACGGGGTCGCCACGGACCAGTCCAGCGACAGCTGCAGGCGCTCCTGTTCCACCGCCTTGTCGGTGAGCGGGTCTTTTTTGGCGAGCACTTCGATGGTGCCTTCCGGGTCCCTGGCGCTTTCCATGAAGGCCTGCGCCACGCAGCCGATAAACCGTGTCAGCGCTTCCGGGTGTTCCTCGGCGAACGCCGGACGGGTGACCAGTGAGCTGCCGTACAGCGGCACGCCATTTTCGGCGTAGCGCATCACCACCAGTTGGTCCTCCGGCACGCCAGCGGCCTTGGCGCCGATATAGCCGGTGAAGGCATGGCCGGCGATGGCGTCGGCCTGCTTGCGTGCCAGGGTGCTTTCACGAAGTTCCGGTGACACGCTTTTCCAGTCCACATCGTTCTCATCGAAGTCGTTGGCTTTGGCGAGCAGACCGAATAGACGCCGGGAAGCATCGCCGGGCGGTGCCGCGATGGACTTGCCCACCAGGTCCGAGGGCCGGGTCACGCCGGTATCCTTACGGGTAATGATCGACAGCGGCGAACCGTCGTAGATCACAAAGATGGCGATCAGGGCGTCATCCGGATTGCGCGTGTTGAATTCCAGCATGGCGTTGATGTCGGCGAAGCCCACGTCGTAGGCGCCGGTGCTGACTTTGGTGATGGTGTCGCCGGAACCGAAGCCCCGGTCGGTGACCACGTCCAGGCCGGCCTTGTCGTAACAGCCGTTTTCATGGGGCAACAAAAAGGGCGCCTGGGGACCCTGGAAGGCCCAGTCGGCGGCGAAGCGGAGATCCGCGGCGGCGGTGGCCCCGGCCATGGTCAGGCCGGAGATCAGGGCGCCGGTGAATGCCAGCGTGTGAAAGACACGGGAAAACGGATTGTTGGAAGACATGCTGCGTATACCCTCTTATGGGAAAACAAAAGTGAAAAAGGTCGGGCGCCGCTTTCAGTTGCGGGTGACCCGGTACTTCTCATCGCGGTATTCCCCGGACAGCACCGGTGGGTACCGGGCTTCTCCGGAGGGCGCCACACTTTCGATCAAGGCGTCATAGTTGGGGTGGTGGAAAAACCCCATGGAAATTCGTTGCGACAGGGACGCCGCGCTGGCGGGCGGATTCACCACCCGATGCACGTTGGAGACCCAGCGATCATTGGTCCAGCGCATCAGAAGGTCGCCGATGTTGACCACGAAAGTGTCCGGCGCGGTTTCCACCGGAATCCATTCGCCATCACGTACCTGCACCTGCAGTCCACCGGGCTTGTTCTCTCCATTGAGGATGGTGAGCAAGCCATAGTCGGTGTGTTCGCCGGCACGTAATTGTCCGGGTTCCGGCGCGGTCTTCTGTTCCGGATAAAAGTTGATGCGCATGGCGGTGATGTGCCGGTCGATCTTGTCGGCGAAGAACTGTTCGTCCAGGCCCAGCGCCAGGGCGGTCAGTTCCATAAGCTGCTCCGCCAGCCTTTCCACGCGTTGGTAGTAGTCGTTGGCGGCGTCGGCAAAATCCGCTGGCCGGTCCGGCCAGCGGTTGGGAACAAAAAACCGTTGGCCTTGCTCGCTGGTGTAGTAAGGCTGGTCCGGCCAGCTCGGCCGGCCGAAGTGGTAGTACTCCTTCAGATCCGGCGGCGTGTCGATGGTGTTGCCGTGGGAGAGTGCCTCGAAGCCGATAGCGCGGTAGCCGCGTGGCACCGAGGGGTCCTCCGGTTGCGCCAGCAGCTTTTCCTGCAAGGGCAGATTGAAGAATTGGCTGGCCCGGTCCCGCAGTCGTTCGATTACTTCCACCGGGATGCCATGACCGCGAATGGTGAAAAAACCGACTTCGGTGCAGGCCGCATCGATCTCTCTGGCCACACGGACCCGCGCAGGGTGATCGCCATTGAGTGCGGGGGCCAGATCAATAACGGGAATAGTGGCGGTCATGGCAGGCTCCTGGGATCAGTGGAAGTAGGCGCCGCCGTCCACCACCAGCGTCTGGCCGGTGATGAAAGCGGCCTGGTCGCCGGCGAAGAAATCAATGGCGCCGGTGAGGTCAGCGGGCAGCATGTCGCGGGCCAGCACCCGGTTGCGCAAGGACGGTTCCTTGACGCCGGCCACCAGATCCGGATTGCCGTGCACCCCGTCGCTCAGGGTGAAACCCGGGGCCACGCTGTTGACGGTGATGGCGTGGCTGCCCAGTTCGGTGGCCAGCGCCCGGGTCAGTGAGATCACCGCGCCTTTGCTGGCCACGTAGTGGGCCATCCACGGGTTGCCCTTGAAGGCCACGCCGGAGGAAATATTGATAATGCGGGCGTGTTCGCTGCTCTTGAGCAACGGCAGTAACGCACGGCAGACCAGGAAAATGCCCATCACGTTGACGTCGAAAACGCGCCGCCATTGGTCCACGGAAAGCGTCTCGAAGGGGGCCGGCTTCAATGACGAATAGATGCCGGCGTTGTTGAGCAGAATGTCCAGCTTGCCGTGTTGGCCGATGACGGTGTCGGCCAGAGTGTTCACCGCGTCTTCCGAGGACACGTCCACGGTGGTGCCGTGGGCGGACAGGTCCAGCTCGCGCAAATCGGCGGCGGCCTGTTCAGCGCCTTGGCGGTCGGCGATGATCACGGTGGCGCCACGCTGTGCCAAATGTCGGGCGGCGGCGAAGCCGATCCCCATGGCGCCACCGGTGACCAACGCCACGCGCCCGGTCAGAGGGCGTTCCAGGTTCATGCGCTACTCTCCGGAAAATCGAAAAGACTCAAGGGCGGTTGGTAGAAGCCCCGGCCGAGCAGACCGGAGGCCTCGTCGCGGCCGAGAATCGCCAGATTGATGATCGGCGGACGGCCGTCGGCGAGCAGGCGGACCGGGTCCAGCGTGCCGCTATCCGGATCGAACAGATCACGCCTTTCGCCGGCGTACCCGGGCAGGCTGTCGGCCCATTCCTCAAGCAGGGCCGGCGAGGCGCTGAGCGCCTGACCGCCCAGACCGCAGACATCGATCACCGCGCTGTCGCCGATGGCGCCGAGGGCGTTGTCCGGGTCCGCGCCGGACAGCAGGGTGCCACGCGGAGGTGCCGCCGGCGCGGTACGCCACTGGCTGGCGCCGCGCGGGCGCACGCCGAAATCCACACCGTTACCGCCGGCGGCGCAAATGGGGGCGTCCCGCAGCAGCCAGGCGCTGGCGGCCATCAACGGGGTCAGCGCGAAAGACAGATTGCCGCTCAATTCGTTTTTAACCGGCTCGGCGAGGCCCTTCAGCCGGTCGAGCAGGGCCCGGGTCAGGGCACCGGTGCGGGAATGACAGTCGTCGCCTTCGGTAAGGGCGGAGGTCACCACGGAGTGGAAGCAAATGGGATGTTTGCGGATTGCCGCCGCCAGATGGTCGGCGGCCAGCTGTGCCAGTTGTTGGAAGCGGAGCGGCCCGTCAACGGTCAGCGAACCGAAACGCACCGCCGGCGGCGGGCCTTCCACCAACGGAGCGTAGCGAGCGGTATCACCATCACCGGCCACGACCAGCGGCATGCTGGCGCTGACCACCTGGGCCAGCGGCGTCACCACGCCGTAATCCTGGGCCGGGGCCAGGGTCAGGTGACCCTGCTTAAGCATATCCAGGGCTTCCGCCGCCCGGTTGGCCAGCCCTTCGGACAGAGCCGCCACCACCGCGGCGTTGCGGATGGCGTTGGGGGCGGCGCCACGCAGAGGCGGGCCGGCATGCAGCAGAGTGTGATCCGGCAGGTCCGGCAGCGCCTGGCGACGGGGTATCAGGTCATGCCACAGGGCGCCGGCGAATGGCGCCGCGAACGGGTGGCCCGGGTGTTGCCTGGCGTGACTCATACGGCGGCCCCCGCCAGATCCGGCAGAATCGGCGCATCGGCGTCGTAACGCACGCCATTGAGCAAACAGAACACCGGGTTCAGAAGGCGTTGTGCGTCCACCGCCGTGTTCTCGTTGTCGCGCAGCACGAAACGGCCGCGCTGGTCGTCCAGAACGGTGATGTCCGCCGGATTCCCCGGCGCCAGGGAACCCAGTTCTTGCGGCAGTCCGAAATTGGCCACCACATTGGTGGTGACCATCTTCACCACCTCCACCAACGGCAGTCCCAGAGCCAGCATGGAGGTCATCGCCGATGCCAGTGAAAAACGCTGCTTGCCGAAGAACATATGTTCCTGGTCGGTGTGTTCTTTCGGGGTGCCGGCGGGGCGCGGAACATGGGTGTTGTAGCCGTGCATATCCGCACCCAGGGTCTGCGGCACGATGCCGGCGTCCAGGGCGATGCGCGCCATCTTGAAGCTGAAATGCGAGCCGTGGCCCACGTCCACCTTCAGGCCCCGGTCCAGCGCCTCGCGCACCATCGGGTGCACCTTGCCTTGCTGGTTGACGAAGCCGCCCGGGTGGCGGGTGAAAGGATGGGCCAGGATGTCGCCGGGCTTCAGCAGAGGCACCACGTCATCAAGCACTGAGTCCGGATCAATCGGGTGCTTGTCGGTGGGCAGCGGCCATAGCTGGCCGAAATGAATGTACAGCGGCAGGCCAGAGCGTTTGCCGATCTCCGCGCATTGGCGCATGACATCCAGCCCCCAGCGCGACATGCCGCCGATCTCCGCATGGGCCTTGAAGCCCTTCACCAGATCCGCGTTGGCCAGTGCCGAGGTCACCGTGGCTTCAACGTCCACGCAATCCGGTTTGTACAGAGAGGGGTAGTAATGACCTTCCAGGCCGCCCACCAGATAGGTGGAAAGAAACGCGAAGGTCCGGGAACGGTGCCCATTGGCGATGTATTCCCTGAACGCGGGCAGCGTCATGCAGGAGGGGCCGCCCTGATCGATCAGCGTGGTGACGCCGGAGCGAACCCCGCACAGGTCCGGGTCCAGACCGAAACGCCCGGTCACGTATTGAAAGACATGGGCATGGGTGTCGATCATGCCGGGAATAACCAGCTTGCCGCTGGCATCGATGGTTTCCGTGGCCGACGCCGATGCCGCGCCGCCGGGTTTGACCACCGCCTCAATGCGACCGCCGGTTACCAGCACGTCGTGGGGGCCATCAATATTCTGGGCGGGATCGATCACATGCCCACCCCTTATTAGCAGATCCGTCATGATCCGGGCTGTCCTCTAGGTCCTTTTGTTCGGGGAAAGCTGCAACGGATATGCCAACGGTGGGGAAAATTTGAGCGCGCTTTTTTTAACCTTTTGAAAGAGAAAGGGTTTTTCCGATCAAGACTTTAGATTGATAGGTGGTATGCCTCCTATATGGTGGGACGAGTACGTACCGCCTGCCGCATTAAGAGGCATACCACCTAAATGCGTGCACTGGCACAGCGCTTGTTGCGCCCGCCCATCGAGCTGGGGTGCAATAGAGCGGATGCCGCTAATCTCTTGAAGGAATGAATATCGATGGACGCTTCTTCTCAACCTGCCTCGGCGACCTCCCGGTCTTCACTCCTGGACCGGCCCGGGTTCTTGATCCGTCGGTTGCATCAGATTCACTGTTCACTGTTTCTCGAAGAAACCCGCCGCTTCAATATCACGCCGGTGCAGTACAGCTTGCTGACCGCATTGGCGGAGCGGGGAGAACTGGATCAGGTGGGGCTGGCCACGGAAATCGGGTTGGAGCGCACCAGCGTGGCGGAAGTGATACAGCGCCTGGAGGCGCGCGGGTTGGTGTCGAGGCGACGCAGCGAAAGCGACCGGAGAGTGAAGCGGGTGCGTTTGGAACGTAAGGGCCGTGCGTTGGTCAAGCGTGTGGATGAGGCCGCGCAACGGGCCCATGACCGCACCATCGAGGCACTGCCTGAGCCGGAAAGGGCGGCCCTGTTGTCGCAATTGGTGCGCCTGGTGGAGGCCAACAACGACAAAGGTCAGGCGCCCTTCCGAATGCCCTAGCCCTGGCGGATGGCAATCAGCTCGATCAGCTGCTTGGCGATCTGCGTCTTGGACGCCAGCGGCAGCACCTTGTGCCCGTTGGGCCAGATCACGGTGAGTGCGTTGTTGTCGCTGTTGAAGCCCACATCGGTGCCGGACACGTCGTTGGTGGCGATCATGTCCAGGTTCTTGTTTTTCAGCTTGCCCTGGGCGTACTCGATCACGTCCTGGGTCTCGGCGGCGAAGCCCACCGTGAAGGGCCGGTTGGCGTGGTCCGCCACGGCGGCGATGATGTCCGGGTTCTTCACCAGGGTAAGGTGAATTTCCTCGGTGGATTTCTTGATCTTGTGGTCGGCGGTGACGGTGGGCCGGTAGTCGGCCACGGCGGCGGTGGCGATAAAGATGTCGCAGCCCTTTTCCACCGCGTCCAGGCTGGCCTGGTACATGTCCTCGGCGCGCACCACGTTGATCCGCTCCACCCGGTTGGGGGTGTCCAGCACCACCGGCCCGGCGATCAGTGTCACCCGGGCGCCGGCTTCGGCGGCGGCGGCGGCCAGGGCGAACCCCATTTTGCCGGAGCTTTTGTTGGTCAGGTAACGCACCGGGTCGATGGGTTCGCGGGTGGGGCCGGCGGTGATCACCACATGGCGGCCGGTGAGCAGGTCGTAGTCGAACACGTCCGCCGCCTGGTGGATGATCTCATCCGGTTCCTGCATGCGGCCCGGGCCCACCTCGCCGCAGGCCTGGCCACCGCTGCCGGGGCCGAAGATGTGCACGCCCTTTTCCTGCAGGATCAGTTGGTTTTTCTGGGTGGCCGGGTCGGCCCACATTTGCTGGTTCATGGCCGGCGCCACCGCCACCGGGGCGCCGGTGGCCAGGCACAGGGTGCTGAGCAGGTCGTTGCCATGGCCGTAGGCGAGCCGCGCCAGAAAGTTGGCGGAGGCCGGGGCGATCAGTACCAGGTCGGCCCAGCGCGCCAGTTCGATATGGCCCATGGCGGCTTCGGCGCGGGGGTCCAGCAGGTCGGTATGAACCGGGTGGCCGGACAGGGCCTGCATGGTGAGCGGGGTGATGAACTCGCAGGCGCCCTGGGTCATGACCACCCGTACTTCGGCGCCGGCGTCTTGCAGGCGGCGCACCAGGTCGGCGCTCTTGTAGGCGGCGATGCCGCCGGTCACGCCGAGGAGGATTCGCTTGTTGACCAGTCGCTGCATGCTGTTATTCCGTACAGTATTTTGAGATTTGGCTTACACGATGGGTAGCCGATGTCGTCTGCCGTGGTGGAGGCGGCTTTGATTTAATGGGGGTCGCGGCTTTCAGGGACAGGGGCCTAGGGTAGCACCAAGGTATGGCCAAGCGTAGCGATGCCGGGGTGGAACGGAACGAAAACGGAACGAAAACAGGGAGGTGTGTATGGCGATCTGCGATTGGCCCGAGGACGAGCGGCCCCGGGAGAAACTGTTGAACAAGGGGGCGGCCACGCTGAGCGATGCGGAGCTGCTGGCGATCTTTCTGCGCAGCGGCTCCCGGGGCCGCTCCGCGGTGGACGTGGGCCGCGACCTGCTGACCCGCGCCGGCAGCCTGCGTGAGTTGCTGGATCTGCCGCCGGCGCGGCTGGCGCGGCTGCCGGCCATGGCATCGGTGAACCGGCGGGCACTGTTGCTGGGCGCCCTGGAGCTGGGCAAAAGGTACCTGGCCACGGAACTGAAGCGCGGTTTCAGCCTGGATAACCCGGAGCCGGCGGCCCGGTTGCTCACCGCGGAACTGCGCGGCGAGCCTCGGGAGGTGTTCGCGGTGTTGTTTCTGGACAACAAGCACCGGGTGATCGGCTTCGAGAAGATGTTCTACGGCACCGTGGACGGGGCCGCCGTTTACCCCCGGGAGGTGGTGCGCCGGGCGCTGGAGTACAATGCGGCCAGCGTTATCGTGGGCCACAACCATCCGTCCGGCGTGGCCGAGCCCAGCCAGGCGGACCGGGACGTCACCGATCGGCTGCGCCGCGCCCTGGAGCTGGTGGACGTGCGGGTGCTGGACCATCTGGTGATCGGTGACGGTCATTGGGAGTCGTTCAGCCGCCGAGGTTGGGTATGACGGCGCCTCCACGCTTGAACATTGCCGCGGGGGATGGTATAAAACGCGCCCTTTACGGGGCTGCCCCGCCCCACAAGTTTGCATCACGGGAGCAAGATCATGTCCAAGGTTTGCCAGGTGACCGGCAAGCGGCCGGTGACGGGCCACAATGTGTCCCACTCCAACATCAAGACCAAGCGCCGCTTTGAGCCGAATCTCCACTACCACCGTTTCTGGGTGGAAAGTGAAAAGCGCTTCGTGCGCCTGCGGGTGTCCTCCAAGGGCATGCGCATCATCGACAAGAAGGGTATCGACACCGTTCTGGCCGATATCCGCGCCCGTGGCGCACTGTAAGGAGAGCTGACAGATGGCCGGTCCGATTCGAGAAAAGATCCGTCTGGTGTCCTCCGAGGGCACTGGTCACTTCTACACCACCACCAAGAACAAGCGTTTGCATCCCGAGAAGATGGAAACCAAAAAGTTCGATCCGGTGGTACGTAAGCACGTGATCTACAAGGAAGCGAAGATCAAGTAACGCTTCCTGCTTCCCGCTGCCAGCCTGGCAAGGGGCATCAGAAAACCCGGCACGGATATCCGCGCCGGGTTTTTTCGTGTTTGATCGCGCCGGCCCGCCGGCTTCCCTCCCCGCTGTTTCAACGAATCCCGCCTGGCCAGCCATGGCCGCCATCCGCCTTCCACAAGTGTGTTGAACCGGCCTTGATTCCGCCTGCCGGAAGAAACAAATATTTTCATAACGATACAAAGATACCCTTTTCGTTTTTACCAAGTTTGCCCATATTGAGAGTGCCCCAGGTTCCTTGGCGTAAGGAAATGGCGCCTCTTGTCCGGCCATTTCGGACGGGGGATCAACCGGTTATCGCTCTGGAGGTACCGGTTATCGTGTGTATATAACAGGTAACTCGTTGATTTGTTGGGGGAGTGAAATATCTATGCAATTCCAGACTGTTGTGATCAGGGTCACAAAGTGCCTAGTATCCCAGAGGGAAGCGTCATTGATCGCACAAGAAAGTGCCAAGGAGAGCTCACTATGAAACCGATCACTCAACTTCACTTCGGTCTCCAGAAACTGGCGGTACGGCTGTTCGGCGGTGCCTCCACCCGCGCGGACAAGCAACGTGGGGCCAGCGCATTGGAGTACATCGTTCTGGCGGCGGCGATTATCGTGATCGTTGGGGTGTTGGCTGGAACAGACGTAGGCGCGCAGTTTAAGCAAGCGTTCACAAGCCTGTTTACTGATGCGACCAGCCCGGCACCCCCGGCCAACTAAAGAGCTGCTCAAAGTGGGCGTGAAAAACCACCAAGGGGCGGTGGCATTGGAATTCCTGATGCTGTTCCCCTTCGTGGTGGCCATGCTCTATGGTGCCGCCGTCTACGGCATCGTGTTCTTCAGCCAGTACCGGCTGCAGAACGTGGTGGACCGGGCGGTGGCCACGGCCCTGTACGTGGACCGTTCGGCCTATAACGCCGATGAATTGGAAACCGAGGTTGAAGGCCGTGCCCGGAATGCGCTGGTGGCCCTGCTGCAACAGCAGCCGGAACCGCTGGCGAGCATGGATCTGGACGGTGCTTCCTGTGGGGTGAAAGAGGTTGGTGGCGTAACCATGTTGCGCTGCGGGCTGACGTATAACTATGAGGAGAACCCCATCGTGCCGGTGATGAGTTTCGGCATGCTGGGCACTTTTCCCCCGGTGCCGTCCACTCTGAACGCGGAGGCGCGCGCGGCCTTCTGACCTCCCCGATACGCTGTCGATGGACAGGGAAGTTTTCGGAGGGGACATGGGATCGAAACTGCTGTACACCCTGCCGGCCCTGGGGCTGGCGTTTCTGGCCCTGGTGCTGGCTCTGATTGGTCTGAGCCAGGGGCCGGAGTCGTCGGCGCCGCAGGTGACCGGCCGCAAAGCGGACACCACCGAGCAGGCCCCGGTCCATCGCTACTGGGTGGTCCGCGAATCGGTTCCCGTGGGGGCAACGCTCACCGAGGATAAGCTCGGCGTGGTGTCCTCGCCCACTCCGATTCCGGAGGCGCTGGCCGCTGATCAGCCGGTGGCCGGCAAGGAAGTGAAACGGCTCGCCCGCGCCGGTGAACTGTTGAGCGCCCATCATCTGGAAGCCGGTGGCAACCTGCCCGCCAGTCTGCCCGAGGGGCACCGTGCCATCGCCATCGCCGTGGACAACGTGGTCGGCGCCGGCGGTTTGCTCCAGCCCGGTGACCGGGTGGACGTGGTCACCGCGTTCCGCCGTTCCGACAAGGACAATCCGGTGGCGCTGGTGATGCTGCGCGGCATCACGGTGCTGGCGGTGAAAGGGGCGCTTTCCGCTGCCGAGCAGAGCGACGACAACCGCCGTAATGACACCGTGGTGCTGTCGGTGCCCGAGGAAAAAGTGTCCGCGCTGATGCTGGCCTCCTCCCAGGGGCAGGTTCGTCTGGCGGTGGTGGCCGACCAGGAACCCGCCGCCGATCAACAGCCCGAGGATCAACAACTCGCGGATCGGCAATCCACGGATCAAGAATCCACGGAACAACAGCGCACGGCCGATACGGCGACGCCGCCGTCCCAGGTCGGACCTGCGCCCCGGGTGGTGGCCAGCGACGAGTCCGGCCCGGACCAACCCTTCTACTTCGATGATTTCTTCCCCGAACCGTCCAAGGCGGCCGCGCCGGCGAAGCCCCGTGCCTCGCCGGGCCGGCGGGTGCAGGTGCTCGAGGGTCCGGAAATGAGGAGCACCTATGTTCGCTAGCCGCGTAGTTATCGCCGCTCTGGCGCTGCTCTGCAGCCTGGTGGCTCACGCCGAACCGATGGCGGGCTCTACCCGTCTGGCCCCCGGCGACCAGAAGGTACTCACCTTTCCCGCCCCGGTGACCAAAATCGCCACCTCCAACCCGGAGGTGGCGCGTTTGACGGTCAGCGGTAATCAGGAGGTGGTGCTCACCGCCATGGCGGAAGGCACCTCGGAACTGACCATCTGGCTGCGAAACCGGGAAGTCCCCCTGCGCAGCAGCGTGGCGGTGGCCACCACCCTGGGCGGCAGTCTGCCGTTCGGCACCCAGGTACAGACCGATATCCGCGTGCTGGAAGTTAGCCGCTCCGAACTGAACAGCCTGGGGGTGTACTACGCCAACCTGTTCAACGGCGGTGAATCCGCCGTGGGCATCGCGCCTCCGGGCAGCGGTTTTCGGGGGTTCCCCGGGGCCGGTGGCGCCCAGGCGCCGATTGGCGGCGACGGTTTCAACCTGTTTGGCATCGGCAGCAATTCCCTGACCATCATTAATGCCCTGGAGAGCGGTGGCTTCGCCTACACCCTGGCGGAGCCCTCGCTGACCAGCCTGAGTGGCCAGAGCGCATCTTTTCTGTCCGGTGGTGAGTTTCCGGTGCCCACCCGCAATGACAACAACGGCGTGCAGGTGGAGTTCAAGGAATTCGGGGTGGGCCTGAGTCTCACCCCAACCGTGATCAGCGGTGATCAGATCATCCTCAAGGTGGCGCCGGAGGTCAGCGAGCTGGACTTCTCCGCCGGCGTGGAAACCGGCGGCGTGGCGGTGCCCGGGCTGCGCGTGCGCCGGGCGGAGACCACCGTGTCCCTGGCCCCGGGAGAGACCTTCATTATCAGCGGGCTGGTCAGCCGCAGCACCATCAACAGCAGCGACCGGGTACCAGGCCTGGGTAACCTGCCGGTGTTGGGTGCCTTTTTCCGGTCCAGCCGCATTTCCCGGGACGATAAGGAATTGGTAATGGTGGTTACCCCGCATCTGGTGACGCCCCGCAAGGCGGGTCGACCGCCGGTCACCCTGCCCGGTGGCGCCTACCATGAGAGCAGCACCGGCTGGTTGGACATGGCCACGGAGCCGCGGCGCGGTTCGCAACCCATTCGCCACGGAGTGAGCTGGTAGTCATGAGCGATAACGATATTGTTCTCTCCGTGGTCGATGACCCGGGCATCAAGAGCTGGCTGGAGCGGGCGGTGGACGATCCCTTCCGGGTGGAGTTCGTGAACCGCTCGGACGTGACCCGGGTGCTGCGCCTGCTGGAAGCCACCACCGCCCATCTGGTGCTGGTGGAAGTCAATGAAAGCGAGCTGGACCAGTCCCTGGCGATCATTACCGCGCTGACCAGCGCCCGGCCCTGGGTCACGGTGATCGCGGTGTGCGGTTACACCAACCAGGAACTGCTGCTGCAAAGCATGCGTGCCGGGGCCCGGGACTGCTTCCTGGCCGGCAACGATGCCGCCGAGGTCCGCGACCGGCTGCGCCGGCATCAACTGGTGCGTACCGGCCATTACGGCGACGAATCGCGCTCTTCGGTGAACAACCTGACCCTGGTGGCCGGAGCCGACGCCAACGTGGACACCCGCTTTCTGGCTCAGAACGTGGCCGTGGGTATCAACCGGCGCCATCCCCAGTGGCGTTGCCTGGCCATCGATACCCAGCCCCGCGAGCGCGGGGTGTTTTATCTGGAGGCCGGCAACGACTTTACCCTGGAAAACCTGCTCACCAGCCCGGAAACCCTGGACGAGACCCTGATTGAAACCGCCCTGGAAGAGTACCGGCCGGGGCTGCGGCTGCTGTCCGGCGGCGATGCCACGGAAAAATCCGCCGGCGATGGCAGCGCGGATTTGTTCATCGCTCTTAACCGGCTGATGCAGATGTTCGACCATATCGTGGTGAACGTGGGGGTGTTGCAAAGCCGCTACTGGGTGCGCGCCCTGGGGGTGCACACCCGGCATCTGCTGGTCGGCATGCAGCCGCGGGTGGATCATGTGCACGCCGCCCGCGCGCTGGTCCAGGACTGGGGTTCCCACCTCGGCAAGGGCGGCCAGATTGGCTTGGTGGTGGACGGCTACGACAGCGCCGTGCCTCCCGGCAAGGAAGAAATCAGTGAGACCGTGCGGGCGCCGGTATTCTCGACACTGCCGATGGACTGGCGCCACCGGCTGATGTCGATCAATACCGGGCGGCCGATTCAGGAACAGGCGCCCCGATGTGCCTATAGCCGACATCTGGGCGGTTTGCTGAACATCATGGACGGTGACGCGGACACTTCTCGAGGCCAGGGCCTGCTGACTCGCGTTCTGGGGAGATAAGCCGTGCCGGGCCGTATCGACCAGGAATACCAGCAGCTCAAGGAGCGCGCCCACCGCTGGGTGGTGGAGCGCCTCGACGAGGAAGGTATCGAAGTGGGCCGCTCGGAACGGAGCGTGCTGGCCGAGTTCGTCAATCACCAGGTGGGGCAGTACATCACCCAGAACCGGGTGCCTCTGTCCACCCAGGATCTCAAACAGCTATCGCGGGATACGCTGTACGAAGTGGTGGGCTTCGGCCCCCTGGAACCGTTGCTTATGGACGAGCGCGTCAACGACATTCTGGTCAACGGCCCCGAGCATGTGTTCGTGGAAGTGGCCGGTATTCTGCAGCGAGCCCACACCCGTTTTATCAACGACGATCATGTGGTGCGCGTGATCCGGCGCATGCTGGCGCCACTGGGCCGGCGTCTGGATGAAGCCAGCCCGATGGTGGACGCGCGCCTGCCGGATGGTTCCCGGGTCAACGCCATCATTCCGCCGCTGGCCCTGGACGGCCCCTCGATCAGCATTCGTAAGTTCACCGGCAACCACCTGACCGCCCGTCAGATGATCGAGAGCGGGTCCATGACCCAGGCCTGTCTGGACGTGCTGATCCGGGCGGTGGAGTCGCGCCGTAACATTATCATCAGCGGTGGTACCGGCACCGGCAAGACCACCATGCTGAACCTGATCAGTCAGTACATTCCGCGCACCGAACGGATTCTGACCATCGAGGATTCCGCGGAACTGGTATTGCACCACCCCCATGTGGTGCGGCTTGAAACCCGCCCCGCCAATACCGAGGGGCAAGGGCGTATCTCCGCCCGGGAGTTGGTGGTCAACGCCCTGCGGATGCGCCCCGACCGCATCATTCTCGGCGAGGTACGGTCATCGGAAGTCATCGAATTGCTGCAGGCCATGAACACCGGTCATGAGGGTTCGATGAGTACCATCCATGCCAACAATACCCGCGATGCGCTGGTGCGCATCGAGACGCTGCTGGCGGTGAGCGGTTACGACGCCAGCGAGAAGGCCATTGGCCGGCTTATCGGTTCGGCGCTGGACATCATTATCCAACTGGTGCGGCGGCCGGATGGCAAAAGAGCGGTGAGTGAAGTGGTTTCCCTGAGCCCCACGGATACCGACCCCTATCACATGGATTACCTGTACCGGAGCCAGCAGGATGAGTAGCGTCGCGTTGCTCGCCGCCGCCCGCACGCTGGCGATCCTGGCGCTGCTGCTGTTGGGCGCCCAATGGCTGTGGATACGCTTCCGCGAGCGCCGCTTTCTCAACGAGCGCGTGCGGCAGCGTCTGACCGTGGCGGCCAGCGCCACCACCGAGGGCGCCGCCCGCGTCCGCTTGACGCCGTTGGAGAGCACCCTGTTGCGGGCGGATATTCAACTATCCCGTTCGCAGCTGATGCTGATCGGCGCCCTGCTGGTGATTTTTCTGGTGGCGGTGCTGGTGATCAAGGGGCTGCTGGTATCACTGATCAGCGGCGTGATGATCGCCATCCTGCTGTGGATGTACTGGCGCATTCGCTTTCAGCAGCAACGCCGTCGTATCTACGAGGAACTGCCGGGCATCATCGATTCCGTACTGCGCTATATGAGCGCCGGCCGCTCCCTGGAAAGCGCCCTGGTGGAAGCGTTCCGGGAAAGCTCGGCGGTGTTCGACGCGTTGCAGTTCCGCCTGCGCAGTGCGGTGGAGTCGGGCCGTGACTACACCGGCCTGTTCGAGGATTACGCCACTTTGTACCGGGTGCCCTCCTTGGTGCTGATCTCCATTGCGCTGCGTACTTCGGCGCGGTTTGGGTCCTCCATTCAGCCGGTGTTCCGGCAGGTTTCCGAATCGTTGCGCTCCCAGCAGGAGCTGCGGCGGGAGTTTATGGCCGCCACGGCGGAAATCCGCTTCACCGCCCTGGCCTTCGCTCTGCTGCCCCTGGGCCTGGCCGCGTACATGATTCTCATGAACGAAAACTACTCCGACGTGCTGCTGAGCAGCGATACCGGACACTGGATGCTGGGCATCGCCGGCGGACTGCAGGCGCTGGGCATGATTCTGATCTGGCGGATGATCCAGGGGGTGGGACGTGACTGACGGCCTGTTTTTATTGGCATTGCTGTTCGCCCTGCTGGCCGGCTGGGTCGGGCTGTTCATGACCCCGCGCTGGATCCGGCGTACCCGGGTGCTGCGACGCCTGAATCCTGAAGGCGGAGACGATGAAGACGACGCCCAGTTCTGGCTAAACAGTCTCGCCAAACGCCTGACGGAATCCTCACTGGCCAGGGAAGACTATCGGGAAATTGGCGAGGCCTACCAGGTAACCGGCCTTTCGCCGGAGCGCGCCCAGCTGCTCTACCTGCTGTTCTGCTGGCTGATCCCGGCGGTGGTGGTGGCGGCGGGTTTCACTCTGTTCGGCATGTTGCCGGGCATGATGATCGCCGCCGCCGCTTTCCTGCTGCCGCGCCGTACGATCCGCTCGCTCGGCCACAAGGCCGAGCAGCAGCAAAATCTGGAAGCCATCGAACTGTGCCATATGACGCGCATGCTGATGGAAGCGGGCCTGTCCCTGGAACGGGTGCTGCGGCTGATCGCGGTGCAGGGCCGGCCCATGTTGCCGGCTCTGTCGATAAGACTGGACCGCTTCAACCGCCTGATGGAATCTGGGGCCGAGCGTACCCAGGCGCTGGATGAGCTGGGTGAGAACCGAAATATTCCGGTGCTGCGCAGCTACGTGATTCTGATGAAGCAGAGCAGCCAGATCGGTGCGGCGGTGTCGAACAGTCTCGACCATATCATCGAAGAGGCGCAGAACGTGGAGCGCAACCGTATCAGCGAACAGACCAACAAAATCGGCGCGAAGATGACCGTTATCATGATGGCCTTCATGCTGCCCGCGCTGTTCATTCTCATTGGTGGCCCGGCGATGATCTCCATCGCCGATTCCTTGGCCCGATAAAAGACAGGAAGGGAGTAGAGGGATGCGTTCAACCATTTTCGGACTGGCGGTGGCAGTGGCGGTGCTGGCCTCGGGCTGCGTTCATCAGCCGCCGGCCTCCGATACCACCCAGCGGGCCGCGCCGGAAAACCTGACCTGCAACGCCCGGATTCAACCCGAGGAACAGGTTCAACTGGATCGCGTGGATACCCTGATGGCCCGTGATCACGACCATGCGGCGCTGGCGCAGTTGGAAGCACGCCCGCTCTCCACCGTCGACCACTGGGTCCGTTACGGACAATTGAAAGCGGCCACCGGTCAGCTGGATGAAGCAGAGCGTATTTTCCAGGGTCTGGTGGACCAGTGCGGTACCGGACGCAGCCATCACGGCTTGGGTATGGTGTTGCTGAAGAAAGACGAAGTGCTGGCCGCCCTGCATCACCTCAAGATCGCCCGGGAAAAAACACCGGCCTCGCCGCAGGTGCGCAACGACTACGGCTATGTGCTGTTGATGATGGGCGAATACGACCAGGCCGCCTACGAGCTTCGCACGGCCATGGAGTTGGGCGATGGGCAAGGACCGGTACGCCAGAATCTGGCGGTGGCCTACCTGCTTACCGAGAACTGGGCCGGCCTGCAATGGATGACCCAGGAATACAACTTTACCGGCAAGGAACGGGAATACGCCGAACGCCTTGCGCAAACGTTCAGGAGCGTGCAATGAAAGCCTTGCTCACGTTACTTATCCTGGTGCCGCTGGCGGCCACGGCGGAACAACCGCCCGCCCACGGTCTCTCCGGCGACATCGCCGCCGACCGCCTGCCCACCGCCACCGAACGGGCGCTGGAACAACAGCGCCGTTCGCCGCCGGCCGCGCACAGTGAAATCTCCAATGGTGTCTACGTGGATTCCCAGCGCCGCTTGAGCGACAGCTTCCGCCGGCCGATCCCGGACAGCTTCGGCAACCAGACCCGGAAAGAGAACTGACATGAGCCGGCAGCGCGGTGCCCTGACTTTTGTCGTGCCACTGATCATGGTGGTTATCGTGCTGTTCGGCACCCTGGCCATCGACGGTGCGCGCCTTTATTCGTTGCGCCAGGACATGCAAAGCCAGGTCAACGCCGCCGCCACCGCGGCAGCCGGTGCAGCGAAAGCCTGCTCGGGACCAGAGGTGGAATTGTCGGAGATAAGGCGGCGCGCTTTGATCGCGGCGCGTGAGCAAGGTTTCGATGGCGATGACGCTGACTTGGACATCGAGCCAGGGCTGATGTACGGCAATGAAGAAGACGGGACCGTTGCTTTCAAGAAAGAAGCGCAACTTGAAAAAACCAACGCGGTTTTTGTTCAGTACGAAAAGAACGTCCCTATCTCATTGTTGCTGCCTGCGGAGACGTTCGGGACAATCCCGATCAGTGTCAACGCCGCCGTCCGTAAAGAGGTGGTAGCGACCATCAGCGCCTCCGGCGGCACCCTGCTGGTGGATTCGGGGATTTTGGGCGGCCTGCTCGGCGCCGCACTTCAGCAGCCGGGATACTCATTGGACCCGACCAGTCTTTCCAGCTTGCGCAATACCACCGTCCTCCTTGGGGACCTTCTGAATGAACTCGGGGTGAACAGAGTCGAGGACTTATCGCCGATTGGCGGCGCCGAACTGGCGCGCGCCTTGAGCGCCGTGGGCGCAGGTGCGTCCGGGGTGGGAAGTTTGCTGGACAATCTGGCTTCGGCGTCGGGAATCGAAACCATAAAAGTATCTGATGTCCTCAAAGTCGTGGAAAACAGCAGCGTTCCCGCGAACAGCGAATTTCCGCTTTACGATGTGGTGATCAGTCTGGCTTTGAATCTGCTGCAAGAGCTGCAGGAAAGCAACTCTGACGGTTTGGTGTACCTGCCCCTTAACGTGAATCTTGGTCTGCCGGGGGTGGCCCAGGTAAGCGCGACCGTTGGCTTGCATGTGGGGGAGCCCTCATCGGTGGCTATAGGTCCGGCAAGGCGGGACGACGATGGCGCCTGGTCCACCCGGTTCTATGCACCGGACATTAGCTTGTTGGTCGCGTCCACCGTGAAGGTTTTGTCCTTGCCGGGAACATCAGTCGGTGTGGCGGATATCGATTTACCGTTAGCGGTTGGAGCCGGTGGTGGCAGCGGAGCATTGGTGAGTGCCAGATGCGCTGAAGGCACCAAGAACGACGTGGTGTTCGGCGTGGACATAGAGCGTGAAGTGGCCAGAGTGGCCTCCGGCCGGATTGATAAGAACACGGGCAGGGTTGTTGAAGAGCCCATCAAAATTGGCTTGCTGCGCCTGTTGCCCTTACTGCCGAAGCTCATCGAAGTTACTGCGGTCATTGATGGAACAGTCCCGGCGGGTAGTGAAGAGGCTTTTCTGGAACCCGGTTACCCTCTGTACTGCTCCGAGCAGGAAGGTTGCGCCGAGGTGCATTACCAGGATTCCGGTGCGGGTGCCTCCGGATTGGACTTAAGCGTTAATTTGGACAAGACCAAATTACTTGGGCTCGATCTTGGTTGGCTGCTTAACCCGGTGGTGAACGGATTAGTCTCCGTGCTTGACGACGTGGGCGGCTTGCTTGTCTCGGGGCTGGTTAATCCACTGCTCAATACCCTCGGGGTGGGGCTTGGCAGCATGTCGGTTACCATCACCGGCGCCAACCAGGACAATATTCAGCTGGTGGAGGGTGTGATTGTTGAGGAATAGGGGCCTTGATTCCGGGTCCGCTACAAGGAAGAACACAATGAGAAAAGGAGAAAGAGAAATGAAAGTAAGAGAAAGAAGAACTTTTGCCGCGTGGTGTGCCGGCGTTATTCCGCTCGCCGCTGTGCTGGCGTTGCCGGTCAATGCTGAGGCTCGAGAAGGCCTTTTTCTGGGCGTAGGGGCCGGCTGGTCAGGAAGTGATGTGCAACTGGACGCCGGCCCGGCGCTTGATATTGACGGTGCTGCCGCGGATGGTCTGGCGGGCATCGCCTTCGCCGGCTATGGCTGGCGTGGTCGCCAGGGTTTCTTCGCGGTCGAGGCGAACATGGGTGCCCGCAATGCCGACGCGGACATTAATTTTTCCGGTGGCAAAATCAGTGTGGAAAGCTCAACCAGCTACGGACTCGGCGTATTGCTGGGCGGGACGTTGGAAGGCGCAACGCCCTACTTGAGGTTGGGGTGGCAGGTATCGAACTACGAAGTGAACGCTTTCCAAAGCGATGACCAGGATCACGATGGGTTTCGCTACGGTCTTGGGGCGTTGCTGCCGCTCCAGGAGGACCTTGATATGAGACTGGAGTGGACCCAGACCCGCTATGGGGCGGAAAAATACTTCCAGGATCAGCTTGAAGTGGAGCCCACGGAGAACCTGTTTTCCGTGGCTCTTTCGCTGCGCTATTGAGTCAGGCTGTGATGGCCGTCCGCCCGGCCAGGCCGGGCGGACTGATCCTTAAACCCGCGCGGCGGTGACGCGGTAACCCTTCAACGTTTGCACGAAATCCTGCAGGGCATGAATCCCGGACGCTTCCGCGTCGCGGCACCATTGCGCCAGGGCTTCCAGCATATGGGCGGAGTCACGGCTTTTCTGGCTCCAGATTTCCTGGAGGCGCAGGCGGTAGTCGTAGATCGTCGCCAGGGTTTGGTTGTGCTCGGTGAGGCGGTTCAGGTGGTGGGTGTGGCGTTTCTTGAAGAAACGCTGGTCCCGGTGCAGCAGCGTGCTGGCGCGATGGTAAAGGTCGCGGGTGGCCTCACAGGCGCGGGCCCGTTCCTGGGCGAACACCGGCTTGATCACGGTGCGGCGGTAGTGCGCCATCACCTGGAAGCGGTGCTGGAGTAGGGCGCGCAGGGTTTCCAGGTCAACGCTGGGTTTGGCGCGGGCCAGCACCGGTTTCGGCGCTACTTTCTTGACCTTGGCGAGATGCAGAATCTCTAACAGGCGAATCCAGGCCCAGCCCATATCGAACTCGAAGCGCCGCACCGACAGTTTGGCGGAGTTCGGGTAGGTGTGGTGGTTGTTGTGCAGCTCTTCGCCGCCAATCAGGATGCCCCAGGGCAGCACATTGCGGGAGGCGTCCGTGCATTCGAAGTTGCGGTAGCCCCAGTAATGGCCGATGCCGTTGATCACGCCGGCGGCGAACAGGGGAATCCAGATCATCTGTACCGCCCAGACGGTGATGCCGGCAACGCCGAACAGGGCCAGATCGATGGCGCCCATCAGGGTGATGCCCAGGTAGCTGTAGCGGCTGTAGACGCGGCGTTCGACCCAGTCATCCGGGCAGCCGGCGCCGTACTTGTCCAGGGTTTCCTGGTTGGCGGCTTCGGCCTGGTACAGCTCGGCGCCTTCGCCGAGCACCTTGCGGATACCGAGTACCTGAGGGCTGTGCGGGTCTTCCTCGGTGTCGCAGCGGGCGTGATGCTTGCGGTGGATGGCGGTCCAGGCGCGGGTGTTCTGGCCGGTGGTGAGCCACAGCCAGAATCGGAAAAAGTGCTTCAGGGCCGGGTGCAGCTCCAGGCTGCGGTGGGCCGAATAGCGGTGCAGATAGACGGTCACGCTGACAATGGTCACATGAGTCATGGCCAGGGTGATCAGCAGCAGGGTCCAGGGGCCGGGCGCGAGCAGGCCGCCGGAGAGGAAGCTCAATACATCATTCATGGGAAGTAACACGGTTGCGGAACGCTCGGTTCCATTGGGTAATCGGTATCTCGGTAATCAGCATTGTTCCAGGCGGGTCATCAGCAGATGACCCTTTGAGTGTACCCGAGCCCGCCAGCCCGGCGCCAGATAAACCGTGCCGACGGCCTCGAAGATCAATGCCGGCCCCGTCAGGCTCTGGTCCGGCGCGAGATCCTCTCTACGGTAGACCGGCACCGGGCCGGTCAGTTCCGCAAGCCGTGCCTGCCAGGCCGGGTCGCCGGCGCCACCGGCCAGGGCCGCCGGGGCCGGTGAGCGGGCGGCGGCCTGACAGCGCACGCGCACGTTCACGCGGCGCACCGGCAGCGCCAGCCGGTGCCCGTAGCGGCGCTCATGGAGGGCGTGGAAGGCCTGTTCACAGGCCTCCGGGTCACCGCCCCAGTCCAGCGGCAGGGTGGACGATTGGCCCTGGTAGCAGAGATCCAGGCTGATGTCGGTATGGATGTCGGCGTTGGCCACGCCCTCGGCGGTCAGCTGCGCGCGGCCGCGCCGGTCCAGGGCCGCCGCCAGGGCGTCCACGGCGGCGGCGTCGGCCGCCGACGGCAGCGCCTGGATCAGTTCCCGCTTGCGGGGGGCGTACACCAGGCCCTCGGCGGACAGCACGCCGGCGCGCACCGGCACCACCGCCCGGGCCATGCCCAGGTTCTCCGCCAGAGCGCACACATGCAGGCCGCCGGCGCCGCCGAAGCTGACCAGGGTGAAATCCGCCGGGTCGAAGCCCTTCTGGATGGAGATCACCCGCAGGGCCTGGCTCATGTGCTCGTTGGCCAGGTCGATAATGCCCCGGGCCGCCGCGTCCGGCTCCAGCCCCAGCGGCTCAGCCAGCCGCGCCACCGCCGCCCGGGCGGCCTCCACGTCCAGTTGCAGGCTGCCGCCCAGGGCGAACTCCGGCTGCAGCCGCCCCAGCACCACATTGGCGTCGGTGACGGTGGGCGCCTGGCCGCCACGCCCGTAGCAGGCCGGGCCCGGGTCGGCGCCGGCGGATTGCGGCCCCACGTGCAGCAGGCCGGCGTCGTCCACCCGGGCCAGGGAGCCGCCGCCGGCGCCGATGGTGTGCATATCCACCATCGGCACCGCCACCGGGTAGGGGCCGATATGGCCGTCCCGGGTGAGGCGGATATCGCCGTCCAGCAGGGCCACGTCGGTGGAAGTGCCGCCCATGTCGAAGGTCATCAGGTGGTCGCGGTCCAGGTCCAGGGCCAGCCGCCGGGCGGCGCTGAGGCCACCGGCGGGGCCCGAGAGCAGCAGGTTCACCGCCCGCCCGGCGGCCTGGTCGGCGGCCACGGTGCCGCCGTGGGACTGCATGATCGCCAGGGGCGCCGGCCGGGTGTGCTCGGACAGGCGGTTCAGGTACTGGTGGATACGGGGTGCCAGCCAGGCATTCAGCCAGGTGGCCAGCCCGCGCTCGTACTCGCCCCGGGTGGGCAGCACCTGGCTGGACAGGCTGACCGCCAGGCCGGCGTCCCGCAGGGCCCGGGCCAGGCGTTCCTCATGCTCGTCGTTCAGGTAGGAAAACAGCAAGCTGACCGCCACGGATTCAGGTTTGTGAGTGCTAACACGCGACACAATCTCCTGAATATCGGCCTCGGTGAGCGGCGCCAGCGGCTCGCCGTCGGCGTTCAGGCGGGCGTCCAGGCCTTCCACCGGGGTGTCGTGCAGGGCGGTGCGCCTTACTTGGGGGGTCAGGTTGTACAGCTCGGGCCGGTTCTGGCGGCCGATCAGGGGCACATCCTCCAGGCCCCGGTCGGTCACCAGCACGGTGCGCGCCCCCTTGCCCTCCAGGGCCGCGTTGGTGGCCACGGTGGTGCCGTGCACGATGCGCAGTTCGCCGGCGGCCAGGGCGCTGTCCAGGCCCAGTTCGCGGATGCCCTGCAGGATCGCGTGTTCCGGCGCCGACGGGGTGGACAGCACCTTGTGAATACGGGGTTCGCCCTCTCCCAGCAGCACGAAATCCGTGAAGGTGCCGCCGGTATCCACGCCCAGCCAGTACGCCATGGTGTCTCCGTGTTCCGTGTCCACTACAATGCGAGGCCCATGTTAATGTGCCGGGCGGGTGCATGCACTCGCCCCCGACCGCGGATTCCTGCCCGACTATGCCTGAACTGCCCGAAGTGGAAACCACCCGGCGTGGTATCGAGCCCCATGTGGCCGGCCGCGTGCTCACCGCCGTCACCGTGCGCGAGCCGCGCCTGCGCTGGCCGGTGGACGCCCGGGTGGGCGACCTGCGTGACCGGCCCATCCTCGCCCTGCGGCGGCGCGCCAAATACCTGCTGATGGACCTGGGGGACCTGGAGCTGGGTATCCACCTGGGCATGTCCGGCACCCTGCGGGTGGTGGAGGGCGACACGCCCCTGCGCAAGCACGACCATGTGGACCTGCACCTGGATTCCGGGTGGCTGCTGCGGTTCAACGACCCGCGCCGGTTCGGGGCGGTGCTCTATCTGGCCGAAGGGCTGAGCCATCCGCTGCTGGCCAATCTGGGCCCGGAGCCCCTGGACGACGCCTTCTCCGGGGATTGGCTGTACGCCCGCAGCCGGGGCCGCAAGGTGTCGGTGAAGAGCTTCATCATGGACAACGCCACGGTGGTCGGGGTGGGCAACATCTATGCCCAGGAGAGCCTGTTCCTGGCCGGTATCCACCCGTCCCGCCCGGCCGGGCGTATCAGCCTGGCCCGTTATCAGCGCCTGGCGCTGTCGATCCGGGCGGTGCTGGCCAAGGCCATCGAGGCCGGTGGCACCACCCTGCGGGATTTCACCCGCGCCGACGGCCAGCCGGGTTACTTTGCCCAGCAGCTGCGGGTCTACGGCCGGGCCGGGGAGCCTTGCCCGCAATGCGGCGCGCCCCTGCGTGGCGGCCGCCACGGCCAGCGCAGCACGGTGTTCTGCGCCGCCTGCCAGCGCTGAGGGATTAGCCGGAAACGACCGTAGGAGCGGCTTCAGCCGCGATAGCCGGTTGGCCCGGGCAATATTGCCGGTCTCAGAACAAAGCTGTAGATTGTGAAGTGCATGTCGGAAGAAGAATGTCTTAGAAACGACAATAGGTTGGGAACGAAAACAGCCGTATTACATTAACAAGCCTCCGGTGTAAGCCACTGGCGTGCCGGGGCCCATCGGCGATGCCCATCGACGATGCAGAGCAAGAGGGGAACCACCATGAAGCGAGCCCTGCGCCTGGCCGCGGCCACTGCCCTCGCCTCGACGCTGTCACTGACCGCGCCCGCCCAGGCCCGCGAGATGGACCTGGACGACGCCCGTCCGTCGGCGCTGGCCATGTTCGGCGATGCCTTGATCGTCCGCCCGGTGATGACCGTGGCCACCGTGGGCGGCGCCGCCATCTGGCTGGTGACGCTGCCGTTCAGCGTGATCGGCGGCAATCCCGGTGAAGCGGCCGACACCCTGGTGAAGGACCCCGCCGCCACCGCTTTCGTGCGCTGCCTGGGCTGCACACCCCAGCAGCACGACCGCCTGCGCGCCGACAAGCGGGTGGCGCAAGCCAACGAAGAGTGACCCCGTCCTGGTAGGAGCGGCTTCAGCCGCGAGCACCCGGATCAAAAAAAGCCCCGCCTTGAATCAACAAGGCGGGGCTTTTTTGTGGCGGCGGGTTCACGGCGGGCAACCGCCCGCCGCGCCGGTCAGTGGGTCGCCGCCGGCTGCTCGTCGTCGTCGTGGCCTTCGTCGCGGCCCAGCAGCATGTACATGGCCGGCACCACGAACAGGGTGAACAGGGTGCCGATGGTCATGCCGGCGGCCACCACCAAACCGATGGCGAAGCGGGCGCCGCCGCCGGGGCCGCTGGCGATCAGCAGCGGCACCATGGCCAGCACCAGGGCGGCGGTGGTCATCAGCACCGGCCGCAGCCGCACCGCCGCGGCGTGCTCGATGGCGCGGCGCTTGCTCATGCCCTCGTCCTGCATCTTGTTGGCGAACTCCACGATCAGAATCCCGTGTTTCGAGATCACGCCGATCAGGGTCACCAGGCCCACCTGGGTGTAGATGTTCAGGGTGGTCAGGCCCAGGCTCACGAAGATCATGGCGCCGCACACCGACATGGGCACGGTGATCAGCATGATGATCGGGTCCCGCCAGGACTCGAACTGGGCGGCCAGCACCAGATAGATCACGATCAGCGCGAAGAAGAAGGTCAGCACCAGTTCGCTGCCCTCCTTCTTGAACTGGCGGGACTGGCCGGAGTAGTCCACCGAGTAGCCCGGCGGCAGCACTTCGTCGGCGGCTTTTTCCAACACGTCCAGGGCCTCGCCCAGGGTCACGCCAGGCCGCTGCACCCCGGAGATGGTCACCGAGTTCAGCTGCTGGAAGCGTTTCAGCTGCTGCGGCTGCACCGTTTCTTCCAGGCTGATCACCGTGGCCAGCGGCACCAGGTCGCCGGCGCCGGTGCGCACGTAATACTGCTTGAGTTGCTCCGGGGTCAGCCGGCCGCTCCGCTCCACCTGGGGAATCACCTTGTAGGAACGGTTTTCCAGGGAGAAACGGTTGGCGTAGCCGCCGGCCAGCATGGCGCCCATCTCCCGGGCCAGCTGCTGCATGGTGAGGCCCAGGCTGGCCGCCTTTTCCCGATCGATAACGATGTTGTAGCGGGGCTTATCGATCTTAAGGTCCGAGTCCATGAAGATGAACTTGTTGCTGGACCGGGCTTTCTCGAGCACCTCGTTGGCGAACTCCTGCAGGTTTGCGGTGGGCTCGGTGGTACCGATCACGAATTCCACCGGCAGCATGCCGCCGCCGGTGGGCAGTGACGGCGGCACGAACGAGGCCACCTGCAGGCCGGCGATGTTGTTGACCTTTTTGGATAGCTCGGCGTTCGCTTCCGCCGTGGTCTGGTCCCTTTCGTTCCAGCTTTTCAGTACGAAGCCGGCCAGCGCCGAGTTGGACGCGGAGGTGCCGGCGCCGCCGCCGATGCCGTTCAGCAGGAACACGTTATCCACCGAGGGCATGGTATCGGCGATCTGGTTGAACTCCCGGGTAAAGGGTTCCAGATAATCCAGAGTCACGTAGGGATCGGCGGTGGACGAAGTCAGCACGAAGCCCTGGTCCTCCGCCGGCTCCAGTTCGCTGGGCGAGCTGACGAACAGGAAGTAACAGGACACCAGAATGATCACGCCGAACACATAGATCACCGGGCGGTCGTTGAGGGCGCCGTGCAGGCGCCGCTCGTAACCCTTTTCCAGCTTCTCGAAATTGCGGTTCAGCCAGGCCTCGAAGCGGTTGCCGCGATGCTCCGGGTCATGGGGCTTGAGAATCTTGGCCGCCATCATCGGCGACAGGGTCAGCGCCACGATACCGGAGAGCAGCACGGCGCCGGCCAGGGAGAAGGCGAACTCCACGAACAGGGTGCCGGTGAGCCCGCCCATGAAGCCGATGGGCAGGTATACGGCCACCAGGGTGGTGGTCATCGCCACCACCGGCCAGGCCAGCTCCCGGGCGCCCTTGATGGCGGCGTCGAAGGGCGATAGCCCCTCCTCCACATGTCGGTGCACGTTCTCCAGCACGATGATGGCGTCGTCCACCACGATGCCGATGGCCAGCACCATGGCCAGCAGCGTCAGCAGGTTGATGGAGAAACCCATCAGCAGCATCAGGAACAGCGCGCCCACCATGGACAGCGGCACCGCGATGGCCGGGATCAGCACCGAGCGCAGCGAGCCGAGGAACAGGTAAATCACCAGGATCACGATCAGCACCGCTTCCACCAGGGTCTTCACCACCTCGTCGATGGAATCCTGAATGTACTCGGTGCCGTCGTAGGGAATGTCGCCGCTCATGCCTTCCGGCAACTGCGGGAAAATCTGATTCTCCAGGGTGTCGCGCACGGCGGCGATCACGTCCAGGGAGTTGGCGTCGGTGGCCACTTCCACGCCGATAAAGGTGGCCTGTTTGCCGTTGAAGGTCACCGACGACTGGTAGGATTCCGAGCCCAGTTCCACATCGGCCACATCGCCCAGCCGCACGATGGCGTTGCCCTCGGAGCGGATGATCAGCCGCTTGAACTGCTCCGCGGAATTCAGGTCGGTGCTGGCTTTAAGGTCCAGGGCCACGTTGACGCCCTTGGTGCTGCCCACCGCGGCCAGCACGTTCTGCTGTTGCAGGGCGCCGTACACGTCCGAGGGCGTCACGCCCAGGGCGGCCATGCGCTCGGCCTTGAGCCAGGCACGCATGGCGAAGGTGCGGTCGCCGAGCACGCGGGCGCGCTGCACGCCGGGAATGGTGGCGAGTTTGGGTTGCACCTCGCGCACGATGTAGTCGGTGATCTGGTTGTTGTCGAGAATCTCCGACGAAAACGACAGGTACATGGCGGCGATGTCCTCGCCCACCGCCAGCTCGATGGTCGGGTCCTCGGATTCCTGGGGCAGCTCGCTGCGCATCTTGTTGACCTTGGCCACGATCTGCGTGAGCGTCTCGTTGGGGTCGGCGCCCAGGCGGATATACGCCTGAATCGAAGACGCGCCTTGCAGCGAGGTGGAAACCAGGTAGTCGATGCCCTCGGCGGAGGCGATTTCCTGTTCCAGGGGCGTGGTGATAAAGCCCTGGATCAGGTCCGCGTCGGCGCCGGTGTACACCGTGGTCACGGTGACCACGGCGTTTTCCATTTCCGGATACTGGCGAACGTTCAGCTCCGTGGCGGCGCGCAGGCCGAGCAGGAAGATGAACAGGCTGACCACGCTGGCCAGCACCGGTTTATTGATGAAAATATCCGTGAATTTCATGGGCGGCCTCAGCTGTTACCCGGCGTCGGCGCCGGGTCGGCGGAAGGCTGCACATCGTTTTCGATGGTCACCTTGGCGTCGTTGCGCAGTTTCAGCAGGCCGCTGGTGGCCACCACTTCGCCGGGCTTGAGGCCTTCCACCACCGCCACCAGGTCGCCGCGCTGGCGGCCCAGTTTCACGAAGCGCTTCTTGACGATCTTCTGGGGTTCGCCGTTGTCCTTGCCCTCTTCCTGCTTGGCTTTGCCGTCGCTGTCCTGAAGCACGAATACGGCGTTGCCGTAGGGGGCGTAGCTGATCGCGGTGCGCGGCACCACCACCACGTCTTCCGCCTGGGGCAGCTGGATGTTCACCTTGGCGAACATGCCCGGGCGCAGCTTGCGGTCCGCGTTCTCGAAACGGGCCTGGATGTTCACGTTGCGGGTGGCCGCGTCCACGCCGGGCTCGATGGCACTGATCTCGCCTTCGAAGGTTTCATCCGGGAAGGCATCCAGCCGCACCCGCACCTTGAACCCCTGCTCCACCTTGCTCAGCTCCTGCTCCGGCAGCGAGAAGTCCACGAAAATCGGCTCCAGCTGGGTCAGGCTCACCACCGGCGTGCCGGGCTGCAAATACTGCCCCAGGTCCACCCGGCGAATGCCGAGCCGGCCGTCGAAGGGCGCGCGCACGGTTTTGTAGTTGAGTTGTTCCTGCTGGGCCTGGGCCTGGGCCATGGACTGGTCGCGCTGGGCGCGGCGGTTGTCCAGTTCGGACTTGGAAATGCTGCCCTGCTTGAAGAGCCGCTGGTAACGGTCGAACTCCTGGCGGGACAGCCGGGCGGTGGCTTCCAGCGCATTCAGCTGGGCACGGTCGGCGGCGGATTCCAGGGTCACCAGCACATCGCCTTTCTTCACCGTGTCGCCGGACTCGAACTCAATCTTCTGCACTTCCCCGGCCACCTGGCTGGTCACGTCCACGCCGTTCACCGCGTTGACGGTGCCCACCGCCTCCAGCATCAGCGCCCAGTTGTCCGGTCGGGCTTCATAGGTGGACACGGCGGCGGCGGGTTGCGGCATGTTGTCGAAGTATTCGTTGATCTTCATGCCGACAAAAGCTTTCCAGCCGAAGATACCCCCAAACACGATTGCCAGGATGATCAGCATGATCACCATGCGCTTGCTGATAATGCGCTTGCTCATTGGTCCGGATCCCTGATTAAAGGCGGTATTTTTTAAAGGGTTATGCCTGTAAGGGTGGGTATTCGCGGGCTTGCCTTGCAGGAAGCTCTCTCCCTGGAGCTGGCTGTCGTTCCCTTACAACGTAAAATCTGACCGCGAGCATACGACAGCGTGGCGGGATATTAAACCAGCCGTTCGAACAGACGTTCGAGAACCGTATCCAGATGGCGCAGGCCCAGGGCCGTGCACGCGGCACGGTCGGTATTGTCGACCAGCAAACCCTGGGCCCGGAATGGCGCCAGAGTGTCCTTAATGGTGGCCGCCGCCACGCCGCTGCGGGCCGCCAGCGTTTCCACCGCCACGCCGTCCAGCAACCGCAAACCATTGAGCAGGGCTTCCTGAAGCGGCGCTTCGATGACCGTTTCCTGACGGCGGGCCGCCGCCGGGTCGCCCAGGTAGTGGGCCGGTTGGCGGGTTTTCTGGTAGCGCAGGCGCCGGTCCGGCAGGGTCAGTTTGCCGTGGGCGCCGGCGCCGATGCCCAGATAATCCCCGAACCGCCAGTAATTCAGATTATGACGGCACGCCTTGCCGGGCCGGGCGAAGGCGGACACTTCGTAGCGGTGGAAGCCGGCGTCGGCGAGCAACGCGAACCCGGCCTCCTCGGTATCGGCCCGGTGGTCGCCGTCCGGTTGTTCCGGCGGGGCGCGGAAGAAGGCGGTATTGGGCTCGATGGTGAGTTCGTACCAGCTCAGATGGGTGGGCCCCAATTCCAGTGCGGCGCGCAGGTCGTCCAGGGCTTGCCCGGTGGTTTGCCCGGGCAGCGCGTGCATCAGGTCCAGATTGAAATTATCGAAGCCGGCGGCGCGGGCCTCACGGGCCGCCGCCCGCGCCTGATCCGGCCCGTGGATGCGCCCCAGGGCGCGCAGGTGATCCGCGTGGAAGCTCTGCACGCCGATGGACAGTCGGTTGATGCCGGCCTCGCGGAAACCGGCGAAGCGGCCGGCTTCCAGGGTGCCCGGGTTGGCTTCCAGGGTAATCTCCGCGTCGGCGGCCAGGGTCAGCCGTTGGCGCAGACCAATAAACAGGTCCCGGTAAAAGTCGGCGCTCATCAGGCTCGGCGTGCCGCCGCCGATGAATACCGTGTCCACCGTCCGGCCGGTTATCCAGGGCAGGTCCTGGTCCAGGTCGGTGAGCAGGGCGCGCAGATAGGCGTCCTCTTGCGGGTCGCCCTGGTGGGAGTTGAAGTCGCAATAGGGGCACTTGCGCACGCACCAGGGCACGTGCACATAGAGGCTCAGGGGCGGTGAGGTCATGGCCATTCGCGGCTGAAGCCGCTCCTACGATTGCCCGTAGGAGCGGCTTCAGCCGCGATCCCCGTTCAGGCGGGCGATCAGTTCCGCCAGGGCCCGGCCGCGATGACTGACGCGGTTTTTCTCCACCGGGTCCAGTTCGGCGGCGGTCTTGCCCAGGTCCGGCAGCAGGAAGTAGGGATCGTAGCCGAAGCCGTGCTCGCCCCGGGGGTCCAGCACGATCTCGCCCTCCCAGGTGCCCTGGCAGATCAGCGGCGTGGGGTCCTCGGCGTGGCGCATCAGCACCAGCACCGCCTGGTAGCGGGCGGTACGGGGCGCCTCCGGCAGGTCGCCAAGCATTTCCACCAGCAGGGCGTTGTTCTTGGCATCACTGGCGTCGGCACCGGAGAAGCGCGCGGAATAAATCCCCGGCGCGCCATTGAGGGCGTCCACTTCCAGGCCGGAGTCGTCGGCGATGGCCGGCAGACCGGTGTGGCGGGCGGCGTTGCGCGCCTTGAGAATGGCGTTCTCCACGAAGGTCAGGCCGGTCTCCTCCGCCTCGGGCACGTCGAAATCACTCTGCGGCACCACCTCGCGGTCCAGCGGCGCCAGAATGGCGCGCATTTCCTCGAGTTTCTTGCGGTTGCCGGAGGCCAGCACCAGGGTCGTCATCATTGCTCTCCGCGATCAGCGGGTGACACGGTAAACGGCGATTTCGCCGAACATATTGGGCCAGGCCCGGGTCAGGGCGCCGCTGCGATGGTGGCGGTTGACCACGGTGCGCTCGATGATACGAATATCCTTGCGCTGACAGTGGACCTGGAAATCCTTCACCGTGCACAGGTGAATGTTGGGGGTGTCGTACCACTCGTAGGGCAGCGCCGAGGATACCGGCATGCGGCCCTTGAAGCCCAGATAGGAGCGCACTCGCCAGTGGCCGAAATTGGGGAAGGTGATGATCGCCTCGCGGCCCACGCGCAGCATCTCGTCGAGAATCGCGTCCGGCCGCAGCACCGCCTGCAGGGCCTGGGTCATGATCACATAGTCGAAGCGCTCGCTCTGGAAGTTGCCCAGGCCCTTGTCCAGATCCTGCTCGATCACATTGACGCCTTTCTCGAAGCAGGCGGCGATGTTGTCCTGGTCGATCTCCAGGCCATAGCCGTTCACGTCGCGCTCCTGGCGCAGCGATGCCAGCAGGGAGCCGTCGCCGCAGCCCAGGTCCAGCACCGTGGCGCCACGGGGAATCCAGTCGCTGATCAGGCGCAGGTCGTCGCGGTGGGCGGCCGTCTTGCGTGGGTCCGTGATTGCCTCAGACATCGGCGCGCACCTCGTCCGCCACCCGGCCCAGGTAGGCGCCCAGCAGCTTGGTGTATTCAGGAATCGGCAGCAGGAAGGCATCGTGCCCCTTGGGGGTGTCGATTTCCGCGTAGCTCACATCGCGGCCCGCCTGCACCAGCGCGTTGACGATCTCGCGGCTGCGCTCCGGCGCGAACCGCCAGTCGGAGTTGAACGACATCACCAGGAACTTGCAGCGGGTCTGCTCCATGGCTTTTTCCAGGGAGTGGTCGTAGTCCCGGGCCGGGTCGAAATAGTCCAGCGCCTTGGTCATCAACAGGTAGGTGTTGGCGTCGAAGTTGCGCGAGAAGGTCTCGCCCTGGTGGCGCAGATAGGATTCCACCTGGAATTCCACGTCGAAGCCGAAGTGGAACCGTCCGGAGCGCAGATCACGGCCGAACTTCATGCGCATGGCGTCGTCGCTCAGGTAGGTGATGTGCCCGACCATGCGCGCCAGGATCAGCCCCTGGCGGGGGTAGGTGTCATGCAGGTAATAGCGCCCGCCGTGGAACTGGGGATCGGTGAGGATCGACTGGCGCGCCACCTCGTTGAAGGCGATGTTCTGCGCCGACAGCTTGGGCGCCCCGGCGATCACCACCGAGTGGCGCAGACGCGCGGGGAAATCGATGGCCCACTGCATCGCCTGCATGCCGCCCAGGCTGCCGCCCACCACCGCCGCCCACTGATCGATGCCCAGGGCGTCGGCCAGGCGGGTCTGGCTTTTTACCCAGTCCTTCACCGTCATCATCGGGAAATCCGGGCCCCACAGCTCGCCGGTGTCCGGGTTGCGGGACAGCGGGCCGCTGGAGCCGTGGCAGCCGCCCAGGTTGTTGGGGCAGACCACGAAGAAGCGGTTGGTGTCGATGGGCTTGCCCGGGCCGATGCAGCTGTCCCACCAGCCGGGTCGCTTGTCGTCCTCGCCGTGATAACCGGCGGCGTGGTGATGGCCAGACAGGGCATGGCAGATCAGGATCGCGTTGGACTGATCCGCGTTGAGCGTGCCATAGGTCTCGTACACCAGATCGTAGGCGGGCAGCACACGCCCGCATTCCAGCTCAAGCGGCTGGTCCACGTGCAGGGTCTGGGGCTGGACCAGGCCCACGGAGTCCTGGGGAATCGATTCGGGCATTTCGGCTAACCATCCAAAGGTGGGCAAAGTCTATCGACCGCCCCCCGGCCGTGCAACGCGGCCGGCCGCTTTCCGGGGCGTGGTTGTTTTGCAGTTTTTTAAGGGGTGTTGCCGGGACCCTGGCCGGGAAAGGTCTAGCATGGGCCATCATGCACGCAACAGGAGTACGTCATGAACACCCAAGCCTTGAATGGAAAGCGGGTGGCGATCCTTGCCACCGACGGTTTCGAGGAATCCGAATTGTCCGTGCCCAAGGCCTCCCTGGCCGGCCACGGGGTCGATGTGGACGTGATCGCCCCGCAAGGCAAGGCCGATGGCATCCGCGCCTGGGCGGAAACCGACTGGGGCGAAACCTATGAGGTGTCGCGCACCCTGGACCAGGCCAGCGCCGCGGACTACCACGCCCTGGTGCTGCCCGGCGGTCTGTTCAACCCGGACGCCCTGCGCCTCAATGAAGACGCCCTCAAATTCGTGCGTGCCTTCTTCGACAGCGGCAAACCGGTGGCGGCGATCTGCCACGCGCCCTGGGTATTGATCAACGCCGGTGTGGTCGAGGGGCGCAAGATGACCTCCGTGGCCTCGGTGGCCCAGGACCTGAAGAACGCCGGCGCGCACTGGGAAGACAGCGAAGTGGTGGTGGACAACGGTCTGGTCACCAGCCGCACGCCCAAGGATCTGGACGCGTTCTGCAAACGGCTGGAAGAGGAACTGGCCGAAGGCCGGCATGATGGCCAGCATAGCTGACCCTGGAGAGGCCGGGGCGCCGACCGGCGCCCCGGGCCGGCGCTCAGAACAGCGGGCTGTAGGCCCTGTCGTCGGCCTCCTGGACCGGGCGCACGCTGGCGTTCAGCACCCGGTGCACGCGCTGGCACTCCGGCTCCCGGTCCACATCCACCAGAATCAGGTATAAGCCACGGCGGATGTCCTTCATGTACGGCTTCAGATGTCGGTTGGCCTGGGAAATGCCCCACATGCCGCCGGTCCAGGCGCCCTGGGCGCCGAAGAACAGCACGCACAGCATCACGCCGAACACGCCGATATCCACGCCCCAGGGGTCGATGCCACTGAGCGCCCAGCCCGCCAGCAGGCCCAGGGCGGCGCCGAGCAACGCGCCATAGAAGCCGTTGCTCATCAGATTGGTGTCCTCCCAGGGCGTGGAGGCGTGGATGCCTTCGGCCTGGAGGCGGCCATTGTCGCGGCTCACCACCCAGACGCGGCTTTCGTCGACGCGGGCCCGTTTGAGACCGTTCAGAGCAACCTTCACCTGATCCAGGCTGCGTACCAGGTAATACACGCGGTACATGGTGATATCCTCCTTGGAATGATGCCGGTGACCCGTTGCCGGGGCCGGCGCCTTCCTGAGTGCTCTGATCTCCTTATGGTTTCACCATGGGCGCCGGAGTACCGGGAAACAAGGGGTTTTTACGAGGTTTTAAGGGGAGACGGATGAGCAATCCGGACACACGGGTGCGCTCCGGCGATGACCGGGCCACCCTGTCGCGGCTGTACGCATTGGTGGCCAATGACGAGGACGCACGCACCTGCACGGACATCAGCGAGCAAGCCTGCCGGGAGGTGCCCGGCAATTTCTTCAAGATCATTCTGGCCAATCTGCTTTCCAAAATCGGCGACCTGCTGATCAACCCGAAGACCGTGCTGGCCTGGCTGATCGGCGCGGTGGGCGCCCCCGCCGCCCTGGCCGGGGCCCTGGTGCCGATCCGTGAATCCGGTTCGCTGATCCCGCAGTTGTTGATCGGCGCCTGGGTGCGCCGCCATCCGGTGCGCAAGGGATTCTGGGCCCTGGGGGCGGTGTTGCAGGGCCTGTGCGTGTTCGGCATGGCGCTGGCGGTGTGGCACTGGCAGGGGCTCGCCGCCGGGCTTGCCATTGTCGGCCTGCTGGTGATCTTCAGCCTGGGGCGCGGGTTCTGCTCCGTGGCCATGAAGGATGTGCAGGGCAAGTGCATTCCCAAATCCCGCCGTGGCCGCCTCACCGGCCTGGCCTCCACCCTGTCCGGCCTGGCCACCCTGGCGGTGGGGGTGTTTTTGTTCGGCTCCGATCAGGAGCCGGGCCTGCTGTTCTACACGGTGTTGCTGGCGGCGGCGGGGCTGGCCTGGTGGTTGGCGGCGGCGGTGTTCGCCCGGGTGGATGAATTCGAGGGGGAAACCGCCGGTGGCGGCCACGCCTTCCGGGAAGCCCTGGCCAGCCTGAGCCTGTTGGTGGACGACCCGCCATTCAGGAACTTCGTGATCGCCCGAGCCCTGCTGATGACCTCGGCGCTGGGCTCGCCCTTCCTGGTGGTGCTGGCCCAGGAACGGGGCCAGGGCGCGGCCCTGCTGGGCGGCTTCCTGATCGCCTCCAGCCTGGCCAGCACCCTCAGCGCCACGGTCTGGGGATACATGGCCGACGCCTCCAGCCGCCAGGTGATGATGCGCGGTGGCGGGCTGGCGGCCCTGGTCTGTCTGGGCGTGGCGGCGGTGGCGCTGTGGGCGCCACAAAGCGATCGCCTGGCCTGGTTCTACCCGGTGGCCTTCTTTGTGCTGTCGGTGGCGCACTCCGGGGTGCGTATCGGTCGCAAAACCTATCTGGTGGACATGGCCGGTGGCACCAAGCGCACCGATTACACGGCGGTCAGCAACACCGTCATCGGCGTATTGCTACTGGTGGTGGGCGGCATCAGCACCGGCGTTTCGGTGACCGGCGCCCAGTGGGCCCTGGTGTTCCTGGGATTGATGGGCGCCCTCGGCACCTTCTGGTCCTGGCGCCTCAAGGAAGTCTGATCGCGGCTCAAACCAAACGCGATAACCGCCGGTCCCACGCCCCTCTGCGTTCTGTAGGAGCGGCTTCAGCCGCGATACCACCGGCCCGACGCCCCTCCGTAGGAGCGGCTTCAGCCGCGATAAACCACCCGCCGGCCCGCCACTAATACGATCAGAAGTGCGCGCACAGGGTGAGCCCCCGCGAATCGCACACGGGCTCCTCCTTGATGCGCCGCCGTCGCGGCGATTCAGGTGGACCCCATCGCCCCCACGCCGGCCAGCGGCGAAATCGGGATTTACCTTTTATAACGTTTTTGTGTAAGTTTCGGCGCTCTTAAATAAAAAACGATGTTGGAGGGATCCCAATGAAAAAATCACTTTTGCTTGCTACCACCGCCGCCCTGGCCTTTTCGCCGCTGGCCGCCCAGGCCGAATCCAGCTTTCTGTTCGGTGCGGCCGTCGCCCGTGATCAGAGCAACGCGGACGACTTTTTCGAGGATGCGGTGAGCGGCGCGGTCGATGCCGACTCGCCGGACGCGGAAATGGGCGGGGATGTATACGTGGGCCTGGCGGCCAACGATATCTTTACCTTCCGGTTCGGCTACCGGAAATTCGGTGACGCGGAAGCCGATGTCCTGGGCGGCATCGGTAAATTCGAGGTGGAAGCGGACGGTTTCTACGTGGCCGCCGACGCCATGTTCCCGCTGACCCCGTCGTTTTACCTGGGCGGCACCCTGGGCATCCAGAACGCGGACATTACGTTCCGCGTGCGCGGCCCGGGTGGCTCTGACAGCATGGACGACGACGCCCGGGACTTTTTCTACGGCCTGCGGGCGGCCTGGCTGCTCAGCGAACAGGCCGGGGTGACCGCTTCCTACAGCCGCTACTCCTTCGAGGCGGATGACGTCAGCGAAGACCTGGAATACGACAGCCTGGCCGTGGGCCTGGAATACCGCTTCTAGTCACCCCGCCGCCTGATACGGCGCCGTGGCCCTCGCTACGGCGCCGTTCGTTCAAACAGCAAATCCCACACTCCGTGGCCCAGGCCGGCGCCCCGGCGCTCGAACTTGGTTTCCGGGCGCCAGGCCGGCCGGTCCGCGAATTGGCCCGCGCCGGCCCGGTTCTTGAAGCCATCGGCGCCGGCCATCACTTCCATCATGTGCTCGGCGTAGTTTTCCCAGTCCGTGGCCATGTGCAGCACCCCGCCGGGGCGCAGCTTGCGGCCCACCAGGGCCACCCAATCCGGCTGCACGATGCGGCGTTTGTGGTGCTTCTTCTTGTGCCAGGGATCGGGGAAATACAGCTGCACCCGTTCCAGGCTGCCGTCGGCAATGCACAGCTTGAGAATATCCACGGCGTCATCGCAGTAGCTGCGCACATTGCCCAGCCCGCGCTGCTCGATTTCGATTAGCAGCGCGCCGACGCCGGGGCGGTGCACCTCGATGCCGATAAAATCCTTGTCCGGTTCCGCCTCGGCCATGGCCGCCAGGGAGGCGCCCATGCCGTAGCCGATTTCCAGCACCCGGTCCGCGTCCCGGCCGAACACCGCCACCGGGTCCAGTTCACCCTGGCCCCGTTCCAGGCCGAAGCGCGGCCACAGGGTGTCCAGGGCGCGGCGCTGGCCGGCGGTGAGGCGGCCTTCGCGCAGCACGAAACTGCGCACCCGGCGCATCACCTTGCCGGTTTCCGGGTCCTTGTCCTGGTGCAGAAAATCGAGCATGTGGGGCGATCCTTTCGATTCAAGGCTTGGTCAGGACACCAGGCCTTCGGAGGGCGACGACGGGTTGGCGAAAGCGCGCTTGGGCATGCGCCCGGCCAACAGGCCCTCGCGGCCGGCTTCGATGGCTTTCTTCATGGCGCTGGCCATCAGCACCGGATTGCGGGCGTGGGCGATGGCGGAGTTCATCAGGATGCCGTCGCAGCCCAGTTCCATGGCCAGGGTGGCGTCACTGGGGGTACCCACGCCGGCGTCGACGATGATCGGCACCTTGGCCTCTTCCATGATCAGCAGAATGTTGTGCGGGTTGAGCACGCCCAGGCCGGAGCCGATCAGGGAGCCCAGCGGCATCACCGACACACAGCCCATGTCTTCCAGTTCCTTGGCGACGATCGGGTCGTCGTTGGTGTAGACCATCACGTCGAAGCCGTCGTCCACCAGCTGCTGGGCGGCGCGCACGGTATGGGCGATGTTCGGGTACAGGGTTTTCTGGTCGCCCAGCACTTCCAGCTTCACCAGCTTGTGGCCGTCCAGCAGTTCCCGGGCCAGCTTGCAGGTGCGCACCGCGTCCTCGGCGTTAAAGCAGCCGGCGGTGTTGGGCAGGATGGTGTATTTGTCCGGGCTGACGAAATCGAGCAGGTTGGGCTCGCCGGCCTCCTGGCCCAGGTTGGTGCGGCGCACCGCCACGGTGACGATCTCCGCGCCGCTGGCTTCCACGGCCTGGCGGGTTTCCTCGAAATCCTTGTATTTGCCGGTGCCGATCAGCAGCCGGGACTGGTAGGTTTTGCCTGCGATATGAAGCGGGTCGGACATGGTGGGTTCCAGCGTTGGTTCGGTGATTCGGTGGTGTTCATTGTAGCGGGCGGGCGCCCGGTGTTCCCGGCGTTGTGGCTGTCCATTCTACCAGGCCGTGCCCGCCATTCCTGGCGCGGCGCCGTGCCGGTCGGAGCGCCCGGCCCGGACTTCCTGTCCGGTGGGTAAATCGCGCGGTGAGGCGCGATTTACCCACCGCCAATAGCGTGCACGATCTCCACCACGTCACCGTCGTTGAGACGGTGCTGGCCGTGCTCGCTCTTGGGCACGATGTCCCGGTTCACTTCCACCGCCAGCCGGCGGCCCTGCAGCTGCAATTGAGCCACCAGGTCCGCGACGGTGGTGCCGTCCAGGGTCAGCGGGTCGCCGTTTACGGTCAGGGCAGTCATGGTCGTGCTCACTATCCGTGGTTGGGGGTGGGGTGCCGATCAGCCGTGGGCGCGCCACAGGGACCAGGCCAGCCACAGCCAGCCGATGATCAGCGCGGTGCCGCCCAGCGGCGTGATCGCGCCCAGCCATTTCTGGCCGCTCAGCACCAGCGCATAGAGGCTGCCGCTGAACACCAGCGTGCCGGCGAACAGAATCCAGCCGGCGGTGACCACGCCGGCGCCGGCCTGGCGGGCCAGCAGGCCCACCAGCAGCAGCGCCAGCGCGTGGTAGAAATGGTATTGGCTGGCGGTGCCCCAGACTTCGAGCATGCCGGCGTCGACCCGGTTTTTCAGCCCGTGGGCGCCGAACGCCCCGAGTGTGACCGCCAGGGCGCCGTTCAGGGCCCCCAGTACAAGCAGGTATTTCATGGTCACCGCTGTGTTGATGGGTGGAGCGCCGATTGTACTGGAAATTGGCGCCTGGCGGGCGTCCTTCAAGCCCTGGGATCGGGGTTTAGCGGGAAGCCTCGCTCCAGCCAGGGCGCGGCTCAGGGCGCCGGGCCCTTGGTAGGAGCGACTTTAGTCGCGATGACGATGGCACCCAGAGGATCGCGGCTGAAGCCGCTCCTACAGCAATCCCCAACCCACACAGCTCCGCGTCCCGGATAGAGATCCCCCGCATCGATTTCCCGCCAAAGCGCGATGAACCAAAAAAAAGCCCCGGCAGGGGGGCCGGGGCAAGGGGTACTCGGCTTCGCCGGCCGCCTCAGGCGGCGATGGCGTTGCGAAGCTTTTTCAGCGCGTTGTTTTCAAGCTGGCGAATCCGCTCGGCGGACACGCCATATTCATTGGCCAGCTCCTGGAGCGTGGCTTTCTGGTCGGCCAGCCAGCGGCGTTCGAGAATGTCGCGGCTGCGTTCGTCCAGGGTCATGATCGCGGAGCCCAGCTGGCGGGAGCTGCGCTCCTGGTCGTCCTGCTCGGCCACCAGATCCGCCGGGTCGCTGTTATCGCTGTGCAGATAAGCGGCCGGTGACGGGATCGGGTTGTCCTCGTCGTCGTTGGTGGGGCCGTCGAAGCTGGCGTCAAAGGCGCCCAGGCGCCCTTCCATTTCCTTCACCTGGGCCGGGGTTACGCCCAGATCATCGGCCACCCGTTGCGCTTCCTCGGTGGTGAGCCGGGCAAGACGCTTTTTCTGGCCGCGCAGGTTGAAGAACAGCTTGCGCTGGGCCTTGGTGGTGGCCACTTTCACGATGCGCCAGTTCTTGATCACGTACTCGTGAATTTCCGCCTTGATCCAGTGCACCGCGAAGCTCACCAGGCGCACGCCTTTTTCGGGATCAAAGCGTTTCACCGCCTTCATCAGGCCCACGTTGCCTTCCTGGATCAGATCGCCCAGCGGCAGGCCGTAGCCGGTGTAGCTGCGCGCGATGTGCACCACGAAGCGAAGATGGGCCAGCACCATGTTACGGGCGGCGTCGAGATCTTCCTGGAAGTACAACCGCTCGGCCAGCTGCCGCTCTTCGTCGACGCTGAGCACCGGCACCGAGTTGACCGCGCGGATATACGCATCCAGGTCATGTCCTGGAACCGCCAGCGGCAACGCCTGGGCCTGTTGCAGTTGTTGGGTTGTCATTTCCCTTCTCCCTGGTTCTATTGGGACGGATATTAGCACTCGGGTAATAGGAGTGCTAATAGCCTGAATAGTTCCCTGCCATTCGTTTCATCAATGGCCCCGGGGGCAGTATCGATGGGAACGGGCACCGTTTCGGTGATGCCCATCAACATCGACTGTGAATCCCGGGAGGAATTCCCACTTTAGGGAAAAGAAGGGCCCGCGAGGGTAAAGAAACGCAAAACCGGCCCCCGGGCGGGGGCCTAGAACTGGGGTTCGATGTCGCCCAGGTGACGGCTCACCGCCAGCCAGGCCCCGAGCAGCCCCAGGGTGCCGCTGAACAGCGGTAAAACAAACACGGTGGATGGGCTCATGCCGGTAAGCGAGTGTTCACTTTCGTAGAGCCGCAGCAGCTCGTCGATGGGGCCGCCCAGCCACCACAGCGCCAGGCTCACCAGGATCAGCGCCAGCACGCCGCCGGCGAAGCCCACGCAGAAGCCGCTGTACAGGAACGGGCGGCGCACGAAACCGTCAGTACCGCCGACGATCTTGATCACCACGATCTCCTCCCGGCGGCTTTCGATGGCCAGCCGAACGGTGTTCACCACCACCAGCACCACCGCCAGGGCCAGGCCCAGGGTAAGCACGCTGATCATCCGGTCGCCCAGCTCGATAATGGCGTGCAGGCGCCGCACCCAGGCCACGTCGAGCTGGGCGTTGTCGACCTCCGGCACCGCGTTGAGCCGTCGCTGCAGGGCCTCCACCTGGCCTGGCGCCACGTTCTCCGGATAGACCACGATCAGCGGCGGCAGCGGGTTGTCGGGCAAGGCTTCCAGCACGTCGCCGAAGCCGGACAGGGTCTTGAATTCGTCCAGGGCCTGGGCGCGGGTGATCACCTCGGTGCGCGCCACCGTGTCGAACCCGTCCCACTCCCGGGCCAGGGCCCGCTGGCGGTCCTCGGCGGTGTCCAGTTTGAGGAACACGGACAGGTGCGCCTGGCCGTCCCAGCCCTTGGTGATGACGCGGGCATTGTCCATCAGCACCGCCAGCCCGGCGGGCAGCGCCAGGGCGATGGCGATCACCAGCACCGTCATCAGGGCGGCGGTGGGTGCCGCCGCCATGCGGCCCAGGGCATCGCCCAGGGAATCCCGGTGATGCTGGCGCCAGGCGGTGAGGCGGTCGCCCAGGGAGGTGCGGGTGCTGCGCGCGCCGGCGGGCCGGCGCTGGCGAGTGTTACGGGCCACGGCGGTCCTCCCGGGGGCGGGCGAAAAGGGCCAGGTCCTGGTCGCGCTGGGAGACGCCTTCCTCGCCATCGTGGATCAGCCGGCCCTCGCGCAGGGTCAGAAGGCGGTGCCGGTAGCGGGCGATCAGCGACAGGTCGTGGGTGGCGATCAGCACCGCCACGCCGACCCGGGCGAAATCGTGGAACAGGTCCATGATCTCGGCGCTCAGCGCCGGGTCCAGATTACCGGTGGGCTCGTCGGCGAGCAGCAGCGGCGGCTTGTTGACCACCGCCCGGGCGATGCCGATGCGCTGCTGCTCACCGCCGGAGAGCATGATCGGGTTGAGCTTTTCCTTGTCCAGCAGCCCCACCTTGTCCAGGGCCGCGCGCACCCGCTTGCCGATATCGGCCCGGGCGAAGCCGGCGATCACCAGCGGCAGGGCCACGTTGTCGAACACACTGCGGTCGAACAGCAACTGGTGGTTCTGATGCACCATGCCGATCTTGCGGCGCAGGAAGGGGATATGCCGGCTGCCCACCCCGGTCAGGTTCTGGCCTTCCACGAACACCTGCCCCTGGGTGGGCCGTTCGATCATCATGATCAGCTTCAGCAAGGTGGACTTCCCCGCCCCGGAATGCCCGGTCAGGAAGGTCAATTGCCCGGCGGGCAGCTCAAAACTGATCTGCCGCAGGGCGTCCTTGCCGTTCGGGTAGCGTTTGCCGACCCGGTCGAATTTGATCATGTAGGTCCTTGGGACAGTTGAAAGTTACAAGTTAAAAGTTACAACGCGAGGCAAGGGCGTAGCGCTCTCAAACGTTTCGGCTGCGCGCTGCGAGCGGGCGCGGGCACGGCCTTTCCGACCCGGCCGCCGTGCCCCGCGCCTTGTAACTTTTAACTTTCAACTTGTAACTCACCCGGCCACATCTTCGAACAACGCCTGCACGAACTCCTCGGCGTTGAAGGGGCGCAGGTCCTCGAGCTGTTCGCCGACGCCGATAAAGCGGATCGGCAGGCCGGTGCGTTTGGCCAGAGCGAACAGGATACCGCCTTTGGCGGTGCCGTCGAGTTTGGTCAGCACCAGGCCGGTGACGCCGGCGGTGTCGCGGAATTCCTGGGCCTGGTTGATGGCGTTCTGGCCGGTGCCGGCGTCCAGCACCAGCAGCACCTCGTGGGGGGCCTCCGGGGACAGTTTTTTCATCACCCGGGTGACCTTGGAGAGTTCTTCCATCAGGTTGCCCCGGGTGTGCAGCCGGCCGGCGGTGTCGGCGATCAGCACGTCGGCGCCCCGGGACTGCGCCGCCTGCACCGCGTCATAGACCACGCTGGCGGAGTCCGCGCCGGTGTGCTGGGCCACCACCGGGATGTCGTTGCGCTCGCCCCATACCTGCAGCTGCTCCACGGCGGCGGCGCGGAAGGTGTCGCCGGCGGCCAGCATCACGCTCTTGCCCTCGGCCTTGAAGCGGCAGGCCAGCTTGCCGATGGTGGTGGTCTTGCCGACCCCGTTCACGCCCACCATCAGGATCACATAGGGTTTCTTGCCCGGGTCGATTTCCAGGGGCACGTCCACCGGCTCCAGCAGCTTGCGCAGTTCTTCCTGCAGGGCTTCATAGAGGGCGTCGGCGTCCACCAGTTCCTGGCGGCCCACCCGTTCGGTGAGGTTGGCGATGATGGTGTCGGTGGCTTCCACGCCCACGTCCGCCACCAGCAGCTGGGTCTCGATCTCCTCGAAGATCTCGTCGTCGATTTCCTTGGCGCCCACCAGCAGGTCCGCCAGGCCCTTGCCCAGGTTCTTGCTGGTCTTGCTCATGCCCTGCTTCATGCGGGTCCAGAAGCCGCCGCCCTCGTCGGCGGCGGCCGGGGCCGGCGCCTCGCGGGGCGGCGCTGGCGGCGCGGCGGGCTCGGACCGTACTGGTTCAGACCGCACCGGCTCGGGTCGGGCCGGCTCGGAGGGCGCGGATTCAGGGGCCCGCGGCTGGCCGGCGTCGGCTTCCGGTGGGCTGTCGGCATCGGGCTCCGGCCGGTCGCTGGACGGCGCCGGGTCCGGCCTGTCCTCTGGCTTGCGCCGGAACATGCGCGAGAAGAAGCCGCCTTTCTGTGCTTCCTCGTTGCGATCGTCGTCGCGGGCGTCGTCGGTCATCGGGTCGGATCCTGTGGGGTCGAATGCGGGGCGGTCGGTATGCTACCACCATGGGGCCGGGCAAAAAACGCCGGCCGGCCGGTGGCTGCTAATGGGCCCCGGCCGGCGCCCCGCGTCCGGCCACGCCCCGGCGGATGATAAACACCAGCGGCACCATGCACAGGAACAGAATCGCCATGAATTTGAACACGTCCAGGTAGCCCAGCATGCTCGCCTGGTTGAGCAGGTCATGGTAGAGCAGGCCGTGGCTGGTCAGGTCGCCGGCGCCGGTGGCCTGGCCGATCTGGTGCATCTGGTCCTGGTAGGCTGGGTTGTAGGGCGTGATCTCCTCGGCCAGCCGCGATTGATGGAACTGGCTGCGCCGGGCCAGCAGGGTGGTGGACAGGGAAATACCGATGCTGCCACCCAGGTTGCGGGCCAGGTTGATGATCGCCGAGGCGTCGTTGGATTTTTCCATGGGCAGGCCGTCGTAGGCGGCGGTGCTGATCGGAATGAACAGGAAACCCAGCGCCGACGCCTGCAGAACCCGGGCCATCATGATGGTGTGGTAATCCGCCTGCAGGCTGAAGCCGGTCATGGTGTACAGGCCGATGCCGCTGACCAGGAAGCCGAACCCGATCAGATAGCGGGTCTGCACCTTGCCCACCAGGCGCCCCACCAGGGGCATCAGGCAGATAATGGCGATGCCCCCGGGGGTCAGCACCAGCCCCGCCTGGGTGGCGGTGTAGCCCATCAGCTCCTGCACATACAGCGGCAGCACCGCGGTGCTGGCCAGCAGCACGAAGCCGAGAATCATCATGAACAGGTTGGCCACCGCGAAGTTGCGGTTGCGGAACAGGTGCACGTCGACGATCGGGTTGCGGTCGTACCACTCCCAGATCAGGAAGGCGATCAGGCCCACCGCCGCCAGGCAGCTCATGGTCAGGATAAAGCCGGAATGCCACCAGTCGTCCTGCTGGCCCCGGTCGAGCATGATCTGCAGGGCGCCCAGGCCCACCACCAGCAGGCTGAAGCCGATCAGGTCCACCCGGGGCCGCTTGCCGCCCCGTTTGTCCCGGGCCTGGCGCATGTAGTCCGGGTCGCGGATCAGGGCCTGCACCAGGGGAATCAGGATCAGCCCCACCGGCAGGTTGATCAGAAACACCCAGCGCCAGGAGAAATGGTCGGTGATCCAGCCGCCCAGGGTGGGGCCGATGGCCGGTGCGAACACCACGGCGATGCCGTACATGGCGAACGCCATGCCCCGTTTCGCCGGCGGGAAGGCGTCCGACAGGATCGCCTGGGACACCGGTTGCAGGCCGCCGCCGGTGATGCCCTGCAGGCAGCGGAACAGGATCAGCGTCCCCAGGGTCGGCGCCAGGCCACAGGCCAGGGAGGTGACCGTGAAGCCGGCGATGCAGATCATGAAGAAGCGTTTGCGGCCGAGCAGGTTGGACAGCCAGCCACTGATCGGCAGCACCACCGCGTTGGTCACCGTGTAGGAGGTGAGCACCCAGGTGGCCTCGTCGTGGGTGGCGGACAGGCCGCCGGCGATGTGCAGCAGGGCCACGTTGGCGATGGAAATATCGAGTACTTCCATGAACGCGGCGATGGCCACCACCGGCGCGATCACCCAGGGGCTGACGCCCTTCTTGCCCCCCGGCGTGGCGCCGGCCGGCGCGGAGTCAACGGGCATGGCGATTCTCCTCGTTCATGCCGGGCTCAGGACGCCGGGGCGTCGTCGCCCCGGTTGGCGGCCAGGATGCGGGCGATCATGGCGTCCACTTCACTCTGGTCCCGTTGGTACACCGAGGTTTCAAAACGGGCGCCGCTGACCGGGCTTTCCGCCAGCATCTGGCCGTCCCGGCCCCGGGTTTCCACGGTGGCCTCCATGGACAGGCCCACGCGCAGCGGGAAGCCCTCCAGGTCCTCCGCGTCCAGGCGGATGCGTACCGGCACCCGCTGCACCACCTTGATCCAGTTACCGGTGGCGTTCTGCGCCGGCAGCAGCGCGAAGGCGTTGCCGGTGCCGGCGGCCAGGCCGGCCACCTTGCCGTGGTAAAGGTGGTCGTCGCCGTACAGGTCGGCGGTGAGCTCCACCGGCTGGCCGATACGCACGTTGTTAAGGTCGGTTTCCTTGAAGTTGGCGTCCACCCACACCTGTTCCAGGGGCACCACCGCCATCAGCTTGCTGGCGGGCTGCACTTCCTGGCCCACCTGTACGCCGCGCTGGGCCACATAGCCGTCGGCGGGGGCCAGGATGCGGGTGCGCTGCAGGCGCAGCCAGGCCTGGCGCAGGCTGGCTTCCGCCTGCTGCACCTGGGGGTGATCGTCCAGGGTGGTGCCGGCCACCGCCGCGCGGCTGCCGGCCAGTTGGTGGCGCGCTTCCTGGTAGGAGGCGCGGGCGGTTTCCAGTTGCGTTTCCGCGTGTTGGAAATCCTGGGTGGAGATGCCGCGTACCCGCTTCAGATCCCGGGCCCGCTGGTAGTCCCGGCGGGCCTGTTCCAGGGACGCCTTGCGCAGGGTCACGGTGGCTTCCAGGCGGTTCGCCTGGTCGAACAGCTGACGCACCTGGCGCACGGTCTGGGCCAGATTGGCCTTGGCCTCTTCCAGGGCCACCCGGGCGTCGGTGTCGTCCAGGGTGATCAGCAGGTCCCCGGCCACCACCCGGTCGGTGTCTTCCGCGTGGATCGAGACCACCGTGCCGCTGATTCGGGGGGAAATGCTGACCACGTTGCCGCCCACGTAGGCGTCTTCGGTGGTGATGTGGAAGCGTGCCCAGAGGAACCAGTAGGCGCCGTAGCCGGCGGCGGCGATCACCACCACCACGGCGAGGATCAGCAGCAGGCGTTTGCGTTTGCCCGCATTATTGTTGTCGACGTTGTTATGGTCGGTGTTGCCGTTGGGGTCTTGGGTGTCGGGGGCGTGACCGGTGTGGTCCGGGTCGGTGTGCGTGTCTTGCTCGGCCATGAAAGGTCTCCGGCGATCAGGGGGCGGCCGGCGCGGCGGCCGTCCGGTCGTTCCGTTCAGGGGTGGCGTCGCGCTGGGGAGCGTCCCACCAGCCGCCGCCCAGGGCGTGGTACAGGGCGGCGGTATCCACATAGCGCTGGCGCACCGCGTCGATGCGCGACAGCAGCGCCTGGTTGTAGCGTTGCTCGGCGCTGAGCACGTCCAGGTAGCCGGCGGCGCCGGCCCGGTACTGCTTGCGCACCAGCGCCAGGCTGTCCCGGTTGGCTTCCAGGGAATGGTCGCGGGCCTCCAGGGCATCGGCATCGCGCTCGATGGCGTCGAGCACGTCGGCCACCTGCACGAAGGCGCCCAGCACGGTATCCCGGTAGCGGGCGTATTCCGCTTCCCAGGCCGCTTCGGCGGCTTTTTTGTTGGCGCGCAGGGTGCCGCCATGGAACAGCGGCGCGGTGATGTTGGCGCCCAGGCTCCAGACCTTGGCCGCCGGCTCGAACAGGGCGTCGCCGTGGTTGGCCAGCGTGCCCAGGCTGGCGGTGAGGCTCAGGCTCGGATAGAGCCGCGCGGTGGCCAGGCCCACCTGGGCGTTGGCGGCGTGCAGGCGCTCCTCGGCGGCCAGGATGTCCGGACGCTGGCGCACCAGTTCCGAGGGCAGGCTCAGTGGCAGGTCCGCCGGCAGGTTCAGGTCCTTCAGGGACAGGGGCGGGGCCTGGAAGGTGGCCGGGTCGGCGCTCACCAGTTGCGCCAGGGCGTGTTCGGTGACCGCCAGTTGGTGGCGCAGGGCGGGCAGGCCGGCGCGGGTGTCGGCCAGTTGCGCGCGGGCGCGCAGCACATCGGCGAAGGCCACCGAGCCGGCCTGCTCCTGGTCGCCGAGCAAGCTGGCCTGATCGCTTTGCAGGTTGACGATGGCCTCGCTGGCGGCGACCCGGTCGCGCAGCGCCGCCAGGCGCACGGTGGTTACCACCACGTTGTCCACCAGCGTCAGCATGCTGCCGCGCAGCAGGTTTTGCGCGTAGGCCACCTGGGCCGCCTGGGCCTCGGTCTCCCGGTCGGAGGCGCCGAACGGGTCCAGGTCGTAGCTCAGGGCCAGGCGCGTTTCATAGAGATTGAAGACGCTGTTGAACATGGGATTGTCCTGGCCGATCCGGGCGCCGTTGGAGCGCTGGCGGGTGGCGCCGCCGGACAGGTCCAGGTCGGGCAGATCGGCGCCGGACACCGCTTCCAGCTGGTGGGCGGCCTGGCGCAGGCTGGCCTGGCTGGCGCGCAGCGACGGGCTGTTTTCCATGGCCTGGTGGATCAGGTCGTTGAGAACCGGTGAGCCGAACAGCCGGTACCAGTCGGCGGCGATGGGCGCCCCGTCGGTAAAGCGCTGGGCCTGGCCGCCGGGGCCGTCGACATGGGCGGTGTCGCCCTGCGGGGCGGACACCTGATAGTCGCCGGCCAGATCGTCCGCCGGGGACCGGAAATCCGGCCCCAGGGTGCAGGCGGCCAGCGACAGCGCCGCCAGCACGGCGGTGGCCAGCTGGCGCCAGCGGCCGGGTGCGGAAGGAAAGTTGGGCATGAAGGCCTCCCCATCAAGTCGGGCAACATTCTTGAGCAGTCCAATGACAAAATCAATCGATTGAATTAATATCGGCTGCTCCCGAATATCCGGAACCCAGCATGGCCCAGCAAAGCGCCGGGTCGGGCCAGCGCCCGGCCTCCGAACCGTCACGCAGCGAAGCCACCCGCAAACGGCTGGTGGACGCCGGCCTGCGGCTGTTCAGCCGCCAGGGCTTCGACGCGGTCAGCACCCGCGCCCTGGCCAACGCCGCCAAGGCCAACCAGGCCGCCATCCCCTACCATTTCCAATCCAAGGAAGGGCTGTACCAGGCGGTGGCCTGGCGCATCGTGGAAATGGTGCGCCCGGCCATGGAACCGGCGGTGCTGGAAGTGCACCAGCGCCACGCCGGCGGCGTCACCGACCTGGTTCAGGCCCGCGAGGACGTGGCCCTGCTGGTGGGCGCCCTGCTCGATAAAATCCTCAGCCAGCGCCACAAGTACGAGATCGGCTACTTCCTGCTGCGCGAACAGATGCAGCCCACCGCCGCCATGGACATTCTCTACGACGAACTGATCGAGCCGGTCCACGAGCTGCTGGCGCGGCTGGTGGGGCCGCTGCGTGGCAAGCCGGCCACCGATCCGGACGTGATCATCGAGGTGCAGGCCCTGTATGGTGAGGCCATCGTGTTCGGCGTGCACCGGACCACCCTGATCCGGCGGCTGGGGGTAGAGGCGCTGGACGAAGATCACCTGGCGCGCATCGTGCGGGTGGTGCGCGAAACCCTGCTGCGCCAGTTTCCTCTGTAGCCGGAAGCCGGCGCGGGGGAAACTTCCCGGCGCCGCGCCAGTCCTACCCGGTGACCCGGCGGCGGCTCGCGTCGGCGGGGCCTTACCATCATAATCGCCGGTTCCCTGACCCCGGTTGTTCAGAGGAAAGCGCATGAAAGTATTGTGGATCGCCCTGGCGTTGAGTGTTCTGACGGTCTCCGCGCGGGCGGACCTGCCCACCCATGAGTTCCAGCTCGACAATGGCCTGAAGGTGCTGGTGCGCGAGGACCACCGCGCGCCGGTGATCACCGTGATGATCTGGTTCAAGGCCGGCAGCATCGACGAGGCGCCCTACGAAACCGGCGTTGCCCATCTGCTGGAACACATGATGTTCCGCAACAGCAAGCATCTGGCCCCCGGGGAATTCGCGCGGCTGGTGGCCCGCTACGGCGGCGCCAACAACGCCTTCACCAGCTACGACTACACCGCCTATTTCCAGCAGTACGAAGCCTCGCGGTTGCCGCTGGCCCTGGAGCTGGAGGCCGAGCGGCTCAAGAATCTGCGCATCGAGGACGACGACTTTTACCGTGAGCTGCAGGTGGTGATGGAAGAGCGCCGCCAGCGCACCGACGACCAGCCGTTCGCCCTGGCCCAGGAGAAATTCCAGGCGGTGGCGCGGCCCGGCACCGGTTACGCTCACCCGATCATCGGCTGGCGCGACCAACTGGCCCAACTGAAACCGGAACAGGCGCGCAGCTGGTACCAACGCTTCTACGTGCCCGGCAACGCCACCTTGGTGATCGCCGGTGACGTGACCGAATCCCAGGTGCGGCCGCTGGTGGACAAGTTCTTCGGCGACATGGCCGCCGGCGAAACGCCGCCGCGCCCCAAACCGACCCTGGACCCGCCCGCCGGCGAGCGCCGCATGACCCTGCATCTGCCGGTGCGGGTGCCGGCCCTGTTCATGCAATACAACGTGCCCTCGCTGACCACCGCCGAGGACCCGGCCACTTTCTATGCGCTGACCATGCTGGCCGGGGTACTGGACGGCGGCCTCAGCGCCCGGGTGGAAAGCCAACTGGTGCGCGGCCAGCGCCTGGCCGCCGGTGCCGGCGCCAGCTATGACGGCCTGCAGCGCGGCAACGGCACTTTCAGTTTCTCCGCTTCGCCGAATCCGGGCGTCACGCTGGAGCAGCTGGAGCAAGGCTTTGAGGAGCAGGTGCGCCGGATCGCCGAGCAGCCGCCGAGCGCCGAGGAAATGGACCGGGTGCGGGCCGGCGTGCTGGCCGGGCAGGTGTTCCAGCGGGATTCGGTGATGGGCCAGGCCATGGAGCTGGGCCGCCTGTCGGTGCTGGGCGTGGACTGGCGCCTGTCCGAACAGTTCGACGAGAACCTGGAGAAAGTAACCCCGGCGCAGGTGCAGCAGGCCGCCCGGGACTGGCTGGTGGCTGAACGCAGCGCCGTGGCCTATGTATATCCGCCGGAGCCGCCCGCCGAGGCGTCACCATCCACCCGTCAGGAGGCGTCGCAATGATCGTCTGGAAACCCTTCGCCGCCGCCCTGTGCGCCCTGGCCCTGGCCGGCTGCGCCAGCTTTCCGACCACCGCCGCCCGGGTCGAACAGGCCAAGCCGGCGGCCCCGGAACTGACCATTCAATCCTGGACCACCGACCAGGGCGCCAAGGTGCTGTTCGTGCCCTCCGACGCCCTGCCGATGCTGGACGTGCGCCTGGTGATGAACGCCGGCGGCGCCCGTGACGGCGACCAGCCCGGCCTGGCCTCCATGACCAGCGCGCTGCTCGGCGAGGGCGCCGAGGGGCTGACCGTGGACGATATCGCCCGGGGCTTCGAGGACCGGGGCGCCAGCTTTTCCACCGGCAGCTACCAGGACATGGGCGTGATCAGCCTGCGCACCCTGTCGCGCCCGCAATGGCGGGACGACGCGGTGAATCTGCTGGCCCGGGTGATCGGCTCCCCCAGCTTTCCCCAGGACGCCCTGGACCGGGTTCGCACCCGCGCCCTGCAGGGCCTGAAAATGGACCGCCAGGTGCCCGGGCCCCAGGTGGAAAAAGCGTTCCAGCAGGTGGTCTTCGCCGGCCACCCCTACGGCCACCCGGAGTCCGGCACCCTGGAGAGCCTGCCCGGCATCACCCGCGCCGACGTGCAGCGCTTCTACCAGCGCTACTACGCCGCCGGCAACACGGTGATCGCCCTGGTCGGCGACGCCAGCCGCGAGCAGGCGGAGGCGATTGCCGCGCGCCTGAGCGAGGCGCTGCCGGAGGGTGGCCCGGCGCCGCGACTGCCCCGTGCCCAACGCCTCACGGAGCGCACCGTGGAGCATATCGACTTCCCCTCCAACCAGACCCATATCCTGATCGGCAACCAGGCCACCTGGCGTGGCAATCCGGACCATGTGGCCCTGTACGTGGGCAACTACATCCTCGGTGGCGGCGGCTTCGCCTCCCTGCTCACCCAGCAGGTGCGCGAGGAGCACGGCTATGTGTACGGCGTGTCCAGCTACTTCCAGCCGATGGCCGGCGGCGGCCCGTTCCGCCTGCAATTGCAGACCGCCAACGACAACGCCGACCAGGCCCTGGGGCTGACCATGAAAATCCTGCGTGACTTCATCGCCAACGGCCCCACCCAGGAGCAGCTCGACAACGCCAAGGCCAACATTCTTGGTCGTCGGGCACTGGAAACCGCCGACAACAGCGATATCATCGGCCAGCTCGGCGCCATCGGTTTCTACGACCTGCCGCTGGATTACCTCCAGCGCTTCAATGAGCAGGTCGAAACGGTCACGGTGGCGGACATTCGCAACGCGTTCCAGCGTGCCCTGGACGCCGATAAGCTGGCCATCGTCAGTATCGGCCCGCGCGCGCCGGACGTGCCGCAAGGCGCACAGGATGAAACCCAGGGGCAAAACCAGTAAGGGTCAGGTTCGCATCATCGGCGGTGAGCGCCGCGGGCACCGGCTGCATTTCGTCGACCAGCGCGGCGATCTGCGGCCGTCCTCGGACCGTATGCGCGAAACGCTGTTCAACTGGCTGCAAGCGGATGTGCCCGGCGCCCGGGTGCTGGACCTGTTCGCCGGCTCCGGCGCCCTGGGCGCCGAGGCCCTCAGCCGGGGCGCGGAACACGCCGCCCTGGTGGAGCGCAAACGCGAGCGCTGCGCTGACCTGAGCCGGCAACTGGCGCCTCTGTTCGGCGACCGGGTGAAGGTACACTGCGCCGACGCGCTCAAATGGCTGCCGCGCTGCGCCGACCGCTTTGACCTGGTGTTCATCGACCCGCCCTATGATCTGGGACTGGCGACCCCGGCCTGCGCCGCCCTGGAAGACCTGGGCCTGCTCGCCAACGACGCCCTGATTTACGTGGAATCCCGCCGCCAGGCGGACCCGCCGGCGGTACCGGACGGCTGGGAGTTGGTGCGCGAAAAGGACGGCGGTGACGTCCGCGCCCGGCTTTACAGAAAAGAGTAGCTGCAAGCCACAAGCTGCAAGCCGCAAGACCGGGATACGCCAGCGGTCCGGCCAGGCTTGTCGCTTGTGGCTTTTCGCTTGTTGCTGAATTTGGAGGTGAATTTTGGGGCTTGCCATAGGCGCGGTGATCGCCGGGCTGATTTTGCTGATCTGGAGCGCCGACCGGTTTGTCGACGGTGCTTCCGCCACCGCCCGCCATGCCGGCATGCCGACCCTGCTGATCGGCATGCTGGTGATCGGTTTCGGGACCTCCGCCCCGGAGATGGTGGTCTCGGCGCTGGCCTCCCTGGACGGCAATCCCGGGTTGGCGTTGGGCAATGCCTATGGCTCCAACATCACCAATATCGCTTTGATTCTCGGGCTCACCGCCGTGATCAGCCCGATCGCGGTGCACTCCACCGTGCTGCGCCGGGAGTTGCCGGTGCTGGCGGTGATCACCCTGGTGTCCGGCTACCAGCTGCTGGATGGTCAGGTGAGCTTCCGTGACGCCCTGGTGCTGCTGGCGGTGTTCGTTGGGCTGATGGGCTGGTCCGTTTACCAGGGCATGAGCGGCAAGGGCGACCCCCTGGGTGGCGAGGTGGAAGCCGGGCAGGAAGCTGAGCCCATGCCCCTGGGCAAGGCCCTGTTCTGGCTGCTGCTGGGGCTGGTGCTGCTGGTGGTCAGTTCGCGGCTGCTGGTGTGGGGCGCGGTGACCATCGCCACCTCCCTGGGGGTCAGTGATCTGATCATCGGCCTCACCGTGGTGGCGGTGGGCACTTCCCTGCCGGAACTGGCTTCCAGCCTGGCCGCGATTCGCAAGAACGAACACGATCTGGCGCTGGGCAATGTGCTAGGCTCGAACCTGTTCAACACCCTGGCGGTGGTGGGCATTGCCGGCGCCATCACGCCGGTGCCCACGGAGCCCGCGTTGCTGTATCGGGACTGGGTGGTGATGGCGGTCCTGACCCTGGCCCTGTTTGTGTTTGGCTACGGCTTCCGGGGCGCCGGCAGCGGCCGCATCAACCGCCTGGAAGGCGGCGTGCTGGTGGCCGCCTATCTGGGCTACACCGGTTATCTGATTTTCACCCTGGTGGTGGCCGCCGGCGCGGCCGCCTGAGCGGTTGCGCAAGCCGGCCGCGCGGATAAGGAGAACCAATGCGTTCGCCGCTTGAACAAAAGTCCTTCCTGGCCTTGTTGCTGGTGGTGAGCATCGGCTTCCTGTGGCTGCTGAAGCCGTTCTTCGCGCCGATTTTCTGGGCCTGCGCGGCGGCGCTGATTTTCTTCCCGATGCAGAAGAAACTGCTGACCAAATGGCCCGGCCGGCACAGCCTGGCGGCCCTGGCCACCCTGCTGGTATGCACGGTGCTGGTGGTGATTCCGGTGCTGGCGGTGGCGACTTCCTTCGTCACCGAGGGCGTGGCCACCTACCAGAAACTGCAGCAAGGCAATCTGGACCCGCAGAAATACATCGACACCTTCCGCACCGGTTTCCCCTCCGCTTACCACCTGCTGGAACGGGCCGGCGTGGAATTCGGCAACCTGGGCCAGCAACTGATCGAAGGCATCAAGAGCGCCGGCCAGTTTCTCGGCAAGCGTGCCCTGGCGGTGGGCCAGAACACCTTCCAGTTCTTCATCGACCTGGGCCTGATGCTCTACCTCACCTTCTTCCTGCTGCGCGACGGCCCCAAGCTGGTGAACATGCTGATCCGGGCGCTGCCCCTGGGCGATGACCGGGAGCGGCTGCTGTTCAAAAAATTCGCGGAAATCACCCGCGCCACCATCAAGGGCAATCTGGTGGTGGCGGCGGTGCAGGGCTTGCTCGGCGGCCTGATTTTCTGGTTTCTCGGCATCCCGGCGGCGGTGCTGTGGGGCGTGGCCATGGCGTTGCTGTCCCTGATTCCGGCGGTGGGCGCCAGCCTGATCTGGCTGCCGGTGGCGCTCTATCTGTATGCCGTGGGCGAGATCGGCGACGCGGTGATTCTGACCCTGTTCGGTGCCCTGGTGATCGGCCTGGTGGACAATCTTCTGCGCCCAATTCTGGTTGGCCGGGATACCAAATTGCCCGATTATGTGGTGCTCTATTCCACCTTGGGTGGTCTGTCCTTGTTTGGCATCACCGGTTTCGCCCTGGGCCCGCTGATGGCCGGCCTGTTCGTGGCGTTCTGGCAGATTTTCATCCAGGAATTCAACACGGAACCGGTGCCGGAAGAGCCCGGTCCCGATGATCAACAGCAAGAACAGGGAAGTAATCCCGGGAGACAACCATGAATCTGTTCTATGTCATGCCGGTTCTGGTGGCGGCGGCGGTGGCAAGCAGTTGCGGCGACGACGAGGATGGCGGCTTCGGCGGTTCCCTGCGTTCCGACGCTTCGGTGTTCTATTACAACCAGATCACCAGCAATGGCGCCGCCGATCAGAGCCTGTTGACGGTGGATGTCTCGCTGACCGGGGAAGATGACAGTGACAGCGCTTCCGGTATCGGCTATTCGCGCGGTGATGAAGGGCCGGAACTGCGGGTCCGTATCGATGACGCCAATGACAACGATGACAACAGCGTGTCGTTGGCGGGCGAGAACAGCAGCGGTCGGCTGTTCCGCACCCGGGTCGATTTGGTGAACAACAAGAACTACACCGCCGTGTCCTACGGTGATACCGGTTTCAATACCGATATCGCGCTGTTTGAACAGGATGGCGGTGAGGTGAGTTCCGGTGCCCGTTTCCGGGTTATCAACACGGTGGACCCGGAAGATCTGGACGCCAGAGGTTTCTCTCTGCGTTACAACGACGCCGGCACCGGCAATTACTTCTCCACTGGCTTGCGCCTGGGGCAGGCCACCGAATACCAGAGCACCAATGCCAGCAGCCTCAATCTGGTGGTGGCGCGGACCGGCGTCAATCCGGAGGAACGGTTCGCCCGGGTGAATTGCTCGCTCAGCGGTTCCCGAACCTATGATGTGATCCTGGCCTCCGAGGATCCGTTGAATCCACCGCTCAGTGAGAGTGAAGCGGATGGTGCCCTGGTGTTGTACTGCCATCCTCAAGAGAGGAACTGAAGGTAACGGAACCGAGCAACCATTCCCGTCATTGTGTTTCCCGCGCCAGCGGTTAGCATGGCCCGGATCCGTTAGCCGGGGGAACCGTCTTGCCCGCCATTCATACCCGCGAGCCGGCGCTGATATTGCGCGCCGGCGCGCAAGCCCGACAGCACCTTCTTGATCACGGCCTGCGCGCCGAGGACGTGGACATCGTGCCCGGCGCCGCCGGCGGACCCAAGGCGGTGGGCCTGGCCGGCCTGGACCGGGCGGTGTTCGGCGACTTCCTACCCCGGGCGCCGCGCCGGCGCACCCTGATCGGCGCCTCCATTGGCAGCTGGCGGTTCGCCGCCGTGGCCGGCGCCCGGGACGGCCGCGAGGCGGCGCACCGGCTGGCGCGGCTGGCTGATCTCTACACCTCCCAGCGTTTTCCCAAGGGTGTCACACCCCGGGAGGTGTCCCGCCGCTGTGAGAAGATGCTGGCGGATCTGCTCGCCGACAGCGACGACCGTATCCTCACCAACCCGGATTACCGGCTGGTGGTGGTGGTGATCCGCAGCCGGGGCGTGATCCGGGGCGACCGGCCCCTGGGACTGGGGCTCGGCCTGGCCGGGGTGATCGGTGGCAACCTGGTCAGCCGCCGAGCCCTGGGCGCCTTTATGGAACGGGGCCTGGCCTACACCGGCGAACCGGAGCTGCCCCTGGAAGCGCTGCGCGACTTTACCACCCACGCCATCCCCCTGGATGTGCAAAACCTGCGCGCGGTACTGCTGGCCAGCGCCGCCATCCCCATGGTGCTGGAAGGGGTGCGCGACATCCCCGGCGCGCCGCCCGGGGTGTACCGGGACGGTGGGCTGCTGGATTACCACCTGGACCTGCCCTACCGCAGCGAGGGGCTGGTGCTCTATCCCCATTTCACCGACCGGGTGATACCGGGCTGGTTCGACAAGCCGCTGCGCTGGCGCAATGGCGACCCGGGCCGGCTGGCCCGCACCCTGCTGGTGGCGCCGTCGGCGGACTACCTGGCCCGCCTGCCCAACGGCAAGCTGCCGGATCGCTCCGACTTCAAGCGCTACCTGGGCGACGACCCGGGCCGGGAGCGAACCTGGCGCCAGGCCATCGACGAAAGCCGGCGCCTGGGCGACGAGTTTCTGGAGCTGGTGGAAACCGGCAAGCTTGCCGACCGGCTTATGCCTTTGTGATTGTCGCGACTAAAGTCGCTCCTACGGCGGGTCGAAAGCGCCTGTAGGAGCGACTTCAGTCGCGATCTCTCCCGCCGCCGTCATCCCCCCGACCCGACGCCGATCACGTCCCCCTTCCTGTGTTAGGCTTGCCGCTCCCGTTACCGCCGGAGCCCCAGTGCGCCACGCCGACGCCTCCCTGACCCGTCAAATCTGGCAGCAGACCTGGCCCATGACCCTGGGCGTGATGTCGTTGCTGGGCTTCAACCTGGTGGACAGCGTGTTCGTGGCGCGCCTCGGCACCGAGCCCCTGGCCGCCCAGTCGTTCACCTTTCCCCTGGTGTTTCTCACCATCGGCGTGCAGGTGGGCATGGGCATCGCCATTGCCGCGCTGATCTCCCGGGCCATCGGCGCCGGCCAGGGCCATCGCGCCGGCCGGCTGGGGGTGCTGGTGCTGATCGGCGGCGGCGCGGTGATGGCGGCGCTGTTGTGGCTGCTGTGGGCGATTCAGGACCCGGCGTTCGCCCTGCTCGGCGCTAGCGAACGGCTGCGCGATGTGATCCGGCCGTTCTGGAGCGTGCAGGTGTTGGCCTCATGGACCGGTGCCATGGCCTACTTCGGCTACAGCCTGTTCCGTGCCCACGGCAACACCCGTTTCCCCGGCACCATGATGATACTCACCAGCCTGGTGAACCTGGCCCTCGATCCGCTGCTGATTTTCGGTTTCGGGCCGGTGCCCGCCCTGGGCCTGGAGGGGGCCGCCTGGGCCTCGCTGGCGGCGTTCGCCACCGGTGGCCTGACCACCGCCTGGTTCCTGCGCGGGCGCGGCTGGCTGGAGCGCGACGGGGTACTGGCGGAGGCCCGGGCGTCCGCCGGGCCGTTCGCCCACATTGCCGGCCCGGCCATGGTCAGCCAGTTGATGCCGCCCCTGGCGGCGATGCTGGCCACCGGCCTGGTGGCGCGGCTGGGGGAATCGGCGGTGGCCGCCTGGGGGCTGACCAGCCGGCTGGAGAGCTTCTCCATCGTGCTGGTGCTGGGCATGACCATGGCGCTGCCGCCCTGGCTGGGCCGCTGTTACGGCGCCGGCCGCTGGCAAGAGGTGGAGCGGGTGATGGCCGCCGCCGCCCGCATGGTGGTGATCTGGCAACTGGTGCTGGGGGTGCTGGCGGCACTGTGCGCCGCGCCCCTGGCGGCGCTGCTGGTGGAGAGCCCGGCGGTGCGTGACGCCCTCACCCAATTGATCCGCTTCCTGCCGCCCAGCTACGGCCTGCTGGGCGTATGCATGCTGGTGGTGTCGGCCAGCAATGCCCTGGGCTGGCCCATGCGCGCCATGCTGATTTCCTTCCTGCGTTTGTTCGCCTGTTACCTGCCGCTGTTGTGGCTGGGGGCCTGGCTGGGCGGCCTCACCGGCCTGGCCATCGGCGCCGGCGCCGGCAACCTGCTGGCCGGCGCCATGGCCTGGGCTTTCTACAAGAAAGGCCTGCGCCGCCACCTCGAGACCTCCCCGTAGGAGCGGCTTCAGCCGCGATCACCGGTGGGTGTGATGATCAACGCCGGATCGCGGCTGAAGCCGCTCCTACCGGGAGGGCGGTGCCGGCGTGCGCTTGGCTTGTGGCGGTGGACTGGTTATGGTCTCCGCGAAAATCAATTCCAATAAAGGACCTCCGGGTCCCTTTTTCAGCGAGGGAGAGTGTATGTCTGTTTCATTGTCATGGCGGAAACCGCTGGCGGCGGCGCTGTTGCTGGCCACGGCGGGAGCCCAGGCGGCCAGCGGGCTGAACGAACGGGTGGCGGAACTGGCCGAAGCCCAGGGGGACCAGCTCGAGAGCACCTTCAAGCACCTGCACGCCAATCCGGAACTGGGTTTCCAGGAAACCGAAACCGCCAAGATGGTCAGCAAGCGCCTCAAGAAGCTCGGCTACAAGGTGCACACCGGCATCGGCGGCACCGGCGTGGCGGCGGTACTGAAAAACGGCGACGGGCCGGTGGTCATGTTCCGCAGCGACATGGATGGCCTGCCGCTGCAGGAAGACACCGACCTGGATTACGCCAGCCGCAAACAGGTGACCCTGGACGACGGTAGCAAGGTGCATGTGGCCCACGCCTGTGGCCACGATGCCCACGTGAGCTGGTTGCTGGGCATCGCCAAGGTGATGCGCGATACCCGGGACGACTGGTCCGGCACCCTGGTGCTGGTGGCGCAGCCGGCGGAAGAACTGCTGGAAGGCGCCCAGGCCATGGTCGACGACGGCCTCTATGACCAGGTGCCCAAGCCGCAACTGCTGATCAGTGCCCACGTCTTCCCGGCCTGGCCCTCGGGCACGGTGGCGGTGCGCGCCGGTCGTCGCATGGCCGGCAGCGACCAGCTGGATGTCACCCTGCACGGTGTCGGCGGCCACGGCTCCACGCCGCAGCTCACCATCGACCCGGTGGTGATGGGCGCCCGCTCGGTGATGGCCTACCAGACCATCGTCAGCCGCAACGTGGACCCGCAAAAACCGGCGGTGCTCACCGTGGGCGCCAGCCAGATCGGCGAAGCCAATAACGTGATCTCCGCCAGCGGTGTGCTGAAACTGAACCTGCGCTGGTACGAAAAATCGGTGCGCGATCAGATGATCGAAGCGATCAAACGGGAAACCAACGGCATCGCCCTGGCCGCCGGCGTGGCCGACGACAACATGCCGGAGTACACCTTCAAGGGGTACTCCGAGCCGGTCTACAACGACGAAGCGCTGGCCAAGCATGCCCAGCAACTGCTGGCCGCCGGTCTTGGCAAAGGCGCGGTGATGCCCGGCTTCCCGCCGGTGATGGGCTCCGAGGACTTCCCCATGCTGGTGGCCGGCATCGAGGACACCCAGACCCTGTTCATGGAAGTGGGCGGCGGGCCCGCGGACGTGGTCAAGAACTACATGGCCACCGGCAAACTGCCGCCGATGAACCACAATCCCAAGTTCGAAATCATCGACCCCCGCCGGGTGATCACCACCGCCATCGAGGCCAACAGCCTGCTGCTGCTGGACGCCCTGGCGCCGCAATAACCGACGGACCCGGGCCGGGCGGTTTCCGCCCGGCCGCATCCACGGCTCTTGCCGTTACCGTAGGAGCGGCTTCAGCCGCGATCCGGCGTTTGATCATCATGCCAACGCCGGATCGCGGCTGAAGCCGCTCCTACAACCATCCCCGCGAACCATCCCCGCGAACCATCCCCGCGAACCATCCCCGCGAACCATCCCCGCGAACCATCCGTGCTTTCAGACGCTGCGCAGATGATGCGCGTGGTAGCGCAGGTGGTCGTCGATAAAGCTGGCGATAAAGAAGTAGGAATGGTCGTAGCCGGGGCGCAGTTCCAGGGTCAGCGCAATGCCGGCCTCCTGGCAGGCCGCTTCCAGCGCTTGCGGACGCAGCTGACCGTCCTGGTAGAAGTTGTCCGCCTCACCCTGATCCACCTTGATCTCACCCACCCGGGCGCCGGCGGCGATCAGTTCGCAGGCATCCCACTGTTTCCAGCTTTCCCGGTCATTGCCCAGGTAGCCGCCAAACGCCTTTTCGCCCCAGGGGCATTGGGTCGGGTTGGCGATGGGCGCGAACGCGGACACCGAAGTGTAGCGGTCCGGGTTCTTGAGCGCGCAGATCAGCGCGCCATGGCCGCCCATGGAATGCCCGCTGATCGCTTGCCGGCCATTGAGCGGGAAGTGCTCGTGCACCAGCGCCGTCAACTCCTCGGTGACGTAGTCGTACATCCGGTAGTGCTTGTTCCAGGGCGCTTGCTCGGCGTTCAGGTAGAAGCCGGCACCGGAGCCGAAGTCGTAGCTGTCGTGCTCACCGGGCAGGTCGGTGCCGCGCGGGCTGGTGTCCGGACACACGAACGCCAGACCCAGCTCCGCCGCCACCCGCTGGGCGCCGGCTTTCTGGGTGAAGTTCTCGTCCGTGCAGGTCAGCCCGGACAGCCACCACAGCAGCGGCACCTCATGCTCCTCCGCCGCCGGCGGCAGAAAGATGGCGAACACCATCTCGCAACCCAGCACCTTGCTCTGATGCTTGTAGCGCTTCAGCCAACCGCCGAAGGATTTGTTGGCCGAAACCAGTTCCAGTTCGTTGGAGGTCGTCATCGGTGACTCCCTTGGTCATATTCGAAACATGCGGAGCGCACCGTAGGAGCGGCTTCAGCCGCGATCAGCCCGGGCGTAGTGAGCGGGCTGATCGCGGCTGAAGCCGCTCCTACAGAGCAAACCTGCCTCAGTACAGAATGACGGAGCGGATGCTCTTGCCTTCGTGCATCAGATCGAACGCTGTGTTGATGTCATCCAGCGGCATGGTGTGGGTGACGAACTCGTCGATCTTGATTTCGCCTTTCATGTAGCGGTCCACGTAGCCCGGCAGTTCGCTGCGGCCTTTCACGCCGCCGAAGGCGGAGCCTTTCCAGACCCGGCCAGTGACCAGCTGGAACGGGCGGGTGCTGATTTCCTCGCCGGCGCCGGCCACGCCGATGATGATGGATTCACCCCAGCCCTTGTGACAGCACTCCAGGGCGGAGCGCATCACATTGACGTTGCCGATGCACTCGAAGGAATAATCCACGCCGCCGTCGGTGAGTTCGACGATCACTTCCTGGATGGAGTTGCTGTACTTGGTGGGGTTGACGAAGTCGGTGGCGCCGAACTGGCGGGCCATCTTCTCTTTGTCATCGTTGATGTCGATGGCGATGATCCGTTCCGCCTTGGCCATCACCGCGCCCTGGATCACCGACAGGCCGATGCCGCCCATGCCGAACACCGCCACCGTGGAACCGGGCTCCACCTTGGCGGTGTTGAGCACCGCGCCGATGCCGGTGGTGACGCCGCAGCCGAGCAGGCAGATCTTGTCCAGCGGTGCTTCCTTGCTGACCTTGGCCAGGGACACTTCCGGCACCACGGTGTACTCGGAGAAGGTGCTGGTGCCCATGTAGTGGTGCAGCATCTTGCCGTTATGGGAGAAGCGGCTGGTGCTGTCGGGCATCAGGCCCTTGCCCTGGGTGGCGCGCACCGCGGAGCACAGGTTGGTTTTGCCGGACAGGCAGAATTTGCACTTGCCGCACTCGGCGGTGTACAGCGGAATCACGTGGTCACCGGGCTTCACGCTGGTGACGCCCTCGCCCACTTCCTGGACGATGCCGGCGCCCTCGTGGCCGAAGATGGAGGGGAACAGCCCTTCCGGGTCCTTGCCGGACAGGGTGTAGGCGTCGGTGTGGCAAACGCCTGTGGCGACAATCTGCACCAGCACTTCACCGGCCTTGGGGCCGGCCACATCCACTTCCTCGATGACCAGCGGCTTGCCCGCTTCCCAGGCCACGGCGGCTCTTGATTTCATGGTTTTCTCCCTTGGCGATGTTCGGGTATCGCGGCTGAAGCGGTACGCCGCCCGGCCGCTCCTGCCGTCTGGCAGGGCGGACGTAGGAGCGGCTTCAGCCGCGATACCCCGCGATGAACGTTGGCGCCCATGGTAGAGCAGCGCCGGCCCCCGGATTAAGGCATCATGGCGCAATAGATTATTGCTGGGAGACAACAATGCAGCACTGGGACCGTATCGAGGCCTTTGTCGAGGTGGTACGGCACGAATCCTTCGCCGGTGCCGCCCGCGATCTGGGGGTCTCCAGCTCCCATGTGAGCCGGCTGGTGGCGCGGCTGGAGAAGGAACTGGGCACCCAGCTTCTCTACCGCACCACCCGCCGCCTGGGGCTCACCGACGCCGGCGCGGTCTACTACGAACACTGCGCGCAACTGTTCGACGGCTTCCAGGAGGCGCTCACCGCCATCAGCGACTACCAGCAGCAGCCCAAGGGCGTGCTCAAGCTGACCTGCGCCACCACCTTCGGTGAAAAATTCATCGCCCCCCTGGTCAACGACTTTCTGGCCGCCCACCCGCAGCTGTCCGTGCGCATGGACTTCACCAACCGCCGGGTGGACATCGTCGATGAGGGCTTCGACGTGGCGATTCGCACCGGCGCGCTGCCCGACTCCACCCTGATCGCCCGCAAGCTGTGCCCGCGCCGGGAATACGTGGTGGGCTCCGCCGGCTATTTCGACCGGCACCCGCGCCCCCACACCCTGGGTGAACTGGGCGGCCACAACTGTCTGCTCGGCTCCACCGATCACTGGGCGTTCGACGTGGACGGCCAGCACCGCACCTGGCGGGTGCAGGGCAACTGGCGGGCCAACTCCGGCCTGGCCCTGCTGGACGCGGCCGCCAAGGGGCTGGGGCTGGTGCAGCTGCCGGACTATTACGTGCGCGACGGGCTCGCCGACGGCTCCCTGGTGTCGGTGCTGGACCAGTACGCCTGTGGCCACACCGCCGTGTGGGTGGTCTACCCCCGCCACCGGCACCTGTCGCCCAAGGTGCGTCAGTTCGTGGATTTTTTGGTGGACGGCATGGCGGATCGCGGCTAAAGCGGTACGCCGCCCGGCCGCTCCTACCAGGTTTGTAGGAGCGACTTCAGTCGCGATCAACCTTGAAAGGTGCTTCCTTCGCCGTCAGGTACACCCTGTCGATGGATTAAGGAGAGACCATGGCTAAGGCAAATATTCCGGCTCTGGGGCTGGGCACCTTCCGCCTCAAGGGCGAGCAGTTGATGGGCAGCATCCATAAGGCCCTGGACCTGGGCTACCGGCACATCGACACCGCCCAGATGTATGAGAACGAGGAGACCGTGGGCGCCGCCCTGGACGCCCATGAGGTGCCCCGCGAGGAGGTGTTCCTCACCACCAAGGTGTGGCACGACCGCCTGCGCCACGACGACCTGCTGAAAAGCCTGCAGGAAAGCGTTAACCGCCTGCGCACGGACAGCGTGGACCTGGCGCTGATTCACTGGCCCAGCCCGGACCATCAGGTGCCCATGGATGAATACATCGGCGCCCTGGCGGAGGCCAAGGCCAGTGGTCTGGCGCGCCAGATCGGGGTGTCCAATTTCACCGTCACCCAGCTGGAACAGGCGCTCAGCGTGCCCGGCGGCGAGCATATCGTCACCAACCAAATCGAGGTGCACCCCTTCCTCACCAACCGCAAGGTGGTGGAGGCGGTGCAACGGGCCAACCTGACGGTGACCGCCTATATGCCGCTGGCGGTGGGCAAGGTGATGAAGGACGACACCCTTAAGCGGTTGGCGGAGAAGTACCAGGTGACCCCGGCGCAGCTGGTGCTGGCCTGGCTGCACGGGAAGGACATCGTGGTGATCCCCTCGTCCACCAGCGAAGAGCATATCAAGGCCAACAAGGAGGCCCTGGACCTGACCCTGGAAGATGACGATATCGCCGCCATCGAAAGCCTGGACCGGGGCGAGCGCATCGCCGACCCGGATTTCGCCCCCGATTGGGACTGACCGCCGGGGCCCGCCGGTAGCCGGGCTGTCAGGCCACCGGGCAGGGCGGCCCGCCGCCGCTCATTGTTCCCCGGGGGCGTTCAGGTAGCGCTCAAGAAACCGCAGCCCCGCCTTTTCCGCGCCGCCACCGAACAGGAAGGTGGCCACATGGCCGCGGCCCTTCAACAGGTAAAGCTCGCTGTCCACGCCGTTGGCGCGCAGCGCCTGGTAAAGATCCTCGGCGTGGTCCTCGGGCACGGTGCGGTCCCAGGTGCCGTGGTACAGAAACATGGGCGGCGTATTCGGCGTCACCGAGGTCACCGGCGAGGCCTGGGCATAGACCGCCGGGATCCGCCGCTGGTCGCCGCCCAGGAATTGCGGCACCAGCTCGCCACCTTTGAACTTGCGCAGGTCGCTGGGCGTGCCGCCGGCCACCACCGCCTTGGGCCGGGTCACCGGCCCGCCATGGGGCTGGTTCAGGGGGTTGTCCGCGTCGCTGGCCACGGTGGCCAGCAGCGCCACCAGGTGGGCGCCGGAGGAGTACCCCCAAGCGCCCACCCGGGTCCGGTCTATGTCGTACTCATCGGCGTGCACGTGCAGCCAGCGCATGGCCATCTGCAGATCCTGAAGCTGCGCCGGGAAGGTGTAGGTCGGGGCGAACCGGTACTCGATGTTCACCGCCACCAGACCGTGCCCGGCCAGCCAACGGGACAGGTCCTCCATGTCCGCCGGCGAGCGCCGCGCCCAGCCGCCGCCATGCACCACCAGCACCGCCGCGTAATGGCCGGCGGCCTTGGGCCGGTAAACGCTGGCGTGCAGGGCCTGGGGCCAATCGTCCGGGGTATAGACCCGGTCGCGCACCACGGTGATCGGCACCGTATCGGGCAGCGCCGCCGGGTCGCCGGTGGGGGCGCCGAGATGGCGGACACAGCCGCTCAGGGTCAATACCAGTGCCAATAACGGCAGAGCCGGAGTGAGCAGACGCATGGTGTTTTCCTTGGCGTTTCGTCCATGGGCAAAACGCCATGCTGGCCCGGCGCGGATCAAGGCCGGGTGACGGTCACTCCAGGAAGGTGGGGTCGTCCACGATCATGCCCAGGCTCAGGGCCCCCGGGCCCAGGTTGACCGCCCCGGTCAGGCCCATGGGGGTGAGCAGCAGCGCCACGTCCTTGGCGCGGGCCGCCTCGGTAAGCTTGTCGAAGCCGGGCATCTGGCGAATCAGATTTTCATCGCCCGCATAGCTGATGCAGATCACCGGCGCGCTCAGGCCGCGCTCGATACAGCGCACCGCATGCCGGAACATGGCCTCCGCGCCGGCGTCGAAGCCGCGCATCTTGGCCACCGGAAAGGTCTCGTCCTGGCGCGCGCACAGCACTGGTTTGATATCCAGCGCATTGCCGAGCAGGGCGCCGGCCCAGCTCACGCTTTTGTCGCCCCGCTTCTTGGCGCGCTTGTGCAGATAGTAAATGTCCGGCACCACCGCGTAGCCGGTGGCCTGGCTGGCCAGCACCTCCACGGTCTGGCGGATCTCGGTGATCTTCATGCCGGATTCGATCAGCCGCGCGGTGGCCGCCGCCAGCACGCCCTGGCCGGCGAACAGGGTCTGGCTGTCGGTGACGCGCAGCGCGAACGGACCTTCCACCCCGGCCTGTTTCCGGATCGGTTTGTACTCGCGGAGGATGGCGTGGGAGGCCTCGGTGGCGTTGGCGAAAATCGGGCTGCGGCTTTTCGGTACCGTCTGCACCAGGGCGTAGTCGAAATCCAGCACCACTTTTTCCAGGAACAGGGTCTTGATCTGTTCCATGGTGAACGGCACGGACTCGGCGCCGTGGGCTTTCTCGGCGGCCTCGGTGGCATAGAAATGGCGGGTGCGCAGGGGGTCGCGGTCATCGACGATGAGCTGCTCCCCGAGTCGGATGGAGACCGGCAATACCAGCAAGCCATGGGCGTCGATAAAGGACTTGGGCAGGTCACAGCCGGAGTCCACCACCAGGCCGATTCTCATCGTTATTATCCCCCAAGGTGTTTAAAAGGAGTCTAACGAAAAAGCGGGGGGCTGCAACTCAATGGCGAGAAACGCAACGGCGCGCCGGAGCGCGCCGCGTACCGCGTGTTACTAGAGACCCAGATTGTCCAGGATGCGCAGGATCGGCGCCGCCTGATTCATGGTGTAGAAGTGCAGGCCCGGCGCGCCCATGGCGAGCAGACGTTCGCACAGGCGGGTCACCACTTCCTCGCCGAACGCCTTCACCGCCGCCTCGTCGTCCTGCAGGTCGGTGAGCCGGCCGCGCAGCCAGCGCGGAATGTCGGCGCCGCAGTTGTCCGAGAAACGGAACAGGTTGGCCACGTTGAGGATCGGCATGATGCCCGGATACACCGGCGCGTCGCAGCCGCGACGGCGCAGCTCGTCCATGTAGTAGCCGTAGGCGTCCGCGTTGTAGAAGTACTGGGTGATGCCGCTGTCGGCGCCGGCCGCCACTTTCCGTCTGAAGTGGTCGATGTCATCGCCGAAGCTGCGTGACTGCGGGTGATTCTCCGGATAGGCGGCCACTTCCAGATGAAAATGATCGCCGGTCTCGGCGCGGATCAGCGCCACCAGGTCGTCCGCGTACTTCACTTCGCTTTGCGCGTAGCCCATGCCCGAGGGCAGATCGCCGCGCAGGGCGACGATGCGGGACACGCCTTTTTCCTTGTAGCCGTTCACCAGCTCCATGATTTCGTCACGGCTCTGGCCGATGCAGCTCAGATGCGGGGCGGTGTCCGGATGCTGCTCGCGCAGCAGGTCCACCATGTCCCGGGTATTGTCCCGGGTGGAGCCGCCGGCGCCGAAGGTGCAGGAAAAAAATTCCGGCTTCTTCACCAGCAGCTTTTTCTGGGTGTTCAGCAGCTTCTCACGGCCCTGGTCGGTCTTGGGCGGGAAGAATTCAAAGCTGATGCGTTTGCTCATGATTGAAAAGCCTTAATAAGCTCGGCGTGCCCCCGTGTAGGAGCGGCTTCAGCCGCGATCCGACCCCTGGATATCGCGGCTGAAGCCGCTCCTACACAGGGGAAGCGACCGGGCGTCTGGATCAGTACTTGTAGTGGTCGGGCTTGAACGGGCCGTCGGTGCCGACGCCGATGTAGTCCGCCTGGTCCTGGGTGAGCTTGGTGATCACGCCACCGAAGCCCTGCACCATGTAACGGGCCACTTCCTCGTCCAGATGCTTGGGCAGCACTTCCACCTTGAGCATTTTTTCCTTCACGGCCTCGGAATGGCCGGCGTAACCCTGGTCGAACAGGTACATCTGGGCCAGCACCTGGTTGGCGAAGGAGCCGTCCATGATGCGGCTGGGGTGGCCGGTGGCGTTGCCCAGGTTGACCAGGCGGCCCTCGGAGAGCAGCAGCAGGAAGTCGGCGTTCTTCTTGTCGCGCCATACCTTGTGCACCTGGGGCTTCACTTCTTCCCATTCCCAGGTTTTGCGCATGAAGGCGGTGTCCACTTCATTGTCGAAGTGGCCGATGTTGCACACCACGGCGCCTTTCTTCAGCGCCGTGAGCATGTTGGCATCGCACACGTTCAGGTTGCCGGTGGTGGTCACCAGCAGGTCGGTGTTGCCCAGCAGGGCCTTGTCCACGGAGGCTTCGCTGCCGTCGTTGACGCCGTCCTTGTAGGCGCTCACCACCTCGAAGCCGTCCATGCACGCCTGCATGGCGCAGATCGGATCGATCTCGGTGATCTTCACGATCATGCCTTCCTGACGCAGGGACTGGGCGGAACCCTTGCCCACGTCGCCGTAGCCCACCACCAGCGCTTTCTTGCCGGACAGCAGGTGGTCGGTGGCGCGCTTGATGGCGTCATTGAGCGAGTGACGGCAACCGTATTTGTTGTCGTTCTTGCTCTTGGTTACGGAGTCGTTCACGTTCACCGCCGGCACTTTCAGGGTGCCTTTTTTCAGCATGTCGTAGAGACGATGCACGCCGGTGGTGGTTTCCTCGGTGATGCCGTGGATGTTGTTCAGCATCTCCGGGTAGGTGTCGTGGATGTAGGCGGTCAGGTCGCCGCCGTCGTCCAGGATCATGTTGGCTTCCCACAGGTTGCCGTCACCGTCCCGGCAGGTCTGCTCGATGCACCACATGTACTCTTCCTCGGTTTCGCCCTTCCAGGCGAACACCGGCACGCCGGCGGCGGCGATGGCGGCGGCGGCGTGGTCCTGGGTGGAGAAGATATTGCACGAGGACCAGCGCACTTCCGCGCCCAGTTCCTTGAGCGTTTCGATCAGCACCGCGGTCTGGATCGTCATGTGGATACAGCCGATGATGCGGGCGCTTTTCAGCGGCTGCTCGGCACGGTATTTGTCACGGATCGCCATCAGTGCCGGCATTTCGGTTTCCGCGATTTCGATTTCCGAGCGGCCCCATTTGGCCAGGGAAATATCCGCGACTTTATAATCCTGCAACGCTTCTGCTTTTGCGTTCATTGCTTTCTCCATTCGTGGTTAGCGAATGGGCGCCGTTGTTCGTTTCCACCCCCGTTTCATCGAGCCTCGCGGTTACCCGCTGCAGCGCCCCTCGATGACGATGGGGTTGTCGGTTGTCGCCGTAGGAGCGGCTTCAGCCGCGAAGGGCGCGTATTCGCGGCCGGTGTTCCGCGGCTGAAGCCGCTCCTACGGGTTTTGATTTACGTTTCTGGCTTACAGGGCGCTTTTCAGCGCCTCGGCCTTGTCGGTGTTCTCCCAGCTGAAGCCTTCCCGGCCGAAATGGCCGTAGCTGGCGGTGGGCCGGTAGATCGGCCGGCGCAGGTCGAGCATCTCGATGATGCCGCGCGGGCGCAGGTCGAAGTGTTCGCGCACCAGCGCCACGATCTGTTCGTCGGGGATCTTGCCGGTGCCGAAGGTGTTCACCGAGATCGAGGTGGGTTCGGCCACGCCGATGGCGTAGCTCACCTGAATCTCGCACTTGCTGGCCAGGCCGGCGGCGACGATGTTCTTGGCCACGTAACGGCCGGCGTAGGCGGCGGAGCGGTCCACCTTGGACGGGTCCTTGCCGGAGAAGGCGCCGCCGCCGTGGCGGGCCATGCCGCCGTAGGTGTCGACGATGATCTTGCGGCCGGTCAGGCCACAGTCGCCCATCGGGCCGCCGATCACGAAGTTGCCGGTGGGGTTGATGTGGTAGAGGGTCTTGTCGTGCAGCCATTCGGCGGGCAGCACCGGCTTGATGATCTCTTCCATCACCGCTTCGCGCAGCTCGGGCAGCTTGATGTCCGGGGAGTGCTGAGTGGACAGCACCACCGCGTCCACCGCCACCGGTTTGCCGTTTTCGTAGCGCAGGGTCACCTGGCTTTTGGCGTCCGGGCGCAGCCAGTTCAGGCGGCCGTTCTTGCGCAGCTCCGCCTGGCGCTCCACCAGCCGGTGGGAGAAATAGATCGGCGCCGGCATCAGGGAATCGGTTTCGTCGGTGGCGTAGCCGAACATCAGGCCCTGGTCACCGGCGCCCTGTTCCTTGTTGTCCGCCTCGTCCACGCCCATGGCGATGTCCGCGGACTGCTTGCCGATGCCGTTGAGCACCGCGCAGCTGGCGCCGTCGAAGCCCACGTCGGAGCTGTCGTAGCCGATATCCAGGATCACCTGACGGACGATGTCTTCCAGCTCCACGTAGGTGTTGGTGCGTACTTCACCGGCGACGATGGCCATGCCGGTTTTCACCATCGTTTCCACCGCCACCCGGGCGTGGGGATCGTCGGCGATGATGGCGTCCAACACCGCGTCCGAGATCTGGTCGGCCATTTTGTCCGGATGGCCTTCGGAGACCGACTCGGAGGTAAAGATGGAATACTCACTCATAAGGGGGTCTCCCGTGGTTCGATTGAGTGTTGGCGGCCTTTGGGCCACGAGTTGCAAGTTAAAAGTTGAAAGTTAAAAGGGCGGCTTCGAGCGCGGGCACGGCACATGGCCGGCAAGGCGTTGCTCGCGTTTTAACTTTCAACTTGTAACTTTCAGCCGATCTTTTCAAAACTCCTGACCTGCACCTGAAAGCCGTTGCGCATGGCCAGGAACAGACTCTCGCGCAATACCAGCCCCGAGCGGCCGGCCCAGGTCACCAGATCGGCCTCGTCGAAGCCGAGCCAGAAATCCCCGCAGGCATCCACCGCCCAGCGTTGATCGTGACGGCATAAATCAGTGACCACCAGCACGCCGCCCTCGTTCAGTTGCGCCGCCGCCGCCTTGAGGGCGCTGGCCGGCGAGGGCAGGTGGTGGAGCACCATGTTAAGCACCACCGCGTCGACCCGGGGTAAACGCTCGCCGTCCTGGGGCCATTCGCCGGCCACCAGGGTCACATTGTCCAGTTTCGCCTGGCGCACCCGGCGGCGGGCCAGCGCCAGCATGGCGTCGCTGTTGTCCAGCCCCAGCACCTGCTCGAAGCGCGCCGCCAGGGGCGCCAGAAAGCGGCCATCGCCGGGGCCGATCTCCAGGGCCTGCCGGGCCGGGGTGGCGGCCAGGGCCCGGTCGAGCAGCTCGCAGGCCTGCTCGGCGTACTGCTCGTAGTCGGCGATCAGCTCCTGCTGGCGCGACAGGTCGTCGGCATGGCGGGCGAAAAAGGCCCGGCTCTGGGCCGCCCGCTGGGCCTGCACCCCGGCCAGCCGTTCGGCGGTGCCGGTGTCGAGCGCCGCCTCGTCCAGCTCCTCGAACAGGGCGCCGTGCAGCCTTTCCGTGGGCACCCGGGGCGGTGGCAGCCGCCGCCGATAGAAGATCGAATTGCCCTCCCGGCGCTTCTCCACCAGCCCGGCCTGGGCCAGCACCTTGAGGTGGTGGCTCATGCCCGACTGCTTCATGGCCATGATCTCGCACAGCTCCAGCACCCCGAAGCTGTTCTGGCCCAGCACCTGCAGCACTTCCAGGCGCAACGCATCGCCCGCTGCCTTGAGGAAGGCGGCCAGGGTGTCCAGGGGCTGTTCCAGCGGTGCCGCATCGGTGGTCATAACGGGCGAGTCTAAAGGAAGCGGAAGTCTGCATCAAAGTTTATTGATATAGGTCGCGGAGCCGCAAGCTACAAGCTTCAAGCTACAAGCGCCGACCTGCTTGCGGCTTGGAGCTCGCAGCTTGTGGCGGGGCAAAACCCGGGCGCATCGCGCCCCGGGGTTTGCCCCCACCCCGGGCTTCGGCGACAATAGCGCCCCCTTTCCCCAGCGCTGTTCAAAAATTACCCAGGAGACGTGCATGTCCTCTGCTCCCGCTGCCCGTGATCTCGCCAACGCCATCCGCGCCCTCAGCATGGATGCGGTTCAGAAAGCCAACAGTGGCCACCCCGGTGCGCCCATGGGCATGGCGGACATCGCCGAGGTCCTCTGGCGCGGGTTCCTGAAGCACAACCCGGCCAACCCGCACTGGGCCGACCGGGACCGCTTCGTGCTCTCCAACGGTCACGGTTCCATGCTGCTCTACAGCCTGCTGCACCTGACTGGCTATGACGTGAGCCTGGATGACATCAAGAACTTCCGTCAGCTGGGCAGCCCCACCGCCGGCCACCCGGAATACGGTGACGCGCCGGGCATCGAGACCACCACCGGCCCGCTGGGCCAGGGTTTCGCCAACGCCGTGGGCATGGCCCTGGCGGAGAAGGTGCTGGCCGCCCAGTTCAACCGCGACGGCCATAACATCGTCGACCACAACACCTTCTGCTTCCTGGGTGACGGTTGCATGATGGAGGGCATCTCCCACGAGGCGGCGTCCCTGGCCGGCACCCTGGGCCTGGGCAAGCTGGTGGCGTTCTACGACGACAACGGCATCTCCATCGACGGCGAGGTGGAAGGCTGGTTCACCGACGACACCGTGGCCCGTTTCCGCGCTTACGGTTGGCACGTGATCCCCAATGTGGACGGCCACAGCCCCCAGGAAGTGAAACTGGCGGTGGAGAACGCGCTCAAGAACGGTGATCAGCCCACCCTGATTTGCTGCAAGACCGTGATCGGCTTCGGCAGCCCCAACAAACAGGGTAAGGAAGAGTCCCACGGCGCCGCCCTGGGCGAAGAGGAAATCACCCTGACCCGGGACGCCCTGGGCTGGCACCACGCCGCCTTCGAGGTGCCGGAAGACATCTACCAGGCCTGGAACGCCCGGGCCGACGGCGCCAAGGCGGAGGCCGACTGGCAGGCCCGGTTCGACGCCTACAAGGCCGAGCACCCGGAACTGGCCGACGAGTTCCTGCGCCGCCTGGCCGGCGAACTGCCGGCCACCTTCGAGCAGCAGGCCGATGATTTCATCGCCCAATGCCAGCAGGCCATGGACAAGGTGGCCACCCGCAAGGCCAGTGAGCAGGCGCTCAACGCCTACGGCCCGGCCCTGCCGGAACTGACCGGCGGTTCCGCCGACCTGGGCGGTTCCAACAACACCGTCTGGAAGGGCTGCAAGTCGATCAGCGCCGGTGACGCCAGCGGCAACTACATCCATTACGGCGTGCGCGAGTTCGGCATGACCGCGATCATGAACGGCCTGTGCCTGCACGGCGGCGTGCGCCCCTACGGCGGCACCTTCCTGACCTTCATGGAATACGCCCGCAACGCGGTGCGCATGGCGGCGCTGATGCACCAACCCAACATCCTGGTGTACACCCACGATTCCATCGGCCTGGGCGAGGACGGCCCCACCCACCAGCCCATCGAACAGATCGCCAACCTGCGCATGACCCCGAACCTGAGCACCTGGCGGCCCTGCGACACGGTGGAAACCGCGGTGGCCTGGAAACACGCCATCCAGCGCGCCGACGGCCCCACGGCGCTGATCTTCTCCCGCCAGGGCCTGCCCTGCATAGAGCGCGACGACACCGTGCTCGGCAATGTGGCCAAGGGCGGCTATACCCTGCTGCAGACCGGCGAGGGCCAGCCGGAGGCGATCATCCTGGCCACCGGCTCCGAAGTGGAACTGGCGGTGAACGCCGCCCGTGCCCTGGGCGAGCAGGGCAAGAACGTGCGTGTGGTATCCATGCCCAGCGTCGACGCCTTCCTGGCGCAGAGCGCCGACTACCAGGAGCAGGTGCTGCCGTCCGCGGTGCGCGCCCGGGTGGCGGTGGAAGCGGCCATCGTTGATTACTGGTACCGCTTCGTGGGCCTGGACGGCAAGGTGATCGGCATGCACGGCTACGGTGCCTCGGCGCCGGCCGGCGACCTTTACAAACACTTCGGCATCACCGCCGAGGCGGTCCGCGACGCGGTGGAGACGTTGCTTTGAGGCGCTGTAATCCGGCGCCCGGCGTTCGGCCTTTATGTTGAAAATCGCGATCAACGGCTACGGCCGCATCGGCCGCTCCTTCGTGCGCGCGTTCGCCGAGCGCGAGGCGGCCGGCGAACGGCCGCCGTTCACCCTGGTGGCGATCAACGACCTGGGCCGCGCCGAGGATCTGCTTTACCTGACCCGCTACGACACCGCCCACGGTCGTCTCGACGCCCCGGTGACCCTGGAAGACGGGCGGCTGCGTATCGGCGGCCAGAACCCGCGCCTGTTCAGCCAGGCGCGCCCGGAAGACCTGCCCTGGGGCGAGCTGGGCGTGGATCTGGTGCTGGAATGCTCCGGTCATTTCCGCGCCCACGGTGACGCCTCCCGGCACCTGAACGCCGGCGCCGGACGGGTGATCATCGGCGCGGTGCCCTTCGACCGTGCCGACCAGACCATCGTTTACGGCGTCAACCACCGGGACCTGAAGGCGGACAGCCGGGTACTGTCGGCGGCCTCCTGCACCACCCATTGCGTGGCACCGGTGCTGGCGGCCCTGGACCGTGAATTCGGAGTGCGCCAGGCCCTGATGAAGGAAATCCACGCCTACACCTCGGACCAGACCCTGCTCGACCACGTGCACCGGGACCCGCGCCGGGGCCGCGCCGGCGCGCAGAACATCATTCCCACCACCAGCAGCGCCATCAAGGCGGTGCAGGCGGTGCTGCCGGCGCTGGCCGGCCGCGTGGACGGCCACTCCATCCGGGTGCCCACCCTTAATGTGGCGATGGTGGCGCTGACCCTGCTGCTGGAGCGCACCCCCGCCGCCGGCGACCTGAACCCCTGGCTCAGGCGCCTGTCCCAGGAACAACCGGAACTGATTGGGTACAATGACGAGCCTTTGGTGAGCGTGGATTTCAACCACCGGCCGGAGTCCGCCGTGCTCGACGCCACTCAGACCCGGGTGCAGGGTGAGCTGGTGCAGGTGGTGGCCTGGTACGACAACGAATGGGGCTACGCCAACCGGCTGATCGACTGGGTGGCGGCGATGGCGTCCGACACCGGGAAGACCGCGACAAACTGAACGTTTAGAGCCATCCTGGAAGATGGTATTACGAGGTAAGAGGAATCATGAATTTCAAACGCATGACCGACCTGGATCTGCAAGGGAAACGGGTGCTGATCCGCGAAGACCTGAACGTACCGGTCAAGGACGGCAAGGTGACCAGCGACGCCCGTATCCGCGCCTCGCTGCCGACCATCGAGCAGGCACTGAACGCCGGTGCCCGGGTCATGCTGCTCTCCCACCTGGGCCGCCCCACCGAGGGCGAGTACGAAGAACAGTACTCGCTGAAACCGGTGGCGGAGCACCTGGGTGAGCTGCTGGGCCGGCCGGTGCCCCTGGTCAAGGACTGGCTCGACGGCGTGGACGTGGAAGCCGGCCAGGTGGTGTTGTGCGAGAACGTGCGTTTCAACAAGGGCGAGAAGAAGGACGACGAGGAGCTGGCCCGCAAGATGGCGGCGCTGTGCGATGTCTATGTGATGGACGCCTTCGGCACCGCCCACCGCGCCCAGGCCTCCACCCATGGCGTGGCGCGCTTCGCGCCGGTGGCCTGCGCCGGCCCGCTGCTGGCCAATGAACTGGACGCCCTCAGCAAGGCGCTGCTGGAACCGGCCAAGCCGCTGGTGGCCATCGTTGGCGGCTCCAAGGTCTCCACCAAGCTGGAAGTGCTGGACGCCCTGGCCGACAAGGTGGATCAGCTGATTGTCGGTGGTGGCATCGCCAACACCTTCCTGGCCGCCGCCGGTCACCCGGTGGGCAAGTCCCTGTGCGAACACGACCTGATCCCGGCGGCCAGGAAGCTGGCCGAGAAGGTGCACATCCCGCTGCCGGTGGACGTGGTGGTGGCCAAGGAATTCGCCGAAACCGCCGAAGCCACCACCAAGACGGTGGACGAAGTGGCCGAGGACGACATGATTCTGGACGTGGGCCCGCAGACCGCCCATGTGTTCGCGGCCCTGATGAAGGAAGCCCGCACCATCGTCTGGAACGGCCCGGTGGGCGTGTTCGAGTTCGACCAGTTCGGTGAGGGCACCAAGGAACTGGCGGAAGCCATCGCCGACAGCGAGGCGTTTTCCATCGCCGGCGGCGGCGACACCCTGGCGGCGGTGGACAAATACGGCATCGCCGACCGCATCAGCTACATTTCCACCGGCGGCGGCGCCTTCCTGGAATTCGTGGAAGGCAAGACCCTGCCGGCGGTGGCGGTCCTCGAGGAACGGGCCCGGGACTGAAATCCAAACGGACAACCAGAGGGAAAACATCATGGCTCTGATCAGCATGCGTCAATTGCTGGACCACGCCGCCGAGCAAGGCTACGGCGTGCCGGCGTTCAACGTGAACAACCTGGAACAGATGCGCGCCATCATGGAGGCCGCCGACCAGACCAATTCCCCGGTGATCGTGCAGGCCAGCGCCGGTGCCCGCAAATACGCCGGCGCCCCCTTCCTGCGCCACCTGATCCTGGCCGCCGTGGAGGAGTTTCCGCACATTCCGGTGGTGATGCACCAGGACCACGGCACCAGCCCCTCGGTGTGCCAGCGCTCCATCCAGCTGGGCTTCTCCTCGGTGATGATGGACGGCTCCCTGGGCGAGGACGGCAAGACCCCCACGGACTATGACTACAACGTGGAAGTGACCCGCCGCACGGTGGAAATGGCGCACGCCTGCGGCGTGTCCGTGGAGGGCGAGCTGGGCTGCCTGGGTTCCCTGGAATCCGGCCAGGCCGGTGAAGAAGACGGCATCGGCGCCTCCGGCACCCTGACCCATGAGCAGATGCTCACCGACCCGGAAGAAGCGGCGGAGTTCGTCAAGGCCACCAAGGTGGACGCCCTGGCCATCGCCATCGGCACCAGCCACGGCGCCTACAAGTTCACCCGGCCGCCCACCGGTGACATCCTGGCCATCGAGCAGATCAAGGCGATCCACGCGCGCATCCCGGACACCCATCTGGTGATGCACGGCTCCTCCTCGGTGCCCCAGGACTGGCTGAAGATCATCAACGAGTACGGCGGCGAGATCCCGGAGACCTACGGCGTGCCCGTGGAAGAAATCCAGGAAGGCATCAAGCACGGCGTGCGCAAGGTCAATATCGACACCGACCTGCGCCTGGCCTCCACCGGCGCCATCCGCCGCTTCCTGGCCAACAACACCGCCGAATTCGACCCGCGCAAATACCTGAAGGAATCGGTGGCCGCCATGCGCGACATCTGCATCGCCCGCTATGAAGCCTTCGGCACCGCCGGCAACGCGGACAAGATCAAGCCGATCAACCTGGAAGACATGTTCGGCCGCTACGAAACCGGCGAACTGGACCCTCGCGTCAAGTAAATCCCCGCCTCAACGTAACAAGACCGGGCCGGCGACCGCCGGGCCGGTCTTGTTATTATTCTGTTGATCTGTAACTCTTTGCCCCAAGACCACGGCGGACCCAGGAGTAACAGAATGAGCGCAACCAAGGACAAAGCCGGCGCCGACACCCCCGGCCAGCGTGGCCCCGCCGACCATGAGCGCCGCGAGCAGATCCTGGCGGTGGCCGACGACCTGTTCAAGGCACACGGCTACCGCAAGACCTCGGTCACCGACATCGCCCGCGAGATCGGCGTGTCCGGGGCCTATTTGTATAAGTTCTTCGACTCCAAACAGGCCATTGGCGAGGCGGTGTGCGCGCGCGCCCTGGCGTCCATGGACGACGCCCTGCGCGCGGTGGTCGAGCGCGACCAGCCGGCCACCCAGCGTCTGCGTGATATGTTGAAAACGTTGTTGGAGGAGGGGCTGAGGCTGTTCCTGAAGGAGCGCCGCATGCACGACATCGTGGTGGTCTCCATTGAAAACCAGTGGGCGGTCACCGAGGAGCACAACCAGGCGGTCTACGACGCCATCAAGCGCATCGTCTCCGACGGCCGCGAAAGCGGCGAGTTCGAACGCAAGACCCCCCTCGACGAAGTGTGCATGGCGATCCGCATCACCGCCGCCGCCTACGCCCATCCGGTGCTGCTCAATCGTCTCGGCGACACCGATGAAATGGAAGTGAAACTGTCCGCGGTCACCAACCTGATCCTGCGCAGCCTGGCGCCCTGAGTCGATACTGGCCGGCTATGGTGGCGATAGTTTTTACCTGGAAGGTTATAAGTTGACAGAACTGTAACTTGTAACCATACTGGCACCATCAAGCGTGGGAGGCCAGACAGAGAGCGGTCCCGCCACGCGAAGGGAAACACCCCAATTTGCGAGGTAAGGACCATGAAGAAAGCACTGATGATTCCGTTCGCCATTGCCGCCCTGAGCGCCGCCCCCCTGAGCTTCGCCCAGGCCAACGACTACCTGGCCCAGCGCCAGGGCCTGGACAACCCGGCTTACATCCAGGCGGTTGCCCGGCGGGCCATCGCCGACGGCGAGCAAGCCCGCGCCAATGGTCTGACCCAGGGTCAGGCCCGCGATTACCTGGCCGAGCGCCAGGATCTGGACCAGGGTGCCGCCATCGCCGACGCCTACCGCGATATCCAGGACCAGCAGGCCGTGGTGAAAGTGGAAGGCAATCCGGAAGGCACCCGCGCCGACTACCTGGACGAGCGCCGCAGCCTGGACAACCAGGATCACATCCAGCGGGTGCTGTTCGGTCAAAGCTGAATTCGAGTGCGCTGATTCGAATAGCTGATTTTCGAGGCGGATAACGCCTCCAGGTTTTACCCCCCCCCTCGCCCCGACCCCCCGTCGGGGCTTTTTTTATCGTGAAAATCGATCAGGCGGCCCCGCGCCTGCCCTCCGCGCCCGCTGTAGGAGCGGCTTCAGCCGCGATCAGCCCCGGCGCCATCGTCATCGCGACTGAAGTCGCTCCTACCCAGGCGGCCCGGGGGGGGCACACAGCTCCACTTCCGTCGCGGTTTCGGCGGCGGGGTTTGTTGTAGGAGCGGCTTCAGCCGCGATCAGCCCGGTGCCATCGTCATCGCGACTGAAGTCGCTCCTACGGTTTCCCCCGGAAGGAGCCGCGACCCGGCTGGAGCGAGATTTCCCGGCAGGGCGTGATAAACCTTTTTTATCGATCACCGGCCGGCCTTTTTCTTCGTGGCGCGGAGCGCCTATCATCGGGGTCCGATTGATTGATTGAAGCCGCCATGCCGTTTCCCTTTACCCGCGACGAAGTCCTGCAGCACTGGCAGCCCCTCAACTGGGAAGCCTTCGATCCCCTCAACGAAAGCTCGCGGCGCTACGCCCATTACTACGGCATCGACTTCGACGCCCGCCTGCCGGAACTGCAGCATGGCTTTGGCTATTTCGAGGCCGCCGGGCACACCATCAGCGTGCACGCCTGGCGCCCGCCGGCGCCGCGCGGCACGGTATTGATCTGCCACGGTTACTTCGATCATGTGGGGCTCTACCGGCACATCATCGGCCACGTGCTGGAACTGGGCTACGCGGTGCTGGCCTATGACCTGCCCGGGCACGGCCTCAGCTCCGGGCCGCGCGCCGCCATCGACGATTTCCGCATCTACCGGGAGGTGCTGGAACAGTGCCTGTCCCTGGCGGACAACCACTTCCCGCGCCCCTGGAACGTGATCGGCCAGAGCACCGGCGGCGCCATCGTCATGGATTATCTGCTGCACCACGGGTTCGACCGGGACGACAACCCGTTCGCCAACATCATCCTGCTGGCGCCGCTGGTGCGGCCGTTCAAGTGGGGCACGGCGCGCTGGCTGCACACCCTGGTCAAACCCTTTGCCCGCTCCATCAAGCGGGTGTTCACGGTGAATTCCGGCGACCCGGACTTCCTCGACTTCCTGGAGAACAAGGACCCGCTGCAGGAACATCGCCTGCCGGCCCGCTGGGTCACCGCGCTGAAGCGCTGGTTGCCGGGCTTCGAGGCGGCGGAACGGGTGAAAATTTCACCGGTGGTGATCCAGGGCGACCGGGACGAGACCGTGGACTGGCGCTATAACCTGAAGGTGATCCGCGCCAAGTTCGAGGACCCGGACATCCACATGCTGGAAGGGGCCCGCCATCACCTGGCCAACGAGCGGGACGAACACCGGGAGCGGATCTTCGCCATCATCGACCGCTACCTGGCCTGAGCCCCGGGCGGGGGGCGGCTGAGGGGCCCTGCTGGCGGTCTTTTCAGGCCCCGGGCTGTGTAAAAGAACATTAATTTCCCTGACCTGGGCCGCCCTTTCACTTAAAAATTGCCTAGCACCCACCATGTTATGCGATACATTGTCAGGGGCCGGTCACTTATACTGATGACCGGTACCGACAAAAAACGTGATACCCGCCGTGCAGTCGCCGAGGGAACGACCTACCGTTTTCGGCATCTCGGACGGGCTATATCAGGCTTGTGAAAGCCGAGGCTAAGGAGAGGACCATGAAAAAGACTTTGCTTGTTTCCGCCATCTTGTCCGTTTCCGGTGCGCTGATGGCACCGATGGCTCTGGCGCAGAACACTAATATCGACAGCCAGGACCATATCCGCAAGGAATACAACAAGGCCATGGAGAACGAGAGCCAGGCCAAGGAAATGAACAAGACCGGTGATCCGGAATATCGCCAGGAGCGCAAGAACATCGACTCGCAGCAGAACATCAGCGACGAGTACCACAAGGCGATGAAGAACGAGCGTGAAGCGGCCGAGCGCAAAGGCGCCGGCATGCAGAACGAAGCTAAGCAGCACCTGGAAGAGCGCAAGAACATCGACACCCAGGAGCACATCAGCAAGGAATACCAGAAATCCATGGAAAACGAGAAGAAATAAGCACGCTTTCTTCTCCATGAAAAAGGGGCCCCGAGGGGCCCCTTTTTTGTGGTGGTGGGTTGGGTTACTCCTGGGTCGAGGTGCTCTGGTAGCTCAGGTTGATGCCGCCCACCGGGATGGTCAGGTTCACCTTGCCACCGGGCAGCACCTGGGCCGCCGTGATGTCCAGGGTCACGTCCTTGGCCTGCTGGTTCTCCAGGGCGATGAACAGCCGGCCATCGGGCAGGAAGTCCAGAGTGCCTTCCAGGGTGATCTGGTTGATCGGCAGGCTTTTCACGTTGTGATCCAGCGGCGGCGGCAGGCTCAGCGCCGGCGCGTCGAACAGCAGGTCGAACTGGATCACGAAGCGCGGCGGGTCGCCGGCGGCCGGGTTTTCACCGGGCAGGATGTAGCCCACCGGCGGCCGGGTACGGTTGCCGTTCTCGTCCGGCTGGTAGCGCACCCGCATGATGTTCGGCCCGGTGGCGGTGGGCAGCGGAATCAGACCCAGCTCGCCGAGCTGGCCGAGCACCGGATCTTCCAGTCCCAGCAGGTCCAGCACATCGCCCAGGGTGGTGAGCACGCCATCCAGCACGCCGCCCAGCAGCGGCAGCTCGCTCAGCGAGGTGTCGCCGTTGGTGGTGTCCACTTCCACGCCGATGACGGCGGTGGCGTCCAGATTGGTGAGCGTCACCGTGGTCGGATAGATGCGCACCGCCACGCCGCCCTGGCCACGGCTCAGCTCCGGCGGCAGGTCCGGCTCTTCCTCGTAGCCGAGAATGTCGGTATTCAGGGCGCCGGCGATGTACAGCAGGCGCTGGGCGTTGCAATCCTCCTGTTGGCCTTCGCCGTAGGGCGGCACGCCGCCGAAGCCGCAGCCGGTGTTGGCGGCCACCACCAGGCCGTCGCCGCTGTCGCCTTCCCGGGGCAGGATGCGGGTGGCGTTGGAGGGCGTGGGGGCGTTGTTGTCGGTGATCGGTGACTCACCCTCGTCCACGGCGAAGTTGGCGTTCACGTCCACGGTGGGCAGATTGCTCAGCTCCTGGAAGACGTCCAGGTTGGCCGCCGCGCCCCGGAACACGATGTCCATGTCCGGGCCGCCGGAGGTGCGGTCACCGCCCTGCAGCAGGGCGGTCTGCAGCGGCAGACCCGCCTCGGAGCACAGCGCCTCGCCAGCGCAGCCGCTGGCTTCCGAAGCCAGGGTATAGCGGTACAGCGCCCCTTGTTCCCAGGGCTGGTCCGGCAGGAAGGTGATGGCACGGGGTTCGATCTGCAGCAAACCGGGCACGGTGCCCAGGCAGGTGCCGCTCTGGTCGATACGTTCCACCCGCACGCCGCCACTGCCGCAGGTCTCGCCCAGGGTCAGGGTGGCCGGGTCCATGTTCTGCGAGAAGCGCACGCGGATCGGGCGGTTCGCCGGCATCGGGTCGATGGGCAGCCGGTCCAGCACCACCTGCTCGCTGTCGGAGCTGGAGGAGAGGCACACACCCTGGCTGCCCTTGCCGTTGAAATCACTGAGGTTCAGTTCATCGCTGCTGGCGCAGGGGAAGCCCGGGTACACCACCATGGCGAACGGGCCCCGCTCCACGCTGGTGCCGTCTTCGCTTTCCACGTACTCCGGCAGGGAGAAGGTCAGGGTGTCGCCGCTGTTGACCCGGTCGATGGGTTGCAGCGGGTTGCCGGCCAGGTCGGTGATGCCGGAGGTGGCGGTCACCGCGTACTGCACGCCGAAGTTCACCGGGTCATCCGGGTGGATGATCAGGGCGTTGCCGTTGAGCTGCCAGGAGAACGGCTCGGTGGCGCCGCCCTTGGTGAGCCGCAGGGTGCCGTTCTCGGTGATGCTGAGCGGGTTCAGGGTTTCGTCGAACTGCAGCACGATGGGTTCGCCGGGGATCATGCGGTCGGCGAATTCTCCCGGTTGCCAGGACAGCCGCAGCCGGCCGTTCTGGGTCACCGCCTGCAACTGCGGGCCGGTGTTGTCCTGCTCCGGCGCCGGGGCGTTGATCTGGTCCTCGTAGGATTCCATGCGGAAGCTGAGCAGGCCGTGGTGGTTCTCGATGCCCAGCACCCGAGGCTCCACCACGGTCAGGGCGTCGGCGCGCAGCCGGCCGTCGCTGACGCTGGCCTGGCCGATCAATTCCAGATGCAGCAGGTTCTGGGTAAAGGCACCGTTGGCGCGTGCGTCGGCGGTGGTGGTGGCCACGTCCATGTACAGGCGCAGGTTACGCGGCGCATTGGGGTTGTTGGAGTTGGGGTTGGGGAACAGATAGCCGGTGGCGTCGGTGATCATTTCCACCGTCAGCGCGCCGGAATCGAAGCCCACCGGCACCTGGCCGCCGATAAATACTTCCAGGGCATCGCCCACCAGGCGGGAACCCCGCGCCACGCGCAGCGGCGTGACCTGCGGGAAGTTGGGCTGGAACGCCAGTTCGCCGAACACATTGCCGGTCTGTTTGGAGGCGGTCTGGTCCTGCAGCACGGTGCCCTTCACCGGCACGCAGTTGATCGGCTCGCCGGTCAGCGGCGAAGTGCGCACGTTCTGGTCCAGGCAGCCCAGGTTGGGGTCCGCCGCCGGCACCTCGGTGACCAGCGTGGCCCGCTCGCCGGTGGGCGAGGCGGTGTTGCGCGGCTGCACTTCCCGCTGGAACGGCTCGATGGTTTCGTCGAAGCGGCTGCGCAGGCCCGCCACGGTGAGCCGGTAGGTTTCCCCGGGGGTCATGTCCTGCAGCGGGTCCACGGTGAGGGCGTTGCCCTTGGCCACCAGCACCGCCGGCACCAGTTCGTCACCGCGCATCAGCTTGACGGTGTCGCCGTAGACCGCGCTGTTCTCATCCAGCGGATGGCTGACGCGCAGCCGGAACGAAGAGAAGTCCACGGTCATGAACTGTTCGTCGTCCGGGAAGATGCTGGCTACCTGAAACGCCGGGGTCTCTTCCTGCAAATTCACCGGCCCTTCCAGGGCCGGGCGGGTGGTGAACTCCAGCACGCCGTCGTTGGGGAACACCACTTCGTCGCCGTTGAGCGTCACGTCACGCAGGGTGACACCGTAGCCGGTGATCGGCTGCAGCGCCTCGGTGGGCTGCAGCACCACGCCCCGCCCCCCGTCCACCGGGCGCAGATCGAACTGCACCGGATTGCCGTCGGCGTCGGTGAACCGGAAGTTGGCCTTGCTGGTGTCCACCGGTGCGCCGAAGCGCAGCACCACCGGCGCGGTGGGCGCCACGTTGCGCTGTTGATCCAGGGGGTAGGAGTAATACAGCGCTTCGCTGCTGGTGGGTGAGCGCGGGGTCAGTCCGCCGCCGCCGCCACCGCTGCTGCCACCACCACAGGCGGCCAGCGCCAGGGCGGTGCCAAGAGTGGCTATTGTCAGAGTAGGACGCATGGGAGCACCTCGTTATTGGAGTTATTGCTTCATATGCAATTCATAAAGCAAAAACGGGGGGCTCTGCCGTATGAAAAAGGTTGGAAAGCGTACAAGGAAGCAGGGGAAGGTTGCGGAACGTAGCGGGCGGGTAGCGCAGTGTTGCGGCACGGTAAAGCAGGGCGGATGAGGAGCCAAGCTCGCGGCTGAAGCCGCTCCTACGGGGGTTGCAGGAGCGGCTTTGGCCGCGATCAATCAGTAAACCGACACTCCGCCGCCTTCGCCCACCAGCACCACGTCCGCCGGACGGCGGGCGAACAGGCCGTTGGTGACCACGCCGGTGATGTTGTTCAGGGTGGTTTCCAGCTCGATGGGGTTGAGGATATCCAGGTTGTGCACGTCCAGGATCAGGTTGCCGTTGTCGGTGACGAAACCTTCCCGGTACTCCGGCCGGCCGCCCAGGGCCACCAGCTTGCGGGCCACGTGGGAGCGGGCCATGGGAATCACTTCCACCGGCAGCGGGAAGCGGCCCAGCCGCTTGACCTGCTTGGAGGCATCGACGATGCAGATGAACTCCCGGGCCACCGCCGCCACGATCTTCTCGCGGGTCAGGGCGCCGCCGCCGCCCTTGATCATCTCGCGGTGCTCGTTGACCTCGTCGGCGCCATCCACGTACACCGGAAGACGATCCACATCGTTCAGCTCCAGCACCGGGATGCCATGGCCGCGTAACCGCTCGGCGGTGGCCTCGGAACTGGCCACGGCGCCGGGGATGCGGTCCTTGAGCGCGGCCAGGCCGTCGATGAAATGGTTGGCGGTGGAGCCGGTGCCCACGCCCACCACTTCGCCTTCCACCACGTAGCGAAGAGCCGCCTCGGCCACCTGCTTTTTCAGCGCGTCCTGATCCATTCGAACTTTCCTGTCTGAGTCGCGGCGGATTATACGGGCCGACGGCGATTGGATACAGGATGAAGGATGCAGGCGCGCGGGAAAGGCCGATGGACGCTCCGGCCCCGGGGCCCGTAAACTAGCGGTTTTACCTTTCCGGACTTTCCATGCCTGCGATGCTTGATCAATACGTGAAACGGATTCTCCAATCCCGCGTCTACGACGTGGCCCATGAAACCCCGATCCATGCCGCGCCGATGATTTCCAAGCGCATTGGCAACCGGGTGTTGCTCAAGCGGGAGGATCTGCAGCCGGTGTTTTCGTTCAAGCTGCGTGGCGCCTACAACAAGCTGGCGGCCCTCACCGACGAGCAGCGCGAGCGCGGGGTGATCTGCGCCTCCGCCGGTAACCACGCCCAGGGGCTGGCCCTGGCCGCCAGCGCCATGGGCGTGCGCGCGGTGATCGTGATGCCGCGTACCACCCCCGAGATCAAGGTGAAGTCCGTGCGCCAGCGCGGCGGCAAGGTGGTGCTGCACGGCGACGGCTTCGACGAGGCCCTGGCCCATGCCCGCAAGCTGGAAGAGAAGGAGGGGCTGACCTTCGTGCACCCCTACGACGATCCGGATGTGATCGCCGGCCAGGGCACCGTGGGCATGGAAATCCTGCGCCAGCAAAGCCGTGATCTGGACGCCATCTTTATCCCGGTGGGCGGTGGCGGTCTGGCGGCGGGCATCGCCGCCTATGTGAAGTACGTGCGCCCGGACGTCAAAATCATCGCCGTGGAGCCGGAGGACGCCGCCTGCCTGAAGGCCGCCTTGGAGCGCAAGCGCCGGGTGACCCTGTCCGAGGTGGGTCTGTTCGCCGACGGCGTGGCGGTCAAGCAGATCGGCAAGGAGACCTTCCGCATCCTGCGCGACCATGTGGACGAAGTGATCACCGCCACCACCGATGAAATCTGCGCCGCCATCAAGGATTCCTTCGAGGATACCCGGGCCATCTGCGAGCCCGCCGGGGCGCTGGCCCTGGCCGGCCTCAAGAACTGGGTGCAGAAGCACGGCGTGGAGAACAAGACCCTGGTGGCGATCCAGAGCGGCGCCAACGTGAACTTCGACCGCCTGCGCCATATCTCGGAGCGCTCCGAGGTGGGCGAACAGCGCGAGGCGATCCTGGCGGTGACCATTCCGGAAAAGCCCGGCGCCTATCGTAACTTCCTGCAGGTGGTGGGGCGCCGCAGCATCACCGAGTTCAACTACCGTTATTCCGGTGAGCACGAGGCCAACATCTTTGTCGGCATCCAGATTCGCCCGGGTGGCACGGACCTTGCTCCCCTGTTGGAAGAACTGCGCGAAGCGGGTTATCCGGTGGTGGATATGACCGGCAACGAAATGGCCAAGCTGCACATCCGCCATATGGTGGGCGGCCATACCTCACGCCAGGACCTGGACGAGATGCTGTTCCGGGTGGAATTTCCGGAGCGGCCGGGGGCCCTGCTGAAGTTCCTGCTGTCGCTGGGCCAGAAGTGGAACATCAGCCTGTTCCACTACCGTAACCACGGTGCCGCCTACGGGCGGGTGCTGGTGGGCTTCCAGGTGCCGTTCGGCGACCGGGGCAACCTGCGCAAGGACCTGAAGAAGGTGCCTTATCCGATGGTGGAAGAGAGCGATAACCCGGCCTATCGACTGTTTTTGAACTAAAACGGGGCATCCCGGGTCCCAACTTCCGTTGCCTTTTTACGGATTTTACGTTACGCATGGATGTGCGTAACAGGCGCCGTGAAGCTGGTGAGTTGGCCGGTAGTTTTGTTAAGAAGCGTGAGGATCAGGCTGTAACTGCTTGACCTCGCGGGCTTTTTCTGGAGAATTTTGATCCACATCTCATGCTGTTACGAAAAATGTCGTATCATGTCAGATCTTTCGCCCTCGCTGGGCACGGGGATACGGGAAACGCCGCATCGGCGCCACGGTACCAACCGGCTGGCGCCATACAAAGCGGGGTTCCGTTGAATACAGTACCGCGCCGCGGGACCGTTCCGGTCGCCGGCATTGTTATTTGGGGATTTGCAGCACAATGAAGAAAAAGCCCGACGCCCTCGTCGTTCTTGCTTTTGTTTTTGCTCTTGGGGTTCTGGTCAGCACGCTGACCCACGGTGGTAACGACGCCGATCTGGAACGCTTCGCCAACTCGGCGGGCGTCAAGATCAGCGTATCGAATCCGTGACCACCTGATCCAGCGGCCGGTCCCAGACCGCCTCGTCGACACGGGGCAGCCGCTGGAATTCAAACGCCACACCGATCAAATATGGACGCCGGGGCCGGCGCGCCAGATCGGCCAGTGCGCGGTCGTAAAAGCCACCGCCCATGCCCAGCCGGTGGCCCCGGTCATCGAACCCCACCAGCGGCACCAGGATCGCATCCAGCGCCCAGGCCGCCCGAGCCCGCTCGCGGCGGGCCGGCCCGCCGATGCCGAACCGGTTGGCGCGCAGCCGCCGCTGGCGCCGCCACAGCCGGAAATGCATCCGACCCCGATGCACCCGGTCCAGCGCCGGCAGATACAGCCGCGCCCCCTGGAAGCGGCCCGCCGCCAGCCCCGGCAGCGGGTCCATCTCGCCATCCCCGGCCAGATACAACGCCACCTCGCCAAACCGCCGCGGGCCCAGCGCCCGGGACAGATTGCGCGCGAAACGCCGCTGCGCCCGCCGCCGCTCGCCGGCGGGCACCGCACGGCGCCGCGCGCGCAGGGCTCGCCGCAGGGACGCTCTTGAAGGTCTGGAATGGCTCATGGGGAGGCGATCAATGACGGGGCGGGCGCCCCTTTCAACTTTTAACTTTCAACTTGCAACACGTTCTTGATGGGCACCGCCATCGCGGTCCAATGACCGCTCCTACAGGGCGCTTGCCCGAAATAAAGCGTGCCTCCCGAACCGCCGCTGCGGGTGTGGCCCTTGAACCGAAAGGTTCAAGGCGGGAACCTCAGGCTAATGCCCTTAGGCTTTCCGCTCGGAGGCGGACATGCGCACAGGCACGCCAATTCGATCCCCTTTGGGTAAAGCATCGGCTCAGGGACATAACCCGGCTGGCGCACGGTCCAGGAAGCACTTGGGAAACAGTATAGCAGGGAGGAACGGGTCGGTCAGGGCTTGACAGGCGTGGGTGTCTGGCTTTCTTCGAAGGCGCGGATTTCATTTTCCAGCCGGCTCAGCAGGCCTTCCACCCGGGCGTCGCTGTCGGCGTCGCTGTCCAGGTGCTCGCGGGCCTCCAGCAGTTCGTGGCTCATGTTCAGCGCCGCCATGATGGCGATGCGCTCCAGCCCGATCACATTGGCCTGGCGTACCTCGCGCATCTGATCATCCAGATAGCGGGCGGCGCGCAGCAGGTTGTCCTGCTCGCCGGGCGGGCAGGCCACGCGGTACTCCTTGTCCAGCAGATGTATCACCAGGGAGCTGCCGCTCATGAATCCTCCTGCTCCAGGGACCGCAGGCGCGTTATGATGGCCTCCACGCGGCTTTTCGCCAGATCGTTTTTCTTGATCAACTGGGCGCGCTCGTCGAGCAGGCGGGTTTCCCGTTCGCGCAGCAGACGGTTCTCCTGGCGCAGGTGCGCGGAGATTCGCAGCAGCTCGTCCACACGGGCCTCAAGTTGCTGGAGTTGTTGATCCGTCGTCATGGCAAATTGGTCGCTGTTCGCCTAATGTTACGCCCCTGGGTTAAGCCCCCGATCCGGGCCCTTTTCCCCGCCTTTGACGGGTTTTTGTACTATAGGTGGGGCCCCAGGAAGGGTCAACGAAATTCCAAGGTGCGAGAAAGACTTAGCGCCGTTTCCGAGAACCGTTACTGAAGAGTCCGATGTCTGATCTGCCCGATTTTGAACGCCTTGCCCAGAACGCCTCCGCCGCCGGTCTGGCCACCTCCCCCAGCGAGCTGCACGGGGTCATCTGCGGCCTGCTGGCCACCGGCCACGGGCAGGAAGATGCCGCCCTGCTGGGGATTCTCGCGGCCCACGCCGAGCAGCCCGAGGGGCTGGGCGGCGACCTGGCCGGTGACCTGATTGAATGGCGCGACGCCGCCAGCGAGGGGTTCGCCGGCACCGGCCTGGACCTGGCCCTGCTGCTGCCCGGCGACGAGGAGGAGCTGGGCCTGCGGGTGGCCGCCCTGGGCCAATGGGCGGAGGGCTTTCTGGTGGGCTTCGGCACCGGCGCCGCCGGCATCAATGACAGCCAGCTGTCGCCGGGTGTCCAGGAAGCGCTTTCCGACCTGTCCGCGATCAGCCAGGTGAGCACTCCGGAGGACGACGGCGAGGAGCAGGAGCAACTGCTGGAGCAGGTCACCGAGCACTGCCGGGTGTCGGCGCTGATGATCTACACCGACCTGGTCATGAAGCCCGCCGCCAAACCGGATGACGGGCCGTCCAAGCCGACCCGGCACTGAAGCCGGCATCCGCCCTATTAAATCGCGCCACCGTTGCCAGACACCGTTGACGTTGAAAGGAGCCCCATGAGCATTCGCCCCGAGGAATTCCAGCAGCGCCGCGCCGAATTGATGGCGCAGATGGAACCCAACAGCATCGCCATCCTGGCCGCCGCCCCGGAACGCACCCGTAACCGGGACGTGGAGCACCCCTACCGGCAGGACAGCGATTTCTGGTACCTGAGCGGCTTCCCGGAGCCGGAAGCGGTGATGGTGCTGCTGCCCGGCCGCGAGCACGGCGAGTACGTGCTGTTCTGCCGCGACCGCGACCGCGCCCGGGAGATCTGGAACGGCTACCGGGCCGGCCCGGAAGGGGCGGTGGCGGACTACCGCGCGGACGACGCCTTTCCGATCAACGACATCGACGACATCCTGCCCGGCCTGGTGGAAGGGCGGAACCGGGTCTATTACGACCTGGGCCGGGACGCCGGCTTCGACCGCCGCCTGATGGGCTGGGTCAACACCATCCGCGAGCGGGTGCGCATCGGCGCCCAGCCCCCCGGCGAGTTCGTCGCCCTGTCCCACCTGCTGCACGACATGCGCCTGTTCAAGAGCAAGGCGGAGGCGGACCTGATGCGCCGGGCCGCGCGCATTTCCGCCGGCGCCCATGTGCGCGCCATGAAAGCGGTGCGCCCGGGCATGTACGAATACCAGCTGGAAGCGGAATACCTGCACGAATTCATGCGCCACGGCGCCCGCAGCCCGGCCTACCCGAGCATCGTCGGCGGCGGCGCCAACGGCTGCGTGCTGCACTACATCGAGAACAACGCCGAACTGAAGGACGGCGACCTGGTGCTGATCGACGCCGGCTGCGAGCTGGAAAACTACGCCTCCGACATCACCCGCACCTTCCCGGTGAACGGCACTTTCAGTGGCGAACAGCGCGCCCTCTACGAGCTGGTGCTGCGCTCCCAGTACGCCGCCATCGCCGACACCCACCCGGGCCACCACTGGAACGTGCCCCACGAAACCGTGGTGCGCATCCTCACCGAGGGCCTGGTGGACCTGGGCCTGCTCAGCGGCCAGGTGGACGACCTGATCGAGGAAATGGCCTACCAGCGCTTCTACATGCATCGCACCGGCCACTGGCTGGGCCTGGACGTGCACGACGTGGGCGATTACCGGGTGGGCGGCGAATGGCGCCAACTGGAACCGGGCATGACCCTCACCGTGGAACCGGGCCTCTACATCGCCCCGGACGACGACACCGTGGAAGAACGCTGGCGCGGCATCGGCATCCGCATCGAGGATGATGTGCTGGTCACCAAGGAGGGGTGTGAGGTGCTTACCGCCGATGTGCCGAAGGATATCGACGATATCGAAGCGCTGATGCGCGAGGCGCGGGCGTGAACAGCTGCAAGCTTCAAGCTTGCTGTAGGAGCGGCTTTAGCCGCGATACCGGTGGGCCGTCATGGAATGGGCCCGCCGGTCTTCGACCGGCGATCGCGGCTAAAGCCGCTCCTACAGCGGGCCGTCCGTCGCGGAGCCGTTCATGCGAGGCGCGATCATGGATGCCTTGAATCAGGCCGGCGGCGCGCCGCTGATCGTCGGCGGTGGCATGGCCGGGGCGGCGCTGGCGTTGTTGTTGCGCCACCATGGCACGCCGGCGGTAACGCTGGTGGAGAGCCATGCGATCGCCGCCGGGGAGCCGCCGGATACGCCCAGCTTCGACGCCCGCAGCACGGCGTTGTCCGCCGGCAGTCTGGCGACCCTGGCGAAGCTGGGGTTGCTGGAGGCGGTGCTGGAGCGGGCGGCGAGCATCGAGACCGTGCATGTGTCGCGCCGGGAGCGGCTGGGCATCACCCGGCTGCACGCCGGCGAGCACGCCCTGCCCCGGCTGGGCGCGGTGGTGGAGAACCGCTGGTTCGGCCATGTGCTGCTGCGCGCGGTGGAGGCGGACCCGGCCATCACCCTGCGGGCGCCGGCCCGGGTCACCGGCATCCGGCGGCTGGCGGACGGTTACACCGCCACCTTCGAAGATGGCGACAGCCTGGATACGCCGCTGCTGATCGCCGCCGACGGGGCCCGCTCGCAAACCCGGGACTGGATGGGCATCACCGCCCGCCATGAGGATCTGGGGCAGGACGCCCTGATCGCCAACCTGGGGTTGGCGGAGCCCCACGGCGGCGTGGCCTTCGAGCGTTTTCTGGACGACGGCCCCCTGGCGCTGTTGCCGCTGCCGGACCAGCGCATGGCGCTGGTCTGGACCGGTCCCCGGGAGCAGGTGGACGCCTGGATGGCCCTGGACGACGACGGCTTCCTGGCCGCCCTGCGCGAGCGCGTGGGCGCCGCCGCGCCCCGGCTGGCGCGGGTCGGCGAGCGCCACCGCTACCCGCTGATTCTTACCGAAGCCTGCGGCCAGGCGGTGCCCTTCGGGGCGGTGGTGGGCAATGCCGCCCACACCCTGCACCCGGTGGCCGGCCAGGGGTTCAACCTGACCTTTCGGGATCTGGCCCTGCTCGCCGAGCGGGTCGGCGGCCAGCCGGACCCGGGCCGCCTGGACCGGCTCTCCGCCTGGGCCGCCGAACGGCGCCGCGACCAAACCGACATCGGCCAGGCCTCCCGCTGGCTGCCGGAACTGTTCCGCGTCCGCCACCCGCTGTTCGCCCACACCCGCCAACTCGGCCTGCTGGCCCTGGATCTGTTCCCGGCGGCCCGTAAGAGCTTCGCGCGGCGGGCCATGGGGCTATGAAATTGTCAGTTGAAAGTTACAAGTTAAAAGTTAAAAGGAAAACCGGCGCGGGCACGATGATTTCCAAGGCGTGGGCGTTGCCCGCGTTTCAACTTTTAACTTTGAACTTTCAACTCCGTCCTTCGCTGACCGAGCACACCATTCCTTCCGCACAGGCGCAGACGCCATGAAAGAACCCTCCCACACCGACATCCTGATCATCGGCGGCGGCATGGCCGGGGGGTTGCAGGCGCTGTTGCTGGCGGACCTGGGGTTCCGCGTGCGGGTGCTGGACGGCGCGGCGGCGCCGGCCTGGCCGGAGGGGCCGGCGGCGGCGCGGGTGTCGACGTTGAGCGAGGCCAGCCACTGGTTGCTGCGGCACACCGGCGTGTGGGAGCGGCTGCGCCCGGAGCGGGTGCAGGGCTACACCTCCATGCGGGTGTGGGATCAGGACGGCACCGGCGAGGTGGCCTTCGACGCCGCCGACGCCGGCGCCGCGCACCTGGGCTGGCTGCTGGAAAACGACCATCTCACCGCCGCCCTGTACGACGCCGCCCGGGAACGGGACGCGCTGGATTGGCAATGCGACCGGGCGGCCACCGCCATCGAGCGGGAAGGCCGCCGCTGGCGGGTGACGGCCGGCGGCGAGACCTTCACCGCCGACCTGCTGATCGGCGCCGACGGCGCCCGCTCCCGGGTGCGCGACAAGGCCGGCATTCCGGACGGGCTGCGCGACACCGGCCACCACGCCATCGTCACCACCATCGAGACGGAACGCCCCCACGGCGCCTGCGCCCGCCAGGTGTTCATGGATTCCGGGCCGCTGGCGTTATTGCCGTTGTTCCCGGAAGAAAAAGGCGGCGACGGCTACCAGTGCTCCATCGTCTGGTCCGCCTGGCCCCATCGGGTGGAAGAGCTGATGGCCCTGGACGACGACGCCTTCGGCGTGGCCGTGACCCAGGCCAGCGGCAACGCCCTGGGCGCGGCCCGGCCGGTGAGCCGGCGCTTCGTGTTTCCGATCCAGGAACGCCACGCCAGCAGTTATGTGGGGCCGGGCCTGGCGCTGATCGGCGACGCCGCCCATGTGGTGCACCCGCTGGCCGGGCAGGGCATCAACCTGGGGCTGCTGGACGCGGCGGTGCTGGCGGAGGAACTGGGCCGGGCCCGGGAGGCGGGGGTGGCGGTGGACAACGCCACCGTGCTGGCGCGCTACGAACGCCGCCGCCGCGCCGACAATCTGCTGATGCAGAACGCCATGCGCGGCTTCAAGCTGCTGTTCGAACGGCGGGAGCTGCCGGTGCGCTGGCTGCGCAACAGCGGCCTGAACCTGGTCAACCGGCTGGCCCCGGCCCGGCAGGCGTTCATGCACCGTGCCCTCGGCCGCGCCGGAGATCTGCCCCGCACCGCCCGACCGCTGCATCCACGGTCGTAAATGCGACTGTAGGAGCGGCTTCAGCCGCGATAAGGGTTGGCGTGGCGCCGGGCTATCGCCGCCGGGCTATCGCGGCTGAAGCCGCTCCTACAGGAAGCGACCTCAACCCGCCGCGCGGACTTCCCGCAGCCGCTCCACCGCTTGCCGCGAGATCGGTGTCAGGTCCTCGCCGCCGTCGTCGGCGTAGGCGAGGATCTGTTCCTTCATGCTGCGCGCCCAGAACTTCTGCAGGTGCGTGGCCACCTTGTCGGCGGCCTGTTCGTCGGTGGCGCCGTGCATATTGGCGCTGATCTGGTTGACCATCTTCACCAGCTGCTCAAGACCCTGTCCGCTCATCGTCGTGTCCTCACTTGCCCATCGGCGCCGGTTCGTCGGTGGTCCGCTCGTTGCCGGCGCTCTCCAGGTAATCGCGCTGGCGGCGGTCGAAGTGCTCGAAGCGCTTCTGCCATTCCGACGGCTGCGACACCTTCTCCACCTGCACCGCGGTGACCTTGTACTCGGGGCAGTTGGTGGCCCAGTCGGAGCTGTCCGTGGTGATCACGTTGGCGCCGCTGCCCGGGTGGTGGAAGGTGGTGTAAACCACGCCGGGCTGCATGCGGTCACTGATGCGGCAGCGCAGCACCGTGTGGCCCACGCGGCTGGACACGCCCAGCCAGTCGCCCTCACGGATGCCGCGCAGTTCCGCATCGCTGGGATGGATCTCCAGCACGTCCTCGTCGTGCCACTGGCTGTTGGCGGTGCGCCGGGTCTGGGCGCCCACGTTGTACTGGCTGAGGATCCGGCCGGTGGTGAGCAGCAGCGGGAAACGGCGGGTGGCGCGCTCCTCGGTGGGCACGTATTCGGTGACCGCGAAGTGGCCCTTGCCGATCGGGAAGTCCACCTCGTGCATGGTGGGCGTGCCGTCCGGGTGCTGCTCGTTGCAGGGCCACTGGATGCTGCCCTGTTCCTCCAGCTTGGCGTAGCTGACGCCGGTGAAGGTGGGGGTGAGCAGGGCGATCTCGTCCATGATCTCGGACGGGTGCGAATAGTTCATCGGGTAGCCCAGGGCGTTGGCCAGGTCCTGGGTCACTTCCCAGTCTTCCTTGCCGGCCACCGGCGGCATCACCTTGCGCACACGGTTGATGCGCCGTTCCGCGTTGGTGAAGGTGCCGTTTTTCTCCAGGAAGGTGGAGCCCGGCAGCAGCACATGGGCGTACTTGGCGGTTTCGTTGAGGAAGATGTCCTGCACGATCAGGCAGTCCAGGCTGGTGAGCGCCGCCTGCACGTGCTGGGTGTTGGGGTCGGACTGGGCGATGTCCTCGCCCTGCACGTACAGCGCCTTGAAGGTGCCGGCGATGGCGGCGTCGAACATATTGGGAATGCGCAGGCCCGGCTCGTCGTCCAGCTTCACCTTCCAGGCCGCTTCGAAGCGGTCGCGCACCGCCGGGTCGGCCACATGCTGGTAGCCCGGCAGCTCGTGGGGGAAGGAGCCCATGTCGCAGGAGCCCTGCACGTTGTTCTGCCCGCGCAGCGGGTTCACGCCCACGCCCTCGCGGCCGATGTTGCCGGTGGCCATGGCCAGGTTGGCGATGCCCATCACCATGGTGGAACCCTGGCTGTGCTCGGTGACGCCCAGGCCGTAGTAGATGGCGCCGTTGTGCACCTCGGCATAGGCGCGGGCGGCCTCGCGGACCTTGTCGGCGGCCACGCCGGTAACCGCTTCCAGGGCTTCCGGGGAATTGCGCTCTTCCAGAATAAAGTCGCGCCAGGCCCGGTAGGCGCCGGATTCGCAGCGGGCTTCGATAAAGGCCTGGTCTTCCAGCCCCTCGGACACCACCACGTGGGCCAGGGAGTTGATCAGCGCCACGTTGGTGCCCGGGCGCAGTGGCAGGTGCAGCATGCGGCCGCCGTGGGGCGTTTTCAGCAGGTCGATGCGGCGCGGGTCGGCGACGATCAGGGTGGCGCCTTCACGGAGCCGGCGGCGCATCTGCGAGCCGAACACCGGGTGGGCGTCGGTGGGGTTGGCGCCGATCACCAGGATGGTGTCCGCCTTCATCACCGAATCGAAGGTCTGGGTGCCGGCGGATTCGCCCAGGGTGGTCTTCAGGCCGAAGCCGGTGGGCGAATGGCACACCCGCGCGCAGGTGTCGGTGTTGTTGTTGCCGAAGGCGGCACGGATCAGCTTCTGCACCAGGTAGGTTTCCTCGTTGGTGCAGCGCGAGGAGGTGATGCCGCCGATGCTCTCCCGGCCGTATTTGGCTTGGGTTTCCTTCAGGCGCCGGGCGGAGAACGCGATGGCTTCCTCCCAGGACACTTCCCGCCACGGCTCATTGATGGAGTCGCGGATCATCGGCGTCTTGATGCGGTCCTTGTGGGTGGCGTAGCCGAACGCGAAGCGGCCTTTCACGCAGGAGTGGCCGTGGTTCGCGTCGCCGCCCCTGTAGGGCACCATGCGCACCAGCTGGTCGCCTTTCATCTCCGCCTTGAACGAGCAGCCCACGCCGCAGTAGGCGCAGGTGGTGACCACGCTATGCTCCGGCACGCCCTGATCGATCACGCTTTTTTCCATCAGCGTGGAGGTGGGGCAGGCCTGCACGCAGGCGCCGCAGGACACGCACTCCGAGTCCATGAAGTCCTCGTCCTGGCCGGCGGCTACCTTGGAGTCGAAGCCACGGCCGTCGATGGTCAGGGCGAAGGTGCCCTGCACTTCCTCGCAGGCGCGCACGCAGCGGGAGCAGACGATGCACTTGCTGGCGTCGAAGCTGAAGTAGGGGTTGGAGTCGTCGGTGGGGGCGTCCAGATGGTTGGCGCCCTCGAAGCCGTAGCGCACCTCGCGCAGGCCCACCGCGCCGGCCATGTCCTGCAGCTCGCAGTCGCCGTTGGCCGGGCAGGTCAGGCAGTCCAGCGGGTGGTCGGAGATGTACAGCTCCATGATATTGCGGCGCAGCTTGGCCAGCTTGCCGTTCTGGGTGGTCACCGCCATGCCTTCCGCCACCGGCGTGGTGCAGGAGGCCGGGTAACCGCGCCGGCCCTCGATCTGCACCGCGCACAGCCGGCAGGAGCCGAACGCCTCAAGATTGTCGGTGGCGCACAGCTTGGGAACGGTGATGCCGGCCAGGGCGGCGGCGCGCATTACCGAGGTGCCTTCCGGCACGCTGATTTCCAGGCCGTCGATGGTCAGCGCGACGTGTTTTTCGGAGAGCCGGGCGGGCGTGCCCAGATCCTGGTTGGGATCGGGGCGGTGCTGGCGCGGGTCGTAATAATTCAACATGGCGCACCTCCACGGGAGCGGGTCAGGTCGTCCGGAAAATGTTTAAGCACGCTCTGCACCGGGAACGGCGTCATGCCGCCCATGGCGCACAGGGAGCCGTCCACCATGGTTTCGCAGAGCTCGGAGAGCAGTTCCAGATTGGCGTCGCGGTTTTCGCCGGCGCGGATGCGGTCGATCACCTCCACGCCGCGCACCGAGCCGATCCGGCACGGCGTGCACTTGCCGCAGGATTCCACGGTGCAGAATTCCATGGCGAAGCGGGCCTGCTCGCCCATGTCCACGGTGTCGTCGAACATCACCACGCCGCCGTGGCCGACCACGCCGCCGAACGCGGCGAAGGCTTCGTAGTCCATGGGGCTGTCCCACTGACTTTCCGGCAGGTAGGCGCCCAGCGGGCCGCCTACCTGCACCGCCTTCAGTGGCCGGCCACTCAGGGTGCCGCCGCCGAAGTCTTCCATCAGCGCCCGCAGGGTGGTGCCGAACGCCAGCTCCACCAGGCCGCCGCGCTTCACGTTGCCGGCCAGTTGAATGGCCAGGGTGCCCCGGGAGCGGCCCATGCCGTAGTCGGCGTAGGCCTGGCCGCCCTGGTCGAGAATGAACGGCACCGCCGCCAGGGACAGCACGTTGTTGACCACCGTGGGTTTGCCGAACAGGCCCTGGATGGCGGGCAGCGGCGGCTTGGCGCGCACCATGCCGCGCTTGCCTTCCAGGCTGTCCAGCAGGGAGGTTTCCTCGCCGCAGATGTAGGCGCCGGCGCCCAACCGCACTTCCAGATCGAAGTGCTTGCCGCTGCCGAGAATGTCGTCGCCCAGATAGCCCGCCGTGTAGGCGCGCTCCAGGGCCTGGTTAAAGATTTTCTGCGCCAGCGGGTATTCCGAACGCAGGTAGATGTAGCCCTGGGTGGCGCCCACCGCCAGGCCGGCGATGGTCATGCCCTCGATCAGCATGTACGGGTCGCACTCCATCACCAGCCGGTCGGCGAAGGTGCCGGAGTCGCCCTCGTCCGCGTTGCAGACGATGTACTTCTGGCCCTGCGGTTCGTCGTGGACGGTCTGCCACTTGATGGCGGTGGGGAAGGCGGCGCCGCCCCGGCCGCGCAGGCCGGAGGCTTTGACCTCGTCGATGATGCCCTGGCCGTCCAGGGTGAGGGCCTTCTTCAGGCCCTCAAAACCGCGCAGGTCGGTGTAGTCCTCGATGGACAGCGGGTCGGTAATCCCGATGCGCGAGAAGGTCAGCCGCTGCTGGTTCTTCAGGTAGGGAATCTCTTCCGTGGCACCCAGGGCCAGCTCATGGTTCCGGGCGCCGTCGAACAGGCCGGCGGCCACCAGGTCGGGCACCGCCTCCGGCGTCACCGGGCCATAGGCCACCCGGCCGTTGGCGGTGGCCACTTCCACCAGCGGTTCCAACCAGAACAGGCCCCGGGAGCCATTGCGAACCAGCTTCAGGTCCAGGCCCCGTTCATCGGCGGCCTGGCGCAGGGCATCGGCCACCCGGTCCGCGCCCAGGGCGCGGGCGGTGGTGTCGGCGGGTACATAAACGGTCACGGTCATCACTTCACCTCCACCACGGTGGCGGACAGGTCATCCACCAGGGCGTCGAAGCGCTCGGCGTTGACCCGGCCATGGATGTCGTCGCCCACCCGGATGGACGGCCCGCAGGCGCAGTTGCCCAGGCAATACACCGGTTCCAGGGTGAACTGCCGGTCCAGGGTGGTGCCGTGGTAGTCCACGCCCAGGCTGGCCTTGGCGTGCTGTTCCAGCTGCCGGCCGCCCACTGCCTGGCAGGCCTCGGCGCGGCAGATCTGCACCACATGGCGGCCCGCCGGGCGGGTGCGGAAGTGGTGGTAGAAGCTGATGATGCCGTGCACCTCGGCGCGGGTATGGCGCAGGGTCTCGGCGATGATCGGCACCGCCTCGTCGGGGATGTAACCGAAACGATCCTGAATGGCGTGCAGAATGGGCAGCATGGCGCCGGGCTTGTGCTTGAGCGCGTCCACGTCCTGCTGAATCGCCTGCTCCACCGGTGACGACGCCGACAGGGCGTCGGTGGACAGGGCCTGCCCGCTCTGGTTATTGTGCTTATACATATGAATAACCAATCCTAATTGTTTGTGCGGTCGGCGGCCTTGCACAGCCTGTTTACCGCGTTTGCGGGAAAGGTATCACCGCCCAATACCCTTATAAATATGAAGGACACTGCCTAAGCAATGGCAAAGAAGAAACTGCACATCGCGCCGGCCTGGATTTTTCGCAGTGAAGACGGCGACCTGTTCGATCCGGTGATCTTCCGTTTGCTGAAGGGCATCCGGGACGCCGGCAAGCTCACCGCCGCCTCCGAGGAGGCCGGTGTCTCCTACCGTCACGCCTGGAACCTGCTCAACCGGGGCGCCGATTTCTTCGGCGCGCCGCTGGTGGAGATGCGCAAGGGGCACGGCACCCGCCTGTCGCCCCTGGGCGAGGCGCTGCTGTGGTCCGAGCAGCGGCTGCGGGCGCGGCTCGGGCCGCAGATCGACAGCATGGCCTCGGAGCTGAATACCCAGCTGCAGCAGTTGCTGGACGGCGAGCACCCGGTGCTGCGGCTGCACGCCAGCCACGGCTACGCGGTGGCGCTGCTGCCGGAGTTTTCCGACTGGGTGGAGCTGGACCTGCAATACACCAATCCGGCCAACGCCCTGAGCATCCTGGCCCGGGGCGAGTCGGACCTGGCCAGCTTCCACTTTCCCGCCAGCCCGGGCCTGGCGGAGCGGGTGATGGCGTTCTACCAGGAGCGCCTGGACCTGGACGACCTGCGGGTGATCCGGTTCGTCACCCGCAAGCAGGGGCTGATTCTGCGTGAGGAAACCCGGGCCCGGGTGCGGGGGCTGGCGGACCTGACCCGCCCGGATGTGCGCTTTATCAACCGGGACCGGCACGCCGGCACCCGCATTCTGTTCAACCTGTTGCTGGAGGAGCAGGGCATCGATGCCGACGGCATCCAGGGGGCCGACCAGGAGGAATTCACCCACACCGCGGTGGCCGCCTATGTGGCCGCCGGCATGGCCGACGCCGGCTTCGGCGTGGAAGCGGCGGCGCGCCAGTTCGGGCTCGACTTTATCGATCTGGCCACCGAGCACTATCTGCTGGTTTGTCATAAGGACTCCCTCGGCCAGGGCAACATCAAGCAACTGCGGGCCCTGATGCGGGCGCCGGAGTTTCTCGCCGAAATCGAGCGGTTGCCGGGCTATGCTCCGGACCACTGCGGCGAGGTGTGCACCTTCGCCCAGTTGTTGGCCAGCGACCGGGCTTGATGATCGCGACTGAAGTCGCTCCTACAAGGCACCGTAGGAGCGACTTCAGTCGCGATAACCGGCGGCTAAAACAACGCCGCCGCCTTGGCGATAGCGATGTACAGCCCGATCAGAAAAGGCACGCCCACACCCAGCCAGCACAGCACGCCGGTCACGCCGAAGCGGCCCCGGGCGGCGGTTTCCGCGTTGGCGGCCACGCCGCTGTCCCGTTGCAGGGTGCGCTCACGGGCCACCTCTTCGTCGCTCATGTGATGGTCTTCGTGCACCGGCCGCACCAGGGCGTTGCAGATCAGCCCCACGAACAGCAGCCCGGCCATGATGTACAGGGTGCGGTCGTAGACCAGCGCCTGGTCCACGCCGGCTTGCAGCTGGGCGTCGCGCAGGGCGCCGATGATCAGCGGGCCCACCAGGCCGGCGGCGCTCCAGGCGGTGAGCAGGCGGCCGTGGATGGCGCCCACCATCTGGGTGCCGAAGATGTCCGCCAGATAGGCCGGCACGGTGGAGAAGCCGCCGCCGTACATACTCAGGATCACGCAGATCGAGATCACGAACAGCCCGGCCATGCCCAGGTGGCCCCAGGTGGGCAGCAGGCTGTACACCACGATGCCGATCACGAAGAAGCAGAAGTAGGTGTTCTTGCGGCCGATCTTGTCCGACAGCGACGCCCAGAACAGCCGGCCCAGGCTGTTGAACAGGCTGATCAGGCCCACCAGCCCGGCCGCCGCCGCGGCCACCGCCGCCAGCTGTGCTTCGCTGAGGACCACATTGGGATCATCCACGCCCACCAGGATGCCGCCGAACACTTCCTGCAGCATCGGGCTGGCCATGGAGATCACCGCGATGCCGGCGGTCACGTTGAGGAACAGCACCGCCCAGATCAGCCAGAACTGTTTGGTCTTCCAGGCCCGGTTCAGGTGCACATGGCCGGAGGTGATCATGGCGCTGCCATTGTCTTCCTTGGGCTGCCAGCCGTGCGGCTTCCAGCCGTTGGGTGGCACCCGGAACCCGAACGCCCCGCAGCTCATGACGATGGCGTAAATCACGCCCATGGTAATCAGCGTCGACGCCACGCCGGTGCCGCCGCCCTCGCTGAAGCGGGCCATCAGCCACACCGCCAGCGGCGCGCCGATCATGGCACCGCCGCCGTAGCCCATGATGGCGAAGCCGGTGGCCATGCCGCGCCGGTCCGGGAACCACTTGATCAGGGTCGATACCGGGGTGATGTAGCCCAGGCCCTGGCCCACGCCGCCCAGTACCCCGGCGCCCAGATACACCAGCCACAGCTGGTGCATCATCACGCCGATGCCGCCCACGATCATGCCGCCGCCCCAGCACAGGGCGGCGATAAAGCCGGCCTTGCGGGGGCCGGCGTGCTCCAGCCAGGCCCCCCAGATCGCCGCCGACACGCCCAGCATGGCGATAAAGATGCCGAACACATAGGTCACCTGGGACACGGACCAGTTGCAGGTGGTGGTGAACAGAGCCTGCATCAGGCCGATGTCGCCGCAGCTGGCCGGTGGATTGGCGATTTCATGGCTCATTGGCAGCCAGAACACCGAGAACCCGTAGGCCATGCCGATACACAGATGGATGGCCAGGGCCGCGGTGGGTACCAGCCAACGGTTGAATTGGGGGCCCGCGATGGTGCGCTCGCGGGACAGGATGCCGGGAGGGGCGCCGCCGGAAGCGCGGGCGTCGTCGGTAATGCCGTCCATAAACCTTCCTCGTTGATCGCTGCTTGTTGGTCTTATGGGTCGCACCTATGAAGTGCGGAACCTATACGGGAGGTTGCCTTGCCCTCGCTTTATACCGAAGCGGGTGCGTGAAATAAAAGCATCCCGGGCCTCTACTATCCGAAAGTCTTATGACTGGCCATTCATAGGCGGGTTGGGGGCGCGGGTAGGGGCTGGCGCCGTTACCAGCGCGGGGGCAGGAAAACGGCTGTTAACGGTTGTCCTCGTGCGAACGCATGGCGCACGGGCGGATTTGCCTTCTTCACTGCATTTTTACAATCTTTGTGTTTCACCGGTGGTGACGGTTTTTCACAATCGAGCGAAGGTCGGCGACTGGGAAAAAGCCGGCGTGGTGCGGGCCAGGGCCCGTTTTTAAAGGGGTTTCGCCGGTATACGACTGGCCGGGGAGCCTTGCGGCGATACTTAATTATTAACCTATAAAAGCAGAATCAGTAAAAAGGTTTGTCTACCGGAATCAGTTAACAAAAGTGCACAAAATGTGGCGAAAGACAGTGTTTCGTTGAATTTCAGTAGCTCATACTGCGCCACCTGAATGTGAACGCCTGTACTTGGCGACTCAATAATAAAGTGCCGTTGCACTGGAACGGCCCACTCGGAGAAGTCGAACATGAAGAACAACAAGATGGTCCGGGGTCTGGCCCTGGCGCTTGTCATGGGAACCGGCAGCACCGCGTACGCGAGCATGGGCAACATCGGCACCACCTACGGGGTGTTGCCCACCGATGTGGCCTCCGCCCAGGCCCTTTCCATGTTCAATAGCAAGGTTTCCTCGGTCTATTACAACCCGGCCTATCTGGCCAAGGACCCGCGCGGTGAACTCACCGTGGGCCTGTTGCACGCCGAACACGAACTGCGCGTGAACAGCCTGGGTGGCCCGGCGGCGCCGATCCGGCGCGGCGACGTGCTGCAGGACTCGCCTTCCCAGCACACCCTGATCGGTATGAAATCCAACCTCTCCAACCTGACCCGCTTCAACCATCCGCTCTATCTGGGCGTGATGATCGGCATCGAGAAATACGGCGAGGAAATGCTCGCCTTCGAATCGGAAACCTCGCGCACCGGCCAGTACTTCGAATACGGCCGCCAGCCCCTGTTCCTGAGCCTGGGCGGCGCCACCCAGCTGTGGCGCGGCATCGACGTGGGCGCCTCCGCGCGCATCACCCTGCAGTCCGAGGCGGAGCTGCGTGCCTACACCAACCTGGCCGGCGAAACCCAATACGAGAAACTGGATGTGTCCGCCAAGCCGGAAATCCGGCCCACCCTCAGTGTCACCATGGATCTGGGCGAGACCTTCTGCCCGGACGGCGACTGCTGGCTGAACGGCTTCGAAACCGCCTTCGCCTTCCGCGGCTACTCCAACACCAACACCACCGTGGACGCCAACACCGTGATCCCCGGCGTCATCGACGAGCCGGGCCTGTCCCTGGCGGTGACCACCCTGGATTCCTACCAGCCCAACATCTACTCCGCCGGCCTGCTTTACCGCACCAACCGCCTGCGCGTGGGCGCCAGCCTGGAACTGCAGCAGTGGTCCGACCTGGAAGATGAATTCGATGGCGACACCATCAAGGACCAGGCCGTATCCAACGAGGACGGCGTGGGCATCCTGGAATTCCAGGACATAGTGATCCCGCGCATCGGCGCCGAATACCAGCTCAACCAGAATTTCGCCGTCACCGGCGGCGTGGCCTACAGCGAAAGCCCGCTGAAATCCAACGCTTCCCTGAACGTGAACTACCTGGACACCGACAAGTGGATCTTCGGTCTGGGCCTGACCGCCAAGTACGAGCGCACCCGCTTCTTCTCGTTCCCGGTGCGTTTCGACATCGCCTACCAGTACCAGAAGCTGGAGCCGCGCACCTTCGACCTGTACGACACCCGCTCGCCCAGCTACCCCCAGCCCTATGAAAGCGTGGAAGCCGACGGTGACGTGAACGTCATCACCGGTGCCATCACGCTTAAATTCTGAGGAGGCAGGTCATGATCACAAGAAAACTCCTGCTCGCCGGTCTGACCCTGGCCCTGGCCGCCTGTGGCGGCGGCGGTGGCAGCGACCAGACCACGGACTTCAGCACCTGGGTGCAAGCCGAGGTGTTCTACACCTACCCCTATGAAGGGCAACAGGACGTGGCGCCCCACGCCCCGGTGGTGGTGCGCTTCTCCGAACCGGTGGACGTGGACGCCGGCAACTTCACCCTGGAAGGCCCGGACGGCCCGGTGTCGTTCAGCGTGGCCAGCGTCGACGGCGGGCGCAGTGCCGTGCTCACCCCGGATCAGCCGCTGGCGGTGAAGAGCGAATACACGCTCAAACTCAACGACATCCGCACCGGCAACGGCGAGCCCACCCTGCCGGGGGGCGAACTCAGCTTCACCACCCGCCCGGCCCTGCAAGGTCCGTTTGAACTGCGCAGCAGCAGTGACAGCTTCCAGGTGGTGAGCGTTAATCCGGACGACGCGGAGGTGCCCTTCCTGGACTTCTCCTCGGTGAACCTGGTGCTCTCCCAGCCGGTGGACCCGGACTCCCTGATCTACGGCCAGACCCTCTCCCTGACCCAGAACGGCGAGGTGATTCCCGCCACCCTGCTGGCGGATGGCCGCTACATCACCATCGACCCGCGCCCGCAAAGCGAAGGCGGTGGCGATCCGGTGGAGCCGGTTCAGCCCGGCAGCACCCTGACCCTGACGTTGACCAACCAGGTCCGCAACATCAAAGGCCAGGCACTGCCCGCCTACACGCGGGAATTCATGCCCCGGGACACCAAACCCCGCGCCATGCTGGCCCAGAAGGCCGAGCCGGCGGACACCCAACTGGGTTGTCTGGACGCGGGCGTGCGGACGTCGCCGATCAGCGGCGAAGCCATCAACTGCGTGCCGCTGATTGCTAAACTGCTGGGCGACAATACCGCGTCCAAGCAGCAAGGCAACGTGTTCGCGGAACTGGCCTTCGCGCCCAACTTCCCGGACAAAGTGCCGCTGCGGATACCGCGCGGCTCGCTGCTCAGCGGCGACCCGCTGGAAGTGAACATCGGCGGCGCCGTGCCGGCGGGCTTCGACTCCGGCGACGTGACCGTGACCTTCCTGTCCGACGCCAACGGCTACCTGCTGCCCAACCCCTATTCCAACGACGCCAGCGCCCCCAAACTGCTGCGCCTGACCATGGACGTGGCCTTCGACACCAAAACCCAGAAAGCCAACGGCGCCTTCAACCAGAACCTGTTGCAGGTGGAACTGGTGGGCTATGCCTACACCGACGTGAAGAAAGGCAGCCTGGTGGTGGAAGCGGTGGGCATGGTGGAGCCCCGCGTGCTGGGCGTGGAAAACGCCTACGGCATGCTCAGCTTCCACATGGAATCCTACCGGGATCAGGACACCGCGCCGGAGCAACCCAGAAACCTGGATGCCCCGCAGATCGCCACCTGGATGCCCGGCGGCGAGCTGGGCAAGCAGCGCCCCGGCGACCCCATCATCCTGACCTTCGATGAACCGCTGGACCCCATGTCCCTGCAGCCCGGCTCCGACCTGACGCTCACCGCCGGTGGCGTAGCGGTGCCGTTCGATGCCTACATGGACGGCGTCACCATCGTGATCAAGCCGGAGCAACCGCTGGCCTACGGCACCACCTATGAAATCGGTGTCACCGACGGCATCACCGACACCGCCGGCAACCCGGCGCAGCCGTTCACCCGCAGCTTCACCATGCCCACCTATGAAGGCAGCGGGCATCCCGCCGTCGCCACCACCACCTACCCGGGCTTCCCCTGCGCGGCGAACAAAACCACCTGGGACATCGCCGCCGGCGACCACGGCATCTGCCGGGGCGGCGAAAGCGACGATGACCACCTGCCGGTGATGCCCATGCCGGCCCGCCGACCCATCGTGGTGCAGTTCTCCCAGACCATGCTGGAAGAGAGCATCCAGGTCGGCGAGACCTGCGACACCGGCAGCTTCCGGGTGGAAAAAATCGCCGAGCCCGGCCAGGCGCCCCAGGGCACCAAGGACGGCAACAACCGCACCCAGTACGCCTGCCTGGACACCGTGCCCGGCGAGCTGGAGTACGGCGGCCGCAAGATCACCTTCACCCCGGACCAGCCCTGGGAAGACGGCGCCACCTACCGCTACGTGCTGATGTCCGAGAACCAGGACTTCAGCGTCGATGATTGCACCAGCGGCGCGGCCATCTGCACCAAGGACAACGGCCCCCTGCAAACCGCCGTGCTGGAAGCCCCGGAAGACGACCAGGGTGGCCCCAACCTGGAGCTTTACTTCACCGGTGCCGCCGCCAACGACAATGTCTTCCAGGAACTGCGCAACCTGCCGGCCTACGACACCAACCACGACTTCGTGCACCAGGACAGCGAGCCCCAGCCCCAGGAAAGCCCGGCCGGCTCCGGCGAATACCCGACGCCGCCCAACAGCACCGAGTTGTTCGTCAAGGACAAAGGGGGGCTGCTGCTGGAGGCCCGCGTGGGCTGTGAATACGACGGCCCCGCCTGTCCCAGCGAGAAGTTCATCTATGTCACCGCCGACCTGGACGTGGAATTGGTGGGCTACGACCCGCAGGAAGACGCGGTGCGGGTGAACATCTACCCGACCCTGCTGAAGACCTCCTCGGTGGACATCTACGCCCGCTTGCTGCTGGTGCTGTTCCCCATTGATCAGACCATCGCCACCGGCCCGCAGATCATGCGCATTCGCTACGAGGATCGGGGCAATGGCCGCACCGAGCCGGTCACCGGCTGGATTCGCAAAACGCCGGACGGGCCGATTTTCGAGACTAACCTGGACATCTATCTGTCCGCGCCCTACCTGCGGCCCTCCGCCGCCGGTCTCCAACTGAGCCACGACCTGTACAGCTACCCGCTGAGCCTGAACCTGGTGGGTGACGTGACCTTCCTGGAAGATGGTCGTTTGCAAATCGAACAACGCAACCAGGTCGAGCAAGATGTGGTGGTGAACATTGACCTGATCGACAACGTCATCAAGGCCGCGGACATGACCCTCGGCATCCCGGAAGGCGGCGTCTTCCTCAACTACGTCTCCGCGCCGATCAAGGACTGATCGGCTCGGAATCGCGGCTGAAGCCGCTCCCACAGGGGCTATTTCCCCCTGTGGGAGCGGCTTCAGCCGCGATAACCCCGCCGTTAAAACTCCCCCCACCCCAACACCACCCACCCTGCGCGCTGGAACCACCGCCGCGACAGACCGCCCGGTCAGTCGCCGCCTAGGCGCCGTGGCCCGGGTCCGTTATCCTTCACTCCTGACAATCAATGGGCCATGGCGCGTTCGTCGCCCCGGCCCACGGACCTGGAGCCCGCATTCCCATGGGTCAGCGCACACCCCTTTATGACGCCCATCTCGCCGCCGGTGCCAAGATGGTGGATTTCGGTGGCTGGGACATGCCCATCCACTATGGCTCCCAGCTGGAGGAACACCACGCCGTGCGCGACGGCGTGGGCCTGTTCGATGTCTCCCACATGACCGTGGTGGATGTGGCCGGTAAGGACACCCGCGCGTACTTGCGCCGCCTGCTCGCCAACGACCTGGACAAGGTGGGCGAGGGTCGCGCCCTCTATACTTGTATGCTCAACGAACGCGGCGGCGTGGTGGACGACCTGATCGTCTACAAGATCGACGCCGAGCACGCCCGGCTGGTGGTCAACTGCGCCACCCGCGACAAGGACCTGGAGTGGATGGAAGGCCAGGCCGGTGGCTTCGCCGTGGACATCCGCGAGCGCCCGGACCTGGCCATGATCGCCGTGCAGGGCCCCAAGGCCCGCGCCTTCCTGCGCGACCTGGTGTGCGACGACGCCCGCGCCGCCCTGGATGAAATGCCGTTCTTCGGCTTCGCCCAGGTGGGCAGCTGGCTGATCGCCCGCACCGGCTACACCGGTGAGGACGGCGCCGAGATCATCCTGCCCGGCGAAAAAGCGCCGGAACTGTGGCAGCGGCTCACCGACGCCGGCGCCCGCCCGGCGGGCCTGGGCGCCCGCGACACCCTGCGCCTGGAGGCGGGCCTCAACCTGTACGGCAACGACATGGACGACGGCGTCACCCCCTGGGAAGCCAACCTGGGCTGGACCGTGGCCCTGGACGACCCGGACCGTGACTTCGTGGGCCGCGCCGCCCTGGAAGCGCAAAAGCAGAAAGATCACACGGTGATGCGTGGCCTGGTGCTTGAAGGCAAGGGCGTGCTGCGCCCCCACCAGACCGTGCACACGCCGAACGGCGAAGGCGAGACTACCAGCGGCACCTTCTCGCCCACCCTTGGCCGGGCCATCGCCTTCGCGCGCCTGCCCGCCGGCACCACCGGCACCGTGGAAGTGGAAATCCGCAACAAGCGCCTCAAGGCGCATGTGGTGAAAACACCGTTCGTGAAGAACGGCAAAGAAGCCTATAAACCGATCTGAGTCCGCCACGAGGGAGAAAACAATGAGCGAGATTCCTGCCGAACTGCGCTACCGCGACAGCCATGAATGGGTCCGCGTCGAAGGCGACGTGGCCGTGGTGGGCATCACCGCCCACGCCCAGGACGCCATGGGCGACCTGGTCTACGTGGAACTGCCCGACCTGGGCCAGGTATTCGCCGCCGGCGACGAAGCCGGTGTGGTTGAATCCGTGAAAGCCGCCTCCGACATCTACGCCCCGGTCTCCGGCGAAGTCGTGGCCATCAACGAAGCCCTCGAAGACGAACCCGAGCGCGTCAACAACGAGCCCTACGCCAGCGGCTGGCTGTTCAAGATCAAAATGGCCGACCAGGGCGAGCTGAAAGAAATGCTGACCGCCGACCAGTATCAGGAACAAATAGACAGCGAATAGCCGCCGGGCGGTTTGCCCGGCGGGCTGCAAGCCTCAGGCTACAAGCTGCAAGCTAAAGACCGGCACCGGCCTGCTTGCGGCTTGAAGCTTGTAGCTTGCAGCCCTTCTTTAACCGTCGTGACCATTCTGTTGACCACCTAATCATCCGGTAACGCCTCCCATGCCCTACATCCCCCATACCGAAGACGACGTCCGCGCCATGCTCGACGCCATCGGCGCCGACCGCATCGAGGATCTGTTCGATGAAATCCCCGCCCACCTGAAAGCCGGCCACGGCCTCGACGCCCTGCCCGAAGGGCGCGGCGAAATGGAAGTGACCCGCCTGATGGCCGAGCGCGCCGAGCAGGACCGCTTCGCCCTCAGCTTTATCGGCGGCGGCGCCTACGCGCACCACGTCCCGGCGGCGGTATGGGAAATCGCAACCCGGGGCGAGTACTACACCGCCTACACCCCCTACCAGGCGGAAGCCAGCCAGGGCACCCTGCAGGTGATCTACGAATACCAAACCCTGATCGCCCGGCTCACCGCCATGGACGTCTCCAACGCCTCGGTCTACGACGGCGCCTCCGGCCTCGCCGAAGCGGTGCTGATGAGCCTGCGCGCCAACCGCAAATCGAAAAGCCGCAAAGTGCTGGTGCCCGACGCCCTCAACCCGCGCTACCGCGCCGCCTGCAACGCCATCGTCCACAACCAGGACGTGGAGCTGGTGTCCGTGCCGTTCTGCACCGACGCCGGCCAGACCCTGGTGGACGGCCTCAAGGAACACGAAGGCCAGGACTACGCCGCCCTGGTGATCAGCCAGCCCAACTACTTCGGCAGCCTGGAAGACGTGGACGCCCTCACCGACTGGGCCCACGCCAACGGCATGCTGGTGATCGCCGTGGTCAACCCCACCTCTCTGGCGCTGCTCACGCCTCCCGGTGAATGGGGCGAGCAGGGTGCGGACATCGTGGTCGGCGAAGGCCAGCCCCTGGGCATCCCGCTCAGCTCCGGCGGCCCCTACTTCGGTTTCATGGCCTGCACCCAAAAACACGTGCGCCAGATGCCCGGCCGCATCATCGGCCGCACCGTGGACATGGAAGGCAAGCAGGGCTTCACCCTCACCCTGCAAGCCCGCGAGCAGCACATCCGACGCTCCAAGGCCACCAGTAACATCTGCACCAACCAGGGCCTGGCCATGACCGCCGCCACCATCTACACCTCGCTGCTCGGCCCCGACGGCCTCGCCAGCGTCGCCGGCCACTGCCACGCCAACACCCAGAAACTGGCGGACAAACTCACCGCCCTCGACGGCGTCGAACGCACCTTCACCGCCCCGGTGTTCCACGAAGTGGCCCTCACGCTGCCCCAGGACGCCGACACCGTGCTCGCCCGCCTGGCGGAAAAAGACATCCTCGGCGGCCTCAGCCTCGCCAAGGACTACAGCATGAAGAACGCGATTCTGGTGAACGCCACCGAAGTACACACCGAAGGGGATCTTGATCTGTTTGTGGCCGCAATGAAGGAGGTTTTGGCATGAGCAACGAAACCACGCTGATCTTCCAACACTCCCGGCCCGGCCGCAGCGCCACCTCGCAAGCGCCCAAGCCCGTGAGTGAGGACCAACTGTCCGCCATCCCGGCCAACCTGCGCCGCAAGCAAAAGCCAGGCCTGCCGGAAGTGAGCGAGCTGGAAGTGGTGCGCCACTACACCAACCTGTCGACCAAGAACTTCGCCATCGACAAGCAGTTCTACCCGCTCGGCTCCTGCACCATGAAATACAACCCGCGCGGCGCCAACCGCGCCGCCATGCTGCCCGGCTTCCTCAACCGGCACCCGCTGGCCCCGGCCAGCCACAGCCAGGGCTACCTGGCCTGTATGTACGAGCTGCAGAACTTCCTCAAGGAAGTCACCGGCATGAAAGGCGTCTCCCTCGCCCCCATGGCCGGCGCCCAAGGTGAATTCGCCGGCGTCGCCATGATCCGCGCCTACCACGAAGCCCGGAACGACGACGCCCGCACCGAAATCCTGATCCCCGAAGCCGCCCACGGTACCAACCCGGCCACCGCCGTCATGTGCGGCTACAAAGTCCGCGAAGTCCCCGTCAACAAAGACGGTGACGTGGATCTCGAAGCCCTAAAACAAGCCTGCGGCCCGCAAACCGCCGGCCTGATGATGACCAACCCCTCCACCTGCGGCGTCTTTGAACGGCAAATCGAAGCCATCGCCAAAACCGTCCACGACGCCGGCGGCCTGCTCTACTACGACGGCGCCAACCTCAACGCCATCCTCGGCAAAGTCCGCCCCGGCGACATGGGCTTCGACGTCATCCACATGAACCTGCACAAAACCTTCGCCACCCCCCATGGCGGCGGCGGCCCCGGCGCCGGCCCGGTGGGCGTCTCCCAACGCCTGCTCGACTACCTGCCCACCCCCATGGCCGGGCAGGACGAAGAATCCGGCGACTACCACTGGATCGACACCGACACCCTGCCCACCAGCATCGGCCACCTCAGCGCCTTCATGGGCAACGCCGGCGTCCTCCTCCGCGCCTACTTCTACGCCATGGTCCTCGGCCGCGAAGGCATGATCCGCGTCGGCGAATACTCCACCCTCGCCGCCAACTACCTGCTAAAACGCCTCCAAGCCATCGGCTGCCAGCCCGCCTACCCGGACCGCCGCGCCAGCCACGAATTTATCCTCACCTTCGCCAAACAAGCGAAGGACAACCACGTCACCGCCCTCGACATTGCCAAGCGCCTGCTCGACTACAACCAGCACGCCCCCACCATCTACTTCCCGCTGCTGGTCCCCGAATGCTTCCTCATCGAGCCCACCGAAACCGAAACCAAGGAAGCCATGGACGACTTCGTCGCCGCCATGGCCAAAATCCTGGAAGAAGCCAACACCGACCCGGACACCGTCACCCAAGCGCCCTTCACCCAGCCCGTGCGCCGGCTGGACGATGTGAAGGCGGCGAAGGAGTTGGATTTGGTGTGGAGTGAGCCTAATTAGCCGAGCCATCGGGAATATGGCTGTTCTGGAGATAAGAGTATGCCCATGCCGCTTGCTATCGTTGAATGGGCCGTGTGGGCAAATCTGCGCGAAATTAAAGATGTCGAACTGCTGATCGTTAAAGGCCATCTGGCGCTTGATTCCGTTCTTTCGGAAGTAACCAAACAGAACCTGAGTTTTTTCGGTAAAGCCCGTACGCTAGAAGACCAGGAAGGCTTTCAGGATGTTGGCTACCTTCTTCTTGAGATAAATAAAATTAGAAATAAATTGGCGCATGAAATTGACTTTTATTCGGCTGAGGGTGATGCGGAGAATTGGGCTAAGGAAGTTCTATCGAAGGTTGATTATACAAAATTCTGTAGGCTCACAAGAAGAACAACGCTAATTCATGCGTTCTCGGCTATGGCGGCAGCGGTATTCAGGAAGAACGGCTAAGAGTGAAGCCTTCGTAAATGTGGCTAAATTGATTTGGTTGGGTTTACGATATTTTAGGTTGTAAAGAATGGTCTTTGACGAACGAGCAGTTTTGAACATACAAGTCGTGGCGTCCTTGATGATGGCCGCTGAATACTTCTTCCCCAAGGCCGCCAGGCAAGTCATAGATACCTACCTCGTCGGCTACTTCGGCGACATAGATGACAATGTCAGTAAAGATTGGCGAAAGTTTTTGACTTATCTTGGCGGGGCGCGATGGAAGATACTCCTGTCTGCGTCTTTTCTGGTGTTCCTCGCCTTCTTTTACGATCCTCTCTTTTATTACATTGAGCGCGCTGGAGGTGTTGCGTTACTTGGTTCTTTGATTATTTTCGGCTTGGGATTTTTAAAGTCGGCATCAATTATCTGTAACGTGTTGGCTTCCGCAACGGTATTATTTGGGTTTGGTGGGTTGCTTAGAGCAGTCTCCATATTTCTGATTAGAACAGAAAAAGGGCCTTTTGCGGGCGCGGGCTTCGTGTTGTTGCTGATATCTTTTTCAATGCAGTATGCAAGGATAGATGCATTGTAGTTCAGGATTTATGCGTCTTTGTTTCGGTCACTAACCGGGGCGCTCGATCAAGCCAGCCAAGATCATCATGGCCATCAATATCAATAATTGCTCACTTCGCCACAATAATACGCGCGCCAGGATCTACTTCCCGCTGCTGGTGCCCGAATGCTTCCTCATCGAGCCCACCGAAACCGAAACCAAGGAAGCCATGGACGACTTCGTCGATGTCATGGCCAAAATCCTGGAAGAAGCCAACACCAACCCGGACATCGTCACCCAGGCGCCGTTCACCCAGCCCGTGCGCCGGCTGGATGATGTGCAGGTGGTGAAAGAGTTGGATTTGGTTTGGAGTGAGTGATGCTGGGGTTTTAGCCGTTAGTTAGTCGTTACTATTTGAAGGGTTTTTCTGACCCCTTTTTGTGTTTGTGCGACAAGCTTGTATGGGGATTGACTTGCGAATTCGGTCACGTTTTATTGGACAGCGGTAAGTAAGAAACCTTAAGGAAATAAATCAAAAATAGGAGCTGGTTATGTCTTCAACTGGAGAAAAGCCTGGAAAAGGAACTTACTCGTGCGACAAATGCGGTGAGACTGTCTATCTCGACGACGATACCGATACTTTACCGCCATGCCCGCGTTGCCACGGTACCGAGTACACGCCGTAACTATGCGGGTAGGCGGTCCTGAAGTTGGATCTTGCATTGCCGCCTACCCGCAGCGTTTCGCCGGTCAAGAGTTAAGTTCGCTTGCATCAAAAAGTTCAAATCTAGCCACTCCAAATCATCCTGCACTTACGACACCTATCGGTCGTTCCTCATCGGCTGGCCAGATATCTCCCTGTCTGGCCCGATCTGCCCCTTCTCAGCTGGCTAGGTTAGAGCGAAACTATTCATCCAGTGAGGTAATAACTTTCAAGAAAAGGTGGGGAAATGGGAAGGATAAAGCGAGCTGGGTTGAGGTTTATAGTCCTGTGTGGCGTTTTGGGTTTTTCCCAGATGGTCATGCCGTACGCCAAAGCAGCTGACTCAGCTAACCTCCGGTACATAAAAGAATTGAAAAGACAATATGGCGGGATGCTTGACTACCAAGACCCTTACGCTGAGAAAGCTGTTCGCTCTTTCAATATCGACTGCCGCTCCGAGGATGGTAGGTATCTGCCTTTGGAAAATGTGCTGCTAGCAAAAGTGGCTAGCTTGCATGAAGAAAAGACATGGCTGAGAAGTAGAATCTTAAGCCGGGGAGGGGAGGTAAGAATTTATGATGATCTGATAAGAGAAGGTGAGGGCTCTGTTTATAGTGTTCTGGCCTTCGAAATAAATAAATGGGGAGACTTGGTCCCTCATAATTCAAAAGTCGCTGCCGTGATGAATAGTTGCTACGGGAGCTACGGCCCTATATGGATTCTGGGTGATTAAATATTAATAATTCGTTTTTGGAAAAAAACATGAAAGCTAAACTTTTTGCTTTTATTATGACGATTATCAGTCCCGCTCTTACGGCTCATGCTGATAGCATCCCGATGCCGCACCAGATAGAGTTTTCTTCAGGGCTGGTTAAGTACCCTAAAGAGGCTTCGCAGGAGACTTTGGAGCGCTATATACCAGGGTTGACATGTCAAAATTTCATGGGTGATGTCCTGTGCATCGGTGAGACAAATGCTTTCAGCAATATGTTTATTCGAGGTGCAAAATGTTCCTCCGCCGGGGAAATAACTTTTACCCTAAAAGGGAATAAAACTGTAGGTGCATTGTGTGGGCTAGAGAAAGCTTCAGCATCGGAGCTTTTTGAGAAATATACACGTAAGTATGGCGAGCCGAGAAGTACGAACGATAATATCAATGGGATGATTGTTGCTCATAAAGAATGGGTGGTCGGAGGTGAATTGCACACTATCATTCATTATGGCGGGATTGACATCAACGGTGCCGCCTTGGACAAGTACAGCATAAATATCATCAGAGTGGCAGATGATAAAAATTTAGATTGAGATCATCTCGCGGGGCTCACTTCAAATGCGCTGGTTACGGTTGGCGTTAGTCTTAGATAACCATGAAACCGAGTAATTGAGATGAAACGAGACATCAATCTCAAGCAGTACGAGTTAATTTTTCGAATTGTTTCTTCGGTGGGCGAGAAATTCGCTCATGGCGCGACTCGGTCTTGCCAGTTTTACAATGTGACAGGAGCATACATTCTCAAAGAGGCTCTGAAAATAGATGCGAGGCCTATTATGGGGGCTGCATTCGTTAAGGTGAGTCAAGAGGGGCCTGTTCTAGCTTACGCGGGGAAAGAGGATGGTAAGTTTTTCAGTTCTCCTGATGCATTTCACTGTTGGGTTGAGACCGAGCAATTTTATATCGATTTTACGGCTCCTGAATACTGTATGGAGACGAACTATGCAGCAGAATCAATACCAAGGAAAATGTTCCAAAAATCGAAAGCGTCGATGTCAAAGAGTCCCGGACTTCTTCAAAATCCAGGAGACTTCTTCTTTGAAAGACATCCTGAGTTGACTTCCTACCTATTACAAGAAATGTTCTCAAAGGTAGCTAGCGGTGATCTGGCCCAGATATGTTCAGACTGGTACAAGCAGAGCCGTAAAAAAATCGTCCCGGAGTTAGGAGTCATGGATGATAGAGGAGAGAAAATGATTATAAAACTTAAAAAAGCGGCATTGCATGGCGCATGGTAAGCCTAATAATCCTGGTCACGGTGATGTCTGCGACATTGCGGCGTCACCTCCTTTCGTGGCCGCGTGTGCTGGCTGGCATTATGTTGGGTAAAAGCGCGTATGAACGCTATGTGGATTGGGATAGTGGCTGCGTTGGGCGGTGCTCTTATTGGGGCGTCGGCCAGCTTGATACAAATGGTGCTGAACCATTTCCGAGAGAAAGGTCAGCACAATGACTCACTGCTTGTCACGGCTCTTCAATTTCTCGCGGGCAACGAGAATGAGAGAAGCTGCGGTATCTCGATGATTGAGGGAGTCTTCTGTTATAGGAAAGAGTATGTCGGCGTACTGGTACCGGCGTTGACCAGTCAGGCCGTATATTTGCTACTTCACACGGAAGCCACGGCATCGCGCACTGAATTCTACAACTGGCTCCGGATAATGGGGCTTCTCAAGGCGCTTTTCGAACGGTTTCAAATTGTCGGAGACTATTATGGCGAAATTGGCAACGCGTTTCTCATAAAAGGACACCCAGGCCACCGAGGGGGAGTTGATATTCCATTTGAAACGCTCAAGATTTGGGCCCAAAAATACTCGATGAATCTAGATCTGGAGCTGTAAAAGGCGGCATAACGAGTGTCTACAGCCGTGGCTGTAGTTCCCTGGCTTAGACGAACGTGATTTCGGTTCTCGCTTTCGCCTCCACAGGCGACGAAGCCCCAGCTTTTCGCTGGGGCTCGACCCTCACCGACTGCTTTCCCGAACAATCGAAAGCCGCCCGTCCTCAACGGATACCGATACAGGTGTATCGACGGTAAACCCGGCCTGCTCCAGCCAGGTACCTTTGAGGAGAAGGAAGGGGGTGACTGGGTTGCCGCTGTAGGGTTTGCTCTTCAGGGTGTAGTCCCGGTGGCCTTTGCGGACTTTGAGGGTGCGGTATTTCATGGTCGTGCTCCACTGATAGGGTTGTTTAAAGCGTGCCCATTAGGGCGGTCGGGCAGTTAAACACCGCTATCAGACGGCCACGCGCTTTTCCCGAAGGTCTTGTATAGCTACGCGCTACCCGACCATCGATGGGTCGTGGGCACAAAAGTACCGCATTTTGTCGGCCGAGACGACCGCTGATAGGGTGTGTTTAAGCACCGGTATCCAGGCTAGTCGTCACGTCGTTTGAGCACAGTAGGCTGAAGCTGAAATCGTTGTAAGCCATTTGCGCCTCTGTTCGAAAGCATTTCCCTACACCGCAAGGCGCTTGATGGCCAGCATTGCTGGAATGCTAGACGCGATCTATCCAGTAACCCGGCTTTCGGGAATGGTGGGCGAATGCAATGACAACCGTGGTCGACCCACGGCTCAGGGTAATGAAGGAAAAGGGAAAGTGATGCAAAAGCAATCGTTTGGCCCCGCGGCTGCCGGCTTTGCCACCCACGGGAGTGAGCGGCGGATTGGGTTCTTCAAGAAGCCGCACGGCGTGGGCAAAAGCGTCAACCAGACGACCTCCAAGCCCCGGATCTTCCTTTTCGTACCAGGCTGCGGTCCTGGGCAGCTTCCTTGCTGACTTCAATGATCAAAATTAACTCTCTATCCGATCCGGGCCCGTATGCGCGCGAGAACGTCTTCAACATCCAGCAGTTGGGCTTTTCCGCTCTCCACTTCATTGATGCGGCGGCAAAGCTCAATGTCCCAGGCTTCGGCGACATCGTCATCGGCGGGGCCGTCCAGGCTGGCTATCAAGTCTCTGGCCAGCTTTGCCCGCTCCGCTTCGGAAAGCGCCAGGGCGGCGTCTCTCAGGGCTTCGGGGTCTGTACCCATGTCTCGCTCCATATGTGGTTCTATAGGGCGATGATGCCTCATGGCGCGCCGTTATGCGCAGGCCAATGTCCTTGCGACATAGCGTGGATTTAGCGGAACAAGCTCGACGCTGACAATTCCACGTTTGCGGCAGCTTGCTAATCATCCGGATGCTTTGGCTACCGCCGCCTATCGGGACATTGCCGTGAACGGGCCCCCGGCCCTTGGCCGGGGGCAAATTTTTACCGACGAATGATCAAGAGCCGCCCTTCGTCCACGGCGACGGACACCGGGATATCGATGGTGAACCCGGCTTGTTCAAGCGAGGTGCCTTTCAGGAGCAGGAAGGGAGTGATTGGGTTGCCGCTGTAGGGCTCGCTTTTCAGGGTGTAGTCCCGGTGGCCTTTGCGGACTTTGAGAGTGCGATATTTCATGGTCTTGCTCCGATAGATGTACGTCCAAGTTCGCCCATTAAGGGCGGTCGGGCAGTTGAACACCGCTCTATCAGACGGCCGCGCGCTTTCCCCGGAGGTATTGTATAGCTACGCGCTGCCCGACCATTGATTAGTCACGGGCGTTACAGTACCGCAAATCCAACGGGTACGGCGACTGAAGTGCCCTTCACCCAGCCCGTGCGCCGGCTGGATGAAGTGAAGGTGGCGAAGGAGTTGGGTTTGGTTTGGAGTGAGTGACGGTGCCGCTCTAGCAGTTAGTTAGTCGTTACTATTTGAAGGGGCCTTTTGTGGCCCTTTTTTGTGTTTGCGCGACAAGCGGATACAAATGTTGACTTGTGAAGTCGGTCACGTTTTTATTCGTGATAAAGCCCAGCACACTGAGTTCATTTGGGGTGTGAGAGAAAAGGGGTAAACCGAAAATTTTGTACCAGCTTGATCTGCCGTGATTAAAAAATTGGGAGGGGATTCAAATTGAAGATAGCATCTGTGTTCTTGGTTATCATTTTTCTGAGCGGCTGCACGACTGTGAAATATAATGGTTCACCGATGGCCGTAAAAAACGTTGATTACCCTCCTGTGGGGCAAGAGGTTACAGCATACGTTGGGGATCATATGGTCGAAAAGGGCGTTATATATGAAGAGCAGGTACTATATCTGAAACAGCGTGTTGACGGCTTCCTTTACGACATCCCCAGCAATAATTATCCACAAGTAGGGTTCGATAGTAAGCAGGATTTCTTTTCAGCGGTCGGCGTCATCAGAGGTGCGCTATCGGATCCTATTGAAGCTTTGGCCATAAAGAAACAAGGCCATAGCAAACTATGTGTTATTACTACATTGGGTGGCCGTGCTTGTTATGATGCTGACTATGAGAGGCATGGGCGAGTTTCGGAAACAAAAAATAGTTTTCAGCAGACACTAATATACAGCGGTCGCGTAGGAAGCAAGATAAATATCGGATACCGAGAGTTTAGCAATAACACCGCTAGGCCCGCATTCAATAACGAGGTTGAGTATGACCTTTCGGCGTCAAGGGTAATAGGCTACAAGGGAGCGCAAATAGAAGTTTTGAATGCTGACAATAGCAGCATTACCTATAAGTTAATAAGAAATTTCCCGAATAGATAACTAAAAATAAAAATTAAAAAAGGGGGCGCCATGAAAACAATATATAACCCAGATATCATACAAGAGTTCGCTGATAGGTTGTATGCCAAAGCTAATAGTGTAACTCGGTCTTACACTGCACTCGGGGTTATATTGCTCGGTTTCGCTGGGCTCGCAACTGGTCAGCTTGTTTTTGCGGCTGTCGGCGGAATTATTGGTGGCGCGGTCGGTTACGCCTATGGGAAAGAAAAGGCCTTCGCGCATAAACTTCAAGCTCAGACAGCGCTTTGCCAAGTGCAAATAGAGAAGAACTTAAGAAAATAAGTCGATGGGTAAAAAATGAAAAGTCATTGCCCTTTCAGGTTATGGGTAGCCTATCCATTGGAAGATATACCATATTCTAATGGTCCGCACATTAGATGTGAGATATATAAGATAGAGAGATAAACGTCACTTGTCGCGAAGGTTGCCGACCGGAAGGTCGGTTGAAAATGTAAGGCGTTGACACGCGGAGCCTTGCCGTGCCGCCTGATCGGAACGGCGCACGGATATACGTCGGGGGATATACGAAAAACGTCGATGAATAAACTGTTAGATTTACAAGGAGAATGGAATGACCTCAGTTGGGGGGATCGAGCTCCATTACTATTTGAAGGATAGCGAGCACTCAATGGATGCCGTTCTTCGGAATCGCTGTGAGGCAGAGTTGCTTGCAATTTTTCATGAGGTTGCCACCACCCTTGGAGTGCCTGTCCAGATTGATGCTCAAGCCCTTGTAGAAGGTGGGTTAAAGGAAGTTTGGAAATGGGCGGGAGACAATTCTGGACAGCTGAGTGTTGTCCTCTCTGTAGTGGCTATTCTTGTGGCTCTTGCACCACAGATATACGAATCAGAAGAAGAAGCGCTCAGCAAAGAGCTAACCGAATTAAGTATTGAGGAGAAAAGGCTTCAAATTGAAAAGCTCCGTCAAGAATTGCGTGACATTGAGCCAAGAACCAAAAATGCTACTCGAGACAACGCCGTCCACGTACTGAAAAAAGAACCGAAAATAGTTGTAAGACGGTCTAATTTCTACAAAAACCTAAATGGACGTGAAAATGTCAATTCAATTGGAATTTTACCTCTAGATAAAAACCTTAGACCATTTGCGCCAGAAAAGAATGTCCCAAGTGCGCGGTTCCACGAATTCATACTGACTTCGCATTCAATTAAGCCGCTAATCATTGAGAATGCCAAGATCGAAGTCGTCAGCCCAGTGTTGCGAGAAGGGCGTTACAAGTGGAAAGGGATTTATGAAGAGCAGATTATTGGCTTCACGATGCAGGATGCGGCTTTCCAGCACCAAGTTCTAAGAGAAGAGGTTACTTTTCAGCATGGAACATTCTTAGAATGCGTTCTCAATGTCTTTAGAAAGCTAGATGAGGTTGGCGAGGTCGAGATAACGGGGTATGTCGTGACAACTGTAATTCGTAAGTATGACGAAAGACAGTCCATTGAGACTCCACAAGGAAAGAGCTACAAACATGCGCAAAAGTTGCGTGCAGCCCAAGCAGACCTATTTAGCAAGGACAATAAACAAATCTAACCAGCGCAGGCACGGCGACGGCTTTCCCATTGCGGCTTCGCCTCCATTTCAAAACCGCGCATGCTGCGGGCGTTAGATTTTTCAGGTGAGTCAGCCGGAAGGAGATATTCTTGTTCAACTTATTGATTTCGCATGATCCAGATAGCTGGACTAGCTCTCCTTTCGAGCTGGACAGAAGCCGGGTGGCTATCGAGTACACCGCTGATGAGATTAGTGAGCGATATAAATTCTTAGATGATAAAGCTATCGAAGAACTAAAAAGTTTCCCCTCGTTATTTGTGGTTGAAAACGAGGCAGTGGAGTCGCGGGTCGGCTACATAACCAATGTACGCCTGAGACAATCCACCGTTGTTTTTGATTTTGAGTTAGACACAATTTTGCCCAGTCTACCTATTGGCTCAATTGAAGCTCTGCGTATTGATTTCGATCTTGGCCGATGGGAATTATCGCGAACGCATTGGGCTATCAAAGATGAGCCACTATTCGACATTTTGGTCCGAAAGGGATATTTCACGCCTCAGCAGGTCGAAGCTTCCCAAGCTTTGAAGGATAGAGCCGCCGCTCAGCCGCCTATAATTCCTACGGCTCCGGGTGAATTCAATGCTTCTCAGGTTTTTATTGTCCATGGCCACGATGAAATTACTAAACTGGAGATGAAGGATTTCGTTGCTGGGCTTGGATTGGAGCCGATCATACTGCACATGCAGGCCAGCTCAAGCCGGACAATAATTGAGAAAATTGAGTACTACTCAAATGTTGGTTTTGGAATCGTTTTGTACACCCCTTGTGATATTGGAGCGAAGGCTGGCCAGCCCAACGGTCGATATCGGGCGAGGCAAAATGTTGTTTTTGAGCATGGCTTTCTAATTGGGAAGCTCGGGCGTCCTCGGGTTGCCGCTCTGGTCAAAGGCGATGTCGAAACTCCAAATGATATTAGCGGTATGGTTTACATATCGATGGACGAGCAAGGTGCTTGGAAACAAGAACTCGCAAAAGATCTCAGAGCAGCTGGATATCAGGTTTGAGTGAAAATCTAACCAAGCTATGCACCGGTGGTAAACCCCCGCTTCGCTGAGGTTTTACCACCGGTGATGGCGGGCGTTATGTGTAAAACAACAACGATTTTCATCGACTCGAACCAAGATTTTAAGGCCCAAGACGTATGGCCTGACCCTCTTTACTATGAATTGTTATTGGATGCGAGCAAGATTGGAGATATTATATCTAATAGCTTGAGATTAAGTAAGCGCCATTCAAATCAGAACACAATTGCTTCGAGATTTAACGTTTTTTGTAAGCTACCTCAGATACGCAGTGGTTATTTACACGGAACTAATTGTGGCATTATGAGAGGAACTCTATGCACTTAAAAAGTCTTCAAATTATCAATTTTAGGAAATTTTCTAGAGAGAATAATATAGTCGAATTTGTCGCATCGAGCGCGGACTCTTCTAGAAAAGAACCAATTAACTCAGTGGCAGCCTCGACAACGCTGATTGTTGGAAGAAACAACGCGGGTAAGACAACGGTGGCAACAGCACTAAATAAACTAATAAATGAAGCTAGCACTATTTCCGGCAGAGATTTCAATTTCAATTACCTCGGAATATTGCTCAAAGAGCACAAGAAAGGTATCACTGACACTCTGCCTTTTTTGGGTTTCAATATTGTTGTAGGGGTGGATAAAACACGAAACGACCTTCTCAGCAATTTATCACCGTTTATCAGCATAGGGGATGTTGATCCGAGTGCGAACGAAATTGATGTTTCCATCAAGGTAAAATACGAGATTAAAGAAGGAACCCAATTCAGGGATGGTCTAAAGGAGCTAATCGATAGATACTCCAACAATGAGGCGCTGCTTTTTCGAAAGTTTATTGAGTTCGTCGACAAAACGCAGTTTTCAGAAAACTATTTCGGATTGGATGGCACCAAAATTAAAGGTCGTTTCAAGCTATCTGATTTAATAAAACTTAAAACAATTTCTGCCCAAAAGGCGACCGCCAACAACGGACTTGCCGCTACATTCAACAAAATTATCAAATTTCGCCACAAAAACGCTACGGGATCGGATTTTACATCGGTTGAAAACAGCCTGGACAGCATCAATAGCGACATTACCGAAAAAATCAGCTCAGAACATCAAGATACGGTGAACAATGTACTCCACGAGATAGAGTCCGACAAGGCTTTCAGCGTATCCTTATTAGCCGACCTAAATTTCGAAAAACTTCTGAACAGCCTTATCAAGTACGAATATAGCGAAGGTGAGCTGAGTATCCCTGAGAGCCAATTTGGGCTTGGATACAGCAATTTGATGCACATAATAGGAGAAATAATTGGCTATGTTGAACAGTTCCCAGAGGAAGATTGCCAAAGTAAAATCAACCTTATCTCCATCGAGGAACCGGAAACCCATATGCATCCCCAGATGCAGGAGTTATTCATAAAATATATCGACGACGCTGTGGCTCTCTTGCTCGAATCAGCGAAGAAAAAAATCAATAGCCAGATTGTTATCACGACTCACTCGTCTCACATACTAAACAGCAAGATCCACAGCAGTAACTCATTTGATAACATCAACTACATTTCCACGGTAGACGGTCAGTCATGCGTCGTCAAACTCAATGATACTGCTGTTGCAGGGAATGAGGTATTTGACGCCACTAAACACGGCACCGAAGAAGAATTCAAACAGTGGAAACTTGAGAATCTCACATTCCTCAAAAAGCATATAAAGTACAAAGTATCTGAGCTATTTTTCTCAGACGCTGTCATTTTTGTAGAAGGAGTTACAGAAGAAACTATTCTCCCCTACTACATTGAACGAGATGACGCACTGAAGAAATTCTACATTTCAATTTTTAACATCAATGGCGCCCATGGCCAAGTCTACTACCCTCTTGTGAAACTGTTGAATGTCCCAACTCTAGTAGTCACCGACACTGATATTAAACGAAGCGATGAAGAGAAGGAAAACTTCACACAAGTTTCAGACCTTAACGGCAGAACAACTACAAATAGCACGATCAAGCTCTTCAATCGCGACAATGACGACATCAGTCAGCTCAATTCCTATTACGAAAGTGAAAACCTGTACGGCGTATTTCAGCTCGACTCCACAGAATCCTATTTTGCCACCAGTTTCGAAGAGGCATTCATTCTAACCAATTATCAGAATGTCATTATAAATGACATCCTCAAAAACCTGAAACCTAGAATCTATAAGGAAATTTCCGATTCTGGTTCGAATGAAAATTACGAACAAATCAAAAACCATTCCTACAAACTTCAAAAGAAGCTATCGGATAGCAAAAGTGATTTTGCAAATGAATTGCTGTTCAAGCTGATCACGACAGAGGACCCCGCGCATTGCCCCGTTCTACCTTCATATATAAATGCGGGACTTGATTGGCTCAAGCCTCGAATTCCAAAGGCAGTGAAGGGCAGGTCGTAAGATGAGTTTAACGACACTCAAGCCTGAGTACCAAGCTCAGGAAAAAGAAATACAGAATACCATCTATCAACACATAGATCGCTGGGACGACATAGTGTTCAGCGCTGGTGCGGGTGCTGGTAAAACCTACGCACTGGTCGAAAGCTTGAAACACATCGTCAAGCACCATGGGCGCAGACTTTCAGAACACAATCAAAAAGTTATCTGCATCACCTATACCAATGCGGCAACTGCTGAAATTAAAGAGAGACTTGGAGACTCTCAGCTTATTTTTGTTTCCACTATCCATGAGCGGCTATGGGAGCTGATAAAAAACCACCAGAAACCTTTGGTTGCAATCCATAAAGGCAACTTGGCAAAGAAAATTGCCGAAATGGAACACGATATCTCTACCAACGCTGATCCCAAAGTTGAGCCGAAATTCCGTGTGTACCGTGCGCTGTCCCAGGAGCGAAGAGCTGAATTTGAGGACATAATCTCCGACAAATTAGACATTTACTACCGGTTGTACGACTCCCCAGCCAATAAGCTCAGAGACGGGTTGACCGATGTAGGAGAACAGTTCCCAGATATTTTGAAAAACGTGGGAAATTTCAAAAAAATTGTCGACACCATCTTGCGACTAAAAAAATACAAGGCCTGCATCGAGAAAATTGATTCCGATTTGGATGGCTACACAGAGGTTAGGTACGAATCCAGATTTAACAGGGACATCCTACATCGGATGATAATCAGCCATGATACCTTGCTAGAATACGGACAAGAGCTAGTCTCTCAGTACGATATTCTCAAAAAAATCATCATTGACAGCTTTCCCTATATCCTAATTGACGAGTTTCAAGATACAAACACTGCTGTTGTTACCATCATGCGGCAATTGTCGGCATACAGCAGTAAATTCGGACACAACTTCCTTGTCGGGTACTTCGGAGACGAGATGCAAAGCATCTATGATGATGGTATCGGCCACAACCTACCCACAATTCATGCAGGACTAGTTTCGGTAAACAAATTTCTTAATCGACGGTCGCATCAAGAAGTGATTGACACAATCAACAAGATTCGTGATGACAACACTGACCAAAAGTCCATCTATTCTGATTGCACTGGTGGTTCTGTGGAATTCTACGCGTACAAGAAGGATGGTCGCGCCCAAATTGATAACTCAGAGGCAGTCCTAAACTTTGCGAATAGATATGTAAATTTGTGGAACATTTCCCAGGAAAACAAACTTCATTGCCTTGTGCTAACCAATAAACTAGTCGCTACGCTTTCAAAATTTGAGAATGTCCATTCCGGTTTCACTGGAACGAAATACTACAAAAGATTCTGGGATCGGACGAATACCGAAGTTCTAAGTACCGATTTAACAAAGCTTGGAACGATTCCTCGTCTTTTTTTTGAAATTATGAATTTCCAGAGTAAGATCTCCAACCCAAGAACCCCTCTTGAGTCAATTATAGACCGTACCATTCTAGAAAATGCCAGTTTCGATGAACTGTCGACCTGTATAAAGAAATGCCAGGAACTGGCAGGCGAATCGATCGGTGGCTTCGTCGAGTCAATTTTCAACGAGTACGACGGTTCCCAGAGTTCCATTTTTTCCCAGAAAGTTGACCATATGTTCAACGGTTCTTTTAAATCTTATGATAATTTTTATAAGCATGTTTTTGATGAACTCTTTCCCAATATTGATACAGAGGATGAATCGGTTCTCGAATCAGTAAACAAACATGTTTCAGACCTGTTGTCCATCACGCTTGAAGAGTTCGGACGCTGGTATAGATTTATTGCTGATCAGCAAGACTCAGAAATCGAGTTTCACACTTATCATGGAGTGAAAGGGTTGGAATATGAAAACGTCATTGTCATAATGGAAAATGATTTCGGAAGAAATAGGGATAAATTTTCCTCGTTCTTCATGCATGTTGGAAATGATACTGTCCCAGAAGAAGACAAGGGCCGCGCAGAGTTCATGAACACCAAAAACCTCCTATATGTGTCGTGCTCGCGAGCAATTCGTAATCTTCGAGTGCTTTATCTCGATGATATAACAAAATTCGATAAAGGAATTAAATCAATCTTTCACGAAATTCATTGCTATCCCGACTGCTAAAACAAGTAAATCTTTAGTGTCGGGTTATTTTGGTAAATACTAATTTAGGTGGCGCATTGCCGTGATGATAGCATCTGGAACTTCAGCGCAATTTTCCACAGGATAACTACCGTTCCAGCAATAATGCTATATGCTGTAAGCAGCTATAGAAAAATGAAATGAAAAACAATAAAACACATAACAAGAAAAATGCACTCGGACGCCAAAAAGCTCCGCTCGTTCCTCGCTTTGCTTTTTGCCGCCGGCGATTTGCAGCGTTATCTCTACCCCGTGTTTGTCAAAGCATAGGAGGCCCGGCCAATGGCCGGGGCACGGTTCTCATCTACTATTATCCCGGATAATCGACAGCCGACCATCTTCGACGGATACCGACACAGGCGTATCGATGTTGAACCCGGCCTGCTCCAGCCAGGTACCTTTGAGAAGAAGAAATGGAATGATGCGGTTGCCGCTGCTAGGTTGGTTTTTCAATGTGTAGTCCCAGTGACCTTTGCGGATTTTCAGCTTGCGCTGTTTCATGATGTTGCTCCTTGTGCTTATTTCGAATTAAAAGCAATGGTGGTCAGGAGGTTCGAAACAGCCACAAGAACTGCTCTAGGTATTTCCCGAAGGTGTTTTATTCCCCAGACCTCCCGACCCTTACAGGCCGGTTTTCAGGCACAAAAACACCGCGGTTGGTTCGGGTTGCGGTTGCTTATTTGCCGTTTCGGCTTCGTCTCTTCCGCCACCAAACCATCACCCCCGTCACACTCAACACGATCACCACCATCCCCAACACTGTCGCAACCACCCGATAACCCACCCCACCCACCGCCGCAATATGCAGGCTGGTCAGCCAGGTGGTGATTGTATTCCCCGCTGCTTCCCCGGTGGGCAGGTAGTAGCCCAGCAGGGCCGCGTCCGTGGCGTCCACGTACACCCAGGTCTCCCCGAACCGTTCGTTCACGTCGCTGCTGGTGCGTGCCATCAGTTTGAGGGCGTTCTTGTGCGGGGTGTAGGCGAAGCGTTCCAGGGCGTGGATGGTCAGGTCGCGGTTTTGGGCCAGGTCTTCCAGGTTTTGGCGGGCGGCTTGGTAGCCGGGTTCCCAGCCGATTTGCGGTTGTGGGTTGGGGTTGGCCCGGGTGGGCACGGCGTCGAGCGGGTCGGCCTGGAAGCTGAGGAACAGGCCGGTGGTGGGGCGGTAGATTTCGTCGTAGAGGGTGAGGGCGGCGCCGCTCCAGGCGAAGACGAGCAGCAGGGCCCAGGGCCAGAGGCCGCCGGCGCGGTGCAGGTCGAAGGTGCGTTTGTGGCCGCCGGCGCGCCAGCGGATTTGCCAGGCTTTGGCCCAGCGTTTCCAGAATCGGCGGGGGCGTTGCCGGTCGTCGCGGCGGCGCGGTGGGGGGAAGGTGAGCCAGGCGCCGACGAAGCAGTCCAGGGTCCAGAGCAGGGCGATGAGGCCGAAGATCCAGGTGCCGAGGGTGCCCAGGGCCAGGGAGTGGTGCAGGCGATAGACGAAGGGCATCAGGTTGCTGACGCCCTGGCTCAGGTCGCCCCACAGGCGGCCGCCGAGGATCTGGCCGGTGTAGGGGTTCACGAACACTTCGTCGATGGGGAGCGCGGGTGCGTTTGCTTTTGGGCTGAGGAAGAAGCGCACCGGGCTGTGGGCGTCCGGGGGCGTGAGCATCATCCAGTGCACGTTGGCGTCCGGGTAGGCGGCGTCCACCTGGTCGCGCAGGGCGAAGGGCGAGAGCGGTTCGCTGTGCGCGGTCGGGGGCTCCACCTGCAGCCAGTGCGGGTTGATCAGGGCGTCCAGCTCGTAATACCACACCAGCAGGGCGCCGGTGAGGCCGGCGATGATCAGGAAGCCCGCCATCACCAGCCCCACGTAGCGGTGCAGGACCACCAGCCGTTGGCGCATCCTCATTCAGCGCGCCCCATTAAAACAGGTACTTCACGCGCGCCAGGTAGGTGCGGCCTTCTTCGCGGATCACGCCGTCGAACGAGCCGGGGGAGAAGATCTCCTCGTCGGTGACGTTGTTGAACAGCAGGTCCAGTTGCAGGGCGTCGGTGACCGCGTAGTAGGCGCCCAGGTCCACCCGGGTGTAGGCGGGCAGGGTGACGGTGTTGTCGGCGTTGGCGGGGCGTTCGTCCACGTAGGCGACGGTGCCGCCCAGGCTCAGGCCGGTGACGGCGTTGAGGTAGTAGCGGCTTTGCAGGGCGGCGGTGTGCAGGGGCACGTTGACGAAGCGCTTGCCTTCCAGGGCAGGGTCGTCGGTGCGCAGTACTTCGGTGTCGGTGTAGCCGTAGCCGGCGCGGAGGTAGAGGTTGCTGGTGGCGTAGCCGTCCACGGTGAGCTCGGCGCCTTGGGAGCGGGCGCGGCCTTGGGCCACCAGGAAGCCGGCGTTGAGCGGGTCGCTGATGGGCATGTTGTCCTTGTCGATGACGAAACCGGCGGCGTTGATGTTGAGGCGGCCGGCGGTAATGCGCACGCCCGCTTCGTATTGCACGCTTTCTTCCGCGTCCAGGGGTTGGCGGCCGGAGGTGGTGCCCTGTTGGGGCACGAAGGCTTCGTTGCGGCTGGCGTAGAGCGAGGTGCTATCGGTGAGGTCATAGACCAGGCCGAGCTGGGTGGTCCAGGCGGTTTCACTGAGTTTGGCGCGGGTGATGGCGTCGCCGGCCATGAAGTCGGTGGTTTTCTGGGATTGCTCCGCGTCGGTGTAGCGCAGGCCGGCGAGCAGGGTCCATTTGTCGGTGAAGGAAATGCGGTCCTGGACGAAGCCGGCGAGGATGCGGTCGCTCTGGATGAAGCCACGGTCGCGTGCCTTGGTGCTCAGGTCTATGGGGCCGTACACCGGGTTATACAGGTCGATAGGGGCCACCCGATAAAACTGGGTGGGCCGGGTGCTGTCGGATTCCCGGAAGTTCACGCCGGCGATAAAGCGGTGGGTCTGGCCGGCCAGGTTCGCCTCGCCGCTCAGGTCGAGGATCACTTCGTGGTCGGTTTGTTTGGCGTCGTCGCTGGCGAAGACCAGACGGTTGAGGGTGCGGAAATCCGCAGCCAGGCCGAGCGGGCCGTATTCCTTCCACTCCGCGCTGTTGCGGGTGTAGGCGTAGCTCAGCCGGGCGTCGATGGTGTCGGTGAGCGCCTGGGTGAGGCGGGCGTTCAGGTAGACGGAGTCCCGTTCGGTGGTGGCGTCTTTCCAGGCCACGTTGAAGTCGTCGCTGTAGTCGCCGTTGGGGTTGGGCTCGAAGGCGCCTTCCGCCGGCGCGCCGCCGGGCAGGGCGGTCCATTCGTTGCGCGAGTAGCTGCCTTCCACGGTGAGGTTGGTGGTGTCGGTGAGGTCCATGGTGACGTTGGGGGCCACGAACAGGCGCTCGTAGCCCCAGTAGTCCATGGAGGCGTTGCTGTCCTGGTGGGCCAGGTTCAGGCGGGCGCGCACCCGGTCGTTGAGCGGGCCGGTCACATCCAGGGTGGCGCGGTGGTAGTCGTAGCGGCCGTATTCGGCGCCCACTTCCGCCCGGTAGTAATCCAGCGGCTGCTTGGTGACCACGTTGATGGTGCCGCCGGGTTCCATCTGGCCGTACAGCACCGAGGCCGGCCCCTTGAGAATTTCCAGACGCTCCACGTTGGCGAGGTCGGTGGGGTGGTCGGTTTGGCGGAAGCCCAGGCCGTTGACGGATTGCTCCGCGTTGAAACCGCGGATCAGGAAGTCGTCGGCGAACATGTCGCGGCCGGAGCCCGAGCGGACGGCGCTGGGGGTGAGGCGGACGATGTCGCCGACGGTGTCGGCCTGGGCCAGCTCGAAGTTCTCCCGGTTATAGACGCTGACGCTTTGTGGGATGGCTTCCAGGGTGTCGTTTTTCTGGCGGCCGTAGACGGATACCGCGTCCAGGGTGTTGCTGCCCGCTTCCGGCGTCGCTTCCAATCGGTAGCCGCTGTCCACCCGAACGGCGGTGACGCCGCTGCCGGCCAGCAGGGCGCGCAGGGCCTGCTCCGGGGTGTAATCGCCGCTCAGCGCCGGTGCCTGCTTGCCGTCCAGCAGCGAGGCATCACCGCCGATGGCGAGCCCGGTCTGCCGGGCCAGGTCGATCACCGCCTGGTCCAGGGGCTGGGCGGGCAGGTTGATGGTTTGCGGTGCCTGGGTTTGGGCCTGGGCGGGTTGGATTAACAGTAGAGAGGGCAGCAGCGGGGTCAGCAAGCCGAGCAGCAAGAGCGCCTTCGGCGCGGTGGTTCCGGTGTTCATCCTTTGGCTCCAGCGTGGGTTCGCGGTGTTGTTGTCGCGTGTCTTACCTATGAAGACAAAGCAGGGGAGCCAATCGGGCAGTGGTGGCGGCAAATTTTTTTGTTCTTGGTGGTTTGGTGAGACGCCGGGAGGCTGGCTGTTGTAGGAGCGACTTCAGTCGCGATAAAGGAGTCTGTTGAGAACACCTATCGCGACTGAAGTCGCTCCTACAATGTTTTTCCGGCGGTTTGGGCGCGTTTCCGTCGTGGCGGTTATTGTGAGCGGGATCGGACGGTGACGTACCAGGGCGTAAGGTAGCGCACTTCCAGGTTGAGGGTGTCGGCGAGCAGGGCCAGGGCGGCGTCGCTGTCGTTGGCGGGGAGCACGCCGGTGAAGCGGGGCGCGTCCGGGGCGGTGAGGGCGTGGTCCAGGGTCAGCAGGCCGGGGCGGTGGCGGGCCAGGCGTTCGACCACTTCGGTGAGCGGCGCTTTGCTGAAGGCCAGGCGGCCGTCGGCCCAGTCCGGGCGTTGCCGTGGAGTATCGGCGCGGGCGATGACGCCTTGGCGGTTCAGGTCCGCCTGCTGGCCGGCGGTGAGATTGAGGGCGTCGCCGCCGTGGCGCGGTGTTACCGCCACGGTGGATTCCTGCACCGCCACCCGGGTAAAGCCGTCTTCCTGGCGCACGCTGTAGCGGGTGCCCAGGGCGGTGGCGGTGAGGTCCCGGGTGGTGACCTGGAAGGGCCGGTCCGGGGCCTTGGCCACGGTGGCCAGCAGCTCGCCGCGTACCAGTTTCACGGTGCGGCGGCTGTCGCTGTAGTCCAGGTCGATGGCGCTGCCGCTGTTGAGCACCACCTGGCTGCCATCGGGCAGGGTGAGGGTGCGGATCTCGCCGGCGGCGGTGCGGTAGTCGGCGCCCCAGTAGGCCCAGGGCAATTGCGCGCCGGCCAGCACCAGCAACAGCGCGGCGCCCAGGCCGGTGAGCCGGCGGCGCCGTTGACGGCGCCGGGCCTGAGCCGGTTCGGTGGCCTGCCACATACGCTGGATTTGCTCGAGCACCTGGCGGCGGCGCGGGTCCTTGGCCTGCCAGGTGTCGCACTCCGCCCGCAGGCGGTCTTGCTCGTCGGCGCCAGCGGTTTGCAGGGCGACCACCCATTCGGCGGCCTGCTGGCGGATGCGGTTCAGCTCGGACACGGCGCCTCCGCCAGGCTGTCGTAGAGGCGCGCGTGGCAGTGGGCGAAGGCCTTGGCCAGGTACTGTTTAACGCTGCTTTCGGACACCGACAGCCGGCCGGCGATCTGCCGGTAGGTCAGGCCTTCCAGCCGCGCCATCAGAAAGGCGCGGCGGGGCTTCTCTGGCAGCTCGTCCACCAGCAGCCTGAGCACCGTCACCAGCAGATCGTGGGCGGCGGCGATCTCCGCCGGGCCCCGCTCGTCCCGGGTCTCCACCAGAATCGCTACCTGGCGCAGCGCTTCCTCTTCCACCTGCCGGCGGTGGTGGCGATTGATCATCAGCCGGCTGGCGATGACCATCAGATAGGCACGCGGATCGCGCAGCGCCTCCAGGGACTGCTCGCCCAGAATCAGACGCAGGAAGGTGTCCTGGCTCAGATCCGCCGCGTCGTGGGGGCAGCGCAGCCGCCCCTGCAGCCAATGCGTCAGCCAGCCGTTGTGCGCCGCATACAGCTCGCCCAGTTCCCGTTGGGAACCGGGCAGCGGGGGCTGGCTGTCGGTGGCGGCGCCGGACATAGGGTTGCGGGTTACGCTTATAGGTGAGAGTGATTATCAATTAAAGGGGTGGAGGGTGCAAGGCGTTGCGGGTCGGACCACGGTAACTGCTTGATTCAAAGCTTCTTTGTGCTCTTTGGCTCGGTTTTTGGCGGCTTAAACGGATATTTTCATGGGGCAATCAGTACCTTCAAAGCGCGGGTACGGCGTAGAGCTGGTCTGCAAGGCCATTAAATGCCGGTTAACGCTCGTACAGGCCTCAAGAACAGAGAGACGGCTTAAAAATCAATGAGTAACCACGGTCCGACCCGAGGGCCAGAGTTCGGGCGTCTCCAATGTGACGATGATTTGATGGCGTTGGTAAACGTGCCGACCAAGGCAATGTGGTGTTTAATTTCGGCGGGGTAATAAAAACAAAAGGGAATTTATGGATATCTTCACCAGATTCAATCGGAAAGCCCTGCAAGATCGTCAGGTCGACACTTTAATCGGTCTGGCCAAGGGGATGAGTGCTGACGGCGAAGTGAATCAGGCGGAAGCTGAATTTCTGATGAGCTGGCTTGTACAGAACAGAGATGTCAGTGAAAGCCCCATCATAAAAAACTTGCTTCAGAAGGTGGCCACCATGTTGGAAGATGGTGTCCTGGATGAAGAAGAGTCCATGGAGCTCATCGGCATCTTGCGGCGCATCGCGGGGGAGCCGTCCGAGATTGGAGAGCTTGCCAAAACCTCCTCGCTTCCCCTGGACGATCCGGCCCCGACGATGACCTTCGACGGCAAAAAATTCCTGTTTACCGGAACTTGTGCGTACGGCACAAGGCGGCAATGTCACGGTGCCACGGAGGGGTTGGGAGGCGTTATCGCGAGCAGTGTTACGAAAGATCTGGATTACCTCGTTCTCGGGAGCTACGTGACCGACAGCTGGGCCCATGAGAGCTTCGGACGAAAAATCGAAAAAGCAGCGCAGTACAGAGACAGTGGTTTGCCGCTCAGAATTGTCAGTGAGGGGCACTGGGCTATTGCCGGAAAGCTGGACTGAATCGCGCTGTTCAGAGTGGGCGTGGGGGGAACGGGCGGGGCTTGGGGTTTGGGGTTTGGTGGGAAAAGGAGCAGAAATAGCGTGAGGCACAAAGGAATCCTGACTAAGTGGAATGACGAACGAGGTTTTGGCTTCATCGCGCCCTCCGGGGATGAAGAGCCGGTATTCGTGCACATCTCAGCGTTTCGCAGGGGGGAAGAGCGGCCGGTGGTGAATCGTTCCGTTACCTATCGGCTGGTACTGGATGAAAAGGCTCAGCGCTTCCGGGCGGTTGATGTGGACTATATGGCCAGTCGCCGCAGGACGCGCCGGCCCAGGAAAGGCCGCGGGCTGGCTCCGGTATTGCTGGTGGTCGCGGCTTTTTTCGCTGGATTATTGGTGATTCTGCCGCCGCTTGAGTGGCAGCGTGTGGCCAGTGTGTACGGTCTGGTGAGCCTGGTGACCTTTGCTTTGTACGGTCTGGATAAACGGGCAGCGCGGCGAGGTGCCTGGCGTACGGCCGAGGCACACCTTCATTTGCTTGAGCTCTTCGGCGGCTGGCCCGGTGCATTGCTGGCTCAGAGATTGTTTCGGCACAAGACGCGGAAGGTGTCATTCCGGGTCGTTTTCATCTTGGCGATCATCGCCAACCTGGCGGCTCTGGGCTGGATGCTGTACGCCCAGTCCGGGCAGGAGTTGCGGGGCCTTCTTGGCGTTAGTCGGGTGGACTTTGGGGCTTGGGGTATTTTGCCTTAGAGGCTTTTAATGTGCTGCCTTAACACGCAAAGCCCTGGCGTAGACGCGCGGCTCCGTTCCTGCCGCGCGGTTGATAGCGGGCGAGGCGGCCATGCAGCCCTTTGGATTTTGCTGGCATAGTCCGAGCTTTTACAGCGAGGGGGTATGCCATGAGTGCGAGCATGTTGGCGTTGTGGAGTTGTGGGCTGTTTTTCCTGACTGGTTTGCTGACCGGGGTTTGGAAGTACGCTCAGATTGAAGGCAGCGAGCGTGCCCGGGCGCATTACTATGTAGATACTGCCCACCGGGCCAGCCTGATGTACGCCTTCGCTTGCCTGGTGTTGGAACGTTTCGCCACGCTCAGTGTATGGCCGGAGTGGGTGAATGTGCTGGCGGTGCTGGCGTCGGTGCTGTTCTTCGCGTTGGCGGTGGGCAGCTATATTCTGCATGGGATGCTCAAGGACACGCGCAACCAGCTGCAAAAGCCCCACGCCTTTGGTCGCTGGTCCTTGCCGCCGTCGGTGATGAAGACCTTTATGTGGGCCCTGGTGATCGCCGAGATCGGCGGTTTTCTGGTGCTGCTGGCGGGCTTCGCCGCCGCCTAGGCCGGTGGCGCGGCGGGCCGACGTTTCAGTCTTGGATGGTTTCAGATGTTTGGCGGATCGAAAAACAAGAGCGTGACACTGCGTGAAGAGCGTAGCCCGGGGGATTATCGTTTTCTCGGTGTCACGCTTGAGAAAAACGGCGACCTGATTTTCGAAGGCCAGGACCTGGGCCAGGGCGTCCGCGACGCTTTCGGGTGCGCGGAGTACGAGTGGCGCTGGGCCGTGAAGGCCCCGGACGTGGACGTCCTGCGAAACGCGCTGGGCAGGCGTGGCAATGTATTGGATCTGCTCAAGAAGCGCTTCAGCGGCGCCAACGCCGCGGCGCTTCGGGGCTTCCTGGAAGAGCATGAGGTCCCGTTCGAATCCTGGAGCCGCATTGGCGATTAAAACCGCCACGGGGGGTAGTCGGGGTCGGACCACCGTAACCCATTGATTGTTATTAATTTAGTGCCCTAAAAACGCAGGATCAGCCCTTAGCTGCCGTTCTAAGGGGCCTGAAAGGGCAGCTAAGGCCCTTTTCGCTCCGAAAAAACGGATGAAATTTATATAAATCAATAGCTTGCCGTGGTCCGACCCCGGGGCGCCGCGCCCTGGGCGCCGCCGGGGCCGGGGCGGGGCGCTATTGGCTAGTCGGGGTCGGACCACCGTAACTCATTGATTGTTAATAATTTAGTGACCTGAAAGCGGCAGGATCAGCCCTTAGCTGCCGTTCTAAGGGGCCTGAAACGGCAGCTAAGGCCCCTTTCGCTCCGAAAAAACGAATGAAATTCAGATAAATCAATAGTTTGCCGTGGTCCGACCCCGGGGCGCTCCGGGGCGCCCTTGGGCGCCGCCGGGGCCGGCGCGGGGCGCTATTGCCGGGCGGTGGGCGTGACGCGCCAGATGGTGTTGGAGAGGTCGTCGGCGATGATCAGTGCGCCCTCCGGGTCCACGGTGACGCCCACCGGGCGGCCGCGGGCCTTGCCGTCGTCGCCGAGGAAGCCGGTGGCGAAGTCCACCGGGTCGCCGGCGGGTTGGCCGTTCTGGAAGGGCACGAACACCACCTTGAAGCCCACCGGGTCGCTGCGGTTCCAGCTGCCGTGCTCACCAACGAAGGCGCCTTCGGCGAACTGCTCGCCCATGGCCGGGTTGGAGAAGTCGACGCCCAGGGCCGCCACGTGGGAGCCCAGCGCGTAGTCCGGTTTGATGGCGCGCTCGACCATTTCCGGCTTCGGCGGTTTGACCCGGGTGTCCACGTTCTGGCCCCAGTAACTGTAGGGCCAGCCATAGAAGGCCCCTTCGCGCACCGACGTCAGATAGTCGGGCACCAGGTTGGGGCCGATTTCATCCCGCTCATTGGCCACCGCCCAGAGCTGGCCGGTATCCGGTTGGATGGTCAGTGCGGTGGGGTTGCGCAGGCCGGTGGCGAAGGGTCGGTGCAGACCGGTTTCCGCTTCGATCTGCCAGACCATGGCACGGTCTTCTTCCACTTCCATGCCACGCTCGCCGATGTTGCTGTTGGAGCCGATGCCCACGTACAGGAAGCGGCCATCCGGGCCGGCGGTCATGGCCTTGGTCCAGTGGTGGTTGATCACCGCCGGCAGGTCGGCGACCTTTTCCGGCGCGCCGCTGGCTTGGGTCTGGCCTTCTTCGTAGTCGAACCGCACCAGGGCGTCCTGGTTGGCCACATAAAGACTGTCATCAATGAGAGCCAGGCCATAGGGGGCGTTCAGGTTGTTGGCGAACACGCTTTGCTGTTCGTAGCGGCCGTCGCCGTCGGCATCGCGCAGCAGGGTGAGCCGGTTGCCGCTGTCCGCCGCGCTCTTGCCCTGCTTCTTGATGTAGCCGGCGATAACGTCCTTGGGACGCAGGGCCGGCGCGTTGCCGCCGGAGCCTTCCGCCACCAGGATGTCGCCATTGGGCAGCACCAGGGTTTGGCGGGGAATTTTCAGATCGGTGGCGATGGCCTCAATCTGGTAGCCGTCCGGCACGGTGGGTTTTTCATCGCCCCATTCCGCTGGCTGGGAGATGTTCATATTGGGCAGCAGGCCGCGCCGTGGTTCCGGCAGCGTGGGATTGGCGCCATGTTGCTCGGCGGGCTCGATCTGGTTTTCGCCGCCGCAGGCGGTCAGCGCGAACAGCAGCGGAAGCGACAGCAGGGGGATGGCATAGCGCATGTTATTTCACTCCTCCACGCAGACCTGAATAGCCCACCAGGCTGGCCACCAAGGCCAGCACCGTCGCCACCGCCGACAGCCATAAACCGGCGGGCATGGCCGCCCAGGCGTCCTTGGCATGCACCAGCGCGTTGATAAAGCCGAGTATCCACATCACCAGCAGCACAAGAAAATAGACGGCGTGCCTGGCGGTGCGGGCCGGGCCGCTGATCACCCATTCAATCAACGCCCACAGCAGCGCCAGGCCACCGCCCAGCAGGGCCCCGGCGATCAGCCAGGAGGCAAAGTTGGTCCATTGCACCTGATAGCTAGTGGAATAAGCCCAATCGCTGAGCAGCGCGCCCAGAAACAAGGGCAGGGGGAAGGCAAGCAAAATGGCGTGCAGAGGATGCAGCGCACGCCCGTAGGTCGTTGTGTTTGTGTCGGCCATAGTGGTTTCAAGTCCTTTGAAGATTACCCGATGTCTCGCATCTTCCAGGCCGGCAGTGAAGGCAGGAAGAACCGGACCGGCCAACCCCCGCCATTTTGACCACTCTTTACAATCCCACTTGGGGGTCGGACCACGCTAACATATTGATTTAATGACTTTTAAAGCCATAAAGCCGGGCTTTTTACGCCTTGGATGGGCTCCTTCAGGGGGCAAACCCGAATTTTGGCGGCGGAGGGCGGCACATGGCGTCTCTCTTTTGCTTGGCGGTCATGTATGGCGCTGCGAAACGCCGGCTAAGCGTTGAAATCGGCCCTCTCTGTAGCGAAAACTCTTATAAATCAGAAAGTAACCGTGGTCCGACCCCGGTGGTCCCGGTGGTCCTTGGTGTCACACGCCAGAAAAACGGCGACCTGGTCTTCGAGGGCCAGGACCTGGGCCAGGGCGTTCGTGACGCCTTCGGCTGCGCCGAGTACCAGTGGCGTTGGACCATCAAAGCGCCTGATGTTAAAACGCTGGAAGCCGCCCTTGGCGGCAAACACGATGCCCTTGAGTTGCTGCGCCGGCATTTTAGTGATGCCAACGCGTCCGGGCTTTATGGCTTCCTGCAGGAGCACGGCATCCCGTTTGAATCCTGGAGTCGCATCGGCGATTAAAAAGAACCCATACCAACAGGAGTGGGCCGCGGGCGCCCGGTAAGGTTCCATGGAAAAACGATTGTACGACGGCCTGAGCGAGGTGTTGTTCAGCGTGACTGAGGTTGATGGCGGCTTGGAGGCCGAACAGCTTACGGGCTTTGCGTCCATGCGCGGTTGCCATTCTCGAAATGGTTTGATGGTCGTTGGCCGGTCCGTGAATGGCTGGCTGGATGGGTGGAACGCGGTGGAACTCCGTGATGAGCAGAAACGGCAAAACGTCATTCAGGACATTGTGGGCCGATGCGAACCACCGGACTCCGATGGTCGCTGTCCTATGGCATGGGTCACCGATCAATGGGGTGATGAGAGACAATACAATACCGCGCGCTCCGCGTTCTGGCGGTGCATTGAGCGAGTCAGCCGAGAGATCGGGATCGTTCAGGATGGTGCTCCGGATTGGTCCTCTTACCTGGTTTGGACCAACCTGTACAAAGTGTCTCCCTGTGAGGGTGGAAACCCGCCTCCACGACTGATGGAAGCGCAGCATACCGCCTGCAGAAAGCTGCTTCACTCTGAGATTGAGGCCAGCGACGTACAGGCCATTCTTTTCCTTACCGGCCTGGACTGGGCTTATTCTTTTTTGCCTGAGATGACCGATATCCGCTTTGCTGGGGCGTTCACTAATTACGTTGCCTTATCAGGGTGGGTGCATAGCCTTGGGAGGAGTCCGGTTCCGCTGGTCGTGGCCTCTCACCCACAAGGAAAGCGGGAAGATGCATGGACCGGGGAAGTCCGGGAGGCTTTCCGGCGACTTCGCCGAGAACATAGGGATTTAACGGAGGAACTCTACGGCACGGAGCAACAGCTGACCGCCGGTTGAGGTGTGGCCCACGAACAAGCCAAGGAGCGGATTACCGGCCAGCTCCCGAACCCCCGCGGGTAACTCAATCCCCCAAGACGCCCGCCGGCAAAATCTGGATAATGGCGCCCAGCCAGGCCCCGTGCCACATTCGCCAACCGGTAGTCCCCCCATGGAAATCAAGGTCAACTTCCTCGACAACCTCCGCCTGGAGGCCAAATTCGACGACTTCACGGTGGTCACCGACCAGCCGATTCGCTACAAGGGCGACGGTTCGGCGCCCAGCCCGTTCGACTATTTCCTGGCGTCGTCGGCGCTGTGCGCGGCCTATTTCGTGAAGGTGTACTGCAAGGCGCGGGACATTCCCACGGACAATATCCGGCTGTCGCAGAACAACATCGTCGACCCGGAGAACCGCTACAACCAGATCTTCAAGATCCAGGTGGAGCTGCCGGAGGACATTTCCGATAAGGACCGGCAGGGCATCCTGCGTTCCATTGATCGCTGCACGGTGAAGAAGGTGGTGCAGACCGGCCCGGATTTCCAGATCGAGACCGTGGAGAATCTGGACGAGGACGCCCAGGCGTTGCTGGGGGCCGGCCTGGAAGAGGGCGCGCGTACCTTTATCGAGGGTAAGGACCGGCCGCTGGAGGAGACCATCGCCACCATGAGCCGGGCGTTGGAAGCCCTGGGCATGAAGATCGAGATCGCCTCCTGGCGCAACATCGTGCCCCACGTCTGGTCGCTGCACATCCGCGACGCGGCTTCGCCGATGTGCTTCACCAACGGCAAGGGCGCCACCAAGGAGAGCGCGCTCTGTTCCGCGCTCGGTGAGTTCATCGAGCGGTTGAACTGCAACTTCTTCTACAACGACCAGTTCTTCGGCGAAGAGATCGCCAACGCCGAGTTCGTGCATTACCCCAATGAACAATGGTTCCAGCCCGGCCCTGAGGATGAATTGCCGGCGGAGATTCTGGACGACCATTGCCGGGCCATCTACGACCCGGACGGCGAGCTGCAGGGCTCGAACCTGATCGACACCAATTCCGGCCGGGTGGACCGGGGCATCTGTTCGTTGCCGTTTGAGCGCCGCTCCGACGGCGAGACCGTGTGGTTTCCCTCCAACCTGATCGAGAACCTGTTTCTCAGCAACGGCATGAGCGCCGGCAACACCCTGGCCGAGGCCCAGGTGCAGTGCCTGTCGGAGATTTTCGAGCGGGCGGTGAAAAAGCAGATCATCGAAGAAGAACTGGCACTGCCGGACGTGCCCCAGGAGGTGCTGGCGAAGTACCCGAAACTGGTGGAAGGCGTCGAAGCGCTGGAAGCCCAGGGCTTCCCGGTGCTGGTCAAGGACGCCTCCCTGGGCGGCCAATTCCCGGTGGCCTGCGTGGCGCTGATGAACCCGCGCACCGGCGGTGTGTTCGCCTCCTTCGGTGCTCACCCGAGCATGGCGGTGGCGTTGGAGCGATCCCTCACCGAGCTGCTGCAGGGGCGTAGTTTCGAGGGCCTGAACGACTTCCCGCCGCCCACCTTCAACAGCCTGGCGGTGACCGAGCCGAACAACTTCGTGGAGCACTTCATCGACTCCAGCGGCGTGGTGTCCTGGCGCTTCTTCAGCGCCAAGGCGGACGTGGAATTCCACGAGTGGGATTTCTCCGGCACCACCGAGGAAGAAGCCGCGCGCCTGTTCGGCCTCCTTGAGGAGCAGGGCAAGGAAGTCTACACCGCCGCCTACCATGACCTGGGCGCGCCGGCCTGCCGCATCCTGGTGCCGGGCTATTCCGAGGTCTACCCGGTGGAAGACCTGGTCTGGGACAACACCAACAAGGCCCTGGATTACCGCGAGGACCTCCTCAATCTGCACCGCCTGGACGACGACCAGCTCGCCGCCCTGGTGGAGCATCTGGAAGAAAGCCAGATTGATGACTACACCGACATCGTCACCCTGATCGGCATCGAGTTCGACGAGAACACCGTCTGGGGCCAGCTCACCGTGCTGGAACTGAAGCTGCTGATTAACCTGGCCCTGGGCCAGCACGACGAGGCCCTGGAGCGCACCGAGGCGTTCCTGCAGTTCAACGACAACACGGTGGAACGCAACCTGTTCTACCGCGCCGTCAGCGCGGTGCTGGAAATCACCCTGGACGACGAGCTGGAACTGGGCGACTACCTGACCAACCTGGGCCGCATGTACGGCGAAGACACCATGGCCGAGGTGGTCGGCGCGGTGAACGGCAGCGTCCGCTTCCCCGGTCTCACCCCCACCAACATGCAGCTCGAAGGCCTGGACCGTCACCTGCGCCTGATCGAAAGCTACAAGAAACTCCACGCCGCCCGCGCGGCCAGGGCTGGCCTTCGTCCGGCCGGCCAAGCGTTTGCGTTCGAGTAATCAGGAAAGGTGTGCGTCGGGCATCAGGTGGCGTCGTCCCAGTTCAGTTCCTCAATAAAGCTGTCGTAATCGTAGTCGGCGACGCCGCTGTTTTCCCCGTCCCGGAGCATTTTCCTGAGCGTACCGAGACGGGTCTCCGAGTCTTCAAGCAGGCGCAGCCCGGCCCGGACTACCTCGCTGGTGGAGCTGTAGCGTCCGCTGTTCAGCTGCTCCGCGACGAAGGTGTCGAAATGCTCGCTAGGTCGTGACGCAAGATACCGGGGCACCACGGTCAGTCAGGCGGCTCGCTCCGTGCTTGAGCCAGGCCGAGGATGCCGCCGGTCACGTAGCCGATCAGATCCGCGTAATGAGCTTTAAAGTCCGAGGACTGGAAGCGGTTGCCGGTGAGCACGTTGATGCGCAGGTTGTCCGAGAACACGCCCATGACGGAGGCCACCATCAGTTGGTAGGCAAGGCCGCGCTGGCGTTCGTCCAGGGCCGGAACGGCGGCGCCGATGGTGGCCATGAAGCGCTGGGCGATGGCGTCGAACTGGTCGGCGATCAGCAGTAGCACGGTGGACCGGGTGGTGCTCAGCTGGGCGGTCAGGCGCAGGTAATTTCTCCAGCCTTCGCTTTCCTGGCTGCGTGTCAGCAGCGGCCGGGCGAACGCATCGACGATGGGTGCCAGCCCGTCGGCGCCCTGGGCGACCGGTTCGGCCTGGCGCAGCATGCGCTCCCGGTCCCCATTGATCAGGCCGGCCCGCCGCGCCACTACCGCCTGGAACAGCTTTTCCTTGCCGCCGAAATGGTCATTGATGGCGGCGAGCCGGGTCCCGGCGGCCTGGGTGATCGTCCGCACCGGCACACCGTGGTAGCCGTTGTCGGCGAACAGCAGTTCGGCGGCGTCGAGCAGCCTGTCCGGGGTGGAAGGGGAGCTGGGCATGGAGTCTCCGCGGGTTGGCGCGTTTGCACACTTGGAACGGGTGTTCCGGTGGTGTTACTTTAGACGGAACATTTGTTCCGTTCCAGGTGGATCCCATGAAGGTGCGAAGAGTGTTCGACCCCGACGCGGGCCGGGTGGTGTGTCAGGTGCTGTCCGACGGGGCCTGGGCGGCATCGGAGGCGGTGCCGGATTTTTGCCACTATGTGGGCCCGGCCGGTGGCGGCGATGCCGGCGGCGGCGCCCTGCTGCCGTTCCAGCCGTTGTCGTTCCGTGACTTCATGCTTTACGAGCGCCATGTGATCGACGCTACCCGTGGTTATACGCGCCGCTTTATGCCGGCGGCCTACCGGGTCGCCCGGGCCTGCGAAAAGGTCACCGGCAGGGCGTTCCCGCCGTTTCGGCCGCACAAACTATGGTACCGGCAACCGATCTACTATATGAGCAACGCGCTGACCTTCGTCGGCTCCGGCACACCGGTGAGCGCGCCTTCCTACAGCCGGGCCCTGGATTACGAACTGGAACTGGGCGCGGTGTTGGCCAAGCCGTTGCTGAACGCCACGCCGGAGCAGGCGCTGGATGCCATTGGCGGTTTCGTGGTGCTTAACGATTTCAGTGCCCGCGATGTGCAGCGCGAGGAAATGGCCAGCGGCTTCGGGCCGCAAAAAGCCAAGCATTTCCGAAGCTCCATGTCAGAGGTGCTGGTCACCGCCGACGAACTGCTCGACGACATGAACGCCCTGGCGGCGCGCGTGCTGATCAATGACCGGCCGGTGGTGGAAACCTCCACGGGGGGCATGCGCTACGGCCTGGCGGAAGTGATCGCCCGGGTGTCCCGGGACGAACCGCTGTTCCCGGGGGAGCTGTTCGGCAGTGGCACGCTGCCGGGCGGGAGCGGCATGGAAAACGGCCACTGGCTGAAGCCCGGTGACAGGCTGCGCATGGAAATCGACGGCGTGGGCAGGGTCGAGCATAAGGTGGTGGCGTGATGGCTGATGCTGCGAATAGTGCCGGCGCGGCCCGGGTCAGACCCTCGCGGATTGTCGATCTCTCCAAGGAGATCGCCTTCAACCGCAATGATCCGTTTTTTATGAGGGTGAAGATCAAGCACCACGCCCACCGCCGCTCGAAATGGCTGGTGCGGGCCCTGGGGCTGCCGTTTCGCCTGTTCCCCAAACGCTTCGCCGGCTGGGCGGACGACACCATCACCCGCATGGGCGTGCACTCCACCACCCACATTGACGCGCCCTGGCATTACGGGCCCACCGATGACCAGGGGAACCGCCTCGACGCCATCGAGGCCATGCCTCTGGAGTTGTGTTTCGGGCCCGGCGTGGTGTTCGACATGACCCATAAAGCCGACGGCGACGCGATTACCGTCGCCGATATGGAGCAGGCCCTGGCACGCAGCGGGGCGACGCTGGCGCCGGGCTGCATCGCCTTGATTCGTACCGGGCGCGACCGCTTCCAGGGCAGCAAACAGTACTGGAAGGTTGGCACCGGCATGAGCGGCCCGGCCACGGAGTGGCTGATTGATCAAGGCGTCCAGGTGATGGGCATCGACCAGTGGGGCTGGGATCTGCCGTTCCATTACCAGATCGCCAAGGCGCGCAAAGAGCGGGACGACGCGCTGTTCTGGGAAGGCCACCTGGTGGGCCGGCGTAAGCCGTACTGGCAGATGGAGCAACTTCGGGGCCTGGACCAGCTGCCGGCGTGCGGGTTCGATGTGTCCGTGTTCCCGCTACGGATAAAGGGCGCCTCGGCGGCGCCGGCCCGGGTGGTGGCGTTCCTCTACGACTGAAACCGGCGCCGCCCGGTTTTAACGCTGCACTTTGAACACACCGGTGGCGCGGGCGCAGGGGGCGCCGTCGGCGAGCACGGTGGCGCTGGCGAAGCTGAGGCCGCGCCCCACCCGGGTGACTTCGGCGCGGAATTCCAGCCACTGGTCGACCCGGGCGCTACCGAGGAAATCCAGGTTCAGATTAACGGTGACTAGGCCCTTGGCGTCGACCAGATGCGGCAGGCAGCTTAACCCCATGGCGTTATCGCACAGGGCGGAGAGCAGGCCGCCATGGACAAAGCCCCGGCTGTTGGCGTGGGCGTCACCGGCCCGCAGGCCCAGGCTGATGCCGTTGTCGTGGGGACGGTGATAGATCGGTTCCCAGGGGGCGGTGAAGCCGCTTTTGCGGGTGTGAGGCTGGAAGCCTGCGGGGACACTGGTCATGGCCATGCTCCAAAATATGATGTAGACCAGTCTATATAATATTGGGCCGAAAGCCATCCTCAATAAGCATCGATCAGCGCCGCCACCTGCGCGCAGGCGTCCTGGATCGGCGCCGGCTCGCGGGCCACGCGGGCCTGGATCAGCGCCCCTTCCAGGGCGGAGATGGCCAGCGAAGCGAGGCGTTGGGCGCCGGCGTCGTCCGGGGCCTCGGGATCGATCAGGGTGGCGAGCGTCCGCCGCCAGGCCGCGTAGGCGTCGCTGGCGGCGGCGGTGATCGGGGCCGATTGGGGGGCGACTTCCAGCACCGTGGTGGCCAGGGGGCAGCCGTCGCGGTAATCGGAGTCGGCCAACCAGCCGGCCAGCAGGTCGCCGTAGGCGCGCAGGGCGTCGCCGGCGCTACCGTGGTCCAGGGCCAGCCGCTCCAGGGTGCCGGTGACCAGGGCGCCGGCATGGCGGATGGCCGCCGCGCCCAGCTCTTCCTTGCCGCCGGGAAAGTAGTGGTAGAACGACCCCTTGGGGGCACCGGCCTGTTTCAAAATGTCGTTGATGCCGGTGGCCGCATAGCCCTGCTGGCGAAACAGGCGGGCGGCGGTGTGGATCAGGCTAGTGTGGTGCTTGGGGCGGGCTCCCATGACGCACTCCATCGAAAATACGTAGACCGGTCTGTATGGTGACACAATCCGGTTGTCCGGTGTTTGTGAGTGTGGAGTCCATGAAACAGCACGATGATTTTCACCTTTGGAAAACCGATCTGTTGGGCGCGCTGCTGCTCTATGGCGGTTTCGCCTTTGCCCTGGTGCCGGCCTTTCTGCACCGTTCCTTCCCGCTGGGCATTCTGATCGGCACGGCGCTGGTGGGCAGTTTCTTCCTGCGCAACGTCAAGGATCACTTCGGCTTTTTCCAGCTGCCGAAGTATGCGGTGGTGATCAATTGCTATGTCGGTGGCCTGATTATCTCGGCGGTCTGGTATGGCCTGTCCCAGGGCATGCTCAACTAGGACCTCGATCTTGTAGGAGCGACGTAGGAGCGACTTCAGTCGCGATCCCGGGTGCCCTTGATACAACGTTGATCCAACCGCGGATCGCGACTGAAGTCGCTCCTACAAGCTTTTCTACAGCGGTGTTATGGGGGGCTGTTGTTTTGCGCTTTCTCCTCCAGCCGTTTCAGGCGCTGGTCCATGCCCCGCAGCAGATCGAGCATTTCCTGGCGTTCGTCATGGGCGCGCTGGTTGGCCTGGTCGCGCTCTTCCTTTAGCTCCAGGTCGTGCACTTCCTGGGTGGCGTTGACGATGATGGCGATAAACAGGTTCAGCACCATGAAGCTGGAGATCAGGATAAAGGGCACGAAGAACACCCAGGCATGGGGGTACTGCTCCATCACCGGGCGGGCCACGCCCATGGACCAGCTTTCCAGGGTCATGATCTGGAACAGGGTGTAGATGCTGGCGCCCAGGGTGCCGAACCAGTCCGGGAAGGCGTCGCCGAACAGCTCCGTGCCCATCACCCCGAAGATGTAGAACATCATCAGCAGCAGGGCGGCGGTCCAGCCGATGCCGGGCAGGGAATGCATCAGCGATTCCACCAGCATGCGCAGCCGCTTGATGGTGGAGAGCAGGCGCAGCACCCGCAGAATGCGCAGGCTGCGCAGAATCGCCAGGGGCCCGGCCGCCGGCGCCAGCGCGATGCCGACGATCACGAAGTCGAACACGTTCCAGCCGGAGCGGAAAAAACGCGGGCCCAAGGCCAGCAGTTTGGCGGCGATCTCCACCACGAACACGGCCAGGATCAGGCTGTTCAACAGGCCCAGCAGTTCGCCGGCGGCGTCCATCACCTGCCTGGAGGTCTCCAGCCCCAATACCACGGCGTTGAGAATGATCAGGCCGGTGATGAAGTGCCGCACCGCCGGGGATTCCACCCAGTGGCCCAGCCGGGCCCGCCAACCGTTGATTGCCTGTGTCGTCATGCCTTGTTCCGTCGCGCCGGATGATTGTCGGCGCGCAGTATACCCACCGGCGTTGGCCGGCGCTGCCCCGGTCCGGGGTTGGAGGCGGCGCGGAGGGTTAACGTGGCCGTCATCCCTGACCTGTTATCTCTCGAGGAAGGATTACGCCAACGGGCAGCCACTGGCTACGGCTATCGCTTTCTTCGATTGGCTGAATTGGATCAATAGGCTGAGCAAGGGTAAACCTATAGCAATCACAGGCGTGTTTTTTCAGGGAGAATGACCATGACCGAGAGCAAATGCCCCTTTCACCAGACCGCCGGCGGCGGCACCACCAATCAGGATTGGTGGCCCAACCAGCTGCGCATCGACATCCTTCACCAGCACGCGCCGGTGACCAGCCCCATGGACCCGGACTTCGAGTACGCCGAGGCGTTCAAGAGTCTGGACCTGGCGGCGCTGAAGAAAGACCTCACCGAGCTGATGACCGATTCCCAGGACTGGTGGCCGGCGGATTTCGGTCACTATGGTCCGCTGTTCATCCGCATGGCCTGGCACAGCGCCGGCACCTACCGGCTGGGTGATGGCCGTGGCGGCGCCGGCACCGGCACCCAGCGGTTCGCCCCGCTCAACAGCTGGCCGGACAACGTCAATCTGGATAAGGCCCGACGGCTGCTGTGGCCGATCAAGAAAAAGTACGGCAACAAGATTTCCTGGGCCGACCTGATCGTGCTCACCGGCAACGTGGCCCTGGAATCCATGGGCTTCGAGACGTTCGGCTTCGCCGGCGGCCGCGAGGATCTCTACGAACCGGAGACCGACATCTACTGGGGTGAGGAAGGCGATTGGCTCGGCACCGACAAGCGCTACTCTGGCGACCGTGACCTGGAGGACCCGCTGGGTGCCACCACCATGGGCCTGATCTATGTGAACCCGGAAGGTCCGGAAGGGGAGCCGGACCCGCTGAAAGCGGCCCACGATATCCGCGAGACCTTTGGCCGCATGGCCATGGACGACGAGGAAACCGTGGCCCTGATCGCCGGTGGTCACACCTTCGGCAAGACCCACGGCGCCGGCGACCCGGGTCTGATCGGGCCAGAGCCGGAAGCGGCGCCCATTGAATCCATGGGCCTGGGCTGGCACAGCCGCCACGGCAGCGGTTTCGGCGACGACACCATCACCGGCGGCCCGGAAGTGACCTGGACCAAAACCCCCACGCAGTGGAGTCACTACTTCTTCGAGAACCTGTTCGGCCACGAATGGGAGCTGGAGAAAAGCCCGGCGGGCGCCTACCAGTGGGTGGCCAAGGACGCCGACGCGGACATTCCCTACGCCCACGACGCCAGCAAGAAGCGCAAGCCCACCATGCTGACCACGGACCTGTCGCTGCGCTTCGACCCGGCCTACGAAAAGATCTCCCGGCGCTTCTACGAGAACCCGGAGGAATTCGCCGACGCCTTCGCCCGCGCCTGGTATAAGCTGACCCACCGGGACATGGGCCCCATAGAGCGCTACCTGGGCCCGGAAGTACCGCAGGAAGAACTGATCTGGCAGGACCCGGTACCCAAGGTGGACCACACCCTGATCGATGACCAGGACATTGCCGCCCTCAAGGCGAAGGTCCTGGACAGCGGCCTGTCGATCCCGGACCTGGTGAAAGCCGCCTGGGCGTCCGCGTCCACCTATCGCGGTTCCGACATGCGTGGTGGCACCAACGGTGCCCGGGTGCGGCTGGCGCCCCAGAAGGACTGGGCGGTGAACGATCCGAGCAACCTGGACAAGGTGCTGAAGGCGCTGGAAGGCATCCAGGCGGAATTCAACGGCGCCGCCTCCGGTGGCAAGAAAGTGTCGCGGGCGGACCTGATCGTACTGGCCGGCGCGGCGGCGGTGGAGAAAGCCGCGGAGAAGGGCGGTCACCACGTCACCGTGCCGTTTACCCCGGGCCGCACCGACGCTTCCCTGGAACAGACCGATGTGGATTCCTTCAAGTACCTGGAGCCGTTCGTGGACGCCATGCGCAACTACCGCAAGGCCAAAGCCACGGTGGACGCGGAGCACCTGATGATCGACCGTGCCCAGTTGCTCACCGTCACCGCCCCGGAACTGACCGTGCTGGTGGGCGGCATGCGCGCGCTCAACGCCAACTACGACGGCGCCGAGCACGGGGTCTTCACCGACCGCCCGGAAACGCTCAGTAACGACTTCTTCAAAACCGTCGTGGACATGAGCATTGCCTGGGCGCCGGTGTCCGGCGAGGACGAGTACCTGTTCGAAGGCCGCGACCGGTCCACCGGCAAGCTGCGCTGGACCGCCACCCGGCTCGACCTGATCTTCGGCGCCAACTCCCAGCTCCGTGCCCTCTCCGAGGTGTACGGCGCCGACGACGCCGAAGCCAAGTTCGTGAAGGACTTCGTGGCCGCCTGGGCCAAGGTCATGGATCTGGGGCGGTTCTGATCCATCGCCAGCGGGCGCCCCGGGAGTAACACAATTACCCTCGGAGGCGCCGCTCCCCTTCTTGATTCAATGTAATCTTCGTGAGACATTAAAGCGTTTAATGACTTATGAAGATTGCATTATGCCCGCTCCTTATCGTCCCTCTCCGGCGGCCCGCCGAGCCTTGCGGAAACTGGGCGAGGATATCCGCGAAGCCCGCCTGCGCCGTAATCTGTCCATGGAAATCGTGGCCGAGCGCGCCGCGACTTCCCGCGCCACCCTGACCCGTCTGGAGAAGGGGGACACGGCGGTGAGCGTCGGGATTCTGGCCGGTGTGCTGCAGGCCCTGGGCATGCTGCCCCGGCTGGCGGACCTGGCCGACAGCGCCAAGGACCCCCAAGGGCTTGAGATCAGTCGGGAATCGCTGCGCCAGCGGGCCTCATCGCCGCGTCCGAGGGTCGACAAGGATGAGTGACGTCGAGGTGTTTCTGGATTGGCGGCGCCGGAATTGTCGCGTTGGCCTGTTGCGCCGCCATGCCAGCCGGGGCCGGGAAACAGTGACCTTCGAGTACGCGCCGGAGTGGTTGGCGGCGGACCACCGCTTTTCCATGGACCCGGCGCTGCCGGTGGGGCCGGGCCTGTTTCGCCCCCCGGCGGGCGCGGAAATGTTCGGCACCCTGGGCGATTCCGCGCCGGACACCTGGGGCCGCATGCTGATGCGCCGCCGGGAACGGCGCGCGGCGGAACGGGAAGGCCGGGCGGTGCGCACCCTCCACGAGACCGACTTTCTGCTCGGTGTCTCGGACCAGACCCGGCTTGGCGCGCTGCGCTTTCGGTGGGAAGGGGACGAGGTCTTTCAGGCGCCTCAGTCCCGGGGCGTGCCGGACCTGCTTGCATTGGGGGATTTGCTCGGAGCTTCGGAGCGGATCGTTCGCGGTGACGAGACCGATGACGACCTGCGCATGATCTTCGCGCCAGGCTCTTCGCTGGGTGGCGCCCGCCCCAAGGCGTCCGTGATTGATCAGCACGGACGGCTGGCGATCGCCAAGTTCCCCAAGGAAACCGACGAGTATTCCCTGGAACGCTGGGAGGCCATCACCCTGGATCTCGCGGAGCGGGCGGGGATCCGCGCGGCCGACCACGAATTGCATGAAGTGGCCGGGCGGCCGATCTTGTTGTCCCGCCGATTCGACCGCGACGGTGATGAGCGGATTCCTTTCCTGTCGGCCATGTCGATGACCGAGCACCGGGATGGCGAACGGGGCAGCTATCTGGAGATCGTCGATGCTCTTGCCGAGCAAGGCGCGAGTGCCCGCGAGGATCGCCGGGAACTGTTCCGGCGAGTGGCGTTTTCCATCCTGGTTTCCAACGTGGACGATCATCTGCGCAATCACGGATTCTTGTGGCAAGGCGGGGCCGGCTGGTCCCTGTCGCCGGCCTATGACCTCAACCCCACGCCCCAGGATATGAAAGCCCGCGTATTGGCCACCAACATCGATCTGGATGATGGCACCTGCTCCATCGAATTGCTGCGCTCCGTGGCGGACGAATTTTCCCTCAAACTGACGGAAGCGGATGCGTGCATTCGGGAAGTGGCGGAGGCGTGTCAGGGTTGGCGTGATGCGGCGAAAAAGCGGGGCGCCCCCGCCGCCGAAATCAAGCGCATGGAAAGCGCCTTCGAGCATGAGGACCTGGCCATCGCCAGCGGTTTGTAGAAGCGGTGTTACGAGTTCCAGGGATTGATCAAAGGAATGCCGAGGGGTTCGAAGTCCTTGGTGTTGCGGGTGGCCAGGGTGGCGCCGTGGGCGTGGCAGATGGCGGCGATCTGGCCGTCGGCCATGCTCACCGGGGTGCCGTTGCGCTCGGCCTGGGCTATTCGTTGTGAATAGTGGCTGGCGGCCAGGGCGTCGAAGGGCAGCAAGCGGCCGTGGAATTCCTGATCGAACAGCTCGGCGGCGAGCATCGCCAGGGTGCGTTGCCGGCGGCCGGCGGGCAGGCGCTCGATGCCGTACAGAATCTCCGCCACGGTGATGCTGGTGGTGGCCACGTCCCCGGCCGGTTGCCGGTCCAGCCACGCCACCACCGCCGGGTTCGGCGCCGGGCGCATCAGCTCGGACAGCACATTGGTGTCCAGGACGATCACGGTTCCATGTCCGCCGGCCGTGGCGGGTCGCGGCGCTCGGGCAGCTCCAGCTCCTGGCCGTCGTAGGCGGCGAAGCGGTCGCGGATGCGGCTGCCCAGGCCCTGTTCCGCCGCCGGCTCGCTCAACGCCCGGCGCAGAATCCGCCGTACTTCCTCTTCCATGGAATGCCCGTGCCGGGCGGCCTCCAGCCGCAGGCGCTGTTTCAGGTCGTCATCGATATTACGGACCGTCAGAGTGCTCATCGGCGTTCTCCTCAATGAATGACAGCAATGCTATCACTGCTGTCATTCAGAGGAAAGCACCCACCGGGCGGCCGCTCAGGCCCGCGCCGGTTCCGGCGGCGTGGTGCCGCCGGGAAAGGCCAGCCGCAGGTTGTTCAGCCAGGTGGTGCCGAACTGCCGCCACAGGGACGCGGAGTTGTAGGGCAAGCCATAGCGGTCCGCCAGGGCTTTCACCCGGGGCGCCACTTCCGGATAGCGGTTGCTGCACAGGTCCGGGAACAGATGGTGCTCGATCTGGTGGCTCAGGTTGCCGGACATCACATGGAACAACGGGCCGCCGGTGATATTGGCGGAGCCCAGCAGCTGGCGCAGGTACCACTGACCGCGGGATTCCCCTTCGGTCTGCTCCTGGGTGAAGTGGTACACCCCGTCGGGGAAGTGCCCGCAGAAGATGATCATGAACGCCCAGATATTGCGCATGATGTTGGCCACCGCGTTGGCCGCCGCCACCAGGAGGAACACGGTGAGCGGCGATTCCGGCACCACCAGGGAAATCGGCAGCGCCACCAGGGCGGCCAGCCCCGGCCACATGATGTAGTCCTTGCGCACCTGGCCCCACACCTTGCGGCCGATATGCTTCATCAGCGGGCGGATGTCGCGGTGCTTCTTGCGGCCTTCGACCACATCGACAATGGCCTGCTCGTGCAGCGCCACGCCTTCCTCGAACAGCAGCATCAGCAGCACGAAGTACACCGGCTGCAGCAGGTAGGCGGGCTTCCACGGCTGGCGCGGGGTCACGCGCATGATGCCGTAGCCCACGTCCAGATCCTTGTCCAGCACGTTGGTCCAGGTGTGGTGCACCACGTTATGGGAGTGCATCCAGCGGTCCGAGGGGCTCATGGTGTCCCACTCCCAGGTGTTGGACTGGATCTCCGGGTCCTTCATCCAGTCCCACTGGGCGTGCAGCACATTGTGGGCGATTTCCATGTTCTCCAGGATCTTGGCCAGACCCAGCAGGATCACGCCCAGGGCCATGACGATCAGCGTGGACGGCCAGCCGGCCAGGGCGTGGCCCCAGGCCGGCAGCAGGAACAGGCTGGCGTAGATCACCAGCCGGCCCAGCAGCGCCATGCTGCGCTGGGTGCGGATCAGCCGGAGAATGTAGAGCCGGTCCTTTTCCCCCCGGGATTCCAGGGTTTCATAGTAGATGGCGTCCATTTCCCGACCAAACTCGTCGATCTGTTCTTCGGTGAGATCCACCGGAAGGGGTCGTTTCGTGCTCATAGTTTGCCTCCTGGGCCTGATGGGCCCTAAAGCGCCAGTTCGCAGTCCCCGGCGGCCGCGCACACGCAGACCTGTACGATGGCGCCGGGTTCGTTAATGAAGTCGCCGCTGCGCAGGTCGCGCACGCAGCCGGATTGCAGGGTGGTGTTGCAGGTATGGCAGATGCCCATGCGGCAGCCGTGGGGCGGGTTAAGCCCGGCGTCCTCGGCCACGCGCAGCAGGTTGGTCTCGCCGTCCGCGTCCACGTCCAGGTCGCTGTCGGCGAAGCGCACCCGACCGCCCACGGCGTCGTCGGGAATCGGCGCGAAGTCGGCGCGGAACCGCTCGATGTGCAGGCGCTGGCTCAGGCCGGCCTCTTCCCAGGTGCGCTCCAGGGCGGCCAGCAGGGCCGGCGGGCCACAGGCGTAGCAGTCCCGCTCGCGCCAGTCTGGGCACAGCCGCTCCAGCTGCGCCTCGGTGAAGTGGTTCTGGTCCTCCGGCGCCTGCCGGGTGTGCACCTCGTGCAGGTGGTAGTGGGCCTGCTCCTGGTCCAGCCGGCGCAGTTCGCGGCCGAAGATGGTGTCGAATTCATGGGGCGCGTAGTGGATATGCACGGTATCCGGCAGCCGCTCCTGGGCGATCAGGCTGCGCACCATGCTCATGGCCGGGGTGATGCCGCTGCCGGCGGTGATAAACAGGGGCTGCACCGGCGAGGCGTCCGGCAGGTAGAACTCGCCCTGGGGCAGCCCCACCGGAATGAAATCGCCCACCTTCAGGTTACGCACGATATGGTGCGACAGGCGCCCACCGTCGATCTTCTTCACGGTGATGGTGAAGCAGCCGTCGTCGCGCTCCGGCGGCGAGGAAATGGTATAGGTGCGGGTGTAGTGCCGGCCGTCCACCGGAATGCCCACCCGGATGTGCTGGCCCGGCCGGTGCAGCCGCCAGTTGCTGCCGGGCTTCAGGGTCACGGTGCGGGCATCGCGGGTCTCGTCCCACACGTCCACCACCCGGGCATGCATGCGGTGGGTGGTCCACAGCGGGTTCACCAGCTCCACGTAGTGTGAGGTGCGCAGCGGGAACGCGAACATATCGCTGATCGCGGACAGCCGCGTCAGCCAACGCCTGGGTGCCTTGCCTTGCGGTACCGGGGTGGTCATGTCTGCCTCCTGATCACCTTGTTATATTATCTGGACCATTGGTGTTTGTGTACAGATGTTCACAGTAACGGCAAAACGACCTTTTTGGAAGACGGCAACTTTGTTCAACGGTGCCGCCGCGCCAATCGCTCCGGCGTGAAGGTCAATCCCCGGCAAATTCGCTATTGCTACGGAAGAGCCCGCCGGTCCCTGGGTGAGAGTCGCCGGGTAAAGCCCGGCGGGTAGAGGTTTGGAAACGGGTCGGCGAGGGCACGGATGCTGGCCGGGGAGTAGCCTTGATGCCATAGCGAGACATGGCGCTTCTGCGACGGCACAAACGCAACCGGTTGCGCGGCATCAAAGTCGATCAGCTCGCGCAGTACCCGGATCGGTTGCTGCAATGGCGACATGGTGGTCACCCCGTTGTTATTCTCCAGACTCATGGCAGCACCGGCTTAAGGCGACGTCAAGGAGAACCCGTGAGCGACACTCTGAACTACCGCGCCCTGCTCCAGGTGGCCCTGGATCAGGCCCGCCAGGGGCTTGAGGAAGGGGGCATCCCCATCGGCGCGGCCCTGTTCGACGCCAACGGCACCCTGCTGGGGGCCGGGCACAACCGGCGCATCCAGGAAGACGACCCTTCGGTGCACGCGGAGACCGACGCTTTCCGCAAGGCCGGCCGCCAGCGCCGCTACGGCGACAAGATCATGGTCACCACCCTGGCCCCCTGTTTGTATTGCTGCGGCCTGGTGCGCCAGTTCCGCATCGGCACCGTGGTGGTGGGCGAGTCCGAGAATTTCCCCGGTGGTTTGGACGAACTGCGCGACCACGGCGTGCGTGTTATCGAGCTGGACGATCCGGACTGCAGGGCCTTGCTCGCCGATTACATCCGCGCCCATCCGGACATCTGGAACGAGGACATCGGCGAGGCCGACTAGAACTCGCCAGGGCGGGCCCGTCAACGAAGCGTGAAGGGGGTGTTATAATGGCGCTTTTACGCGCCCCTGGCGCCCTTGCCTGGCCGAGAGAACCAATGAGTGATTTGCCCGCCTGCCCGAAATGCAATTCCCCCTATACCTATGAAGATGGTGCCATGTTCGTGTGCCCGGAATGCGGCCACGAATGGAACAGCGCCGATCAAAAGGCCGCCGCGGAAGCGGACCTGATCCACGATGCCAACGGCAATGTGCTGGCCGACGGCGATACCGTCACCGTGATCAAGGACCTGAAAATCAAGGGCACCTCCTCGGTGGTCAAGGTCGGCACCAAGGTCAAGAACATCCGCCTGGTGGGCGGTGACCACGACATCGACTGCCGCATCGACGGCGTCGGCGCCATGAAGCTGAAATCGGAGTTCGTGAAGAAGGTCTGAACCCCGGCGGCGCTCGCCATCGGTGCGGCCTTTCGCCATGATAGGAAACCTTTGCGGCGCCCCCGCTTCCCCGCCCGCCCGGGACGTTTTATGGTGCCGGGTCCGGCTCCGCGCCGCCTTCGTATCCGCACGGGAGAGATGCTTCATGTCCGATGACACCTACACACCGCCCAAGGTCTGGAAATGGGAACCGGGCAACGGTGGGCGTTTCGCCAACATCAACCGTCCCATCGCCGGCCCCACCCACGACAAGGAACTGCCGGTGGGCAAGCACCCGCTGCAGCTCTATTCCCTGGCCACCCCCAACGGGGTCAAGGTCACCGTGATGCTGGAGGAACTGCTGGCCCTGGGGCACTCCGGCGCTGAATACGACGCCTGGCTGATCAATATCGGCGAGGGCGACCAGTTTGGCAGTGGTTTCGTGGAGACCAATCCGAACTCCAAGATTCCCGCCATGATGGATCACAGCGAGACGCCGCCCCGCCGGGTGTTCGAGACCGGCTCCATCGTCCTGTACCTGGCGGAAAAATTCGGCGCCCTGATTCCCGAGGGCGCGGCCCGCACCGAGTGCTTCAACTGGCTGTTCTGGCAGCAGGGCGCGGCGCCCTTCCTGGGCGGCGGCTTCGGCCACTTCTACGCCTACGCGCCGGAGAAGTACCAGTACCCGATTGACCGCTACACCATGGAAGCGAAGCGCCAGCTCGACGTGCTGGATCGCCATCTGGCCGAGAACACCTGGCTGGCCGGTGACGAGTACTCCATCGCCGATATCGCCACCTGGCCCTGGTACGGGCAACTGGTGCTGGGCCGGCTCTACGACGCCGCCGAGTTTCTGGATGTGACCAGCTACAAGAACGTGCTGCGCTGGGCCGAGGCCATCGACGCGCGGCCGGCGGTGAAGCGCGGCCGCATGGTCAACCGCAGTTTCGGTGACCCTTCCACGCAGCTGCGAGAGCGCCACGACGCCTCCGACTTCGACACCCGCACCCAGGACAAAATCGGCGGCGGAGAATAACCCCTCCATGAGCCGTTTTCTGCTGCGGCCCCGCAGCGGTATCAACGAAATCCGCCTTGGCGACCGGCCGGAAGCGGTGCGCCGGGCGGTGGGCCAGGAGCCGGAACACTGGCCGGCGCGGCAACAGTTCGGCATCGATTTCCCGGCCCGGGACCTGTTCTTCGATGGCGCCCTGGTGGTGCATTACGACGAACACCGGCGCGCCGAATGGATCGCCGCCGGCGACGGCCTGCCGCTGCGCCACGAAGGCCTGGACCTGTTCCAGGCCGCCGCCGACACGGTGCTGGTGCACCTGATGCAGTTCGGCACCCTGGAGGAAGACGACCAGGAACCCGGCCGCGCCTATGTGTTCCCCTCCCTGCAGCTGTCCCTGTGGCGACCGGACGATCCCCGCGTGCTGCAGGAAGAGCTGGCCGCCAGCGGCAACGAAAAGGAACGGCGCGCCCTGCGCCAGGCCCTGGCCCGGGCCACCTTTTTCCAGCAGATCGCGGTGTTTTCCCAGGGCTACTGGGCCCCTCCCCTGGATCACCGGCCGTCATCCGCATAGCCCGCCGATCCCAAAACATCCCAACACGCCTGAAAAGGAGGTCCAATGGCGATCACCCACACCGACCGCGCCCACCTGGAACACTGCCTGGACCTGGCCGAACAGGCCCTGGAGGCCGGCGACCAGCCGTTCGGGTCCCTGCTGGTGGATGAAGATGGCACCATCCTGCTCGCCGCCCGCAACCGGGTCGGCGGCGGCGACCATACCCGGCACCCGGAATTCGAGATCGCCCGCTGGGCGGCGCAAAACCTGCCGGCGGAACGGCGCGCCCGCGCCACCGTCTACACCTCCGGGGAACACTGCCCGATGTGCGCCGCCGCCCATGCCTGGGTGGGTCTCGGGCCCATCGTCTATGCCAGCTCCGGCGAGCAGCTGCGCGGCTGGCTGGCGGAACTGGGCCTGCCCCCGGCGCCGGTGGCCGGCCTGTCGATTCGTCAGGTGGCACCGAGCGTGCCGGTGAAAGGCCCGGTACCGGATCTGTCCGAGCGGGTGCGTGCTTTGCACCTTCGGTATCGCGACTGAAGTCGCTCCTACGTCACCTGTAGGAGCGGCTTCAGCCGCGATAAAAAAAACCTAACCGCGACGCTTACCGACCGCCCTTTCCAGCGCCATAAGCGTATCCACGTAGCCCACCAAGCGTTCCAGATACTCCGGCGCCAGCTCTTGCAACTGGTCCAGGGCGCGCACCACCTGGCGGTGGGCGTTGAGCGGGCCGGCGTCGCCGGTGGGGTGGTCCACGGCGTGGCGGATACGCCGGGCGGTGTGTTGGCGGGCGCGGCGGGCGTGCAGGGTGGCCAGGGTTTTCAGTTCCCGGCGCGGGGCGTCCTGGTCGCCGCGCCGGTCGGCGCGCAGGCGCTGATGGTGCTGTTGCAGCAGGGATTCCAGGGCGTCCTGTGGCTGGCTCCCGGCGGGGGCGTCGGCGGCTTCGCGCAGCCGGCGGGTGAGTTCCGCCAGCGGTGAGGGCCCTGGGGCGGCCAGGGTGGCCAGGCGCCGTACCGCCTTGTAGTCGCCGGCTTGGTAGTGCTCACGCAGCTGTTGGCGTTGGGCTTCGTCGGCGGCGGCGTCCAATAGCGAGGCGGCGTGCTCCCGGGCTTGTCGCAGGTCCCGCTCAAAGTCGTCCAGGCGTTGCGTCAGCCGTGTGGTGGCGCCACGCCGGGCGAGACTTTCCAGGTACTCAAAGCGCATCGGGTCGTAGCGGTGCCCGTGCTGTTCACGCAGGTCCTGGAGGCGGCTCGCCGGGTCATTCATCGGCCTGGTCCCGGCGCGGAATGGTGGTGATTTCCACCCGGCGGTTGCGGGCCCGGGTGTCGTCGTCGGTGTTCGGCGCCACCGGCTGGTTGTCGCCGAAGGCGGCGGCGAAGATGCGTTCTTCCGGCAGCCCCTGGGCGATCAGGGTGCGGGTGACGGTGAGCGCCCGTTGTGCCGACAGGCCCCAGTTATCGGTGTAGCGGGCGTTGCCTTTCTGGATCGGCAGGTCGTCGGTGAAGCCGCTGACCATAAGCAGATCATCGTGGGTGGCCAGGTATTTTTTCAGCGGCGTCACCAGGCTTTGCAGCAGGTCTTCCCCGTCGTTCTGCAGGCGGTCGGAGTTGAGTGAGAACAGTACGCTGCCGTTGATGCCGATGCGGCCGTCGCGGAACGAGATGCGGCCGCTGGCCAGCGGGTCGGCCAGCGCCTCTTCCAGGGCGGCGCGGCGTTGCTGTTCGGTTTCCAGCTTGGCCCGTTCCTCGCGCAGGGACTGGCTCAGTTCCAGCTGGATGCCGATCACCCACACCAGCATCAGCACGAAAATGCCCACCAGCGCCGCCATCAGGTCGGAGAAGATCGCCCATACCGGCGTGGTCTGAACGTCGCCGTCCTGATCCATCAGCGGGCTCCGGCGCCGTCGGCATCGGCGTGCGGCTGGCCGGATGTCTCGGCCACGTCCTTCTGCGCCGCCAGGCTCAGGTCGATCACTTCACGGGCCTGCTCCACGTAGTAGGCCAGCTGTTCGTCGTGGCGGCTGGCGGACTGCTCCAGGGCGGCTTCGATGCGTTGCAGGGTGTCCAGCAGCTTGTCGTTGGATTCGCCGAACCGGAGCACGGCGCCGCCGAAGGCGTCACTGAGGCTGGCCACGTCCCGGGCCCCTTCGGTGAGGTCGCCGGCCAGGCTGTCCAGCTGCGTGCTTTGGCGCTCCACCTGGGCGCCGAAGGTGTCGCTGACCTCACGCAGGGCGCCGCCGGCGTCCTTGATCAGGGTTTCCACCGCCTGGCGCTGGGCTTCCGCGGCCTGACGCTGGGCGCCGAGCAGAGCGTCCAGTTCGTGCATCAGGCGGTGGCGTTCTTCCAGCAGTTCGTTGTCGCGCTCGCCGCTGCGGGCCATTTCCTCGCGCAGCCGGGTGATTACCTCGGTGGCGGCCTTGGGGGTTTCCGAGGCGGTTTCGATCAACCGTGCCAGGGGCGCTTCCAGGGCGGTGCCCAGCTCGGTGAGATGGCGGGCGGCGGTGGCCTCCAGGTCGGCCAGGCGCTGCACGGCGGCCTCGCCACGGGCGCTCTCCTGGTCGCGCAGGGCGGCCAGGTCCTCGCCGGTGCGGGCCAGCAGGGTGTCCAGGCCCTGGCGCTGGCCGTCCAGCAATTCGCCGCTGGCCTGTCGGAACGCTTCTTGCTGCCGTTGCAGGCCGTTGTTGAGTTCGCCGACCAGGGTGTCCAGATGCTGCCGCTGGCTCTCCAGGCCGTCGCTGTGGCCGGCCAGCAGTTGCTCGGCGGTGCTCTGGAAGCGCTGGTCATGGGCCTCCAGGGCGGCGCCCAGATCGGTGATCAGCGTGGCGCCCTGGCGTTGTTGTTCCTGCAGGGCTTCGCGCCAGTGGCGGGCGGCCTGGTCGGTGCTGGTGGCGAACTGCTCGGCGGTGGCGGCCAGTTGCCGTTGATAGCGTTCGGTCAGCTGTTCCTGCTGGTCGCGGCCATGGGCGATCAGCGCCTCGTGGTCCTCGCGTACCCGCTCGGCGGTGGCTTCCAGGGCCCGGGTCAGGCGTTCGCCGTGCTCGCCCTGTTGCCGGTTCTGTTCCGCCAGCCCCTGTTGCCAGGTTTCACCGGCCCGGGCGGTGACCTGCTCGAAGCGCTCCGCCAGTTGCGCCAATTGCCGGTCCTGGGCCTCGCGGGCCTCCGCCAGACCCCGTTGCCACTGTTCGGCGGTGTCGTCGGTGGTGGCCCGGAAACGCTCGGCCAGGCCCGCCAGTTGTTGTTCGGTGATGGCGCCAAGATGGGCGTGGGTCCGTTCGGTCTGCTGATGCAGCCGGGTCATGGCGTCTTCCATGACCGGCCGCATACTTTCAGCGGTTTGGCGGGCGCCCTCGGCCAGGTGCCGTTGCAGGCTGTCGCCCACGGTGCGCGACAGGGCCTGATACTCGTCGCCGATACGCTGGTGAAAATCGCGCTGGTTGTCGGTAAGGGTGCCGGCCAGCCGCTCGCCCATTTGGTCCAGGCGTTCGCTCAGGGCGCGCAGTTGATCCACCACGGCGGGGAAGGCGCCGGCCTGCTCGCGCAGTGCCTGGAAGGTGTCCCGTTGCTGTTGTTTCAGGGAGAAGGGGCGCAGCTCGCGGTTGATGCGGCCGTCCAGGTCCCGGCCCACCAGCAGCCGTTCCCGGCGGCAAAAGGTGGCGGCCAGACCCAGCATGGCGGAGGCGGCGACCCCGGCGATGGAGGTGCCGAAGGCCAGGCTGAGGCCGGCGATGGGCGCGGCCAGGGCGCTCTGGATGGCTTCCAGGTTGGCGCCGCCGTCCAGGGCGGCGACCGCGCCCTGCAGGGTCACGGTCATGCCTACGAAGGTGCCGAGCAGGCCCAGCATGATCAGCAGGCCGGACAGGTAGGGGGTGAGCATGGGGCCGGGTAGGGCGGCGGGTTCGCCTTCCACCCGGCGCCGTACCGGGCCGCGCAGTTCCGCCGGCAGGCTCGCCAGCCAGCCGCCCAGGCTCTGCTCGTCGCAGGGGGTGGAGCGCAGGGTGTCGCGCAGCTGGTCGGTGGCGCGCCGGAAGCGCAGCAACTCCAGAAAGCCGAAGCCATAGACCAGGGCGATCAGGGCGGTGGCGAGCAGTGCCACCGGTGGCCCGGCCACAAAGCCCAGGCCCACCCGCAGCACCGCGGCGGCGCCCAGAAAAAATGCCAATGCGAACAGAAAACGTGTCATGTGCGGTCGCGTACCTCTTTGTACAAAGCGTCCAGCAGGCCGCGCAGGGGTTCCAGGCGGGCCTCCAGTTCGGCGAGCAGCAGCAGCTGCATCTCCCCGGTGAATCGGTGCAGCCAGCCGCCCGGTGCCATCCAGGTGGCCGGGTCGTCGGTATTCTCTTCCAGCAGCCGCTGCTGGCCGTCCGGCTTGAGCGCCTCGAAGCGGCGCGCCAGCAACCGGGGAATGGCGCCAAAGCCCCGGCGGGCATAGGCGGTCAGGGTGGCGTCGAACACGGTGTCCAGCTCCGCCAGTTGGGCGCCCGCCGCGCTGGCGTCGGAGAGGGCGCCGCGCAGCCGCACCCGCAGCGGCTGCAGGCCGGCGGTGAGCTGCCGCTGGCGGGCCACGTAGAACTGCTGGTACGGATCATAGTCGGCCACCGGTGCCGGCAGCCCGTTGCGGGTGCCCAGTTGTTCCGGCTCGAACGCCCGGGTCAGGCCGGCCAGCAGTTTGTCGCGGGTCTTGGCCAGATCCGCGCTGAGGCGCTGGCGGTCCTTGTCGCCGGCCAGGAACGGGCCGCTGGCCCGGTGGCCGTTGGCGGCGTCCAGGGCCACGGTGTCGGACAGATCGAACAGCCGTGCCAGCCGTTCCGCGAAGTCCACTTCCGGCGCACCGTTGAGCAGCTGCAGTTCGCCCAGCAGGCGCACCAGCCGGCCGCCCGAAAAGGAGGTTTGCGAAACGCTATGCACGCCGTTGCTCATGCTTGCCACCCTGGCCTTATCACGGGCCCGGCGGCGCCGGTTCGAGGGCCCCGGCCAGGCGAAGCGGCACATTCTAGGGCCTGTTCCCGCGACTTGCATCAGGTCTGTGGTAGCCGCAAAGCCGGGCCCGCTCAGGCCACCGCCAGGTCCCGGGGGAAGCGGCGGATGCGCAGGGTCAGCAACAGGGCGCCAAGCAGGGACGCGCAGGTGAAGCCCACCGCCAGATGGAAGCCGCCGCTGAATTCGATCAGCGCGCCGGCGATGGCCGGGCCCAGGAACTGGCCGGTGGCGAAGAACACGGTGACATAGCTGAACGCGATGGGGATGAAACGGGGCGCCACCTGGTCGGTGCTAGCGGCCTGGATCATGGTGAACACGCCGTTCACCGCGCAGCCCATCAGCAGAAAATGGGCGAAGAACACCGGCAGGCTCTGGTCCAGCAGGGGTAGGCCCATGGCCAGGGACACCACGGCGGTGGCCAGGGTCAGCGCATTGCCGCGCCCCCAGATGTCCGACAGCGAGCCCCACAGCGGCCCGCTGGCCACCGACAGCAGGCCGGACATGGCCATCAGCCAGCCGGCAACCTTGTCGCCGTGGCCCGCTTCCACCACATAGCTGACCATGAAGATGGACTGGATGATGTAGACCATGCCGATCACCCCATAGACGGTGGCCATGGTGATCACCCGGGGGTGGCGGTAGATGCGCCATTTGTCCGCCGGCGCCGGCCGCTGCGGGTCGTTGGCGCTGATCGGTTCGGGATCACGCACCGCTATCAGCACCAGCGCCACGGTGATCGCCGAGGTCACCGCGAACACGCCCCAGGCGCCGCGCCAGCCATGCTCGCCGAAAGCCTGGGAGAGCCAGGGCACCAGCAGGCCGGTGGCGAACAGGCCGGCGCCCACCCCGGCGCCCATGCAGCCGATCACCAGGCCGCGCCGCTCCGGGTACCAGGTGGCCAGCAGCGATACCATGGGCGCGAAGCAGAAGGCGGTGCCCAGGCCCAGCAGGCCCATCAGAGCGAGAATCCACCGGTAATCCGAGGCCACCGTCAGGCCGGCGAAACCGATGGTCAGAATGAACAGGCCCAGGGCCACCGCGTTGCGGGCTCCCCAGCGGCTGGCGGCGACTCCGCCCACCAGCACGAACAGCAGGTAGCCCAGCGCGGTCACGGTGCCCAGGTTGCCGGCCTGGCGATAGCTCAGGCCCAGATCCTCGCGCATGGGCGGCAGGATCACGCCGTAGGCGAGGCGCGCGAACACGATGGCCACCAGCGCCGTGAGGATGCCCCCGGTGACCATGATCAGGGCATTGGGGCGGTTTGGCGGCGGGGTGACCAGGGACATGGGGGGCTTCCAGAGGGTGGCGGCGCGAAACGGGCGCACTACTTTAGGGCCTTTCCGCGCCGGTTGCATTACGCCCTTTGGGGCGGCCACCGGGATAAGGCCGCCTTGAACCGACCCTGACGCCGGGCGGCCCTAAGGGGGTACACTCATTGCATTGACCTGTTTTGCCAAGGAGATCGGAACGATGACGACGCTGTTCATGGACGGCTTTGGCCGCCACTGGTGGTTGCTGGTGCTGTATGGGGTAGTGGGTGTGCTGGTCGGTGTTTATGCGGTGGCCTATCCGCTGGACGCGGCGGTGGCGCTGGCCTGGGCCATTGGCGTGATGGCGCTGGCCGAGGGCGTGATGGGGCTGGCGGCGTTGCTCGCCAACGGCGTGCCGGCGGGGCGCGGCTGGGTGTTGCTGTACGCGCTTGTGTCCCTGTTGTTCGGTCTGCTGGCGGTGATCAACCCGATGGCCACCGCCGGTGCGCTGCTGCTGGTAATGGCCTGCTGGTTCGTTATTGCCGGGGTGTTCCGGCTGCTGTTCGCGTTGAGTATCCGCCGCCATGTGCGCGGTGAGTGGGTGATCGCCCTGAGCGGCCTGCTCGGTATTCTGCTCGGCACCTTCTTCCTTGCCGAGCCGCTGGCCGGCCTGGTGGTGGCCACCGTGTGGTTCGGCGCCGGCGCGTTAATTTACGGCGTGCTGCAGATTGCCGCGGGGCTGCGCCTGAAGCGCCTGCACGCTAACGGTTCTTGAGGGGCGGCATGGCGGGATCTTCGTTTTTAGCCCGCCGGGGGCTGTGGTTGATGCTGGCCGTGGTGCTGGCGTTGCTGGCGGCGCTGCTGGTCTGGTGGCTGCTGGCGGGGCAGCGTCTTTACGGCGCCTGCCGCCCGCTGAGCCCCTGCGGCCCGGTGACCACCGGCTCGGTGGCGCCTTTTACCATGGACACCGTCGGCCAGATGATGGCGGTGCCGTCGTCCGGCAACGAAGTGGTGCTGGTGGGCACGTCGCTGCCGCCGGACTCCGAGCGGCCGAGTGGCTGGCGGGGCTACGTGGAGCTGGTGCATATGGATCTCGACGGTGGCGCCATTGGCGCCCGGCAGGAGATTCCTTTCTTGCACCCGCCGGCCTGGGTTGCCGTTTCGCAAGATGGTGACCGCATCACCCTGGTCTGCCCCAAGAACCACAATGATTCCTGGTTGCGTAAGGAGGGCTTTGAGTCCGGCGAGCTGCGCGACGACGAGTTCTGTTACCGGGGCGCCGGGGACGATGCCCTGGTGGTGTCGGCGAAGGACGGCCACCGGTTGGACACCGTCGCCGGGATGGCCCCGCCGGGCATTTTCCGGGCCGATTGGTTGCGTGGTTCGGGCCGCGACCTGACCCGGCTGGGCGAGGATTGGGTGGGCCGCATCGATGGCGATGACGTGCTGCTCTACCGCGTCGACGATGGCGATATGCGCCGCCTGGAACCCCGGGACAGCCTTTCCAAATTGTATTACGACTCCGGCTACACCCTGTCGCTGTCACCGGACGGTAAGCGGTTGGCGGCGCTTTACGCCGACGACACCCTGAGACATGACGGTTCCGCCTATATTCGCGTCTGGTCGATGGAAAACGGCAAGCAGATCGCCGCTTTCCAGGCGGACAATCGCAATCTGCCGCGCCTGGCCTGGAGCCCGGCGGGCGACGTTCTGGTGGCCGCCACCGCCATCGGCGGTTACACCATTTCCGAAGTACGGGTGGAGGTGTTCCGGCTGCCGTGAGCGGCGCCTGTTACCGCTTGCATTGATCGGCGCGAAGGTGTGTTCTGGCGGTATTCCCAAGGGAAACAGGGTCACGGAGGTGAACCATGGCCACCGGATGGGCGCCGGAAGGCGCGGTACAGGATCAGATCGACAGCACCGTGGATTCCTCGGTGCAGTATGCCCGCAGCCGTCTGCCGGCGGGGGACAGCCTGACCCATTGCGAGGAATGCGGCGAGCCGATCCCCGAGGCGCGCCGCCAGGCGCTGCCCGGCGTGCGCCTGTGCGTGCCCTGCCAAAGCGAGCACGACGACGACCTGCGTTCCGAGGGCTATAACCGGCGCGGCAGCAAGGACAGCCAGCTGCGTTGAGTCACGGCCAGTGCCAGGTGGGACGGGTCAGCAGCCCCAGCCCGGGTACCCGGGTTTCCCCCAAATCCTTTTCCAATTGCAGCCCGTGGCAGTCCGGTGCCTGATTCAGGGCCGCCACCAGCCGCGAGGCGTGGCTGATCACCCATACCTGGCTGTGTTCGGCGGCGGCCACGATTAGCCGCGCCAGGGCCGGCAGCAGATCCGGATGCAGGCTGTTCTCCGGTTCGTTGAGCACCATCAGCGAAGGCGGGCGCGGCGTCAGCAGGGCAGCCACCAGCAGCAGGTAACGCAGCGTGCCGTCGGACAGCTCGGCGGCGGTCAGCGGGCGCAGCAGGCCGTGCTGATGGAATTCCAGGCGCAGACGGCCATCGGGCTGGGGCTCGATGCCCAGGCGCGCGCCGGGGAAGGCGTCCTCGATGGCTTCGTCCAGGGCGCCGCCGTCTCCGATTTCACGAATGGTTTGCAGGGCGGCGGCCAGGTCCCGGCCATCGTGGTGCAGCACCGGGGTACGTGTGCCCAGACGGGTTTGCCGGGCCGGCGCGTCGGTGTCGGTGCGGAAGTGGTCGTAGAAGCGCCAGCCGCGAATGCGTTCGCGCAGGGCCACCACCTCCGGCGTGGCCCGGGCGTCCGCCACCTGGCTGAACAGGCTGTCGAAGCTGTTCAGGTGCTCGCTGATCACCCGCCAGCCCTCGTCGTCGCGGGCCTTCACCAGCGGGCCCCGGCGTTCCACCAGCAGCGCCGCCGGGCGCAATACCGGCCCGGCCCAGATCAGCTCCCGTTTGATCTCCGGGTCCAGGTTGAACACCGTGCGGCTGTCCGGTTTGGGCAGGCCCAGCTCGATCAGGTAGCCATAATCCTCGCCGGAGAAGCCCAGCCGCAGGCGCCGCGGACCCTGGCGCGGACCGCCCTGTACCGGCGCGGTGCCGTCGCGCATGGCCCGGGTCAGAGTTTCCGGGCCGGCCCAGAAGGTGGACTCCAGCCCACCCTCGTGGGCCAGGGCGGACACCACGTCGTCCCGGGCGGTGGCGGCCAGCAGCCGCAACGCCCGATAGAGATTGGACTTGCCGCTGCCGTTGGCGCCGGTGACCACGTTGAGCGGCCCCAGCGGCAGCGCCAGATCCAGCACCGAACGGTAGTTATTGATCGCTAACGTGGTCAGCATCCCTCGACCTGCTCCCGGAAAAAACGGTGCTTAGCTTAGCAGCCCGGGCATCGGTTCACAGGGGGCCGGCTACACCACGGTGGCGGCGTGGCGGCCGGCACGGCGGCCGGAGAAGATGCAGCCGCCCAGGAAGGTGCCTTCCAGAGCGTTGTAGCCGTGGTAGCCACCGCCGCCGAAGCCGGCCACCTCGCCGGCGGCGTACAGGCCGGCCACCGGATCGCCGGCCGGGTCGAGCACTTGGCCGTCCACGTTGGTGTGCAGGCCGCCCAGGGTCTTGCGGGTGAGAATGTGCAGGCGCACGGCGATCAGCGGGCCGTGTTGCGGGTCCAGGATCCGGTGCGGTTTGGCGGCGCGGAACAGCTTATCGCCCAGGTAGCGGCGGGCGCCGTGGATGGCGGTGATCTGGGCGTCCTTGGCGTAGGGGTTGTCCATCTGGTTGTCGCGGGCGGTGAGTTCCGCGTGCAGCCGCTGGTAATCGATGCGCTGCTCGCCGGTGAGCCGGTTCATGCCGTCCACCAGGGTTTTCAGGTCGTCGGCCACCACGAAGTCCTCGCCGTGTTTCTTGAACGCCTCCACCGGAGCCGGCGCGCCCTTGCCGAGCCGGCTCTTGAGCACTTCCTTCCATTGTCCGGAGGTCATGTCCGGGTTCTGTTCCGAGCCGGACAGGGCGAACTCTTTTTCGATGATCGACTGGTCGAGCACGAACCAGGAATAGTCATGGCCGCTTTTCAGGATTTCCTTGAGGGTGGCCAGGGTGTCATAGCCGGGCAGGCAGGGCGCCGGCAGGCGCCGGCCGTTGGCGTCGAACCACAGGGACGAGGGGCCCGGAATAATGCGGATGCCGTGGTTGGGCCAGATCGGGGCCCAGTTCTTCAGGCCCTCGGTGTAGTGCCACATGCGGTCGCTGTTGATCACCGCCGCGCCGGCGTCCCGGGTAATGGCGATCATGCGGCCATCCACATGGTGGGGCACGCCGGACACCATGCTTGCCGGCGGTTCGCCGAGGCGGTCCCGGGGCCAGTATTCGCGCACCAGATCGTGGTTGCCGCCGATGCCGCCGGAGGTCACCAGCACGGCGCCGGCCAGGAATTCGAAGTCGCCGATCACGTCCCGGGAGGAACGCTCGCCCCGTTGCACGGTGCTGGGCGCCAGCACCTCGCCGGCCACCCCGGTGACCCGGCCGTCGGCGGTCAGTATCCGGCTCACCTGGTGGCGGGCCTTGAGGGTGATGCGGCCTTGGTCCATGTGTTCGCGCACGCGCCGCTCGAACGGCGCCACCACCCCGGGGCCGGTGCCCCAGGTAATGTGAAAGCGCGGCACTGAGTTGCCGTGGCCGGTGGCGGTGGAGCCGCCCCGTTCCGCCCAGCCCACCACCGGGAACCAGCGCATGCCCTGATCGTACAGCCAGGGGCGCATTTCACCGGCGGCGAACTCCACGAAGGCCTCGGCGGTTTTGCGTGGCCAGTAGTCCTGCTCGCGGTCGAAACCGGCACTGCCGAGCCAGTCCTGCAGGGCCAGCTCGGCGCTGTCCTTGATGCGCAGGCGGCGCTGCTCCGGGCTGTCCACCAGGAACAGGCCACCCAGGGACCAGTGCGCCTGGCCGCCCATCGAGTTTTCGCCTTCCTGCTCGACGATCAGTACCGATTTGCCGGCGTCCGCCAGTTCCGCGGCGGCCACCAAGCCGGCCAGGCCGGCGCCGACGACGATGGCATCGCTATGGTTGTTATTCATGATCAGGCTCCCCGTCTCGGTCATGCCAAAGCTAGCAGCTTTGCGGAGGATTCGTCAGTGGCCATTCATTGATTCTTTTTCTCCGGCCTTTTGATTTTTTTTGCGGTCGGCTATTTTTGTATAAAAAAACCCGCTGAAGCGGATTTTAAGGACGATAAAAAAACAGAGGGAAGGGTATGAATAGGTCAATAAGTTTAATGTTTTTACTTGCCGTATTTGTTGTCGGTGGATGCGAAACAACCCACGAAGCCCGTCCCGCCCCGCCCGAGGGTTTCGCAGAGAGCCAATACGCGGTGGTGCAAACGTTCTTTGCCACCGATCGCAACCTGGAAGAGGGCCGGCGCGGAGAAGTCGGATTCGGCGGGGAGCGATCGGATATTCGCTACGGGCGCTGCCACGTCAGTATCCCCCGTGACCACAGGATGGGGGAGCTGGAATCACCCTCGATACTGCGATTCGAATTCAGGGAAGACCCCGCCAAGCATGTGGTGCTGCTGGAGACCCGGCTACAAGAGCGGGAGCGGTTTTTCTCGGAAATACGCGAAGAGGTGGAGGCGTCCTCCGGGAAGAAGGCCTTCGTGTTCGTTCATGGCTACAACGTCTCCTTCGAGGATGCGGCACGCAGAAGTGCCCAGATGACCTACGACCTGGGCTTTGATGGCGCGCCGGTATTTTATAGCTGGCCCTCCAGAGGCAAGCCGCAGGCTTATGTGGTGGACGGACAGAACGCGGAGTGGTCCGAGGCCAATCTGGCCAGGTTCCTGTCCGCGTTCTTCCAGGAGTCGGAAGCGGAAAAGGTGTATCTGATTGCTCACAGCATGGGCAGCCGCATTCTTTCCCGGGCACTGATTTCCGCCATGCAGGATGATCCGACCATTGGCGAGCGGGTCGAGGAGGTCATCTTCGCCGCGCCGGATATCGACGCCCAGGTTTTTGCCGAGGACATCATGCCCCGAATAGCGAGCGGCGTTTCACCGGTGACGTTGTACGCCTCTTCCAAGGATCTGGCGCTGGCGGCATCGAGAAAGGTTCACGGTGGTTATTCCAGGGCCGGTGATACGGCAAGGGGCGTGGTCCTGTTGGACGGCTTGGAGACCATCGACGCCTCCTATGTGGAGACCGGTTTTAACGGGCATTCCTATTTCGCTGACAACCGGTCCATTTTGTCGGACATGTTCTACCTGATAAGAACAGGCGCCCGTGCCTCGCACCGGTTCGGCCTGACGGAAGTGGATGCCGAGGATCAGGTCTATTGGCAATTCAAGAGATAGCGACCCGCCGCTAGCCAAAGCCGGGCAGGGCGCCCTGGCCGCCGGCCAGGCGGCGCTCGTGATCGAGCAGCCACTGCTTGCGGGCCAGCCCGCCGCCGTAGCCGGTGAGGGTGCCATTGGCGCCGATCACCCGATGGCAGGGCACGATGATACCCAGGGGATTGCGGCCGTTGGCCAGCCCCACCGCGCGGGCGGCACCGGGTTTGCCCAGGCGCTGGGCCAGCTCGCCGTAGCTGGCGGTTCCGGCGTAGGGAATGGCCAGCAGGGCCCGCCAGACCGCCTGCTGAAAGTCGCTGCCCGCCGGGGCCAGGGGCAGGTCGAAGTCCCGCCGCTGGCCGGCGAAGTACTCGGCCAGTTGCTGGCGGGCGGCCTGGAAGGGGGCGTCGGCCCGTTGCCGTTGCGCTTCCAGGGCGGGCCGGTGTTTCTGGGCGTCCATGTACAACCCGGTGAGAGCCTCGCCGTCGCCGAGCAGCAACAGCGGGCCCAGGGGGGAATCGGTTTCGCTGTATAGAAGCCGGGGCATGGTGTCTCCGCGCGGGGCCAATGGGAAGATCAGCATAGTCTCCCCGGGCAGCGGCGGCTCGCCGTTTTCGGACCTGGTGTCAGCGGCCCATGAACTCGGAGACCAGGCCCAGCGAGTCGATGCTGTCGCACACCAGCTTGATGCACACCAGCAGCGGGACCGCGATCAGAATGCCGACCACGCCCCACATCCAGCCCCACAGCAGAATCGACAGAAACACCATCACCGGACTCAGCGCCAGCCGGTGACCAGCCACGGTGGGGGTGATGAATTGCCCTTCCAGCACGTTCAGGCCGAGGATCAGCGCCGCCGGCAGCAGCGCTTCGTAGAAGCCGTCAAATTGCAGAATGCCGACCATGGCGATCACCACCAGGCTCACCACCGGCCCGATATAGGGGGCGTAGTTGAACAGGCCGACCATGACGCCGAACAGGATCGGGTTGGGCACGTCGAGCAGATACAGAATCAGGGACGCGGCCACCGCCAGGCACACGTTGATGATGGTGATGGTGCCCAGATAGATGGCGATGCTGTTCTGGATTTCACGCACCGTCTCCACCGCCGCCCGTTTGTTCTCGAACTGGGGAATCACCCGCACCAGCTTGCGCAGAAAGGTGTCGCCGGAGGCCAGCATGAAGTACAGAAGAATAAAGCTGATGGCGATGCCATAGAGCGCCGACCAGGTGCCGGACATCAACCATTCCACCGGGCTCCACGGCATGTCCGCCTCGCCCTGGCCGCCGGCGCCTTTGTCCGTGGCGGTCATCAGCGCGAACTGGTCGCGGGCCTGGCGCAGCTTTTCCATGGGCGCCGCCAGTTCGCGGAATTCCAGTTCGATCTGGCGCAGGTCCCGGGGGGCTTTTTCCAGCCATTCCATGGCCGGCTCGCTGAGGCCATAAAGGGCGCTGACAACGATGGAGAACACCAGCAGCACCACCACCGCCGCGCTCACCGGCGGTGGAATGCGCAGCGGGCGCAGTGCCCGCACCAGGGGCGTGAAAATCAGGCTGGTGAGAAACGCCACCACCAGGGGTGCGAACAGGGTGGCGGCGGCGTACAGGGTGTACATCACCAGCAGAACGAAGATGCCGGTGAGCATCGCCGAACGCACCGTTACCCTTTCCATCAGCTTGCGGGTTTCCCGGCGGGTGACGAGATCTCCCTCGTCGTCGGGCCGGTCCTCGGTGCGCGGGTCGTCCATCGGGCGGGCCTTCTCTGTCCTTGAGCGTGGAAACAAAGAGTCTACGGCGCCAGCGGACGGAAAATGAGGCCCCCGTCGTAAAAAGCGGTAAAGCGGCGCCACCGTCCCAGCGCGCGGCACGCTGGCGGCTCGCGGCGGCGCTACGATAAACTGCCGCCATCGGCATCCGGCCAAAGGGGGGCGTGTGTGTTCTACATTGTGACCGTTAACGTCCTGCTGGTGACGGCGGTGGTGCTGATCCACTACGAGTTTCTCTCGCGCATCACCGCCTGGCTGCCGAAGGCCGGCATCAAGCACCGTTACCGGGTGCTGGTGGGCGTGGGTGGCGCCCTGGTGGCCCACGCCGTGGAGGTGTGGCTGTTCGGCGCCGCCTACTACGTGATGGTCAACCGGCTGGGCTGGGGCGAATTCAACGCCACCTTTTCCGGCAATTACAACGGCACCCTGATGGACTGCGTGTATTTTTCCTTCACCGTCTATACGACCCTTGGCTTCGGCGATATCCAACCCCTGGGCGACGTGCGCTACCTGACCGGCATCGAGGCACTGACCGGGCTGGTGCTGATCACCTGGACCGCTTCCTTCCTGTATCTGGAAATGCAGCGTTACTGGCGCCGGCCCGGCTGAGGCGCCGGCTTTGCCTGAAAATGGGCGCTGATCGATTTGTCAGCGCCGCCGTGGCGGTAGACAATTCTTCAGGTGTTGAAAAAAACAACAACTGGAGAAACACGACATGCTGAACCGCGCATCACAACCCCTGGTCCGCCTGGTGGACCGTTACCTGCCCGATCCTTATATCTTCGTTCTGATTCTTTCCCTGGTGGCGGCGGTCGCCGCCATGGCCGTGGAAGGCCAGTCGCCGGCGGCGGTGATGGACATGTGGGGCAAGGGCTTCTGGGGCCTGCTCACCTTCTCCATGCAGATGCTGCTGGTGCTGGTCACCGGCTTCATGCTGGCCAGCACGCCGCTGGTCAAGGGCATACTCGACAAGCTGGCGGCCCTGGCGCGCTCCCCGGGCCAGGCCATCCTGCTGGTCACCTATGTGTCGCTGGTGGCGAGCTGGATCAACTGGGGCTTCGGTCTGGTGGTGGGCGCCCTGTTCGCCAAGGCCCTGGCCCGGCGCATCCAGGTGCATTACCCCTTGCTGATCGCCAGCGCCTACGGCGGCTTCGTGGTCTGGCACGGCGGCCTGGCCGGGTCCATTCCGCTGACCATCGCCACCCCGGGGCACTTCACCGAGAGCCAGATCGGCGTGATTGGCACCGGTGATACCATTTTCGCATTCTTCAATCTGGCCATCGTGGCCGCCCTGTTTATCGTGGTGCCGGTGATCAACCGTCTGATGCTGCCGCCCCAGGAGGAAAGCGTGTTCGCCGACCCCAAGGCCATCGAGGATCCGGAGGTACCGGACGTGACCCCGACGCGCCCCGCCGAGCATCTGGAGAACAGCCGCGTGTTGGCCTGGCTGGTCGGTTTCAGCGGCGTGGCCTACGCGGTCTCCTATTTCAGCCAGGGCGGCGGCCTGAACCTGAACATCGTCAATTTCATGTTCCTGTTCCTGGCCATCGTGCTGCATCAGACCCCGCGCCGGCTGCTGATCAGCCTCAATGAGGCGATCAAGGGCGGCGCCGGTATCGTTATCCAGTTCCCGTTCTACGCCGGCATCATGGCGATCATGACCGACTCCGGCCTGGCGGCCACCATCTCCAACGGCTTCGCCTCCATCGCCAGCGCCGACACCCTGCCGTTCTGGAGCTTTATCAGCGCCGGCGTGGTGAACATCTTCGTGCCCTCCGGCGGCGGCCAATGGGCGGTGCAGGCGCCGGTGATGCTGCCCGCCGCCGAGGCCCTGGGCGCGGACGTGCCCCGGGTGGCCATGGCGGTGGCCTGGGGCGATGCCTGGACCAACCTGCTGCAGCCGTTCTGGGCGCTGCCGGTGCTGGCCATCGCCGGGCTCAAGGCCAAGGACATCATGGGCTACTGCCTGATATTGCTGATCGTCACCGGCGTGATCATCAGTGCCGGGCTGACCTTCCTTTAGCGCCGGCAGGCCGGGGCCTGCTTCGCTCAGCCGGCCGCCGCCGGGGGCGGTGTTTCCGGCAGGTGATTTTGGAGTTCGCGGGCCAGCGCCAGCAGGACCCGGTCGCGGCCGGGTAAAGCATCCAGGGCGATGCCCATGGGCAGGCCGGACCGGTCCAGACCCATGGGCAGGGTCACGCCGGGCAGCCCGGCGGTGCTGCCCGGGTCGGTGTTGCGAATCAAGGTCGGAAAGGTCGGCACCGCCTCGCCATTGAGTTGCACGGTGTCGTCCTCGCCGATGGCGCGGGCGGTCAGCGGGCAGGTCGGGAAGGCCATGGCGTCCAGTTCATTGCCGGCCAGGTAGGTGGCGTAGGCCGTGATCAGAGCTGGCCGGCGGTGGCGCAGAATGTCCAGGTACTGTTCCCATGGCACGCCCTGTTGCGGGTCATTCATCATCGCCAACAGGCCGTGCACGTCCGGGCTGACGGTGCCTTCCACCACCTGATTCAGGGTAACGCCGCAGCCGCTGTCGGCCAGGTAGCGTCGCAGATCCTGAATCCCCTCGTAGAACACCAAGGGCATGCTGGCGGGCGCCAGCAGGGTCGCCAGGTCCGGGATGGGTTTCTCCACCAGGGTGACGCCCTGCCGGCGCCAGGTCTCCAGGGTGGCGCGGCCCCGCTCGGCCACGTCCGGGTCCAGCTGCTCCCAGAAAAAGGCGTCCGGCACGCCGATCCGGCAGGCCGACAGGGGCCGGGTCGGGGTGGCGGTGTCACCGGTGACCACTTCGTCGATAAGCAGCAGATCTTCCACGTGACGGGCCAGCGGGCCGGCGGTGTCCCGGGTGCCGGAAATCGGCACGATGCCGGCGTTGGGCCAGCGCCCGGCGCTGGGGCGGAAGCCGAACAGGCCGCACAGGGCGGCGGGCACCCGCACCGAACCGCCGGTGTCCGTGCCGATGCCGGCGGGCGCCAGCCGGGCGGCCACCGCCACCGCGGTGCCGCTGCTGGAGCCGCCGGGAATGCGTTGGGGGTCATAGGGGTTGCGGCTCGGCCCGGTACAGGGGTTATTGCCGGTGGCGCCGTAGGCCAGCTCATGCAGCGGGTTCTTGCCGAGTATCAGGGCGCCGGCCCGGCGCAGCGCGGCGACCACCGGCGCGTCCTGGGGCGGCCGGTGGTCCGCCAGGGCCGGTGTGCCGGCGGTGGTGGGCCAGCCGGCGGCATCGATGTTGTCCTTCAGCACCAGGGGCACGCCGTGCAAGGGGCCGGGCGCCTCGCCTGCGGCCAGCGCCCGGTCCGCCGCCCGCGCTTGCGCGAGCGCCAGGTCCGGCTGCAACGCCATGAAGGCGTTCAGGGATTGCCGCGCCTCGGCGCGTTCCAGCAGATGCCGGGTCAGGGTTTCGCTGCTTAGCGCGCCGCTGCGCAGTGCCCGCGCGGTGTCGGCCACGCCGCCTTCATGCCCGTTCATAGCCACCTCTTTTGTTGGTATTGGACTGATTGCCCGAGGGTAGGCCGGGGCGAATGGCAGCGGTATCCACGAAAATGGGGAGGTCGGTGTCGGTGGATCAGTATCGGTGGGTCAGCGCCGCCAGTTCCGCGCGGTTGGAGCAGCCGGCCTTGGCCATGCCGTGATTGAGGTGCGAGCGCACCGTGGCGTAGCCGATCTTGAGGGTGGCGGCGATGTCCTTGTCGGTCAGGCCCCGGGCCACCAACTCCGCCACCTGCCGTTCCCTGGCGCTGAGGGCGGCGAGGGGAGACGCCGGCCGGGCGAAGGCGCGACACAGGTGGGGCTGGAGCACATCCAGCAGCTCGATTTCCCGCCGCTGGAAGTCGGGGCGGCCCCGGGCGCGCCAGACGCGCAGGTCGCCCAGGTCCCGGTCGCCCTGGAACAGGAACAGATTGATGCCGTGGTGCAGGCCGTCATGGCGGAGAAATTCGTTGAAGAATTCGGTTTTTTCCAGCTCGCTCTGCGGCATCACCGCGCGCACCGGCGTGGCCCGCCGGCGGGCGCGCAGGTTCCGGGTGATCGGGTCCCGGAACTGAAACCAGTTCAGATAGCGGTCCAGATTCTCGCCGCTCATGTTATGGGCCAGGGGGCGCTCGTTGGTGCCGGTGTCGCCGTTCCATACGAACGAGGCACAGAAATCCGCCCGCAACAGCCGGGTCACGCCCTCCAGGACCCGCTCACGGGGATCACACTCCGGCGCGGCGTTGTCCAGGGTATGGATAAGATCGGCGAGCATGGTGAGTTCCGCCGTGCTCATGTCGTGCACCGTTGGACGCATGGTCGGGCTCCAGAGCGGGTAACCCCGTCATCATGCCCGCTCCGTGCTCAGGAAGAAAAGGCCACCGGGGTCAGCCACCGAGCTGGCATTCGATCACCCCGTACCAGCCCAGGCCCCGGTAGGTTTCGTACCCCGGCGTCAGAGCGAAGGCCACCAGCTTGTCGCCGTCCTGGTAGTAGCCGCGCTCGCGGCCTTCGGTGCGGAGCGGGTAGGGGCTGCCCAGTTCACCGCCACCGGTGGCGTCGGCGATAAGGCGGTGCTCGGCATCGAGCAGCATGACCCGGCATTGGGCACGTTCTTCGTCACTGAGCCCCACGCCTTGCACCACGTCGCCGGCCTGGGGTGTCCAGTCAAAGAAAATGCCAAGCACCCCCAGGGGCGTGCCGTCGGCGTCGCCGCCGGAGCGGATGGCGGTGGCATAGGTGGCCACGGCGGCGTCGTCCAGGGCGCTGTTGCGGGCGATGTCGGCGACCGTGAAGTCGTCGCCGCTGGCGGTGTTCATGGCCTGCTGGAACCAGTCGCTGCGCGCCACGTTGAGGCCCACCGCGTTGGGGTAACGGTGCGGTCGGCCATTGGCCACCACGCGCCCTTCGGCGTCGGCGATCCACAGGTCCAGGTACACCACGTAGGAACGCAGGATGGTGGCCAGGCGGTCGCTGGCGTGTTGCCGTACCGCCGGCCGGGGATCGCCGGCGGCGGCCACCACCGCCGAGTCGGTGGCCCACCAGCGCACGTCACAGGACCGCTCGAACAGGTTGCGGTCGATGATCTCGATGGCGTTCAGCGACAGGTCGGTGAGCCGCTGGCCCCGGAAGGCCACCAGCATCTCCCCGCCGGCCTCCTCGATGCGCCGGGTGTGGCCCTCCACCGCCTGGCGGAAGTCGGCGGCGATATGATTGATCTCCTCGGACACCCGGCCGATCTCCTCGGCGACCACCCCGAAGGCGGCGCCGGCGCCCCCGGCGCGGGCCGCCTCGATGCGGGCGTTGAGGGCCAGGATGCGGGTGGTTTGCATGATGTCCTCGATGGCGCCGACCTTGTCGTGGGTCATCTCGGAAATGTCATAGGCGAGCTTCAGAATGGTGTTGTCTTGCATGGGCACGCTCCCGTTTGGTTTTGCATCAGGCAGGTAGACCTTTCTCGATGTTTGCCTTGCAATAAACGGGCCTTGCGATATCCGTTAGTCCTTGTTTTTAATGGATAAAATTCGCCTATACCGGTTTATCGGCCAAACCGGGCAGTAACTTTAACGGCGGGCGGGGCGGCAAAGGATCCGGATTGGCATGCAAAAGGGGTTGACCGGGGCGGCGACGGGTGTATGCTGGCCCCTAGCTAGAAAGTACAGCAGTATTTATGAATCCCCGTTCGATACCCTTCCTTTAGTGTTCGTCCTGACCTTCATAAGTAACAGTAAACTTCCAGCGCCCCCGGGTCCCTTAAACCGGACCTAACCAAAGACTCTATGAATGATCAGGAGATGATTATGTCTACTACCACCGGTACCGTTAAGTGGTTCAACGAATCCAAAGGTTTTGGCTTTATCGAGCAAAGCGGCGGCCCCGACGTCTTCGTACACTTCAGCGCCATCACTGGCTCCGGTTTCAAAACCCTGGCTGAAGGCCAGCAGGTTGAGTTCACCGTGACCCAGGGCCAGAAAGGTCCGCAGGCAGAAAACGTGGTCGCGGTATAAGACCACGGATACCGGCCTGAGGGCCGGCATCCCTTCCGGCGCGCTTCGGCGCGGTCGGAAAAAAAGAGCGGAGCCTTCGGGCTCCGCTTTTTTTTGTGCTCACAGAGCGTGCGTTGGCCGGTCGGTTAGCGGTATAAGGGGGGAACTCGAGTTGGACGGGGGTGCCATGATTGGTGACCGCGAAGTGATTCTGTTCCATGATCCGCGCACCCTGGCCCATCAGCCGGACGCGGACGCCGCCTTTCTGCCCGGGCGCCTTGACCGCCGGGTTCGCGAGATCCTGTCCGGCCTGGTGGTCAAATGGAGTTATCCGGAGCACCCCGGCCGCCTGCGGGCAATCCTGGAGCTGCTCGAAAAGGAGCCGGTGCCCGGAGTGCGTTGCGAGCCCGGCGTGGCCGCCACCCGGGAACAACTGGCGCGGGTGCACACCACTTCCTACCTGGATGGCATCGAGGCCATGCGCGGCGAAAACGCCTGGCTGGACATGGACACCACGGCGGTGTCGCCGGGCAGTGTGGAGGCCGCCGAGGTGGCCGCCGGCACCGCCATCGCCGCGGTGGAGGCGGTGGTATCCGGCCGCGCCCGGGGTGCCTTCGCGGCGGTGCGCCCGCCGGGGCACCATGCCGAGTCGGTGCGCGCCCGTGGCTTCTGCCTGTTCAACAACGTGGCGGTGGCGGCGGCCCATGCCCAGGCGGCGCTGGGGTGCCAGCGCGTGCTGATCATTGACTGGGACGTGCACCACGGCAACGGGACCCAGGAAATTTTCTGGGCGGACCCGGACGTGCTGTTTTTCGATACCCACCGGGCGGCGCCGTTCTACCCCGGTTCCGGCGCCTTGACGGAAGTGGGCGGCGGTCTTGGTGAGGGCTATACGGTGAACGTGCCGCTACCCGGCGACACCGGCGATATGGCCATGCTGAAAGCGTTCCGGGAGGTGCTGGTGCCGGCGGCGGAGGCGTTCCAGCCGGACCTGGTGCTGGTGTCCGCCGGTTTCGACGCCCACCGTTTCGATCTGGCCATGAACGTGAGCTACGAAGGCTTCGCGTCGATGACCGCCATTGTCCGTGATATCGCCGACCGCCATTGCGACGGGCGGCTGGCCATGGTGCTGGAGGGTGGCTATCACACCGAATCCCTGGCCCATGGCGTGCGCGCCACCTTGGAAGTGATGGCCGGCGCCGATCCGGAGGACCCTGGAGCGCCGGGCATCCGCGCGGTGGAAGAGGCCGCGGAATTTCACCGCGACGCCTTCAGCGAGAGCGGCCGCTAGCGTTCCAGGGCCCAGCTGTCCCGGGCCAGGGCTTCCACCCGGGCCACATCCTCGGCGGGCACCCGGGCCGGGTCCAGGTGTTCCAGCGGATCGAAGTGGAAAATATAGAGCCGGGAAACGAACTCGGCCACCGGCAGCGAGGATTCACCATAACGCTCGCCGCGCCCCTCGGTGGACACCTTCACGCCGTTGCCCAGATCCTGGCCGGAATCATTGTTCGGGTTGTAGAAATACACCCGCATCACCTCGTCCTGATCCAGGGTCACGCGCTGAATGGTGATGGCGTGCCAGCCCACGAAGCGGGCGGCGCTGTCGGTCACCGCCAGCCCCGCCGGCTGCGGGTAGATCAGCGGCTGATTGCCGTTGTACATCGGGTGGTAGCAGGCGTAGAAGTGGCGCACGAAGCCTTCGTAATCGTGCAGCTTGCCGGTGGCCAGGTCCACCGCCAGGCGGAAGCCCCGTCCTACCCACCAGCCGTGAAACTCCGGATTGATCCAGCGGTGCGGGTCGTCATCGCGGTCGGCGCACAGACTGCCCATGGCGTGGTAGATCCGGTCCAGATGGGGCACCAGTACCGCCGACACCGCGTCCACGTCCTGGGGCGCGATGGCCGGCATGGTCAGCGCCAGCTCCTTGGACGACAGCCGCTGGCCTTCGAAATGCATCACCAGGTCGTCGTCCCGGGTGGCCCAGACGATCATCTGCAGCAGGTAATCCGGGTCGTTGTAGGCCCACATGGAAATGGCCCGCGCCGATTGGCAGGTGGGGTTGTTGCCCTGGCCCACGCCCAGGGGCAGACCCAGTACCGTCAGCACAGCGGCGATCAACTGCACCTTGGCCGGCTGCACGTCGCCCAGGGCCTGGACGATGGCGGCATCGGCGCTGGGGCTCAGGGTCTGGCCCAGCTGGCGCCACAGCGCCGGCGCCACCGGCGGCGCGAACAGCACGCCGCGTTCCAGCATCAGCGCCAGGCCGTAGGCGGCCTGGGCGGTATCCGGGAACACCGACGCCTCGATCAGGGTGTAGACCAGTTCCTGATAGCACAGCAGGGCATCGCGGCCGGTGGCGCTCAGGCCCAGGGCGGCGCTCACCAGCTCGCTGGACTGGGTCAGGGCGAAGCGCAGGAACACCGGCTGATAGGCGGACACCAGGCCGGTGTCGTGCATGGCGCGGGCGAAGCCGCCGGCTTCCTGCTGCAGGGCCTGGGTGTCCATGGTGGCCAGGCGCTCGGCGTACACCTCCAGGCCCGGGTCTTCCACCGATGCCTGGGTGGGGCCGAACAGGGCGCTGACCAGACGATCCGCGCCACGGCTGTTGGAAACGGTGATGGACGGGTTGTACAGGCAGGCGGCGATCTGCGTGATCATCGCCTTGATGTGATCCACGCGCACCGGGCGCTGGGCCAGGATGCGCCAGATTTCCTCGATCAGCCGATCGATGATGTTGTCGTAGCCGATCCGTGACACCAGCATCTGCAGCACGCCGCGGACCGCCGCCGCCATGCGCCCCTGGCGCACCCGGATCGCCTCGCCGCCGGTCTCGAACAGCAAGTCCAGATTCAGCGCCAGCACCTGGGCCAGGTAGTGGTGGGCCTGCTCGGCGGAGAGCGCCGGATGGGCCAGTTCGCCCTGGGCCACCGCCAGCAGGCGCAATTCGCTCAGGCATTCCAGGGTGATGTCGTCGGGGCCGCCGAGCCGCAGTGTCTGCACGGTGATGTCCGCCTGCAGAATTTCCGGCTGTGCCCAGTCGGTGCCGCCGAACAGGCCAGAGTGCTCGATGGCGGCGGCCCGTTGATACAGGTGTCCGGCGCCCTCCGGCTGGCAAAGCAGACGGCCGGCCAGTTGCATGACCTTGCCCACATGCAGGGCCTTGGCGAAGCGGCTGGCATCGGTGACCCGCGCCAGTGCTTCGTCGAAGCGTGTTACCAGATCCGGCGTGGCCTCGTGGTGCTGCGTATCACTGCTGCTCATGGTCTCCCCGGATATTGCTGGTTCGCCGCCGGCGGGACGGCCCGCGGAACACTATACCCCAAGATGAACCCTCGACCCTTGACGCGGCAAGCGCTGTGTTCTGTTAGGCTGGGTGTTCGGGTCAGCGACCCGGTGTGCAAGGACGCCACGCCGAACCCCGCGGTGGCATGCCGCTCCCTCCCTCCACGGTCGGCCCGTAACAAGGAGATGCTTATGACGGCGAAAAATCCGCAAAAAGGCTACGTAGCCCTGCTGGGATGGAGTCTCAACGCCATCGAGGCATTGGAAAAATTCGACCGGCGTTTCATCGTGGTCGCGCCGGACTGGGCGCGTGCCTTCGCCGAGGAACACGACATTCCCTTCATGCGCTGGGATTTCGAGCGACTTAACGACCGTTCGATGGAAATCGCCGAAAAACTCAAGGACGAAGGCGTGGACGTGGCGATCCCGCTGTTCGAGGAAACCGTCGAATGGGCCGGCGCCGTGAACTCCGTATTGATGGACAACCCGCGCCTGTACGGCCAGTCGGTGCTGTTCCGCGACAAGGCGCTGATGAAACGGCGCGCCCAACTGGGCGGCATCCGTGTGGGCATTTTCGAGGAAGCCCACGACCGGGAAGACGTGATCCGTTTTCTCAAGCGCGTCAACCAGACCCTGCTCAAGCTGGACGGCGACCCCAATGATCCGATTCACCTGAAGGCCTTCGACAAGGCCGGTTGTCTCGGCCACCGGGTGATCCGCACGCCGGACGAAGTCGACACCATTCCCGACGAGGAATTTCCGGTGTTGATGGAGAGCCACCTGGACGGTTGGGAGTTCGCGGTGGAAGCCTGGATTCACGACGGCAAGATCCGCTTCCTGAACATTTCCGAGTACGTGACGCTGGGCTACTCGGTGTTCGTGCCGGCCAGCCCGGAACTGGAAAACTGGCGTCCGCGCATCGAGCAGGAAATCGAAAAACTGATCAAAACCTTCGACCTGCAATCCGGCTTTATTCACCCGGAATACTTCGTCACCAGCGACGGCACCATGTACTTCGGCGAGGTGGCCTATCGGCCGCCGGGCTTCAAGGTGTTCGAGCTGCTGGAGAAGGTCTACGGCTTCAACGCCTACCAGGCCATGGTGCTGGTGTTTGATCCGAAAACCGAAGAGCAGGAGATTCTCGATTTCTTCCCCCGCGAGGTGGTGGATGCCAAGGGCCATGCCGGTTGCTTCGGCGTGTACCCGCGCCGCCGGGTGGTCAGCCACCTGGAGATCCCGGAAGAGACCCTGAACCATCCGTACTTCGACTTCCATGAGCTGACCGCGCCGTTGGAAGAAACCGTCACCAAGCGCACCGCCTTCGGTACCCATTGGGGGCTGGTGTACTTCCATGGCGACGACCCCTACCAGATGCGTGACCTGCTCAAGCATCAGGAAGAACTGGATTTCTATATCTGATCCGCCCCACCGCCGGCGGCTCTGACCGCCGGCGGTGGCTTTCCTCACTGTTCCGTTCTCCCCACCCGCCTTTCGCGCTACCTGCCTCCGTGCAACCCAGCCCCGTGCACTCCTGTTCTTCGGGTGTGGTGCCCGCGTGCGCCTGGCCGTGGCCCGGTGTCCGGCCGTGGGTGGGGTTGACAGCCGTCCAGGCTTTTTCTTAAATAGATAACAGTTTCGGAGAAAGAAAAAATGGCCAGCAACTACCAACTACAAACATTGGCCCGCGCTCTCGACGTTCTGGAATTGATGGAACGCACCCCGGAGCCCATGTCCCTGACCGAGATCGCCGATGCCATGGGCGAGGCCACGGCCATCGTCTATCGCATCCTGCATACCCTGGAAGCCCGGGGTTACCTGTACCGCCGCCCCCAGGACAAGCGCTACAGCTATACCGGCCGGTCCACCGGCGCCGGGGCTGTGAGTCGGGCGGTGGATGTGCTGCAGGCGGCCTCGGCGGCGGTGCCGGAGGGCGCCCCCCTGGAGCGGCTGGCCAGCAGCGTGGGGCTGGACCCGCGCATCGCCGAAGAGATTTTGGTACCGCTCAGCGAAAAAGGCCTGATGCGCCAGGACGCCGATACCGACCGCTGGCACCTCTCCCACTCGGTGATGGAACTGGCCCGCCCCTTCCTCAACAGCGACGACGTGCTGGTGCGCGTGCGGCCGCTGATGGAGCAGTGGCACGCGGAGACCGGCGAGACCGTGTCCCTGTTTCATCGTGCCGGTAACCAGCAGATCGTCACCGCCGCGCTGCCCAGCACGCACCCGGTGCGCTACGCCCTGGAAGTGGGCAGTGCCTTCCCGCTGTATCTGGGCGCCGGTGGCAAGGCGATGCTGGCGTTCCTGCCGGAAGCGGAGTGCGAGTCGCTGATCAAGGCCGGCGCCCTCGACGCCATGACCCGCTATGTCCCCAACGCCTCCGCGCTGCGCAAGGAACTGGCCCTGATCCGCCAACGGGGTTTTGCCATTTCCAGCGGTGAGCGGGTGGAAGGGGCCAGCGCGGTGGCGCTGCCGATTCTCCGCGAGGACGGCCGGCCGGCGGCGGTGTTGGGGCTGATGATGCCCAGTTTCCGTACTTCCGATGCCGAGCTGCAGCGGCTCGGTGAGCGACTTTCCGAAGCGCTTCGGTCGCTGTCCGCGCCCGCGGACCAGAGCCGCCGGGGCGCCTAACCATCGCCGGAGTCACCGGCATAAGGAGAACACTATGATTCGTGATCAGGAGGGCCTGGCGGCGCTGCTGGAAGATGTCCGGGTCTGGGTCCGTGAGGTGGCGATTCCCGCCGAGGACACCGTGGAAGCCCAGGACCAAGTGCCGGAGGAGCTGGTCGAGGACATGCGTCGCCGGGGCTTTTTCGGCTGGAGCATTCCGGAGCAGTATGGCGGCGCCGGGCTGACCTGCGAGGAGCTGGTGCTGGCCGCCATGGAGCTTTCCCAGGCCGCCACCGCCTTCCGCGCCCGGGTGGGCACCAACACCGGCATCGGCTCCGAGGCGCTGGTGGCCGACGGCACCGAGGAACAGAAAAGCCGCTACCTGCCGGCCCTGGCCCGGGGTGAGATCACCGGTTGCTTCGCGCTCACCGAACCGGAGGCCGGCTCCGACGCCACCGCCCTGACCACTAGCGCGCGCCGGGACGGCGATCACTATGTGCTCAACGGCACCAAGTGCTACATCACCAACGCCCCCATCGCCGGCCTGTTCACGGTGATGGCGCGCACCGACCCGGACAACCTCACCGCCGGCGGCATCAGCGCCTTTCTGGTGGAAGCGGGCACGCCGGGCCTGAGCGTGGGGCCGGCCTATAAAAAGATGGGCCAGGCCGGTTCGCCGGTGTCGGAAGTGTACTTCGAGGACTGCCGGGTGCCCGCCGCCAATCTGATCGGCGGCGTGGAAGGGCAGGGGTTCGTCACCGCCATGAAGGTGCTCAACAAACAGCGCCTGCATTTGAGCGCCCTGTGCACCGGCCCGGCCATGCGCATGCTCGACGAGGCCCTGAGCCATGCCAGCCAGCGCCGCCAGTTCGGGCGCCCGGTGGCGGAGTTCCAGCTGGTGCAGGCCATGATCGCCGACATGCAGACCGAAATTCACGCGGCGCGGGCGCTGATCCTGGACACCGCGCGCAAACGCGACGACGGCGGCGACGTGAAGCTGGAAGCCTCCATGTGCAAGTACTTCGCCTCGGAAATGTGCGGCCGGGTGGCCGACCGGGCGGTGCAGATCTTCGGCGGCGCCGGCTACGTGGCGGATTACAGCTGCATCGAGCGGCTCTACCGGGATGTGCGCCTGTTCCGGCTCTACGAAGGCACCAGCCAGATTCACCAACTCAATATCGCCAAGCTGACCCTGCGGCAGGCGTCCCAGCGGCTGGCGCGCTGAGCGCCGCCGTTCTCACTGAAAAAAAGAGGAAAGACGACATGCTTACAATAATCACCCGTCGTATCCGTGCTCTGGCCGTCATCGGTGCGGCCCTGGCCTGTCTCAACCCGGCCTGGGCCGCCGACTACCCGGAGCGTCCGGTCACCGCCATGGTGCCGTTCCCGGCCGGCGGCAGCACCGACCTGATGGCCCGCGCCATCGCCCAGGAACTGACCGACAGCCTGGGCACCAATGTGGTGGTGGACAACCGTTCCGGCGGCGCCGGCACGGTGGGGCTGGCGGCCCTGGCCCGGGCCCGCGCGGACGGCTACACCGTCGGCGTGGTGCCGGCGGCGCCGCTGGTCAACCAGCCGCACATGCATCGCACTCCCTACGATCTGGATTCGTTCGATTACGTGTGCCAGTTCTTTGAGAGCCCCCAGGCCCTGGCGGTGAAGCCGGGTTCCCCGTTCTCCAACCTGGAAGAACTGGTGGCCTACGCCAAGACCCACCCCGGCGAACTGACCTATGGCAGCCCCGGTCCGGGCTCATTGCCGAACCTGGCCATGGAACAGTTTCTGGAAAAAGCCGGCGTGGACATCACCCATGTGCCGTTCGCCGGTGATGGCCCGGGCGTGACCGCGCTGATGGGCGGCCATGTGGACCTCTACATGACCATGTCCAACGTGATCGCCGACCGCGACCTGAAGTCGGTGGCGATCTTCAGCGAACAGGAACTGGACACCCTGCCCGGCGTGCAAACCGCCGCCGCCCAGGGTTACGACATGACCGCCTCCTGGTGGGGTGGCGTGATCGCGCCCAAGGGCATTCCCGACGAGGCCCGCGAGGCCCTGGAAAAAAGCTGCAAACAGGCCACCGAATCGGAACGGCTGGGCAAGGTGCTCGACCGGCTCGGCACCCAGGCGGCCTATCTGGGACCGGTGGAGTTCCGCGCCAAGGTGGAAGCCATCTCCAAGACCAATGGACGGTTGATCGAAAAAGTTCTCAAAAATCGTTCCTGATCCCAGAGACAAAAAAATGAAAACAACAACCCGCGAACTTTCGAACTTCCGTTGCTGGCTCGGGCTGGCGCTGAGCGCGCTGCCCCTGCTGGTGACGCCGGCCTGGGCGGCGGATTACCCGTCCCGCCCGATCACCGAAATCGTGCCCTATCCGGCCGGCGGCAGCACCGACCTGGCCGGCCGCGCGGTGGCCAACGTCATGAGCGAGATACTCGGTGACAAGGTGGTGGTGGACAACCGCTCCGGCGGTGGCGGCAGCGTGGGCATGGCGGCCCTGGCCCGGGCCCGCGCCGACGGTTACACCATCGGCGTGGCGCCGGTGGGTACCATCGCCAACCAGCCGCACATGCACCGCACGCCTTATAGCGCCGACTCCTTCGACTATTTGTGCCAGTTCTACTATGCACCGCAGGTGCTGGCGGTGAAGCCGGGCTCGCCCTTCAAAACACTGAAGGACGTGGTGGACTACGCCAAGGCCCACCCCGGTGAGTTGACCTACGGCACCCCCGGGCCCGGCACCCTGCCGCATCTGCAGATTGAGCAGTTCAAGCGCCTGGCCGGCGTGGACATCACCCATGTGCCCTTCGCCGGTGACGGCCCGGGTCTCACCGCCTTGATGGGCGGTCACATCGACCTGTACTTCGCGTTGCCCAATACCGTCACCGACCGCGATCTGCGGGCGGTGGCCGTGTTCAGCGACCAGCCCATCGAGGCGTTGCCCGACCTGAAGACCGCCATTCAGCAAGGCTACGACATGACCGCCGCGGTGGCCGGTGGCCTGGTGTCGCCCAAGGGCGTTGCCGAGGACGTTCGCGACCGGTTGGCGTCCGCCTGTGAACAGGCCACCGGTTCCGAGGCATTGAAAACCGTGCTCCGGCGGGTCGGCCTGGACGCGGTCTATCTGGGCCCCCAGGCGTTCCAGCATCTGGTGCTCTCCACCTCGGAGACCAACGGTGAACTGATCCGCGACGTGCTCAAGGGCGGAGGTCACTGATCATGAAAGCGCGCGTTCTGGACCTGTGCTACGGCGGCGCCGCCCTGGCCGCCGCCGTGGCGGTGTTCATCGCCGGCGGCGGCAACGACCGGCCGGTGGCGGTGGCCAGTAATCCGTACTGGTATCCGAAAGTGCTGTTGGTGCTGATCGGCGTCTGCGCGATCTGGTTGATGGTGAAGGCGGTGCTGAACAGCCACGCCGCCACCCCGCCGGATCGTCTGCGCTGGCGCAGCCTTACCGGCACCGTGGTGATCAGTGGCGCCTATCTGCTGGGCTATGAGTGGCTGGGCTTCGTGCCCGCCACCCTGGCTTTGATGCTGGTGTTCGCCCTGTTCCAGGGTTTCCGCCGGCCGCTGTTGCTGGTGGTGGTGGCGGTGCTGTTCACGGTCCTGATCTGGTACGGCTTCGCCGATCTGCTCAACCGTCAGCCGCCGGGCCCGGCCCTGCCTTCCCTGAGCGCGCTGTTTTCCTGATTCCTACAAGAACATGGCCCCTGGCGGGGCCCGGAGGCTCATATGGATGCCTTGCTGTCCGCCCTTTCCATGCTCGCCGCGCCGGATGCCCTGCTGGCGGTGGTGGCGGGTACCCTGGTTGGCATTATCATCGGCGCGCTGCCCGGTCTCGGGTCGCTGCTTGCGATCACCATGGCGCTGCCGCTCACCTTCGTGCTCGGGCAGGGCGCCAGCGTGGCGCTGCTGCTGGGTATTTATTGCGGGTCGGTTTATGGCGGCTCGCTGTCGGCGATTCTGATCAACACCCCGGGCACCCCCCAATCCGCCGCCACCGTACTCGACGGTTACCCCATGGCCCGGCGCGGCGAGGCCGGCCTGGCCCTGGGTTGGGCCACCACCGCCTCGGCGTTCGGCGGTATTCTGGCCACCGTGATTCTGGCGGTGGCGTCGCCGCTGCTGGCGCGCATCGGTTTGAAGTTCGGGCCGGTGGAGTATTTCGCCCTGGGCGTGTTCGCGCTGACCTGCATTGTCACCGTGTCCCGGGACAACCTGGCCAAGGGGTTGATGGCCGGTCTGATCGGCCTGTTCGTGGCGGTGGTGGGGCAGGACCCGGTCACCGGTTATCTGCGCTACGACTTCGAGGTCTTCGACCTGTCCGCGGGCATTGGCCTGGTGCCGTTTCTGGTCGGCCTGTTCGCCCTGTCGGAAGTGTTCTGGCGCGCCGCCGAGCGGGTCAACGGCAGTGTCCCGGTGATCCGCTCCGCGTTCCGCTGCCCGTCCCTGGCTGAACTGCGGCGGCGTTTTTCCATGCTGCTCAAGTCGTCCCTGATCGGAACCTGGATCGGCACCCTGCCGGGGGTGGGCGCCTCGTCGGCGTCCATGATCAGCTACGCGGAAGCCAAGCGCAGCTCCCCCAACCGGGACAAATTCGGCACCGGTGAACCGGATGGCCTGATCGCCTCGGAGGCGGCCAACAACGCGGTGACCTCCGGGGCCATGGTGCCCACCCTGTCCCTGGGGGTGCCCGGCGACCCGATCACCGCGGTGATGCTGGGCGCACTGGTTTTGCAGGGGGTCACCCCGGGCCCGCGCCTGTTTCTGGATAACCAGGAACTGGTGCTGTTCATCTTCCTGATGCTGTTCGTGGCCAACATCTGCATGTTCTTTGGCGGCTGGCTGATGTCGCCGTTGTTCTCGCGCATCCTGCGCTTGCCCGAGCCGTTGCTGATGGCGGCGGTGGTGGTGCTGGTGGCGGCGGGTACCTACAGCATCAACGGCAACCCCTTCGATCTGCTGGTGGTGCTGCTGGCGGGCATCGGCGGTTTCCTGTTGCGCTACAACGGCTTTCCGCTGGCGCCCATGGTGATCGGTTTCGTGCTCAGCCCGATGATCGAGCAGAGCCTGCGCCAGGGGCTGCTGATGAATCGCGGCAGCTTCCTGGGCTTCTTCGCCAGCCCGATCGCCTCGGGTCTGTTTCTGATTACCGCGCTGTTCCTGCTGTGGCCCCTGCTGAGCCGGCTGCGCAAGCGCGTGTTTTCCTCTGCTACCGTGAAGGAATGATGTAATGACAAACGAACAACCCCTGGCCGGTATCAAGGTCATCGAGTTCGGCCAGTTTATCGCCGGCCCCGGGGCGACGCAGATTCTCGCCGACCTGGGCGCCGAGGTGATCAAGATCGAGAGCTTCAACGGCGACAACAGCCGGCGCTTCGGCGTCAGTGAAAGAAGCGGCCACCGCAGCGGCATGTTCATGGCCTATAACCGGGGCAAGAAATCCGTGGCTCTGGACCTGCGCAACGCCGAAGGCGTGGCGGTGGCCCGGGAGCTGGCCCTGGGCGCCGACGTGGTGGTGCAGAACAGCCGGGTCGGTGTCATGGAGAGCCTGGGCCTGGACGCGGCCAGCCTGCGCGCGGAAAAGCCTAGCCTGATCCATGCCTCGATTTCCGGGTTCGGCACCCGTGGCCCGTCCCGGGAGCGCCCGGGGCTGGACATCGCCGCCCAGGCCGAGAGCGGCATGATGTCGCTCACCGGTGAGCCCGGTGGCACGCCGCTGAAAACCGGCTTCGCGGTGGTCGACGCGGCCACCGCCACCGCCGCCGCCAACGCCATTCTGGCGGCGTTGTTCCGCTGCGCCCGCCACGGCGAGGGCGCCACCATCGAAACCTCCCTGCTGGCGGTGGCGGTGGGTCTGCAGGCGCAGATCTGGGCGGAATACGGCTGCTCCGGGCAACTGCCCCAGCGCGCCGGCAACGCCCAGCCGCTGGTGGCGCCGGCGGCGGACCTGATTCAGGTCCGGGACGGCCACATCGTGATCTCCGCCTATATGGAAGATCACTGGCAGCGGCTGTGCCGGGCCATCGACCAGCCGGAGCTGGCCACCGACCCGCGCTTCGCCACCAGCAATGACCGGGTCGCCAACCGGCCCGCCATGGTCGCCATTCTCACCGAGGCGCTGGGCGGCCACGGCGGCGAGGAAGCCCGGGCGCGGCTGGAGGCGTTCGGCGTGGTGTGCGGTGTGGTGCGTAACTATGAGCAGGTACGCGCCAGCGCCGATGTGGAAGCGATCGGCATCTTCCAGAGGGTGCATGATGGCAAGGGTGGCGAGGTGGACGTGCCGGCGTTGCCCTACACCTTTGTGGGCACCGCCGCCGTGGAGACGGTCGCCGACCCGGCGCCGCGGGCCAGCTTCCTGCCGGAACTGGGCCAGCACACCCTGGAAGTGCTGGAGCAGGCCGGCTTCCCGGCCCAGCGTCGGCAGGCCCTGCTGGACGCCAAGGTGATCGCCACCGGCGGGCGCTGACGGCGCCCGCTTCTTACCGGCTTACTGGCTGGTTGTTACCAGCTGCCGGTGTTCTCCATCGACGCCCAGGGCTCCTGGGGAGCCAGGGCGTCGCCTTTCTGCAGCAACTCCACCGAGATCAGGTCCGGCGAGCGCACGAACGCCATGTGCCCGTCCCGGGGCGGGCGGTTGATGGTGTAACCCATCGACTGCAGGTGCTCGCAAAGCCCGTAAATGTCGTCTACCCGGAACGCCAGGTGCCCGAAGTTGCGGGCCGAGCCCATGTCCGGTTCCGGGTCCCAATTCCAGGTCAGCTCCAGCTCCGCCTCCGGGGTTTCCGGGGCGGCCAGAAACACCAGCGTGAAGCGGCCCTGGGGCACTTCCTTGCGGCGGTTTTCGCGCAGGCCGAGGCCTTCGCAGTAAAAGCGGAGTGAGGCGTCCAGGTCGCTGACCCGCACCATGGTGTGCAGATACTTCATGTTTTCCATCCCGTTTGATAGAAGAGTGCGGTCGGGTTGAGCAGAATGGTCTTTCATAATAACAGAGGGAGAGCACATGGACCTGCATCGCATCGGTGCCCGCGCCCTGGCGCGCCGCATCAAGCAGAAAGCCATTACCGCCGAGGCGGCGCTGGAATATTTCATTGACCGCGTTGAGCGGCTGGACGGGCCGCTCAACGCGGTGGTGGTACGGCGCTTCGACGAGGCCCGCGAACGGGCCCGGGAAGCGGACCGGGCGCTGGCCCGGGGCGAGGACTGGGGGGCGCTGCATGGCGTGCCCATGACCATCAAGGAAACCTACGAAATCAGCGGCTGGCCAACCACCGCCGGGGTGCTGCGTGACCACGTTTCCGGCACCACCAGCCGGGCGGTGCAGCGGCTGCTGGACGCCGGCGCGGTGGTGTTCGGCAAAACCAATGTGCCGGCCATGGCCGGTGACCTGCAGAGCTATAACGACATCTATGGCACCACCAACAACCCCTGGAACACGGCGCTCACCCCGGGCGGCTCCTCTGGGGGCGCCGCCACCGCCCTGGCGGCGGGCTTCACGCCGCTGGAGCTGGGCAGCGACATCGGTGGCTCGATCCGCACCCCGGCGGCGTTCTGCGGCGTGTGCGGGCTCAAGCCCAGCTTCGGGCTGATCTCCACCCGGGGGCATGTTCCCGGCCCGCCGGGGGCGCTGGCCCGCCGTGATATCTCGGTGGCCGGCCCCATGGCCCTGCACCCGGGTGACCTGTCCCTGGCCCTGGACCTGCTGGCGGCGCCGGACGACGAGGAGGCGCCGGGCTGGCAGCTGAGCTTGCCGGCGCCCCGGCACAGCGAACTGGGGAATTTTCGCGTGGCCGCCTGGCTGGACGACCCGCGCTGCCCGGTGGACGACGCCATCCGCCAGGCTCTGGAAGGTCTGACCGGGGAGCTGGCCACCCAGGGCGCCTCCGTGGACCTGGAAGCGCGCCCGACGGGCATCACGCTGGAGAGCGCCTACGACGTCTACTATCAATTGCTGGCCGGTACCATGGGCCTGGGCCTGCCGGAGGACCTCTATCAGCAGCTGCAACAGGACGTGGCCGAGGCGGCGCCGGACGACGGCGGTTACCGGGTGCGGTTCGCCCGGGGCGTGACCCAGTCCCACACCGACTGGCTGTACGCGGATGAGCGCCGTCAGGAAATGCGCGCCGCCTGGCACCGGTTCTTCCAGGATTTCGACGTGCTGCTGTGTCCGGTGGTGCAGACCCTGCCGTTCCCCCACCAGCAGAAGCCGGGGCCCGGCGGCCGGGTGCTGCGGGTCAACGGCCAGGACCAGCCTTACCTGGACATCATGGTGTGGGTGGGGCTGGCCGGAGCGGTGTATCTGCCGGCGGTGACGCTGCCCATTGGCCTCACCCGGGACGGCCTGCCGCTGGCGGTGCAGATCATCGGCCCCTACCTGGAAGACCGCACCGTGCTGGCCTTCGCGGAGCAGCTTTCGGAGGTGCTGGCACCGCTGCCGCCGTCACCACCGGCGGAGTAAAGGCAACAAAAGCGGGAAATGTGTATACATTGCTGAGACAATGAGCGGGCGTCATGAAAAGAGGGTATTGGGAAACCGGGGAGCTGTGCTACATTCCGTCCAGCAGTTTCATTTTTTGGCCTTACTATTTCGCTATGCGGAACAGGCAAAACAACAAACCAGGAGCTTCCCATGACTCTGATGCATCGTTTCCGTAACACGCTGGCGTTCGGTGGCTCGGCCCTCGCCCTGGCCGCCAGCGTGGCGTTCAGCGCCACGGCCCACGCCGCCGATACCATTACCTGGAAGGTTCAGTCCCACTGGCCCGGTTCCAGCAGCTCCTACGAGGACAGCCTCAAACGCATCAAACGCGTGATCGAGGAGCGTACCGACGGCAAGCTGAAACTGGAGCTGTACGAAGCCGGTCAGCTGTTCAAGGCACAGGAAACCTTCAACGCGGTGAGCCGTGGCGTGATTCAGATGGGCACCATCTCCCCCGCCTACGCTCAGGACAAGATGACCCTGGCGGGCATCGCCTCCGGTCTGCCGTTCGCGTTCCGCCACGTTTGGGAAGCGTCCTACTTCCACAAGAACCTGGGCTTCGAGGACATGCTCCGCGAGGAAGCGGCCAAGTACAACGTTTACTACTCCACCGACAAGGTCTATCCCACCGAGATGGTTTCCAAGAAACCGATCAACAGCTGGGATGACTTCAAGGGCCTGAAGATTCGTTCCTCCGGCGCCCTGCAGAAGTTCCTGACTGAAGCCGGCGCCGCCGGTACCTACGTGCCGGGTGGTGAGCTCTACCAGGCGCTGTCCAGCGGTGTGGTCGACGCGGCCCACTGGGGCGCGGCACAGGGCGCGGCCAGCATGGGTCTTTACGAAGTGGCCAAGTACCACGTGCAGCCGGCTCTGAACATCGCCGGTACCGACGCCTTCATCGTCAGCCAGAAAGCGCTGGATAAACTGCCCGAGGGCATGGCTCAGATCGTCAAGGAAGCCCTGGACGAGCAGTTCTGGGTTCGCACCAGCGAATACCTGTACAAGGAAAAAATCACCCTGGCCAAGGTTCAGGCCGATCAGGGCGTGAAGATCAACACCATGCCCCAGGACGTGCAGGACCGTCTCGCCAAGGTTGCCCAGAAGACCTGGGACGAAGAAGCCAAGCGCGGCGAAAAAGCCGGCGAAGCCGTTCAGAAACTGAAAGACTTCCTGAGCGACCTGGGCTACCTGTAACGCCCGCCCGACCCCGGGGGGAGCCAGCCGGCTCCCCCTTTTTAGTGTTTACCGTTTAACTCCCGCGGAGGAACCATGTCCTTCCTTCAGAAGTTGATCAGCGGCGTGACTCGTCTGAATGACGTGATCGGCCGGTGGATCGCGCTGCTGGTGTTCGTGATGAGCGCGTTGCTGCTGCTCGAGGTCGTTTGCCGTTACCTGCTGAATTCGCCCACCGTCTGGACCTCCGAACTGACCCAGTTCGTGTTCGGCGTGTACGCGATCATGGCCGGTGGCTATGTGATGGCGCACAAGGGCCACGTTAACGTGGACTTGTTGTATTCGCGTTTCTCGGTGCGCACGCAGGCGATCATCGACGTGTTCACCTCCGTGTTGTTCTACATCTTCATTCTGGCGTTTCTGTATTTCGCGTCGTCCATGGCCTGGGAATCGTTCCAGGGCCAGGAGACCACCTATTCCGCGTGGAACCCGCCGGTGTGGCCGGTGAAGGCCTTCATGCCGCTGGCAATCGGCCTGGTTCTGCTGCAGGGCACGGTCAAACTGCTGCGCGATATCGCCGTGGCCATCAACCCGGACAACGCCCGGGTTCTTAAAGACAGCATCGATGACGGGACGGAGGAGCCGCACTGATGAGCATTGAGATGATCACTCTGCTGTTCTTCGGCTCGCTGCTGGTGTTCCTGGTGCTGGGTCTGCCGTTGACCTTCGTGCTGGGCGGCGTGTCCGTGGTGTTCCTGTATTTCACCTGGGGCCCGGACGCCTTCTATATGGTGGCTTCGCAGATCTGGAGCACCATGGGCAGCTTCAGTCTGGTGGCGATACCGCTGTTCGTGTTCATGGCCATGGTGCTGGAGCGCACCGGGGTGGCCAAGGACCTGTACCGCATGATGTTCCTGTGGTGGGGCGGCCTGCGCGGCGGCCTGGCCATCGGCACCCTGGTGATCTGCGCCATCTTCGCCGCCATGTGTGGTATCTCCGGCGCCGCCGTGGTGGCCATGGGCACCATCGCCCTGCCGTCCATGCTGGACCGTGGCTACGACAAACGCATGGTGCTGGGCTGCATCAACACCGGCGGTGGCTGGGGCATTCTGATTCCGCCCAGCATTCTGATGATTCTCTATTCACTGATCACCGGTGTGTCCGTGGGTCAGATGTTCGCCGCCGGCGTGCTGCCGGGGCTGTTGTTGATGGTGCTCACCTGCGCCTACATCCTGATCCGCTGCTACTTCCAGCCGGAACTGGCGCCGGCCCTGCCCAAGGAAGAACGGGCGTCCTGGCCGGAGAAGATCAAGGCACTGCGCGCGGTGATTCTGCCCATGCTGATCGTGGTGATGGTGCTCGGCTCCATCATCGCCGGCATCACCACCCCCACCGAAGCGGCCGCCATGGGCGTATTCGGCGCGCTGCTGTCGGCGCTGGTGTACCGCAAGATGAGCTGGGAGCTGATGCGCGACGCGTCCATCCGCACCTTTAAGCTCACCGGCATGATCATGTGGATTCTGTTCGCTGCTCACGCCTTCAGCGCCGCCTACCAGAGCATGGGCGCCCAGGAACTGTTCGAAGGCTGGATCACCTCCATCCCCGGTGGCCCCTGGGCGGTGATCATCACCATGATGGTGATCATCTTCTTCCTGGCCATGGTGCTGGACCCGGTGGGCATCATGCTGATCACCCTGCCGGTGTTCCTGCCGGTGGTGAAAGCCATGGGCTTCGACCCGGTGTGGTTCGGTATCCTGTTCGTGATCAACATGGAAATCGGCTACATGACACCACCCTTCGGGTTCAACCTCTTCTATTTGAAGGGGGTGGTGCCACCAAGCATCACCATGAAGGACATCTACGTGTCGGTGATCCCGTTCGTGCTGGTGGAGATCGTGGGCATTGCCCTGATCATGATGTTCCCGGAAATCGCCACCTACCTGCCGCAGTTGTTCTTCTAGCAGGCCCCCAATCGCGGCTAAAGCCGCTCCTACAGGACCCGCCCCGTAGGAGCGACTTCAGTCGCGATCAGTCTCCGATACAGGATTCAGGGTTCAGGATACAGGGGCTGGCGTGGTGCCAGCCTTTATCCGCTATCGCGTCCCCATCCCTGTATCTTATACACATCC
>NZ_VCQT01000046.1 GCF_005938655.1 Alloalcanivorax gelatiniphagus
TAGGAGAGACGGTATCTACAGCGATCCCGAAGGCACCCACGCAGATCCGCACCCCCGATGGAAAGACCGGCCTCTGTTGACCCGCAACATTCGTTTCGGGATGCCGTTGCATTACAGTAGACGCATCACGATAACGGGGACTTTCCATGTGGCGGGATCACTACGCGCATCTGGCGCGCTACAACCATTGGCAGAACGGCCAGATGCTGGCCGCCTGCGCCACCCTCGACGACGATGAGCGCAAGGCGGACCGGGGGCTGTTTTTCCATTCCATCCACGGCACCCTGAACCATCTGCTGCTCACCGACCGCCTGTGGCTGGGCCGCTTCACCGGCCAGCCGTTCCCGGTGCAAAGCCTGGCCCAGGAGTTGTACAGCGACTTCCCCATTCTGAGCCAGGAACGGCAGCGCACCGACCAGGATCTGGCCGACTACGTGGCCACCCTGTCGGAGCCGGCTCTGGACGGCGACCTGGCCTATCTGACCTCCACCGGGTCGCCGCGCACCCTGCCCCTGCGCCTGTGCCTGACCCATCTGTTCAATCATCAGACCCACCACCGTGGCCAGCTCACCGCCGCGCTCGGCCAGTTGGGCCGGGATTTCGGCACCACGGATCTGATTTTCATGCCCGCCGAAGCCTGACCATGCACGATTCCCTGACCCTGGTAGTGATCCTTCTGACCACGGCGGTGTGCGCCGTGGTGGTGTTCCGTCGCCTGCATCTGCCTCCCATCCTCGCCTACCTGGGCGCCGGCGTGCTGGCCGGCCCCGGCGGCTTCGGCTGGGTGGGCGATACCGCCGGCATGCAGCACCTGGCCGAGTTCGGCATCGTCTTTCTGTTGTTCTCGCTGGGTCTGGAGTTTTCCATTCCCCGGCTGCTGGCACTGCGCCGCGTGGTGTTCGGCGCCGGGCCGCTGCAGGTGCTGCTCACCGCCTTGCCGATCATCGGCCTGCTGTGGTGGCTGGCACCGACGCCGGCGGTGGCGCTGATCGGCGGCGCCGCCTTCGCGCTCTCCTCCACCGCCATGGTGATCCGCGACCTGATCACCCGGGGCGCGGTGAACACCGGCTACGGGCGCGCCGCCACCGGCGTGCTGCTGTTCCAGGACCTGGCGGCGGTGATCATGCTGGTGCTGCTGCCGGTGCTGGCCGACCCGGGCGCCGGCAATCCGCTGGCCACCGCCGCCGCCACCCTGGGCAAGGCGGTGGTGCTGTTCGCCGGCATCTATGTGATCGGCAAATGGGTGCTGCCCCGGGCCCTGGAGGAAACCGGCCGCGCCCGCTCCGACGAAGTGTTCGTGATGACCGCCCTGCTGCTGGCGCTGCTGGCCGCCTGGGTCACCCATGCCCTGGGCCTGTCCATGGCGCTGGGCGCCTTCCTGGCCGGCATGATGCTGGGGGAGAGCCATTTCCGGCATCAGATCGAAGCCGATATCCGGCCGTTCCGGGACCTGCTGCTGGGGCTGTTCTTCATGGGCGTGGGGATGCTGGTGTCGCCGGCCCTGTTCCTGGACTACTGGCCCTGGATCCTGGTCGGCGCCAGCCTGCTGCTGGTGCTGAAAATGGCGGTGGTCACCGGGGTGCTGCGGCTGCTCGGCGAGCGCCGGGAAACCGCCCTGCGCAGCGGCATCCTGCTGGCCCAGGGCGGCGAATTCGGCTTCGTGCTGGTGGCCCTGGCGGTCACCCATGGCCTGGTCAGCAATGAACAGGCCGGGGTGCTGGTGTCGATCACCGTGCTGACCATGGCGGTCACCCCGGCGCTGCTGGAACACAGCGGCGGCCTGACCCGCCGCCTGCTGCGGCAATGGGAGCAGGAACCGGACACCCCGGCGGTGGACGAGGCCACCACCGGCCATGTGCTGCTGTGTGGCTACGGCCGGGTGGGCCAGAACCTGATGCGCTATCTGCACCGCTTCCACCACCAGGCGGTGGCCATCGACACCGACCTGGTGCGCATCCAGGAAGCCAGCCAGGCCGGCGAGCATATTCTTTATGGCGACGCCACCCGCAAGGAGATTCTGGAGCGGGCCGGCATCCATCGCGCCAGCCTGCTGGTGGTGACCTTCGACGATCCGCGCCAGGCGGAACGCATTCTGCACACCGCCCACCAACTGTGCCCGGACCTGCGCGTGCTGGTGCGCACCCGGGACGATGCCCACCTGGACGAGCTGCTGGCCGCCGGCGCCGCCGAGGTGGTGCCGGAGGTGCTGGAGGCGTCACTTATGCTGGTGGCCCACGCCCTGATGATGCTGGAGACGCCGTTCGGCAAAGTGCTGGCGATGCTGCGCCAGAGCCGCCGGGAGCGCTACAAGCTGCTGCGCGGCTACTACCACGGCGAGTCGCTGCCCACCGCCGACCGGGCCGGCAACCCCTACCGCCTGTTGCACGCGGTCACCGTGCACGGCCAGGCCGCCGCCATCGGCAAACGCCTGGGTGACCTGGAACTGGCCGGCGGCAAGGTTGAGGTGCAGTCCCTGCGCCGCGAGGACCGCACCCTGCCGCACCCGGACGGCGATACGGTGTTGCTCGACGGCGACATTCTGATTCTCTACGGGGCGCTGGAAGCGGTGGAAGCGGCGGAGGAACAGCTGCTCGGGGGGTAACTTGCATCGCGACTGAAGTCGCTCCTACAGGGTAGCGATGTAGGAGCGACTTCAGTCGCGATAACGCCCCCCCATACCCGCCTCCGAAGCGGCCCTCCGCGCTCGCGCCGGGGTGCGCCCGGTCCACTGGCGGTACGCCCGGCTGAAGGCGCTGTGCTCCGAGTACCCCAACAGCAGGGCGATCTCCCCCAGGGTCAGGGACCGGTCCGCCAGGTACTGGCCGGCCAGCTGTTCCCGGGTGCGGTCCAGCAAGGTGCGCCAGTTGAGCCGCCGCTGTTGCAGCCGCCGTTGCAGGGTGCGCACCGACATATGCAGCCGCGCCGCCACCCGCTTCAGGCTCACCTGCCCGTCCGGCAACAGCGCCACCATGGCCTGCTGCAGGGCGCGGTCGAAGCCGTCGGACTCCGGCAGCGCCCTTAGCAGCGCCCGGGCCTGGCGGTCCAGCAGCGCCCGGGAGCCGGTATCGCTGCGCGGCAGGCTCAGCTCCAGGAAGGCGAGCGGAAACGACACACTGGTGTGCTCGGCGTCAAAGGTCACCGGGCAGCCAAAGAAATCCTGGTAGGCGCGCCGCCCGGCGGCCTCCGGCGCGGCGAACACGAAACTCACCCGGGCCGGCGCCAGCCGCTGTTGCAGCAGGTGGCGCAGAAAGGTGACCAGGGCGGCGATGGCGACACTGTCCGCCAGCGCCCCGGTGGACACCGAGGCCGGCCAGCGCACCGTCATGCGCTCCCGGTCGGCCACCACCTCCACCAGATCGCGGCCATAGAACAGGCTCTCGTAGCGCTGGTAGGCCAGCATCGCCTCGCCCAGGGTCTGGCAGGTCAGGGTCAGGTAGCCCAGCACCCCCACATGGCGGGGCCGCGCCAGGGCGCCGATCTCCAGGCCCGGCGCCGCCCGCCCCGGGCGCAACGCCACCGCCCGGGCCAGCAGTTCCCGCCACAGCGGCAGCGCCACGATGTCCGCCGGCCCACGGCTGTCGAGAATCTCGCGCAGCTCCGGCGCCGGCAGGTTTTCCTTGTCCAGCCAGTCGGTGAGCAACTGCACCCAGGCCCCGGTAACGCGCATGGCCGTGGCCATGGTCTTCCCCTGTTTGACGACGATGGCGTGAATTGTCAAAAACACGGCACCTTTCGTCAATACCGGCGGCGCCGGCCAGGGTCACAATGGTGGCCATCCTCACAGCTACCGCCTGCAACAGGGAGGCCCGGGTCATGGCCCTGATGGAAATGTTCCGCGATGTCTGGCGCGACAGTGGTCTGGACGGGCTCTGGCAGACGCTGGCGCCCTGGCTGGCCCTGGACGAACGGCAGTTGATCTTCGTCGTCGCCACGCCGGTGTTTATCGGCGTGTTCCTGTGGGAGTACCTGAGAATCCGCCATGACCCGGCGCGGGTGGACCCGCGGGAGTCACTGCGCAATTTCCTGCTCGGCGCCGGCTACCAGACCACCGAGCTGCTGTTCGCCGGGCTGTTGTCCTTTCCGGTGTTCGCCTTCGCCTATCACCACCGGCTGCTGGAGATTCCCCTGAACTGGGCCACCGGCGCCCTGCTCTGGGTGCTCACGGATTTCTGTTTCTACTGGTTCCACCGGGGCTCCCACCGGGTGCGCTGGTTGTGGGCCGCCCACGTCACCCACCACTCCTCGGAGCGGATGAACTTCTCCACCGCCATGCGCCAGAACGCCACCAATATCTTCAACGGCGGCTGGCTGGTGTATGTGCCGCTGGCGTGGATCGGCTTTAATCCGGTGTGGATCGGGGTTTGCTATGCCCTGTCCCTGGTCTACCAGTTCTTTATCCACACCACCCTGGTGGGCCGGCTGCACCCGTGGGTGGAATGGGTGTTCAACACCCCCAGCCACCACCGGGTCCATCATGCCCGCAACCCGGACTATATCGACCGCAACTACGGCGGCGTCTTTATCGTCTTCGACCGGCTGTTCGGCACCTTCACCGGCGAGCGGGACGACCAGCCGGTGGAGTACGGCATCACCCGGCCGGTGTACAGCCGCAGCCTGATCGTCAACTGGTGCCACGAGTACCGGGATATGTTCCGCGACATGGCCCGGGGCGGGCCGGCGGGTCAGCGGCTCAAGCATCTGTGGAAGCCGCCGGAGTGGCGCCGGGACCGGCGGCGCTGACCGGTTACAAAACAAAACCAAACAAAACATATACCCCCCACCGCCCCTGAAACGCCCGGCCCACGGGCGTTTGCCGCCGTTGCAAAACAACGCCGGCCATCGCCCGCCCGGGGCGCCACGGGAAACTGTCATATTCGAATCATCGCCGCACCGTAGCTTGCCGCCTGATTTTCCCTATCGAGGCAGGTCATGAAACGACGCGAATTCCTCAGCCGCTCCGCCACCACCGGGCTGTCCCTGGGGGTCCTGTCCGCCTGCGGAGGCGGCGGCTCCAGCAGCCCGGACGGAGGCAAGCCCGGCACCGACAATCCAGGCACCGGCAACCCGGGCCAGCCCGGGCCCACGCCGAACACCCCGGAGATGCCACCCTATGGCGGCCCGGACCCGTTCCAGCACGGCGTCGCCAGCGGCGACCCGCTGGCCAACCAGGTGATTCTCTGGACCCGCCTCACCGCCGCCGGCCTGGACGAAATCCCGGTGATCGTGGAGGTGGCCCGGGACGCGGACTTTGCCACCCTGGTCTATCAAGGGGTGGGCTACGCCCGTTCCCAGAACGATTTCACCGTCAAGCTGGACCCGCTGCTGCCGGACCCGGAAACCACCTATTTTTACCGCTTCCGCAGCCTGGGGTTCACCAGCCCGGTGGGGCGCACCCGCACCGCCCCGGCCCCCGGCGCCCAAGTCGACCATCTGCGCCTGGCGGTGGTGTCCTGCTCCAACCTGCCCTACGGCTGGTTCAACGCCTACGCCCGGGTGGCCCGCCGCGCCGATCTGGACGCGGTGCTGCACCTGGGCGACTACATCTACGAATACGCCCAGGGCGAGTACAACGACCCGGACCTGGCCGGCCCGCGGCCGGTGGACCCGCCCCACGAAATCATCACCCTGGACGACTACCGTCGCCGCTATGCCTGCTATCGCCGGGACCCGGACCTGCAAGAGTGCCACCGCCAGCATCCCTTTATCTGCGTGTGGGACGACCACGAGATCGCCAACGACGCCTGGATGGATGGCGCCGAAAACCATAACGAAGGCGAAGGGGATTTCGCCGACCGCAAGCGGGCGGCGGTGCGCGCCTATTACGAATGGATGCCGATCCGCATGGGCTTCCCGGACCGGGATATGCGCATCTACCGGCGCTTCGACTACGGCGACCTGCTCACCCTGGTGATGCTCGACACCCGCCTGATCGGCCGCGACCAGCAGGTGGACAGCCCCTCCGAGGCCCGCGACCGCAACCGCCAGCTGCTCGGCCAGGACCAGCGCCAATGGCTGTTCGAACAATTGGAATATTCCCGGGGCCGGGGCGCCCGCTGGCATGTGATCGGCCAGCAGGTGATGCTGTCGCCGCTGACCCTGGGCACCCTGCCGGACACGCCCAACTGGGACCTGGGCGGCGGCGCCCAGCTCAACTACGACCAGTGGGACGGCTACCAAACCAGTCGCCGCGCCCTGCTCGGCCGCATCGAAGCCATGGCCCTGGACAACACCGTGGTGCTCACCGGCGACATTCACAGTTCCTGGGCCATGGACGTGAGCGCCGACCCGGGCAACCCCCTGGTCTACAACCGCTTCACCGGCCAGGGTTCCCTGGCGGTGGAGTTCGTGACCCCGGCGGTGACCTCGCCGGCGGCGCCCAGCAAGGCACTCTCCGATCTGGCCCGCGCCGCCCTGGTGCCGCTTAACCCCCATCTGAAATGGGTGGATCTGTTCCACCGTGGCTATCTGGTGCTGGACCTGACCGCCGAGCACTGCAAGGCGGACTGGTTCCACCTCAACACCGTCAGCGAACCGGACGACAGTGAGTTCTTCGCCCGCTCCTACCTGACCCGCGATGGCCAGAACCATGTGGAGCGGGCTTCCCAGCCCAGCGCCCCGAAAACCGCCGCGCCGCCGTTGGCGCCCGCAACGCAAGGAATCAAGCCATGAGCCTGAAACGACGTGACTTCATTCGTAACCTGTTGATCGGCGGCGCCAGCGTACCGGTGCTGAGCGCCTGCGGGGGCGGCGGTGGCGGTGGCGGTGGCGACCAGGCCGCCACGCCCGGCCAGGGCGGCCAGGAAACCGGCAACACCCCGGACACCCCGGAGGCGCCCCGGACCCTGCGTTTTATCGCCGTCGGCGACACCGGCAGCGGCGGCCAGGGCCAGTACCAGGTGGCCGCCGCCATGGAAGCGGTGGTGGCCGAGCGCGGCTGCGACCTGGTGCTGATCACCGGCGACAACATCTATGAAGCCGGCGTCACCGCCGTGGACGACCCCCAGTTTCTGGAGAAATTCGAATACCCCTACCAGAACCTGGACCTGCCGTTCTTTCTCTGCCTGGGCAACCACGATTGCGCCAGCACCGTGTTCGGCGGCGGCTCGGACAACCAGCGCGGCGATTACCAGGTGATGTACCACTACAGCCGCGACCGCTATTCCAATAAGTGGCACATGCCGGCGCGGTTCTACAGCCAGGCCTTCGATACCTCCCGGGACACGCCTTTCCTGGAACTGTTCGTGGTGGATTCCAACCCGCTCACCAGCTTCTATCTGGACCGGGACGAGAACTTCAACTGGGCCAACTACGGCTACCCGCAACAGACCTGGATGAAGCGCGCCGTGGGCAAAAGCCAGGCCCACTGGAAAATCGCCATGACCCATGTGCCCTACCGCTCCAACGGCAAACACGGCAACGCCGGCGACCTGGACGCCCACCTGCGCTGGATGTTCAACAACCCGGACGCGGACGGCCTGCGCTACAAAGCGTTTCTGGAAGAATGCTTCGCCGACCGCGCCGACCTGCTGCTCACCGGCCACGACCATTCCCTGCAATGGCTGCAACCGGCCCAGGCCATGGGCCGCACCGAACTGATGGTGTCCGGCGCCGGCGCCAAGACCGACGACTTCAAGGACGCCAGCCGTAATCCGGTGCGCTACCAGAACGACAGCGAGTACGGTTTTGTCTGGGTGGAACTGAACGAGGACAGCATGACCACGGTGTTCTATCAGGTCTCCCCGGAGGACGGCAGCTTGCGCATCGGCCACCAGGAAACCCGCGCCAAGCCGGTCACCGCCCGGGTTTTGGAACCGGCCTGAGCGGCGGGCCGGTTCACACTACTTGCCAGGCGTGCTGGCGGCCTTGCGCTTGGCCCGCAGGCGCAGGTTGAGCATCTCCACGCCGAAGCTGAACGCCATGGCGAAATAGATGTAGCCCTTGGGAATGTGGAATTCCAGACCGTCGGCCACCAGCGCCGTGCCCACCAGCACCAGGAACGACAGCGCCAGCATCTTCAGGGTCGGGTGCTCGGTGATAAAGCGTCCGATGGCGTTGGCGAACACCATCATGAAGCCCACCGCGATCACCACCGCGATCACCATCACTTCCAGATGGTTGGCCATGCCCACGGCGGTGATCACCGAATCCAGCGAGAACACCACGTCGAGCAGCGCGATCTGAATCAGGATGCCCGCGAACGAAGCCCCGGCCTTGGGCTTGGCCAGTTGCGGCTCGTCATCGGCGTCCTCGATGGAATGGTGGATCTCCAGCACCGACTTGGCGAGCAGGAACAGGCCGCCCAGGATCAGCACCAGATCACGGCCGGAAATGCCCTGATTGAGCACGGTGAACAAATCGGCGGTGAGCTGTGTCAGCCAGGCCAGCGACGCCAGCAACAGCAGCCGCATCACCATGGCCATGGACAGACCGATAAAACGGGCCTTGGGTCGCTGCTTCTCCGGCAGCCGGTCCACCAGGATCGACATGAAAATAATGTTGTCGATGCCCAGCACGATCTCCAGGGCGGTCAGGGTGGCCAGGGCGATCCAGGCCTCCGGCGAGGTGATCCATTCCAGCATGACTTACTCCAATAATGACCCGGCCAGCCGGGCGGCCACGTCACGGTCCAGATAGGCCAGCCGCACCCGGCGCTTCGCCAGGCCACCGCCGGCGGTGTCGATTTCCAACTCGGTCATGCGATAGCGCCGGTCGAAGGGATTGCGGGCCAGGCGCACGGTTTGAATACGATTGCGCGGCACCACCGCCAGCCGGCGCCACAACCAGCCCCGGTGAAACAGCAGCAGGTCCGGGGTCAGGGCCCAGCGGGTATAACGGGCGTAAAGATGGCCATGCAGCAGCGCCACCGGCAGCCCGGCGGGCAGCACCGCCAGCCCCGGCCAGCCCCACCACCAGATTGCCGGCGGCAGGCTCAGCAGCGCCCAGCACCAGAGCCACAGGCGGGTCAGCCGGCGGCGGGTGCGCGCCGACAGGGGCCGCCAGTCCGGGGCGGCCCGGTCCATGCCGGGCAGCGCCCGGTCGATCAGGGCGTCCGCCCGGGCCGGCCGGCAGATCGGTGCCAGCGGTCGGGCGCCGCCGCTCTGGCCCGGTTCGGCGGCGCCGCCGGCCAGATCCACCTGCAGGGTGACGCGCCGGAACAGGCGGTGCATTGGCGTGGCCAGTTGGTGCACCACCTGGATACGGGGCACCCGCAGGGTCACCGTGCGGCGGGTGAACAGGCCATGGCGGGCGCGCAGGTCGTCGCCGTCCTGCTCCAGGGTGTAATCGTGATATTGCACCAGGGCGGTGATCACCGACAGCAGCTTGCCCACCAGCAGCACGCCGACCACGGTGGCCAGCACCAGAACGATCTTGAGCACCAGAGCCAGCTGGCTCACGTAGACCACCCCGGCGTCCAGCAGGGCCGGCCCCAGCAGCCGCTCCAGGGTTTCCACCCCGACCACCTGCAATACGGAGCCGACCACCGCACCCAGCCAGAACAGGTTACGGTTGTCGATCAGTCCCATCAGAATCAATTCGCTGGCCGGCAACCTGAGCAGGGGCGTCGCCCGGTGTTTCGCGTCCTCCACGCCGGCCGGCGGGTCCCCTTCGCTCCCCGGTGCATCGTCCGTATCGGCCACCAGCGCCCGGCGGCGGGCGAACACCGCCTCGCTCAGCGCCCGGGCGCCATCCACCGACAACACCCGGATGGTGGCTTCCGCGCCACCGCCGCTGGAGGTTTCCACCTTAACGTCGGCCACGCCCAGCAGGCGGTGCAGCAGGGTACGTTCGGTATCGATGTTCTCGATGCGCCGGTAGTCGATCTGGCGCAGGTTGCGAAACACCAGCCCTTCGCGGATCAGCAGACCCTCCGGACCGTAATCGTAGCGGTACACCCACTGGTGCCAGAGCCCGGCCAGGGGGCCGAGCAGCAGCAGCGGTATCAGCATCCACAGGGCACCGTCCCATTCCGCGCCCAGGGCGGCGGCGATGCCCAGGGGGATCAAGGCCCCCAGCCCGCCGACCAGATGGAATACCCAGCTCAGTGGATGCAGGCGCCGTTCCGGCACCGGGTGGCCGTTCTCATACCGCATCGCCGTCGCCCTCGCGCAGCAGCCGTTCGCGCAGCGCCAGGGCGGTGTCGTGCTCCAGGCCCGGCAGGGTGGTCACGGTGAAACGGCTGCCGGCGGTGTACAACCGCAGGGTGGCGACGCCGAAGGCACGCTGCAGCGGCCCCTGGCTCACATCGGAATGCTGCACCCGCACCCGGGGCACGGTGATACGGTGGCGCCACAGCAGGCCACGCTCCACGCTCAGGCCGCGCTCATCCAGACAGTAGCGCAGACGCCGGTACCAGACCGCCGGCAACCACCAGCCCAGGGCCGCCAGCACCAGCAACGCCACGACCCCGGCGAGCAACGCCGGCCTGGCCAGGGGACCGCCGGCCAGCAACGGCGCGAACACCGCCCCCAGGCCCAGCGACACCACCGCCACGCCAACCAGCGACTGCACCCGCCACACCGCCACGGTGCCCGGATGCACGGCTTCGAACCCCATGGTGTTCCCCCTGGTCCGCAAAAGGACCATTACAACGGATTCCTCAATCGTGGGACAACTGTTCCTTGCGCAGCTCTTCCATCAGGTCACGGAGGCGGCGGCGCTGACGGCGGCGGGTCAGCCGCTTGCTGTCCCAGGTGTCCGGCACCAGCATGCGGCCCCGGTCGGTATCGCGGACCACGAAGCGCCGTTCCACGCCGATCGGCATATCGTCGGACCCGTAGATCGCCACCACCTGGATGGTCAGCGCTTGCAGCCCCCGTGGATCGCCATCCTCGCCGGCGGGCAGGTCATGGCCCTTGAGCACCCGCTGGATCACCTCCCGGAACGCGCCGATATGCAGAAAGTCGCCGGAATTCAGCGGCCCCTGGCGGGTGCTCTCGCGCAGCGACGGGGCGCGGCGCTGGTCCTGCTCGTCGCCTTGCTGGTAGGCCTGCTCCAGCTCGGTCACGTCTTCCAGGAAAACCCCGTCCCGGGTTTCCAGGCGCGCCAGAATATGCTCCACGAACACCGCCTCGGCGCTCATGTTGCTGATAATGCAGAGCGCGTTCACGTCCCGGTGTTTGCCGCGATTGATAACGATACGCGGGCGTACCTGGCGGCGGTAACTGCTGTACAGCAACTGGGCATAAACCAGCCAGATCAGCAGCGTGCCGAAGCTGATCAGAACGCTGAGCACCTTGCTGTGCTCTTGAATCCATTCATACATGTCTTGTTCTCCTTTTTCAGGGCGGCGCAGCCTAACGCCCCGGGCCCCGGCCTTTTGCGAAATGGTGTAAAACTCGCCGGCCCGGAGCCGTCGTTTCATGTGCCCGCCACAAGGGCGTACTATCATGGGGTAATAGCCCCGAGCGAGCGACACTCGCCCAACGAAGATTTTCGCCTACGTAAGGAGGTGCGCAGTGACACGGATTGGCCAGGACACCCTGAACAGCGCCAAGACCCTGGACGTAAACGGCAAGACCTATCACTACTACGATCTCAATGCCGTCGCAGAACAGGGCTGGGGTGATCTCAGCAAGCTTCCCTTCACCCTCAAGGTGCTTCTCGAAAACCTGCTCCGCCATGAAGATGGCGACACCGTCACCACCGAGGACATCGAGGCCCTGGTGCGCTGGCCCGAGAAGCGCGCCTCCGACCGCGAAATCAACTACCGCCCGGCCCGGGTTCTGATGCAGGACTTCACCGGCGTGCCCGGTGTGGTGGATCTGGCGGCCATGCGCGATGCCATCGCCAAGGCCGGCGGCGACCCGCAACGCATCAACCCGCTGGCTCCGGTGGATCTGGTCATCGACCACTCGGTGATGGTGGACAAGTTCGGCAACGCCCAGGCGTTCGAGCAGAACGTGGAGCGCGAATACGAACGCAACAGGGAACGCTACCAGTTCCTGCGCTGGGGCCAGAAAGCCTTCGACAACTTCCGCGTGGTGCCGCCGGGTACCGGTATCTGTCACCAGGTGAACCTGGAATACCTGGGCCGCGGCGTCTGGTCCAGCGAGTCCGACGGCAAGGCCTTCGCCTACCCGGACACCCTGGTAGGCACCGACTCCCACACCACCATGATCAACGGTCTGGGCGTGCTCGGCTGGGGCGTGGGCGGTATCGAGGCGGAAGCGGCCATGCTCGGCCAGCCGGTGGCGATGCTGATTCCCGAGGTGGTCGGCTTCAAGATGACCGGCAAGCTGCGCGAAGGCGTCACCGCCACCGACCTGGTGCTGACCGTCACCGAGATGCTCCGTGAGCGCGGCGTGGTCGGCAAGTTCGTGGAATTCTACGGTGACGGTCTCGCCGACCTGAGCCTGGCGGACCGGGCCACCATGGGCAACATGTCCCCGGAATTCGGTTCCACCTGCGCGTTCTTCCCCATCGACGAACGCACCATTGAGTACCTGGAACTCACCGGCCGGCCCAAGGACGAAATCGCCCTGGTGGAAGCCTACTGCAAGCAGCAGGGCCTGTGGCGCCATAACGACAGCCCGGAACCGGCCTTCAGCGACGCCCTGGAGTTGGACCTGAGCCAGGTGGTGCCCAGCCTGGCCGGCCCGAAACGGCCCCAGGACCGGGTGCCGCTCACCGGCATCAAACAGACCATCACCGACATCATCACCGAACAGCTGGACAAGGACGACAGCGAAATCGCCAAGCTCGAGGGCGAAGGCGGCCAGACCGCGGTGGGCAACCAGGACCCGGGTTCCGGCGTGGAAGTGACCATGGACGGCGAGACCTTCCAGCTCGACCATGGCGACGTGGTGATCGCCGCCATCACCTCCTGCACCAACACTTCCAACCCCAGCGTGATGCTGGCCGCCGGCCTGGTGGCCAAGAAGGCGGTGGAGAAGGGCCTGACCCGCAAGCCCTGGGTGAAAACCTCCCTGGCACCGGGCTCCAAGGTGGTCACCGACTACCTGGCCAAGGCCGGCCTGCAGGAATATCTGAACAAGATCGGCTACAACCTGGTGGGCTACGGCTGCACCACCTGCATCGGTAACTCCGGCCCGCTGCCCGACGAGATCGACAAGGCCATCGCCGAGGGCGATCTCACCGTGGCCTCGGTGCTGTCCGGCAACCGCAACTTCGAGGGCCGCATTCACCAGAGCGTGCGCACCAACTGGCTGGCCTCGCCGCCTCTGGTGGTGGCCTTCGCCCTGGCCGGCACCGTGCGCATCAACCTGGACAAGGAGCCGATTGGCCACGACCAGGACGGCAACGAGGTTTACCTGAAGGATCTGTGGCCCTCCAGCAAGGAAATCCAGGACGCCCTGGTGGCGGTGGACACGGAGATGTTCAGCAAGGAATACGCCAGCGTGTTCGACGGCGACGAAATCTGGAAAAGCCTGCCGATTCCGGAGTCCAAGACCTACGAGTGGGACGAGCACTCCACCTATATCCAGAACCCGCCGTTCTTCGACGGACTCACCGAGCAAGTGGACGATGTGCAACCGGTGAAGAACGCCCGCATCCTGGCGTTGCTGGGCGACTCCATCACCACCGACCACATCTCGCCGGCCGGCGCCATCAAGGCCGACAGCCCCGCCGGGCATTACCTGCAGGGTCATGACGTGGAGCCCATCGACTTCAACTCCTACGGGTCCCGGCGCGGTAACCACGAAGTGATGATGCGTGGCACCTTCGCCAATATCCGTATCCGCAACGAGATGACGCCGGACATCGAGGGTGGCTACACCAAGCACCTGCCCGGTGGCGAGGAAATGCCGATCTACGGCGCCGCCATGCGCTATCAGCACGACGGCGTGGAAACCGTGGTGGTAGCCGGCAAGGAATACGGCACCGGTTCCAGCCGTGACTGGGCCGCCAAGGGCACCCGCCTGCTGGGGGTGCGCGCGGTGATCGCCGAAAGCTACGAGCGTATTCACCGCTCCAACCTGATCGGCATGGGCGTGCTGCCGCTGCAGTTCCCGGAAGGCACCACCCGCAAAACCCTGAACCTGGACGGCACCGAGGAAGTGGACATCCCCAACCTGGGCAACGACCTGAAACCGAGCCAGGAAATCGAGGTGGTGTTCCGCAAGGAAGGCGGTAAGGAAGAGCGGGTGAACTGCATCAGCCGCCTGGACACCGGCGCCGAGGTCACCTACTTCAAGCACGGTGGCATCCTTCACTACGTGCTGCGTCAGATGATGAAAAGCTGACCGTCACCAGCACCGCACAAGGGGCGCTTCGGCGCCCCTTTTTTATGGTTTATCGCGGCGAACCTTTTTTATTGCATTAAATACAAACCACAATCCTATCCGACAAATTTCTTTGTTTTATTCCGGACTTTTTAAGACGATCAAAAACGTGAGGCACCGCTGCTCTGACTGACAGTATAGAGCAGAGACGGTATTTCACGGGGTCGCTTTGCCTTAATAGCCCTGATTTCATTTATTGCATAAAAGCAATAATAAATGGTCAGGATGGAAGCCGAAGCCATGACGGACCCTGTGAGACGAACGCCCCGCGTACATTCTTTTTTGTATATTTATCGCAATCACGGCGGCGAATTCTGGTGGTGTGCGGTTCCCTACCTGGACCGCCACGGCCGCCGCCACCAGCGCCGCCGCTCGTTCCGCGACCGGCGCTATGGCAGCCGGGTGGCGGCCCTGCAGGAAGCACGGCGCTGGCGCGATGCCGCCCTGGATGATCCGGCGGTGCGCGCCGCCATGGGCGACCGGCGCCCGCTGATGCTGTATGCCGCCGACGACGGCGAACCACCGGAGGACGGGCGCAACCCCTTCGGTCTGGTGGGAGTGACCGTGACCTTCCGCGACAAACCCCTGGGCGGCAATTTTTCGGTGACCGCCAATCGCGGCCGCAAGAAATGGTTTTCCATGCGCCGTTACGGCGGCTACGGGGCCTTCAAAAGAGCGGTGATCCAGCGTTGCCAGTGGGTCGGCGTGCCGGTGCCGGAGGAACAGGAATTGCGTCGCCGCTATGACGATTGGGCGGAGCGCAATCGGGCGCGGCTGCGCCGTTACGGGCTGGAACCCTAGCCCGCCAGAACCTCCAGCAGGGCCCGCTCGCCGGCCCCCGGCGACCGTTGCCGATGACGCAACAGGTACAGCGGCCGGCGGAACCGCTCCCCCGGCCCCGGCAGGCTCACCAGCCGCCCGTCCTCCAGCGCCGCCGAGGCGGCGATCTCACTGACATAGCCGACGCCGGCACCGGCCAGCACCGCCTGCCGCACCGCCTCGCCGGCGCCCAGCTGCAGAATCCGCTCCGGGGCCGGAAAGTCCTGCCCCAGACGGGCCTCGATCACCGCCCGGGTGCCGGAGCCCGGTTCCCGCATCACCCAGGGCCAGCGCGCCGCCGGCTGTCCGGCCAGCCGCGCCGCCAGGGCCGGCGATGCCACCCGCACCAGGGTGTCGTCCCGCCAGGCCTGGGCCTCCAGCAGCCGGTGGGAAACCGGCCCCTCCACCAACGCCAGGTCCGCGTCCAGGGACAGCAGGCGCTCCACCGCCCGGCGCGTGTTGATCACCTCCAGGCGCACCTGGGCCTCGGGATGCCGGTGGCGGAAGGCCGCCAGCAAGGGCGGCAGATAGTAATTGCCCAGGGTGTGGGTGGCGACCAGGGTCACCTCCAGCCGGGTCTCGCGGAACAGCGACTCGCACCGTGCCACCTGGTCCAGCAAGGCCCGGGCCTCCGGCAGCAGCCGCTGCCCGGCCCGGTTCAGGTGCAGCCCACGGCCGATACGGTCGAACAGGCGCTCGCCCAGACGCTCTTCCAACTGGCCCAGGCCCAGGCTCACCGCCGGCTGGGTCAGCGACACCTGGCGCGCGGCGGCGGCCACGCTGCCGGTTTCCGCCACCGCCAGAAACAGGCGCCATTGGCGCAGGGTGGTCTCATTCATAAATTTATTTTAGTTATATCTTTATATTTATTAAATATATTTATTCCCGCCCGGGCGTCACAGTGGCCTTCCTGCCCGACCCCGGAGGCCACCATGACCGCCCTCGCCCTGCCCCGCCGTTCCGATTGGCCGTTCGTCGCCCTGGTATTGGCCTGCGGTGCCGGCGGCCTGGCCCTGGCCCACACGCCCCTGGCCGGTCGGTGGGGGCTGGGTGCCCTGGCCCTGGCGTTGCTGGTCGGTCTGCTGGTGGCCCAGCCCCTGCCGGCGCCCTGGCGGCGGCGCGCCCAGCCCGCCCTGGTGCTGTTCAAGGGGCCGGTGCTGAAAACCGCCATCGTGCTGTATGGCCTGCGCATCCCCATGGACGCGGTGGCCCAGTTGGGACCGGCGGTGCTGGTGCTGGACGCTGTTCAGATCCTGGTCAGTCTGCTGCTGGCCGGCTGGTTGGGGCCGTGGCTGTTCCGCATGCCGCGCAACGCCGCCTTATTGATCGGCGCCGGCAACGGCATCTGTGGAGCGGCGGCGGTACTGGCCGCCGAACCGGTGCTGCGGGGCCGCGACCGGGACGGTGCCATGGCGGTGGCGGCGGTGGTGGTGTTCGGCACCCTGAATATGCTGTTGCTGCCGGTGCTGTTCCACCATTGGCCCACGCTGTTTGGCGATCCGGGCAACTTCGCGCTGTTCACCGGCGCCACCGTCCAGGAGGTGGCCCAGGTGCTGGTGGCCGCCCAGGCCATGTCGCCGGCCCTGGTGGACACCGCCCTGCTGGTGAAGATGGCGCGGGTAATGATGCTGGCGCCGGCGCTGATGCTGCTGGCCCTGGCGGCGCGCGGCGGCAACGGGGCGGGCACCGGCGCGGCCGGCCCCAGGCTGCCGGTGCCGCCCTTCGCGCTCTGGTTCGTGCTGGCGATGGTGGTCAACGGCCTGGGCCTGATACCCGGCGCCCTGCGCCCGGCCCTCACCTCCGTGGACGATGTGCTGCTGACCCTGGCCATGGCCGGCCTGGGTCTGAGCACTCACATGAGCCTGCTGCGTGAGGCCGGCTGGCGGCCGCTGGCCCTGGGGGCGCTGCTGTGGGCGACCGTGCTGATGGTGGCGGGCACGGCGCTGGCCGCCGGCTGGGTAGGCTAACGGCGCCGTTCAACCACGCTGATCTCGACGCCCAGCTCCTTGAGCACCGCCAGCACCGTTTTCAGGGTGGGGTTGCCGCGTTCGCTCAGTGAGCGATAGAGCTGCTCCCGGGAGAGACCGGTTTCCCGGGCCAGCCCGGCCATGCCCCGGGCGCGGGCCACCACGCCCATGGCCCGCGCAATATAACCGGCGTCGTCGGTGGCCAGCGCCTCGTTGATAAAGGCCGCGGCGGCCACCGGGTCCGCCAGTTGCTCCGCTGGATCGAATGGCAAAAAACGCTCAGTCATTTTCACATCTCCAATCGCGCGGAATGCGCTCCGCGCGGGCAATGTCCCGTTGCCGCGACCCTTTGTGACCACCGCAAAGCAACAAAATCAAAGTGTCACCACGCCGGTAAAAATAAACCCGGTACCCGGGCCCATGGTGCAGACGAAGCTCACGCATTTCCGCCCCCACCCACTTGGTGTCCACCGTCAAACCTTCGCTCAGGCGGTGGATCGCCGATACCAGCCGGCCCTTGGCCACCGGATCACGCAAGCGCGCGAGCCAGCGATGGAAGTGCCGGGATTGCATTACTCTCATGCTGTCGTCCTTAAACTACATGAATTTTATAAACTACACAATCACCAAACCCCGATCCTTCAGCTTGGCGTTCACCGGCCGCCGCCGCTATCGGACATCGACCAACGCGGCTGTAAGCCATTGGCTGGTCCCTTTGTCATATCGGGCGGTAGACTGCGGTTTTGATTCGGCGGGAGTGGCAGCGATGCGTTTATCAGGGAACGGCTGGGCGGCGTGGGTGTGCGTGCTGTGGCTGTGCAGCGGGTCCACCGGCGCGGCGCAAAGCGGCGTCCCTTCGCCGACCGCCGAGGCCAGGCCCTCCTCCAGCGAAGTCGATGTGGAGGCGATACGCCGCGAACGGCAGGCCTTGCGGGAACGGGCGGAGACGCTGCGCCAACGGCAGTCCACCAACGACGCGCTGATGGAACAACAGGACGCGCAACTGCGGGCTCTGGAACGTCAACTGGAAGCACTGCGCAAGCGGCAGCAGGACTCCAGGCCATGATCCCCACGCCGAAAGGCTGGGGACCTCGACGTAGGAGCGACTTCAGTCGCGATCACAGTGCCGCCCAGCCGCTCCTACACCATCCTGGAAGGCGCCCACGCGGATCCGCCACCCGCAATTTTCCCGCTAAAGCGCGATAAACCTAAAAAAAACCGCCCGGGGGGCGGGCGGTATAAGGGGTAAGAATCAGCGTGTTCGGTTGTTACAGCAACGTCGATTGTCAGGTTGAGCGCAAATCTCAGAGTTTCACGGTCAGCTTGGCCACCTGCTCGCCCTGGTAACGGGCCAGGGACAATTCCTTGTCACTGGGTTGGCGGCTGCCATCGGGCCCCGCCAGGGTGCCGGCCCCGTAAGGGGAAGCGCCGTGGACTTCACTGACGTCCATCTGCGCCTGGTCCGGGTCGGCGTAGCCCAGGGGCACCAGCACGAAACCGTGGTGAGCCAGAGTCAGCCAGGTGGAAATAATGGTGGTTTCCTTGCCGCCGCCGGTGCCGGTGGAGGTAAAGACGCTGGCCACCTTGCCGGCCAGGGCGCCCTTGGCCCAGAGTCCGCCGGTCTGATCCCAGAAAGTGCGCATCTGGCCGCTCATATTGCCGAAGCGGGTGGGGGTACCCACAATCACCGCATCGTAATCCTTCAGCTCCTCGGGGCTGGCTTCCGGGGCCTGCTGATCGGTCTTGCCACCGGCCGCCTTGAAGGCTTCCTCGGGCATGGTTTCCGGCACCCGCTTGATGGTGACTTCCACGCCATCCACGCCGCGAGCGCCCTCGGCCACGGCGTCCGCCAGTGACTCGATATGTCCATACATGGAGTAGTACAGCACCAGAATCCGTTTCATCGCGTTCTTCCTCTCCATCGTCTGTTTTGAAGTTTGAGACTTTAGCAATAACGACGGCGTGAAGGCAGAACGGTGAACCGCGCGGATTGATCGAATTCTTTTATGGGTCCGGCCGCACCAGCCCGCGCTCCTGGTCTCCGAACAGGTGTCCCAGGGCGGCGTTCTGCAACCGGCGGCCGCGCCGCTGCTGCCAGAGGCGCAGGCCCGGCAGGTACCTCAGCAGCACATGGCCGGCGAAACGGGGCAGCAACGACAGCAGCGGAAACCAGGGGCTCACGCCACCCGGCAGGCCCAGCTGGCGCATCTTTTCCCGGTTCAGAAAATAGCGGGTCACGCTCAGATGACGCCGGTAGGCCCAGCGCCGGCGCAGCCCCGGGAAGTGGCTGAAATGCTGGGACAGGGGCTCCAGGGACAGGGCCCGGCCCAGTTCCTGGCTAGTGTGATCCGGCCGGCTCTGGGTCATCATGGCGTGGTGCAGCAACACGATGCCGTCCCCTTCCCGGCCCACCAGCCAGCGTTCGTCCACGCCCATCAACCAGCCGGCGTATTTCCACAGGTGCATCACCGCCCGGGACTCCCGGGCGGTGACCGGAATACCCATCTTGCGCAGCCCGCCCAGCATCACCACGCAAAAGCCGAGATAGGTGGCGGCCATGTCCACCTGGTTGAGCGGCAGGCCCCAGCGGGCATGGTCCCATTCCGGCCGGCGATCCAGGTTGCGGCGCACCAGGCCATGCACCATGCGCACATGCAGGGTGCCCCGGTAGCCCTCGCCGCCGGGCAACAAACCGCCCTCCTCGGTGCAATCGATCCACCATTTTCCGGTTTCCGCCACCCGCCGGGAGGTGCCCTGGCTGAGCGCGCCGGTGAGCACCAGGGACTGATTGAAGCCGGACAGCAGGTAGCCGCCCATCAGCGCCAGGTCACGGAGCACATAGGGCGCCGTCATGCCGGTGGCCTGAATAAAACGGGCGCCCTCGTCCACCAGGGCCGGGTCCAGCCAGGCCGGCGCCGCCACCTGGTCCATGAACGCCTTGAGCGGCGCCGGACAGTCCGGCACCGCGTCCACCCCGTCGCGCACCGCCTTTTCGAACAGGGGCCGGGCCCGGGCCGAGCCGTACTCGTACATCCAATCGATCAGGGCATCCATGGCCGGGTCGCCGGCCCAAAGATCGTCTACGGCCGCCTGATATTCATCGCGGCTGGGCGCCAGCTCCCGGCCCAGCAGGCGGCGCAGCCAGGCCGGCGTGGGGGTGGCGGTCTTTTCGAACGGCCGGGCCCGGGTGGGCACCGGGGCCGTGGCGGCGGAAGCGGAGGCAGTGGAAGGGGCCGGTGCGTTCATGCTGTGCTCCTGGTAGCGGCTTTCCCGGAGCCCTGGCGCAGGGCTCTTGTCGATCACCGCACGTTAATGCGAATATGTATTCGCATTCAATTCGCGTTTTGAGGTTCCATGCGCAAACAGCCACGGCAAAAGCGTTCCCGGGAAATGGTGAAAGCCCTGGTGGAGGCCACCGGCCTGTGCATCCAGCGCCACGGCCTGGACGACACCACCACCGCGCGCATCGCCGAGCAGGCCGGTGTCAGCGTCGGCTCCCTGTACCAGTATTTCGGCGACAAGGACGCCCTGATCGCCGCCCTGCTGGACCGCCTCGCCGAGGACATCGGCGGCGGCCTGCGGCGGCTGCCGCTGATGGAGGTCGGCGACCTGGGCGAGATGGTGCACCGCTCGATCCTGTTTGGTTTCTCGGTGCTGCGCTCCCGGGACGGGCTCTACCTGGAGCTGGTGCGCAACTGGCACCGGCTGCCCACCAACCGGGTGGTGGACCTGCTGCAGCAGCATTTCATGGAACTGGCGCGGCTGTATTTTCTGCGCCACTACCGGGATTACCCCATCGAGAACCTGGAGGTGCGGGTGTTTATCGTCACCAACAGCGTGCTGTTCACCATGGTGCGCCACGTCAGCCAGGGGGATGTGATCGGCGAGCAGGAGCTGGCCCGGGAACTGACCCTGATGGTGGCCGGCTACCTGGCGCGGCCGCCGGCGCCGGAGGCCCTGGCACCATGAGCCCGGATCTGGCCATTATCTATTGCCGCATGATCGCCCAGACCCTGGACGCGGACGCCACCGGCCAGGCCGCCCTGCTGGAAGGCACCGGCATTGACGCCGCCACCCTGGAAAAGGGCGAGGGCTTTATCGACTGGCCCGGTGCCCGGCGCCTGATCGCCAATGCCCTGGATCTGTCGCCGCGCCCGGGCCTGGGCCTGCGCACCGGCCTGCGCGCCCTGCCCGCCATGCACGGCGCCATGGGCATGGCGGCCATGGCCAGCGCCACCCTGCGCGATGCCATGGTGCTGTTCGCCCGCTTCAACAACACCCGCACGCGGGTGTTCAGTACCCAGCTGGAAGAAGACCAGGACACTATTACCCTGGGGTTGGATTTCGCCTGGCCCCAGGACCAGGCGGTGCGCTTTCTCACCGAGTCGGCGCTGGCCTCCGCTTTTGCCTGCCATGTGGTGCTGCGTGGCCGGCCCATCGAGGATGGCGCGGTGCATTTCAACTACCCGGCACCGGCCCATGGGGACTTCTACCGGGAGGCCTTCGCCGGCATCCGGGTGGTGTTCGATGCCCCCCGGGTGGCGCTGACCCTGCCCGCCCACTACGGCGCCGAGCCGGTGCCCAGCCACGACCGGGACCTGCTGTGGATGGCGGTGCGCCAGTGCGAGGCCCGCCAGGAGGCGCTGCGCCGCCACGGCTCGCTCAGTGACCAGGTGCTGGCGCGGCTGCGCGACGAGCCGGAACCGGACCTGGCGGCGGTGGCCCACGCCCTGCACATCAGCCCGCGCACCCTGATGCGCCGGCTCAAGGCCGAGGGCACCGCCTTCCAGGCCCTGCGCGACCGCACCCGGGCGCAACGGGCCGCCGAGCTGCTGGCCCTGCCCCATTACACGGTGGCGGCGGTGGCCCGGGAGCTGGGCTACACCGACGTGGCCAGCTTCCGGCGCGCTTTCCGGCGCTGGTACGGCACCCAGCCCAGCGACTTCCGGCGCCCCTGAACCGCCGCTGTCACTTTCTATCCCCCTGTTGGCAATTTCCGCGTCTGCCCGCCGGCACCGTTCTGGTAAACACTGTGTGCACGTAACGAGGCGGAGACCCGTGATGCATACCGACGCCCCCCAGAACCTGGGAAAAGAGAATCCGGATAACGAAAGCCGGGAGAAACGAGAGCTGGCCCGGCTGCGGCTGTCCCCCACCCTGGCCTGGCCCACGGTGGTGATCCTGATCGGCAGCGTGGGCACCATCGCCGGCAGCTGGGTACTGACCATGAACCACCTGTGGCCCCTGTGGGTGGGCATGGTGGTCAATGGCGTGGCCGGCTACGCCCTGTTCACCCCGGCCCACGAAGCGATTCACCGCAGCGCCGCGCGCAGCCCGAAAATGAACGACTGGCTACTGGCGGCGGCCACCTTCGTGGCGGTGCCGTTCGGCCGGGGCCGGCTGTTCCGGCTGCTGCATATGCGCCACCACCGTTTCGCCAACGAGGAGAACGACCCGGATCACTGGATGGCCAGCAGCCTGTGGACCATGCCGCTGTGGGGCCTGTGGCCCTATTTCTACTTGGCCTACTTCCTGCGTGACCCGGGCCGGTTACCGGGCCTGAAGGTGTCCGAGGTGATGCGGGAAATCCTGGTGGCCGCCGCCATTATCGCGGCGCTCTGGGTGTGGGCACCGTTCTACATGTTCACCCTGTGGCTGATCCCCACCTATCTGGCGTTCTTTCTGATGTGCCTGGTGTTCATGGTGCTGCCCCACTATCCGCACACCGGCCGTCAGGACCAGAACCCGCACCAGACCGCCCTGATGCGCATGGGCCAGGAATGGTGGCTGACGCCGGTGCTGATGTATCAGAACTACCATTTGATGCACCACCTCTACCCGACCATTCCCTTCTACCGCTACGGCAAGGCCTGGCGGGCCCGGGAGGCCCACCACCGCGCCCATTCAGGGGCGATGATCGTGGGTCCCCTTGATCTGGGCCCGCGCCCGCAAGGAGCCGCAACCCCATGACCGAAACCGTTCTGATCACCGGCGCCGCCGGCGGCATCGGCCAGGAGCTGACCCGGCTGTTCGCCGCCGACGGCTACCGGGTGCTGGCCTTCGATTTGCGCGGCGACGCTCTGGAGACCCTGGGGGCGAACCTGCCCGTGGATTGCGACTACCGGCCGCGGGCCATGGACCTGGCCGAGCCGGACGCCGCCCAGCGGGTGGCGGACTGGCTCGACCGGCAGGAGCTGTCGGTGGACGTGCTGGTCAACAACGTGGGCTTCGGCCTGTTCGGCGAGCACGTGGAGCAGGACGTGGCCCGGGTGGGCAAAATGCTGGCGGTGAACAACCAGCTGCTGGCCCAGCTCTGCCTGCTGATCGGCAAGCGCATGAAAGAGGCCGGCGGCGGCCGCATTCTCAATATCGGCTCCCTGGCCGGCTTCTGCCCGATGACCTACTTCGCCGCCTACAGCGCCAGCAAGGCGTTCGTGATCCAGTTCAGCGCCTCCCTGGGGGAGGAACTGAAACCCCACGGCGTGGCGGTGACCTGCTACTGCCCCACCACCACCCGCACCGGCTTCCTGGACACGGCGCAAAGCCAGCACACCTCTTCCCAGGGCATTACCCGCTTCGTCACCGAGCGGGTGGATGGCCCCGCCGAAGTGGCCCGGGGCGCCTGGCGGGCACTGCGGGACGGCAAGCGCTTCGCCCTGCCCGGCTGGTGGCTGACCCTGCAAAGCATCGCCATCCGCATGTTGCCGCTGCGGCTGATGGCCTGGTTCGTGCGCCGCAAGGCGGAGGCCTGAGCCGGCGGCGGCGGTCGTGTCACATGACCTGCATCACGCCGGGCGCGGCGGCACCGGCGGACCTGATGCAAGTGCCGTGAAAAGGCCCTAGAGTAGGCCGGATTCGAACGCAAGGAACCGGCCATGGCCAACAACAACGATCTGCCCAACCATCTGGCGGTCCTGATCGACGCCGACAATACCCCGCCGGCGATCGTCGAGGGGCTGTTCGAGGAAATCGCCAAGTACGGCACCGCCAGCGTCAAACGCATTTATGGCGACTGGACCAAACCCAATCTGGGCGGCTGGAAGAAGGTGCTGCTGGATCACTCCATCCAGCCGGTGCAGCAGTTCGCCTACACCACCGGCAAGAACGCCACCGACAGCTCGCTGATCATCGACGCCATGGACCTGCTCTATACCCGGGACCTGGACGGCTTCTGCCTGGTCAGCAGCGACAGCGATTTCACCCGCCTTGCGGCGCGCCTGCGCGAAGCCGGGCTCACCGTGTACGGCTTTGGCGAACAGAAAACGCCCAAGCCCCTGGTGGCGGCCTGCGACAAGTTCATCTACACGGAAATCCTGCGCGACGACCAGAACGATGCCGACACCGGCAAAGCGGGCAAGGCCGCCAAGGAGCGCACCGCCGGCAACAAGCCGCCGATCGAGTTCATCAGCCGGGTCATCGACGACATCTCCGGGGAGGACAACTTCGCCCACCTGGGCGTGCTGGGGCAGAACCTGAACAAGCGCCGGCCGGAGTTCGATACCCGTCTTTATGGCTTCAAGAAATTGAGCGACCTGCTGGCCGCCCAGAAGAAATATTTCGAGCTGAGGAAAGGTGAGAATGGCGGGTTGTGGGTGCGTAACAAAAGTGAGCAGGGTTGATCGCGGCTGAAGATCGCGGCTGAAGCCGCTCCTACAAACATTCTATTTACCCTGTAGGAGCGGCCGGGCGGCGTTCCGCTTTAGCCGCGATGCACACCCAACCCCTATCAATCCCGCGACGGGCGACGCATTTTGCAGGTGGTCGGCATGGCCACTTTCTCGGCGGGAATCTGCGCCACCTTGGCGAAGTTGAAGTCGGTGCCTTCGGCGCCGTAGGGCATGTTGTCCTTCATCACCGACAGCACCATGGGCTGCTGAATCTGGTGGTCCTCTTTACGCATGGTGTAAGTGCCCGTGTCCATGTCCACGGACATTCCTTCCATGGCGAAGGCCAGATCCACCGGGTCCACGCTGCCGGTCTGGTCGGCGGCTTTCTTGAGCATTTCCATCATCGTGGTCAGGCGCGGGTAGAACAGGAAATAATCCCAGTCGGTTTGCGCGTACATGTCTTTCTGGCGCTGGCCGATTTCCGGGTCCTCGGTATCGCCGTAGTACCCATAGATCTGGTAAATCTGATCCACGCCACGGTCGCCCACCTGGGTCACGGTACCCGGGCTACCCGCGTAGTAGGTAAGGAACGGCGCATCGATACCGAAGTCCGCCAGGTTCTTGGCCAGCAGCACCATGTCCTGGCCCCAGTTACCGCTGATAATGGCGTCGGCGCCGGAAGCCTTGATCTTGGAGGCGTAGGGGGTGAAATCCTTGACCTTGGCCAGCGGGTGGAAGTCATTGCCGACGATTTCGATGTCCGGGCGCTTTTCCTTGAGCATTTCCCGGGCCATGGACGACACCGAATGGCCGAAGCTGTAATCCTGGTTGATCAGATACACCTTCTTGATGTCTTTCTGATCCTTGATCCAGTTGGTCAGGGCGTTCATTTTCATGTCCGAGCCGGCATCGAAACGGAAATGCCAGAACGAGCAACGTTCATTGGTCAGCACCGGGTCCACCGCGCCGTGATTCAGGTACAGCATTTCCTCGCCGGGATTGCGGCGATTGTGCTTATCGATGGCGGCGATCAAGGCGGAGCCCACCGATGAGCCGTTGCCCTGCACGATATAGCGAATGCCGTCATCCGCCGCCTTTTGCAGCTGCACCAGGCTTTCCTGGGGGCTGACCTTATTGTCCAGCCCGACGATGCGGAACGGATGGCCGTCCATGCCACCTTCCGCGTTGAGGCGCTCCGCCTCGAACTTCATATGCGCCACCAGGGGCAGGCCCACGCCGGCCATGGGGCCGGTGAGAGGATCGATGATGGCGATGGTGACCGGGTCCTTATCGGCGGGGGCCGCCTGAATCGGAGCGCTGAACAAAAAAGAAAGGAGTACGGTGATGGCCGTGGTTTTCCACGGATTTTTCTTCACGAACATGGTTCTCTCCCGGATTGTTTTATTATTAATCGAAACCACATACCTCCGAGTATGTGCACAGGGGAAAGGCCGTGTCCAGTCACGGTGATTTCGGTGATGGGGGAGGATCGCGAATAGGATGTTTGTAGGAGCGGCTTCAGCCGCGATTAAGCGGTTGGCCTAACGCACCAACCAAAGACTGAGCGAAGGAATATAAGTGATCGCCAGCAGCGCCACGATCAGCACCAGCATGAACGGGATGGTGGCCGCGAACAGCTCGGTGATGGATTTACGGAACCGGTAACTGGCGATAAACAGGTTCATGCCCACCGGCGGGGTGATATAGCCGATCTGCATGTTGGCTACGAAGATGATGCCCAGATGCACCGGGTCGATGCCGTAGCGCAGCGCCACCGGCAGAATCAGCGGCACCATGATCACCAGGGCGGCGAAGATATCCAGCATGGCGCCCAGCACCAGCAGCAGAATATTGAGCAAAATCAGAAAGGCGATTTTGCCGTGCACATGGGTCTGGATGAACTGGAACAGCCGCTCCGGCACCTCGGCATACACCAGGTAATCGGCGAATGCCTGGGCCACCGCCAGGATCAGCAGAATGCCGCCCACCATCACCATGGCTTCCCGGGTAATGCCCGGCAGCCGGCGCAGGGGAATCTCCCGGTACAGCCAGACCTCCACGATCAGCACGTAGAGCGCGGTCACCGCCGCCGCCTCGCTGACCACCAGCACGCCGGAGAACACCCCGCCCAGCACCACCAGCGGCAGCGGCAGTTCCCAGCGAGCGTCCCACAGGGCGGCACGCAGTTCCCGGCCGCTGAACGCCTGGCGGGGCACCGCGGTGGCGCCCTCGGCGCCGCCGGCCCGGGTCGCCCACAGGCAATACAGGTACAGCAGCACCACCATCAGCAGCGCCGGGCCCACGCCGGCCAGATACAGGTCGACGATCTCCACCGGCGGCATGGCCAGTTGCTGGGACAGTTGCTGGGCGATGATGCCGTAGATCAGCAGCGGCACCGAGGGCACCAGCAGCAGCCCGAGACTGCCGGAGGACGTGACCAGACCGAGACTGAACCGTTGCGGGTAGCCGGCCTTCACCAGCGCCGGCAGCAACAGCGCCCCCAGGGCCACGATGGTCACCCCGGAGCCGCCGGTGAGCGCGGTGAAGAAGGCGCAGGCGGTCAGCGCCACGAACGCCATGCCGCCGGGCATCCAGCCGAAGGCCGCCTGGCTGAGGCGCATCAGCCGGTCGGCGGTGCGGGATTCGCTGAGCAGGAAGCCGGCGAAGGTGAACAGCGGCAGCGCCATCAGCACCACCGAATCCGCCAGTTGGTAGATATCGATGTGCAGCACCGCCAGCGGCGAGCCCAGGGCGTGGAAGCCCAGCGCCGCCGCGCCCAGCAACACCGCGAACAGCGGCGCGCCCAGCAGTGCCAACAGAATCAGCACGATCACGCCGATCATGATCATACGGTGGGCTCCCGCATGCGCGGCCGCTGGCCCACCAGGCCCAGGCCGAACAGAATCAGATAACGCAGGCCGATCACCGAGAAGCCCAGGGGGATCACCGCCTGCAACAACCAGCTGGGGATGCCGGCGAAGGCGGCGCCGCCGAACTGGCGCTCCTCGATCACGAAGCCCAGGCCGTACCAGGCGGTGAGCAGGCAGATGCCGGCGGTGAACAGGTCCACCAGGCCGGTGATCCAGGGCAACAGACGCTCGGGCAGGAAATTGGCGGCCAGGTCGATGCGGATGTGCTCATCCTTGCGGGAGGCGATCATCGCCCCCAGCAGGCCGATCCACAGCACCGCGTTGCGCAGCAGCGGGTCCGCCCATACCAGGCTGGTGCCGGCCAGGTTGCGCAGCAGGATCTGCGCCACCGCCAGCCCCACCATCATCAGCACCACCAGAACGATCAGGCCGTCCTCGAAGCGGTGAATCCAGCCCAGCAGACGGCGCATCAGGAACCGTTGTTCCGGTACGCCTCGAGGATCGCATGCAAGCGGTCGAGCATGCCCTGGGTGAGCTGACCATCCTTGACCAGTTGCTGGGTGGCCTTGTCGGCGTAGCGCTTCCACTCGGCGCGCTGTTCATCGCTGGGGTGCACCAGTTCCAGGCCCTGGTTCTGGACCGCCTGGAAGGCGTCCTTGTTCTGCGCGCGGCTGTCCGCGTCGATCTTCTCGAAGGCCGCATCCAGCACCCGGCGCACCACCTTCTGGTCGGCCTCGGAGAGGCGGTCGAAGTACCGCTTCTCGATGGCCAGCAAACCGTAGGTGTAAAGCAGCGGCAGGTCGGTGATGTACTTGACCCGGGAGTACCACTGCAGGGTCAGCGCCGCCACCGGCGGCGCCGCGAAGGCGTCGATGGCGCCGGTCTGCAGGGAGGTGAGCACACCGCCGATATTGAGCACGATGGGTGACAGATCCAGGGTGGCGGCGGCGTTGGCGGAGGCGCTGTCGCCGGACGGCAGCCACAGCTTCTGGGCGCGCAGATCGTCCAGGCTGCGTACCGGCTGGCCGGACATGATGTAGGCGAAGCCGCCATCCACCAGGCCGAAGCTGACCCAGCCGTTGTCTTCCAGGCCCTGCTTGATCAGCGGGTCCAGCTTCTCCCGGGCGGCGTCCACCTCGGCGTAATTGTTGAAGGTCAGCGGCACATTGAGGATCTGGCTGTCCCGGTAGTAGCGGGCGAAGGCGCCGCCCTGGGCCATCTGCCCGTGCAGCTGGCCGACGCGGATTTTGCGCTGCACCGCCTGGTCATCGCCCATCACGCCGCCGGGGTAGATCTTCAGCGACACCCGACCATCGGTGTCCTGCTCGATGGTTTCCCCGGCCTGCTTGAGCGCCTTGACCACGGCGGTGCCGTCCGGGTACAGGGTGGAGATCTTCAGGGTGGTGGCAAGGGCCAGCATCGGCATCAGTGCCAGCAGGGCCACGGCGGTTCTCAGCATCGTTGTCTCCAGCGGGTTTTTCATCGTCTGCGCCAATCCTTATCGCGGCTGAAGCCGCTCCTACGGCGTTTTGCCACCCCCCGTGGGAGCGGCAGCGTTTTGCCGCCCTCCCCCGTAGGAGCGCCAGCGTTTTGCCGCCCCCCGTAGGAGCGGCTTCAGCCGCGATCAGAAGTACTCGTCGGCACTGTCCAGCAGCCGGCGCGCCTCGCGCTTGGCGTAGGCATTCTGCAAGGTGAGGTCGGCAACGTCCACGTCGGCATCCAGCACCGCCCGCAGTTGGGTGTCGTGCAGCTGCCGGTCGAACACCAACCGGGCGTAATGGCGGGCGTACAGCACCCGGGCCAGCAGGTTGTCGCCATCGGACAGTTCGATGGCGCGCAGGAAATCGGCGCGGGCGGCGTCCGGCTGGCCGCCCAGGCTGGCCGGCAGCAGGCTGTTGAGCACACCCAGGTACATGTACGCCTGACCGTACTGATAGCCCTCGTCCAGGGCCACCACCCGTTCCATCAGCAAACGCACCCGGGACAGTTCCGCCACCGCGTTCCAGTCGTCGGAATGGGTCTGGATATAACCGGCCCAGGCGCTGCCCAGGGTGAACAGTACCGGCACGTCGTCCTGGTCGGCGTCGGCCAGCAGCGCTTCAAAGGCCGGCACGTCCATCTTGCGGGCCTGGCAGTATTGACGTTGATGCACGCAGGCGGCGCGCAGGGCGTAACCCAGGGCCTTGTCATTGAGCCGCGCGGCGCGCGCCGGGTCGTCCACGAACAGGCCGGCGTAGGCGCCATAGAGGTCGGCGCCGGTGAGCAGCAGGGATTCCCGCTCCGGCCAGTTAACGATCAAGCCGTCGATCATCAGCAGGTAGCTGGGCAGGCCGGCTTCCACGGTGGCCAGGTCGCCGTTCTGGCGCACCCCCTTGCCGAGACTGTCGCCCACCCGGGCCAGGCCGCAGCCCTGCAGAATCAGCGCCAGGCCGATCATGGCCACGAGGGCCCCTGTTCGTTGCTTCAAACTTCTCTCCATCGGTTGGCGCCATCCGTTAGCGCCCTTAATCGCGGCTGAAGCCGCTCCTACATAGAGGCGGCGCGGCTGCAAAGCCCCCGTAGGAGCGGCTTCAGCCGCGATCCCGCTTCAGCCGCGATGGTAGCCCATGCGCCGGTACAAGCCGACCAGAACGCCGATCACCGCGCCGCTCAACAGACCGGTGAGATGGGCGGTGTTGGCGACGATGCCGGACAGACCCACGTAACAGATCACCAGCCAGACCAGCATCAATAGCACAATCTCCCGGCGCAATTGATACCCCGCCGCCGGGTTGACCTTGCCATACAGCCACAGATATCCGAGCAGACCATAAACCACGCCGGACAAACCGCCAAAGCGCGGGCCGGTGTCCAGGTACTGGGCGTAGTTGGAAACCGCCGCCACCACCAGCGTCAGCCACAGCAATTGAAAGCTGGACTGAAAGCGCTCGATCAGGCGCCCCAGATCACACCACCACAGCAGGTTGAAGATGATATGAAGCACGGAAAAGTGCAGCAGCATCGGCGTCAGCAGCCGCCAGGGCTGGGCCATCAGTGTCTGGGGCTGGTCCGGGAACATCAGCGCCTGATAAACCACCGGGCCGATCACATAGGGCGACAGGAAAATCAGCACGCAGGCGATCAGCCCGGTGCGCGTCACCGGCCCCAGGCTGGCGAACCAGCCACCGCCGAGGAACACCTTCTCCCGGGGCAGGCCGGTGACCGGCTCGCTGGCCCGCCAGGCGTCCTCCTGCCACTTGCCGGCGTTGGGCTCGGCGAGAAATTCCCGGGCCAGTTCCCGGGCCTCGTCGTGGCGGGCCGGGTCGGCCAGGAACAGCCGGTACTGCCCGCCCTGCTCCTGGTCCAGCCGGGTTTCAATGCCCCGGCGGGCAAGCAGATCGGCCAGCCGTTTCGCCATGGCGGCGTTGTTGATGCGTACCAGTTCCAGCATGTGTTTCCTCGTTGTGGCTCCCCGGGCCGGGATCGCGGCTAAAGCCGCTCCTACACGGCTTCTACACCGCTGTGCGCGATGCCAAGGCCGAACGACGCAGCAGCGGCCGGGCCGCGATCCTCACTCAAGATCATCCGCCAGCGCTTCCACCCGCTCCCAGAAACAGGGCCATTGCCCGCCGCAGCTTAGCAGCATTTTCCGGAAGTTCCCCACCAGGCCGTAATAGTCATGGACCCCGTTGAGCCGGGCGTTGTTCAGGTTGCCCTGGAAAAAGCCGGCGTAGGCGGACAACCCGGGCACCTGCCCGGCGCGCTCCTGGAAGGCCCGCCGCAGGGCCTGGATGCGCGCCGCTTTTTCGGCGGCCATGGCATCCGGGTCCAGATCGCTGGCGTAGAGGGCGGCAAGCTGGTCACGGGCGTCGTCCACCAGGGCCAGGAACGCATCCCGGGCGCGGTCGCGCTGCTGCCATTGGTCCAGGTCCACGGTCAGATCGTGGTGGGCCAGATAGCGCAGGGTGCCCTCCCGGGCCACCATGGTGGCCAGCGACTCATTGAAACGGGTGTGGTCACGGATATAGAGCCGCCGGTGCACCAGCTCGTGCAGAATCAGCTCCACCAGCGCCGGGCCGGAGCGGTCGATCATCGGCGTGGTCAGCGGGTCCTGGAACCAGCCCAGGGTGGAATAGGCGATGGCACCGCCCACGTCCGTGTCCCAGCCTTCGGCGGCCAGTTTGTCGGCCTCGTCGCGGGCCGCCTGCTGGTGGAAGTAGCCCCGGTAGCTCAGGCAGCCCAGCAACGGGTAGCACCAGGTCTTGGGCGTCAGCGAAAAGCGCGGCGCCGCCTGCACGTTCCAGACCACCGCGTCCCGTTCCAGCGGCACATAGGTGCGGTACACATCACGGGCCGGCAGCGCCAGCTCCCGGTCGGCGAACTCCAGCACGTCATCGGCCAGCAACAGTTGCCGCCGCACCGCCGCCGGGGTGTCCGGATCGGCCAGCACCCGCTCCACCGGCTGACGCTGGTGCATCAGGCTGAAATGGCCCTTGATGGCCTGGCCGTAATAGCCGACCTGGCAGCCGGACAAAAGCAGCCACAAGCCACAGGCCGCAAGCTTCAAGCCCGTTCCGGGCCCACGGCGCGGTTGCAGCCTGTGGCTTGAAGCTTGCAGCTGATCATGCACGGGACATGAATTTCCGTTCCGTGGTGTTGATCTTCACCTTCTCGCCTTCCTGCAGATACTCCGGCACCTGCACCACCAGGCCGGTTTCCAGGGTGGCCGGTTTGGTGCGGGCGCTGGCCGAGGCGGCTTTCATGGCCGGGGTGGTTTCGGTGATGGTGAGCACCACCGAGGCGGGCAGTTCCAGGCCGATCACCGCCTCCCCCACCCGCAGCGCCAGCACCCCGTCACCCTGCTCGGTGATAAACGACAGTTCGTCGGCGATGTCGTCGCCCTTGATCGGGTACTGGGAGAAGTCCTCGTCGTCCATGAACACGTAGTCGTCGCCGTCCACATAGGAGAAATGCACCGGCCGGCGCTGCAACGACACCGTGGTCACCTCCTCGTCGCCTTTGTAGCGCTCCTCGAACTTGGAGCCGCCGCCCACCTGATGGGCGCGCACCCGGTACAGGGTGGCGGCGCCCCGGGCGGACGGGGATTGCACATCGATCTGGCGGATCACGAACAAACCGCCGTTGTGCTCGATCACATCGGATTTTTTCAAGTCGCTGGCACGGGTCACGAACCATCCTCATGACGGGAAAAGGGGCGGTCATATTACCGTAGGATCGGCGGCAGCCGCGACTGGTCACGACGGGGTGGCGGCGGGCGCCGCTCGCCGGGGGAAGGTGGGCCGGGAACGGCTCAGGCCAGGGCGGCGATGATCTGCTCCCGGGCGGCCCGGGCCCGTTCCCGGACGGCGGCGGCGGGCACCGGGGCGCCGAAGGTCAGGTCCACCAGAATCCGCTCACGGCCCATCAGGCGCCACAGATGGTGGTGGAATTCGTCGTCATTGATAAACGCCAGCTCGGTATCCACCCGCCCTTCCGCGTCCCGGTAGCGCACCGCCACGGTCTGCACGGCGGCGTCCTCGGCGGCGGCGAACAGGGGTGAGAAAAACCGGCCCACGGCGGTGCCGTCACTGGTGGTGCCTTCCGGAAACACCAGAATGCTGCGCCCCAGCTCCAGATGGTCGCGGATCTCGCCGGCCTTGCGCCCGGACTCGCCGCCACCCCGGCGGATAAACAGGGTGCCCACCGCCCGCGCCAGCCAGCCGATCACCGGCCAGTCCGCCACTTCCGCCTTGGACAGAAAATGGCAGGGCCGGGCGGCGGCGATCACCGGGATGTCCAGCCAGGACACATGGTTGGCCACCAGAAACACCGGGCCGCCACGCAGCGCCCCGTGCACCCGCAGCTCCACCCCGAGAATGCGCAGCAACCGCAGGCACCAGCGCTGCTTGGCACGCAGCACCCGGGCCCGGTGGGGGTCCCGGGCGGCGCGCAGCCACAGCGCTTCCAGCACCCCGGCCAGCAGATGCAGCGCCACCCGCGAGGCCCGCCACAGGCGCCGCGCCGTGGCCCGATTGGCGCCGGCCCCTTGAGCCTGCGCGGACAGGTTCGGTTCGTTCATACCGCCGCCACCGCCTCCGCCGGCTGCAGGAAATGCTGCACATAACGGGCCGGCAGGCGATCCACCTCCATCAGAATAAAATAGTCCAGACAGTTGAAGTCCGGGTCCCAGCAAGGCTCGCCACAGACCCGGGCGCCCATGCGCAGATAGGCCTTGAGCAGCGGCGGCATTTTCACGCCGCGCTCTTCCAGCGCATCGCCGGGCATGATCTCCAGCCGGCAGCGGGGGGTCACCCGCAGGGCCGCCGGCGCCAGATGCGCCTCGCGGATGCGCCGGTCGATGGCCGCCACGTTATAGCCCTCGCCCAGCGCCACGCTGGCGCAACCGATCAGATAGCGCACATCATTTTCAAGCATATAGCGGGCCAGACGGGCCCAGAGTACCGTGATCACCGCGCCGCCGCGATGCTCCGGGTGGATGCAGGTACGGCCGATTTCCGCCATGCGGCCGTTCAGCCGTTGCACCAGCGGCAGATGAAACTCACCGGCGGAATAGAAACCACCGGTGCGCGCCAGCCGCTCGCCGGGCAGCACCCGGGTGTAGCCCACCAGCTCACCGGAGCGGTTGTCGCGCACCACCAGGTGGAGGCAGTGCCGGTCGAAGCGGTCCCGGTCGAGCCCGAACGGGGCATGGAAGCTGGCCCCGTATTCCTCGGAAAAAATCCGGTAGCGCAACCGTTGCACCTTGAGAATCTCCCGCCGTGAGCGGGTGAAATAGGCGCTGAACCGGGCGCCGCCCTCCAGGTCCCGTTCCCGGGACCGGACCAGAAACGGCGGGCGCAGGGCTTTGATTCTTCCAGCGGCTTGCGCAAGCATAACGAGCTCCAGGCTGATTTTTCCGCCAGTCTGGAAGCCCGCCATTGCGGTCCCGTGACACCCATATGACCATCCGGCGACAACCGGGCCCGGGCACCGCCGGCGGCGGACACGGGCACCAGCAAGGAACAGCGACCATGCGTGACCAAAAACCGGCGCCGCCCCGTTATCCCCAGCCGGTCAGGATGCAGCCCGGCGAGACCCGCCACTGGTGCCGCTGCGGGCACAGCGACACGACGCCGTTCTGCACCGACGAACACTGCCCGGCGCCGGACCGGCTGGCCTACACCGCCGCCAAGGAAGAGATCGTGCTGTTCTGTGGCTGCGGCGCCACCAGCCGGCCACCGCACTGCGACGGTGCCCACAAGGGCCTGCGTGGCAAGAAACGCGGCCGCGAAGGGAAAACGGACAATGGCAAAGCGGCCTGGTGGCGGCGCTGGTGGGGCGGCGCCTGACCGGCGCCGGCCAGGCTCGAAGGGGTCAGGCCGAGAGCTGTTCCGATAGGGTGTTTTTGAAAAACGCCAGCACCCGCTGCCAGCTGTCCTCGGCGGCGTCCGGCTGATAGCGGGCCCGCAGCGGACTGTAGTCCGCCAGCTTCTTGAAGTAGAAGGTCTGGTGGTCGTTCATGTAGGAGTGGCCGGCGTCCGGGTAGGTTTTCACGTCGTGGGGCACGCCCAGGTCGGTGAGGTGGCGCTCCAGGCGCTCCCCGTGGCCGCCGTAGATCAGGTCTTTTTTGCCCCAGCCGCCCACCACCGGACAAATGCCGGTGAGCGCCCCGGCGCTGCGCGGCACGCCGCCATAGAACGGCGCCACCACCCGCAGGCCACCGCGGGCGGCGAACAGCAGCGCGAAGCGGCCGCCCATGCAGAAGCCCATCATCGCCACCGACCGCACCGGCTCCTCGTCCTGCTCCAGCACCCAGCGGCGGCAGGCCTCCAGGTGTTCGAACGCGGCGCCATGGCCGCGCTCATGGTCGCGCAGGGTGCGCGCCATGCACAGGGCGCGTACCCCGGGGCGGTCGTAGAGGTCCGGCGCCAGCACCGGATAACCATTGTCCGCCAGCCGTTCGGCGATGCGCGCCTGGTCGTCGGTGAAGCCGAAGATGTCGTGGATCACGATCACCGCCGCGTTCAGGCCATTGTTGCGGGCCGGCCGGTACCAGCGCGCGCGCATGCGGTGGCCCTCCGGCAGGGTGACGTGGGTGTTGTGGGCGATGGCGGCGGTCATGGTGGCTCCTTGCGCGGGTTGTTTTCCCCGAGAGTAGCGCCGTTTCCGCCGCAAGCCAGACGGTGCGCGCCGATTGGCCCGAACGGCGGATCGCGGCTGAAGCCGCTCCTACCATCACTGCGAACGACTTATCGCGGCTGAAGCCGCTCCTACAATGGATGACTGTAGGAGCGGCTTCAGCCGCGATCCGCGTCAGCCGGTGTTGCGCATGCCGGCGGCGATGCCGGCGATGGTCACCATCAGGGCGCTTTCCAGCACATCGTCGCTGTCACGGTCACGCAGGCGCGCCATCAACTCCGCCTGCAGCAGGTGCAGCGGGTCGGTGTAGGGATCGCGCACCCGGATCGACCAGCTCATCACCGGGTTGTTGACCAGCAGGTCCTCGCGGCCGGTGAGCCGGTGCAGGGCGTCGACGCTGGCGGCCAGCCGCTGGCGCAGGGTGTCGCCCAGGCGTTTCAGGTCCGCGTCCCCGGTAAGCCGTTCCTCATACCAGGCGGCCACCCGGGGGTCGGCCTTGGCGAGCACCATTTCCAGCATGTCGATAACGCCCTGGAAGAACGGCCACTGCTCGGCCATGGCACGCACCGTGGCGGTGTCCTCCGGGCTGTCCAGGGCCGTTTCCAGGGCGGCGCCGGTGCCCAGCCAGGCGGGCAACATCAGGCGGATCTGGGTCCAGGCGAACACCCAGGGAATGGCGCGCAGGGTTTCCACCCCGCCGCCGGGTTTGCGGCGCGCCGGGCGGCTGCCCAGGGCCAGCCGGCTGAGTTCGGTTTCCGGGGTGACGGTGCGCAGGTAGCCCACCAGCGCGGGATCGTCCCGCACCACCTGCCGGTAGCCGCGCACCGATACGTCGGTGAGCTTCTGCATCTGCCGGCGCCAGGCATCCTGGGGCTCCCCCGGGGGCAACAAGGTGGCTTCCAGGGTGGCGGCCACGTACTGCTCCAGATTGTAGGCGGCCACCGAGGGGCGGCCGTATTTGAAGCGGATCACCTCGCCCTGCTCGGTGACGCGGATACGGCCCGCCACCGAGCCGGGCGGCTGCGACAGCAACGCCATGCGGGTGGGCGAACCACCCCGGGAAATGGAGCCGCCACGGCCGTGGAACAGGGTCAGGGGCACACCCTGGTCGCGGAACAGGCCGGTGAGTTTTTCCTGGGCGCTGAACTGGGCCCAGGCGGCGCCCAGAAAGCCGGCGTCCTTGGCCGAGTCGGAATAGCCGATCATCACTTCCTGGCCGTCCACCACCCGGTGTTTGTAGAGCGGAATGGCGAGCAACGCGGCCATGGTGTCGCCGGCGTTGTTCAGGTCGTCCAGGGTTTCGAACAGGGGCACCACGCGCATCGGGTGGCGCACGCCGGCGATCTTTTGCAGCAGCATCACCGCCAGCACGTCCGACGGCCCCCGGGCCATGGAGATCACGTAGGCGCCCAGGCCTTCCGGGCCCTGCTCGGCGATCACCTTGCAGGTTTCCAGCACCTCGCGCACGTCGCCGTCGCACAGGTCGGAGCGGTAGAAAGCCTCGTCCACCAGCGGCCGGCGGCTTTCCAGTTCCCGCAGCAGAAAGGCCTGCTTCTGGTCCTCGTCCCAGTCGCCGTAGCCGCCCAGGCCCAGATAGCGGGTAATGGCGTCCAGCGCGGCGGTGTGCCGGGTGGATTCCTGGCGCACGTCCAGGCACAGCAAGGTAATGCCGAAGCAGTTGAGCCGGCGCAGAGTGTCCTTCAGTTCGCCGTCGGCGATGGCCGCCAGGCCCACTTCCCGCAGGGAGCGGTCGAGCAGCAGCAGTTCGTCGAGCAGTTGGCGGCCTTCGGTGAAGCCCTCGCCGTCCGGTACCGGACGCCCTTCCACCAGGGCCTCCATGCGTCGGCGGGTGATCTTGAGGCGGTCACGCACATCGCGCAGCACCACCCGGTAGGGTTCGTGGCTGGGGCCGGTGCGCGCCAGCAGTTCGTCGCTGGCCCGGTGCATGGACAGGTCGGCGAGCAGGTTCTCCACGTCGCGCAGGTACAGGTCGGCGGCCATCCAGCGGGCCAGCAGCAGCACCTCGCGGGTGACGCTGGCGGTGACGTTGGGGTTGCCGTCCCGGTCGCCGCCCATCCAGGAGGCGAAACGAATCGGTACCCAGGCGGAGGACGGCGTGTCCAGGCCGGCCAGGGCCAGCTCCGCCTCGATGTCGCGCATGACCCGGGGCACCGCCCGCCACAACGACTGCTCGATCACCGCGAAGCCCCATTTGGCCTCGTCCACCGGGGTGGGCCGTTCGCGGCGGATTTCGTCGGTGCTCCAGGCGGACAGGATCAGTTCGCGCAGACGCTGGCGCAGGCCGTGCTCTTCCTCGGTGGTCAGGTCCGGGCGGTCGCGCTCGGCCAGCAGGTCGGCCATCTGATCGTACTTGCGGATCAGGGTGCGGCGGGTCACCTCGGTGGGGTGGGCGGTGAGCACCAACTCCACGGACAGCGGCGTCAGGGTCTCGCGGATGCGCTCCGCGGGCACGCCCTGTTGGTTCAGTTCCGCCAGCACCTGGCGCAGGCCCTGGTCGGTGTCCGGGTCGCCGGGGTAGCGTTCGTGGCGGCGGTGCAGCCGTTCCCGGTGGTGCTGCTCGGCGATGTTCGCCAGATTCAGGAACTGGCTGAAGGCGCGCGCCACTTCCAGCAGGGTGGCGTCGTCCAGGGGGCCGAGCAGTTCGCGCAGCCGCGCCAGCTCCACCTCGCCCTGGGAGCGGCTTTCCACCGCCGCCTGGCGAATCGTTTCCACGGTGTCGTAGAGCCGCTCGCCGGCCTGCTCGCGCAGCACCGCGCCCAGTTCCTCACCCAGCAGACGCACGTCCTCGCGCAGCGGCGCGTGTTGGTCCTGATCCATATCACTTCCCATTAATCCGTGCTCCCGGCCATCATTCTTTGCTCCCAGATGGTGCATGCTAATGCATTCCATCCTGCTCCAGCGTCCCGGACTGGACCGTGAAGCGCTTTTTTACAACAAACGTCCAGCCGGTATCTTTATTCCATACCGGGGGTGAAGCAACATAGCGCGCAGCAAACCAAGGAACCGTCGAGCACCATGGAAACCTCCAGCCGCATGTCCACGGAGCAGGGCGTGATCATCCTGCAATACGTCGCAAGAGCCCTGTTCGCGGTCCTGGCGGTGCTTTACTTCAACCATTCGGCGACCTTCTTTTTCAAACTGCCGACGGTGACCCCCTGGGTGCTGGCGGGCACCTACCTGGGCCTGCAATTGCTGTTCCTGGTGGCGCGCATCCCCCATGCCACCCTGCTCGCTTCGCTGCTGGATCTGGCGATTCTCGGCATCGTCATTCTGATCGACGCCGGCCAGCCGCCGCCGACCATGGCGCTGCTGTTCCTGGCGGTGCTCAGCAATGGCCTGCTGCATGGCCTGAAGCGTTTCCTGGTGATGCTGGCCGCCGCCGAGGTGGTGCTGGCGATCGTCATGCCGATCCGTATCAGCTACGGCGAGGCCGGCGACCCGTTCGACCCGGCCGCCTCCGCCAGCCTGTTCCTGCTCGCCGCGCTCACCGTCTGCATGCTCTATTTCGGTCTGATGATCTGGCGCAATCAGGAGCTGGCCCGGCAGTCCATGGAGAACGCCTGGCGCGATCCGCAGACCGGCTTTATCAGCCGCGCCGCCCTGACCAGCACCGCCGGCTGGCTGATCCCCCTGCACGACCGCCTGTCGTCGCCGATGACCCTGGCCCTGGTCCACGATGAGGACCTCAACGCCCTGGCGGAAATCGTCGGCCAGCGCCTGCGCCGCAGCGACATCGTGGCCCGCTACGACGAGGACCACCTGGCGCTGCTGCTGCCCTGCACCACCGCCGGTGCCGCCGAGAGCGTGCTGGCCGATCTGCGCGGCGACTGCCCGCGACTGCGCGCGGCGGTGATGACCCTGCACAGCGCCAACGCCGCCCTGGAACAGGCCCTGCATCACCTGCAAACCGCCATGCCCCGCACCCGCAGCGACGACACCCACTGGCTGGCCCACGCCTCGCCACTGGGCTGAGCGCCGCCGGGCGTCCCGCGACCTGGCACTTAACCAAAGCGTAACTATTTTCCTCACACGATACTGCACCGGGCGCGGTATTCTGGCGGCCATACCAAGATGTGGGGGAGAGTGCATGAAACCGTATTGGATCGCGCTGTGCGGCGCCCTGTGTTTGCCGGCCTGGGGCCAACAGGCGGCGCCACGCATTATCGGCGGCGACAACGCCCAGCAGGGGCGCTGGCCGTGGATGGCCCAGGTCGACGTGGCGTTCCGGGTGAGCCAGGAATTCGGCCTGTGCGGTGGCTCTCAGCTGACCCCCAACTGGGTGGTCACCGCCGGCCACTGCGTGGTCACCGGGGACGACCAGCGGGTGGAGGCCTCCGACATCCAGATCCGGCTGGGCAGCGTGTTTCTCGACAGCGGCAACACCTACCCCGGCACCGCCCTGTACGTGCCGAACGGCTTCCGGCGCACCCAGGGCCGGGAATTCGATAACGACATCGCCCTGGTGCGCATCAACGGCCCGGCCATGAGTCAGCGCCCCAGCCTGATCGGCAGCACCCAGTTCCAGGAGCTGCAGAGCCGGTCCGCCGCCGAGCGCGACGAGGCGCTCACCGCCCTGGGCTGGGGCGTCACCCAGCCCGGCGGCAACACCCCGGCCAACCGCCTGCAGCAGGTCCAGCTGGACTACGTGCCCACCGCCACCTGCCTGAACCAATGGGGCAGCGGCAACTTCAACACCGCCACCATGGTGTGCGCCGATGAACTGAACCCCCTGGACGGCCAGCAGCAGGACACCTGCATCGGCGACAGCGGCGGCCCGCTGTTCATCGGCCAGGACAGCGCCCCCTACGTGGTTGGCCTGACCAGCTACGGCCAGGTCAACTGCGCCGACGAGCTGCCCTCGGTGTACACCAATCTGAGCAGCCAGATCGGCTTCGTGGAATCCGCCACCGCCCAAGCCAGCGACCCGCTGGTGGACCTGGCCCTGGAGAACACCGGCGAGCGGCTGTACGCGGCGGCGGCGGGCACCGTTTCCCGCACCCTGACCCTGGCCAACCGCAGCCAGAGCAACAACGTCACCGGCGCCGCCATCGCGGTGGGCGGCGACAACGATCTGAACGTGACGCTGGGCGGGCAAAGCTGCAACCTGCTGAACAACCCCTGCTACAACTCCTCCGCCACCCTGGGCACCGCCCTGATCAACCGCACCGAGCAGGTGGCGCTGACCGCCAGCTACGACGGCCTGGCCACCCCGGCCCAGGCCACCCTGGTCCTGAACGCCGGCGCCGACCAGGAGGAATACCGGGTCAAGAACAACCGCCACGAGCTGACGCTGATTTTCTCCGACCAGGCGGACCTGGCGGTGGCAGCCCGCATCACCGCGTCCAGCCGCGACGGCAACGGCCAGGGCGTGGCCGAGGTGGAGGTGACGGTGCGCAACCTGAGCACCGTCAGTGGCGCCGACGCCAGCCAGGTCACGGTGACGCCGTCGCTGCCGTCCGGCACCATCCTCCAGGACAGTTCGGTGCCCTGCGAAACGGTGTGCCAGGTGGGCAACCTGGCCGCCGAGGAGAGCACCTCTTTCACCCTGACGCTGGTCACCGGCACGCTCCAGGAAGGCAACCTGGGCCTGAGCGTGAATGCCAATGGCGGCGACTTCCCCACCGACAATAACGACGCCACCCTGCCGCTCACCTACACCGCCTCCGCCAGCGGCGGCGCGTCAGGAGGCGGCGGTGGTGGCGGCGGCGGTGCCCTGGGATGGATGGGGATGTTGCTGGCCTTGCTGGTGGCGGCTCGCTATCGCGGCTGAAGCCGCTCCTACATGGCCGGTAAGTGATGGTGATGTAGGAGCGGCTTCAGCCGCGATAAAGCGCGCTCAGGCGCCGCGCAGCATGCGCTCCAGATAGGCGAACAGATAATCCGCGTCGGTGAGCGGCGCCCGGTAGGCCAGATGGCCATCCGGGCGCATCAGCCACAGTCGGCTGGCGGCACCGAAGGCGGCCTCGAAAGCACCCTGCTCGTCCCGCCACAGATGCACCGCCCGGGCCATGGCGCCCTGGGCCGGGTCCAGTTCCAGGTCGCCCCGGCTGATCACCGTGACCCGCAATTCGTTCAGATACTCGTCGGGCAGCCGCGACAGCAGCGCATGCAGAATCACCCGTACCCGGGCATCCGGCTCCTCGCCGAGCTGCACCAGCAAATGATGGAGCGGCTGACGCAGCAGCGCCTGCACCCGGCGCTCGCCGCCGTCGCGCTGGGACACCAGGGTGGCGTCCGGCACCCGGTCACCGGGCAGCGGCCCCTGGTGGCGCCAGCCCATTTCCGCGTCCGGGCCGGCGTCCACCAGCGGCGAATAGCGGTAATGCACGTCCAGCTGGCTGGCGCGGCGCACCAGCCGGCGGCTCATGCGCGGCCGGCCACCGGCCAGCTTGATCAATGAATCCCGGGCGCCGCGCAGCACCCGGGCGCGCACCAGCGAGGCCCGCGACAGGGCGTCCACCCCGCGCAGCATTTCCTCGGCCACCGGCCGCCGCTCCTGCTGGTAGCTGTCCAGCAGCTTGCCGCCGCCGTGGCCACGGCAGAACAGCACCAGCTTCCAGGCCAGATTGAAGGCATCGCCGATGCCGGTGTTCATGCCCTGGGCGCCCAGCGGGCTCTGCACATGGCAGGCGTCGCCGGCCAGCAGAATGCGGTTGCGCCGGTAGTGGCTGACCAGACGCCGCTGAATGGTGAAACGGCTCATCCAGCGGGCGCTCTCCGGCAGCGGCACCTGGTCACCCAGGGCCGCGCGCAGCCGTGCCTGGAAGTCTTCCAGACGGGGCGGGCGGTCCTCGTCTTCCGGGTCGCCGTTCTCGCTGATCACCAGCCGCCAGCCTTCCGGCATGGGGATCGCCGCCAGGTTGCCCTCCGCCAGCATAAAGCCGTGGAAAGCGTCGTCGTCCAGCTGCGGCGGCGCCCAGTCCACGTCGGCGAGCAGAAAATGCTCACGGTAATCGTGGCCCTCGAACGGCAGCCCGAGCAGCTCGCGCACCCGGGAATGGGCGCCGTCGGCGCCCACCAGTATCTGGGTACCGAGCACCTCGTCCCGGTCCCGGTAACGCACCACGGCGGTGACACCGGAGCCGTCCTGGCTGGCTTCCAGTAATTCCGCGCCGCGCCACAGGTCACCGCCCAGGCGCCGGTAGCGCTGTTCCAGCAAGGCTTCCAGGCGCGGCTGCGGGCAGCACAGTAGCTCCGGGAACGGCGACGCCAGTTCGCTGAAGTCCAGATCGGCCAGCGGACCCTTTTCGCCGTGCACCCGGATCCGCGACAGCGGCCGCGACTCGGCGCGCACCGCCGCCAGCACGCCCATGGCGTCAAAGATCTCCAGGGTACGGGCATGCAGGCCCAGGGCCCGGGAGTACGGCAGCGGTTCCGGCAGCTTGTCGATCACCCGGCAGGGCACCCCGGCACGCAGCAGGTTGATGCCCAGGGTCAGACCGGTGGGGCCGGCGCCGACGATCAATACCTTGGGGGCGGAGGATCCCGTGTTCATTACCATGCTGCTACCATCATCCTTCCGCCCCGGGGAGTGCTATCCTGGCGCCATGAAGCCTGGTCCCATGAAAAGCCGTCATTCTCGATGGACTCCTTACATCCACTGTCGCCACGTTAACCGTGGCCGCGATTTTTCCACTGTACTGTGAGCCGCAAAATCATCCACGTGGATTGTGATTGTTTCTACGCCGCCGTGGAGGTGCGCGACGACCCGCGCCTGCGCGGTCGTCCGGTGGCGGTGGGCGGCGACCCCAACCGGCGCGGCGTGATCGCCACCTGCAACTATCCGGCCCGGGACTTCGGCGTGCGCTCGGCGATGGCCTCGTCCCAGGCCCTGCGGCTGTGCCCGGAGCTGGTGATTCTGCGCCCGGATTTCGATAAATACCGCCGGGTGTCCGGGCAAATCCAGGATATTTTTCGCACCTTTACCAACATTATCGAGCCCCTCTCCCTGGACGAAGCGTTTCTGGATGTGTCGGAGAGCCCGCTGCACGCCAACAGCGCCACCCGCATCGCCGAGGCGATCCGCCAGAAGGTGCGCGCCAGCCTGAACATCACCGTGTCCGCCGGGGTGGCGCCCAACAAGTTCCTGGCCAAGGTGGCCAGCGACTGGAACAAACCGGACGGGCTGTTCGTGATTCCCCCGGACCGGGTGGAGGCGTTCGTCGCCACCCTGCCGGTCAAGCGCATCTCCGGCGTGGGCCGGGTCACCGAGGATAAGCTGGCGGCGCTGGGCGTGCATACCTGTGGCGACCTGCAGCGCCTGGGCCGCCTGGAACTGGCCCATCATTTCGGCAGTTTCGGTGAGCGGCTTTACCACCTGGCCCGGGGCGAGGACGACCGGCCGGTGCAAACCAGCCGGCGGCGCAAGTCAGTGAGTGTGGAGAAAACCTACCACGAGGACAAACGCACGCTGGCCGACTGGCTGCGTGAACTGGACGATCTGCTGGAACGGCTGGAACAGCGCATTGCCCGGCTGGATGCCCACTACATCATCCAGGGGCTGACGGTGAAGGTGCGCTACAACGACTTTCGCATCGTCAGCGCCGATCAGGGTGGGGACCGGCTGGAGCGGGCTCCCTTCGAGCGGCTGCTGAGCCAGCTGTGGGAGCGGCACCCGGCCCCGGCCAGGCTGTTGGGCGTGGGGGTGCGCCTCAAGGACCTGAAGGAACCGCTCCAGGCCGATCTGTTTCCGGAGGAGCGGGCGCGGGCCCTGCGTGATCGGCGCGGGCCAGGCACTGGTGCATGATCTCGCGGCCGCGCCGGGCCACCGGCTCCATCTGGGTATTCAGGTAGTCCTCCAGCACCCGCACGCTCTCATCGCGCCGGGTAACCGCGTCCGGGCCGGGGTGCACGGTCAGTTCGCGCACCGCGTCGTCGAGTTGATTGAGATACTTGAGCAACATGCCAAACTCCGGGGCTTTTCGGCCGATGGCGCCTTCACGCCGAGGGCCTCATAGTGGCCCAAATCAGCACGGTTTGGCATCCGGCGAACGGAGGAGTGGCGATGAAATCCTGTAAAAACTGATTTCCGTCAAACCGCCGGTGGTCTGATCAAGGCTGCAGCGGCACCCCGCCCGGCCACGACCGACTCCTGTATCCTGTATCCTTCACCCTGTAACGCCACAACCGCCGTTCGAAATAGGACAGTTATGACCGCCACCGTCTCCACCATCGTCGCCCCGGAAGGCAGCCTGGAAGTGCTCAGCCAGCAGGAGGTGGAACGCCTGCGCGATACCTCCGCCAAGGGTCTGCATGATCTGCTGCGGCGCTGCGCCCTGGCAGTGCTGAACGCCGGCACCCCCACCGACGACAGCCGCCAGGTGCTGGAAACCTACAAGGACTTTGAAATCCAGGTAATCCAGGAAGACCGGGGCCTGATGCTCAAGCTGGACAATGCCCCCGCCGGCGCCTTCGTCGATGGCCGCATGATCCGCGGCATCCGCGAGCACCTGTCAGCGGTGCTGCGCGACATCGTCTACGTGGCCAACGAAATCGAGCACGGCGGGCGCTTCGATCTGGACAGCACCGAGGGCATCTCCAACGCGGTGTTCCATATCCTGCGCAACGCCGGCACCCTGCACGCCGGCGAGCGGCCCAACCTGGTGGTGTGCTGGGGCGGCCATTCGATTTCCCGGGAGGAGTACGATTACTCCAAGAGCGTGGGCTACCAGCTCGGCCTGCGCGGCCTGGACATCTGCACCGGCTGCGGCCCCGGCGCCATGAAGGGCCCGATGAAGGGCGCCCATGTGGCCCACGCCAAGCAACGTAACCGCAAGGGCCGCTATCTGGGCATCTCGGAGCCGGGCATCATCGCCGCCGAGGCACCCAACCCGATCGTCAACGAACTGGTGATCATGCCGGACATCGAGAAGCGCCTGGAGGCGTTTCTGCGCATCGCCCACAGCATCATCGTGTTCCCCGGCGGCGTTGGCACCACCGAGGAAATCCTCTACCTGCTGGGCGTGCTGCTGCACCCGGACAACAAGGACATTCCGCTGCCGGTGATCTTCACCGGCCCGGCCCACAGCGCCGAGTACTTCCGCCAGATCGACACCTTTATCCGCTATGCCCTGGGCGACGACGCCGCCAAGCGCTACCGGATCATCGTCGACGACCCGGAGGCGGTGGCCCTGGCGGTCCGTGACGGGGTGCGCAAGCTCACCGAATACCGCCGCGAGCACGACGACGCCTTCTACTACAACTGGCGGCTGTCGGTGCCGGTGGACTTCCAGCGCCCCTTCCACCCCAGCCACGAGGCCATGGCCGCCCTGGCCCTGCACAAGCAACTGCCGGTGTTCGACCTGGCGGCCAACCTGCGCCGGGCGTTCTCCGGCATCGTCGCCGGCAACGTCAAGGAAACCGGCATCCAGGCCATCGAGGAACACGGCCCCTACCGGCTCAGCGCCGAACCGGGCCTGATGGCCCAACTGGACGTGCTGCTGCAATCGTTCGTGGCACAAAGCCGCATGAAGCTGCCCGGCAGCCACTACGAGCCTTGTTACGTGTTGGAGTGATCGTGATCGCGGCTGAAGCCGCTCCTACCGTCAATACACCCACACTGTAGGAGCGACTTTAGTCGCGATCACCGGCCGCTCAACGCGGCTGCATACGAATCCCGCCATCCAACCGGATGGTTTCGCCGTTAAGGAAGGTGTTCTCCGCCATATGGCAGACCAGGGCGGCGTATTCCGGCGGGTCGCCCAGGCGTTTCGGGAACTGGGTCATTTCGATCAGCGGCATCTTCACCTTGTCCGGGGCGGCGTTCATCAGCGGGGTGTTGAAGATGCCCGGGGCGATGGTGTTCACGCGGATGCCGAACTGGGCCAGGTCCCGGGCCATGGGCAGGGTCATGCCCACCACGCCGCCCTTGGTGGCGGCGTAGGCCACCTGGCCCACCTGGCCGTCGAAGGCGGCCACCGAGGCGGTGTTGACGATCACGCCACGCTCGTTGTCCTCACCGGGTTCGTTCTCGGCCATCACCGCCGCCGCCAGTCGCGCCACATTGAAGGTGCCGATCAGGTTGATCTGAACCACCATATTGAACACGCCCAGGTCGTGGGGCTGGTTGTCCCGGCCCACGGTCTTCATGGCGGAGCCCACGCCGGCGCAGTTGACGCAAAGATGGATGGCGCCGAACTTGTCCTTGGTGGCGTCGATGGCGGCCTTCACCGAGGCTTCGTCGGTCACGTCGGTGGCCACGAAGGCGGCGGCGTCGCCCAGCTCGGCGGCGGCCCGGGCGCCTTTGTCCTCGTCACGGTCCAGGATCATCACCTTGCCGCCCTTGGCGACCAGCGCTTGCGCGGTGGCCAGGCCCAGGCCGGAGGCGGCCCCGGTGATCACGGCGACTTTACCTTCAATGTTCATACTGACTCCCTATGTTGTGGATCGCGGCTGAAGCGGAGCGCCGACCGGCTTGCTCCGGGGTATCGCGGCTGAAGCCGCTGCTACGGTGCACCGCAGGAGCGGCTTCAGCCGCGATCAAAGTTAAAATCACGCAAAAAAGTACTATAGCGAAGGTCAAGCCGCCCGACATTGTTGCTTCCGCTCAACGGTGTGCGCATTCTGGTTACCATCCGCTATCAGCAAGGGGATTGCCATGAGTCAGCCTGACAGCCAGCCTCAAGGCCCCGGCCTCGGCGAACGGCTGGCCGACACCCGGCGTTTCAGTGAAACCCTGTGCGAGCCGCTGGGGGTCGAGGACATGGGCCTGCAGGCCTGTCCGGAGGTAAGCCCGCCACGCTGGCATCTGGCGCACACCACCTGGTTTTTCGAGACCTTTATCCTCAAGCCCCGGGTCGCCGGCTACCGCCCCTTCGACGAACGCTTCGAGTACCTGTTCAACAGCTATTACAACGGCGTCGGCGCCCAGTACCCGCGCCCGCAGCGGCATCTGCTGTCGCGGCCGGACACCGACACCGTGCGGCGCTGGCGCGCCCGGGTGGACGAGGCCCTGCAGACCCTGCTGGCCAGCGACGACGACCCGCGATTACAGGCCCTGGTGGCGCTGGGCATCGAACACGAACAGCAGCACCAGGAGCTGCTGCTCACCGATATCAAGCACAGTTTCTCCTACAACCCGCTGTGGCCGGTGTACCGGCCCCGGGATGACGACGGCGCCACGGCGGCGGAATTCCGCTGGCTGGATTACCCCGGCGGCCTGGTGGAAATCGGCGCCGCTGACGATGCCCCCTTCTGCTTCGACAATGAAACCCCGCGCCACCGGCAATGGCTGGAACCCTTTGCCCTGGCCAACCGGCCCAGCACCTGCGCCGAATACCTGGCGTTCATTGATGACGGCGGCTACCGGCGCCCGGAGCTGTGGCTGTCCGACGGCTGGGACTGGGTGCGCGCCAGCGGCGCCACGGCGCCGCTGTACTGGTTTCTGGAGGACGGCGCACCGGAGTACTACACCCTGGCCGGGCGCCGCCCGATCCAGCTGCACGAACCGGTGGCCCACCTCAATTACTACGAGGCGGACGCCTTTGCCCGCTGGTGCGGCAAGCGTCTGCCCACCGAGGCGGAATGGGAACACGCCGCCGCCCGGCGGCCGGTGGCCGGCGGCTTCGTGGGCAACGGCCGCTTCCATCCCTCGGTGGCGGTGGATGGCGATGATCGGGACGCGCCCCTGCAACTGTTCGGCGACGTTTGGGAATGGACCGGCAGCGCCTATCTGCCCTACCCGGGTTTCGCGCCGGCGGCCGGCGCCGTGGGCGAATACAACGGCAAGTTCATGAGCAACCAGATGGTGCTGCGCGGCGGCTCCTGCGCCAGCCACCGGGACCACCTGCGCGCCAGCTATCGCAATTTCTTTTACCCCCATCTGCGCTGGCAGTTCAGCGGCGTTCGTCTGGCCCAGAGCATGGAGGCACCCCGTGGCCCGTCCGCAACGACTCTTGCCTAACCTGACCTTTCTGGATTTACAGCCGCCCATGATCGACGCCGCCCGGGAGGTGGCCACCTCCCTGTCGGCGCCCCGGCCCACCCTGGACCCCAAGTACTTTTACGACCAACGCGGCTCCGCCCTGTTCGACGCCATCACCCGCACCCCGGAGTACTACCCCACCCGCACAGAGGCGTCCCTGTTGGCGGACCACGCCGACGCCATGGCCGCGGAGCTGGGGTCGGACCTGGTGATCGCCGAGCCCGGCGCCGGCGGCTGCGAGAAGGTGCGCATTCTGCTGGACCGCTGGCGGCCCAGCGGCTACATGCCCCTGGAAATTTCCCGGGAATGTTTGCTCGGCGCCACCCGGGAACTGGCGCCGCGCTACCCGGCGGTGCACTTCAGCGCGGTGTGCGCGGACTATTCCCAGGCGCTCAGCTTCCCGGTGGATGACGGCGGCCGCCGCCGGCTGGTGTTCTTTCCCGGTTCCACCATCGGCAACTTCGAGCCGGCGGCCCGGGGGGACTTTCTGCTCGGCCTGCGCGGCCTGGCCGGCGGCCAGGGCTACCTGCTGATCGGCGCCGACCTGCAGAAGGACCCGGCACGGCTCAATGCCGCCTACAACGATGCCGCCGGTCACACCGCCGCCTTCAATCTGAACGCCCTGCACCATCTGAACCAGCGGCTGGGCTGTGGCTTCGACCCGGACGCCTTCGCCCACCGGGCGTTCTACAACGAAACCCTGCACCGCATCGAAATGCATCTGGAGTGCCGCCGGGATCAGGCCATTACCGTGGCCGACCAGCGCATCGAACTGCCGGAAGGCACCCGAATCCACACCGAGAATTCCTACAAGTTCACCGTGGAGGGATTTTCCCGGGAACTGGTGGAGGCCGGCTTCTCGCCGGTGGCCAGCTGGGTGGACGACGAGGGCCTGTTCAGCGTTCATCTGGCCCGCGTGGCCTGACGTGGCCCTGTAGGAGCGGCTTCAGCGGCGATCTTCAGCCGCGATCAAACGCCGGGCTATCGCGGCTGAAGCCGCTCCTACGGGGGGCACGGAGGGGGCGGGCCAAAGGCGCGGGCGCGGGGCGGTTGGCCGCGGAGGTGAGCGGTTCCGCCGCACGGCGTGGCCGGTGGCGGCGTATCCTGTATCCTGAAAAATCTGTATCGAGCCGGCGCTGCCGGCGCCCGGGGAAGGAACGACCATTCATGCTGGAACTGATCAGCGCGGCACGCCGCCGCAAACGCCCGCCCACCCATGACCTGTTCGATGTGATCGCACTGGATTTCCGGGTGGGCCTGCTGGATATCGACCTGAATCTGCAGCTCAACACCGGCAAGTACGTGAAAATCATGGACCGCTGCCGGCTGGAACACGCGGTGGTCACCGGGCTGCTGCACCGTACCGTCACCGCCCGGGCCAGCACCGTGGTGGCCAATACCGAGATCGCCTATATCCGCGAGCTGCGCCCCTACCAGCGTTTCCAGGTGCACACCCGGCTGCTGGGCTGGGACGACAAGTACACCTATTACGACCAGCGCTTCGAATCCCAGCGCAAGCTGCACACCCATGCCCTGCACCGGCTTGCCCATATGTATGGGGGCAAGCCGATCAGCCCGCCGGCGTTCCAGGAAATGACCGGGCTGAATCTGACGTCCCCGCCGCTGCCGGACTATGTGCGCGACTGGAAGACCCTGCTGCAGAACAAGCGGCGTCTCACCGAGCGCGATGTTGATTCCTAGCGCGGATCGCGGCTGAAGCCGCTCCTACGGGGCGGGGTAGGAGCGGCTTCAGCCGCGATGTCCGCCTAGGCCAGCACCACCCCGAACGCCAGGGCGATCAACAGCAGACCGGCGGCGCGCTCCACCCAGGGGCCGTGGCGGGCCAGACCCGGCGCCCGCCCCCGGGCCACCAGCAGGCGCGCCACCAGCAGATCCCAAAGCAGCACCACCAGGAACATCCACAGCCCATAGAGAGCCTGCACGCCGGTGGGTGTGGCCCGCGCCGCCAGCAGCGAGAACAGCCCCATATAGAACAGCCCGTTCTTGGGGTTGAGCAGCGCCGACCCCAGCCCGGCGAGAAAACCGGCGCGGCCGTGCAAGGTGGCGGCGGTGCCGGCGTCTCCGGCGGGCGCCCGGGACGCGGCCCGCCAGAACCGTATCCCCAGGTAGAACAGCCAGGCGGCACCCGCCCACTGCACCACCCGGAACAGCGGCCCGTCCGGGTCCAGCAGGGCGAAACCGCCCACCGCCAGGGCGATAAAGACACCGTTGCCCAGGGCCACCCCGACACACACCGCCGCCGCCGTCCGCCAGCCGGACACCAGGGCGCTGCGCGCGATCAGAATGAAATCCGGGCCGGGGCTCAACAGGGCCAGAAAGTGGGCGCCGGCCACGGGAATAAACGAATCCAGCATGGGCCTCTCCTGCGGGGGAAGCGCGCATCCTAGCCCGGGCCGCCGGCGGCGGATTGAAGAAAAGTGCGCTCAGCGCGGGCGCCGGTAGAACCCCGGCGTCATCGCCACCCGCTCCTTGAAGGCCCGCTGGAAGTGACTCTGATCGGCGAAGCCCAGGTCATGGGCCACCCGGGTCAGGTCGGCGCCCTGGCGCAGCAAGGCGCGGGCCCGGTCGATGCGCCGGTCCAGCCGGTAGGCGTGGGGGGTCATGCCGGTGGCGCCCTGGAAACGGCGGATCAACTGGTAGCGGCTCAACCCCAGCCGCGCCGCCAGGGCCGGCAAGGACGGTGCCTCCGCCAGGGGCTCCGCCAACCAGCGGCGCACCGGCTCCAGCTCCGGCGCCGCCGGCGGCGGGCCCACTACAGGATCGCCCCGCCAGTCGCCCCGGCTCAGAAAGGCGGCCAGGGCCGCCGCCTTGTGCCGCGCCGAGCGGCCCGAAAACAGGCAATCGTTGAGGCGCTGGAAGCGCTCATAGGCGTCCGGGTCCTCGCCCACCTGCACCGCCGTGGGCAGGGGGCCCGCCCAGCGCCGCATCCAGGCCACGTCCACATACAGCATCTGATAGCCCCAGGCCCGCCCGGGCAGGGGATTGCAGGAGTGCGGCAGCCAGGCGGGAATGCTGATCAGGCTGCCCGGCGTCAGAATACGGCCGGCGCCGGGACAGCGGAAATCGCTGTGGCCCCGGTCCACCACGCCGATGGACCAGGTGGAATGGCTGTGCGGGCGATAGCAGGCCAGGCTGTCGCTGGCCCGCCGGCTCTCCACGAACGGCAGCTGAGGGTCACGCCACAGGCGGGAGGTGGACGGCGGCATGACGCCTCCAATCAATAACAAGGACGCCATTTTACCCCGGCCGCCCGGGCGGCACGATACCGTCGACCGCCCACCGCTTCACCGTTACAATCCGCCCCATGAGTAAATCCCGCATCGGCACCCCCTGCATCGGCGTCTGTTCCACGGTCTTCGGCGATACCGTCTGCCGTGGCTGCCGCCGCTTCAGCCATGAAGTGGTGGACTGGAACGCCTATTCCGAGGAACAGAAACGGCTGGTCTGGCGGCGCCTGGACCAGTTGCTGACGCTGGTGGTGAGTAATTACTTCCAGGTGGTGGACGCCGGCGCCCTGGCCGCGCAGATGGACTATCAGAACCTGCGTTACCAGACCCAGCTGTCGCCGGAGGGTTGGGTGCCGGAGCTGCTCAAGGCCGCCGGTCGGCAGCGCATCGATTACGCGGTGTTCGGGTTGCGCGCCCTGCCCGACGCCGAGGGGCAGGCGCCCCGGGAACTGTACGACCGCATCAGCAAGGAATGCCACGCCCTCAACCAGGCCCACTACGACCGTTCGTTTGGCCGGCCGGTGGGCATCACCGGGGAGCTGGTGCGCCATGCGGCGCGGGAAAAGGGGTTGTTTTAGGGGCTGGATCGCGACTTCAGTCGCGATCAACCACAACGCTCACAACGACCGTGCATCTCCAACGGCTGGGCGTCGGCCCGGAACCCTTCCCGGTCCAGACTGCGGCTCAACTGCCGGCGCAGCGGGCTGTCCATGGGCGCCTCGCGCACCACGCCGCATTCATCGCAAACCAGAAACAGGGTGCCGGCCTCATGGCCGTGGTCACAGGCCAGATGGTCGCAGGCCAGGTAACGGTTGGTGGAGGCCAGCCGATGGGCGAGCCCGGCGGACACCAGGAAATCCAGTGCCCGGTAGATGGTGGGCGGCTTGGCGCCGGGCTGGTGCTCACGCTGCAGCTCATCCAGCAGATCATAGGCGCTGACCGGCGCATCATGGCCCAGCAGCAACCCCATGACCTGGCGCCGCTGGGCGGTCAGCCGCAGGCCCTGGGCCTCGCAGCGCCGTTGCGCGATGTCCAGCTGTGCTTCCCGGTTGTCCGCCATCTTTGCTCCCGCCGCGCCCGTATCAGGATGGATAGCGCCGGGCGGGCCCCCGGCGCGACGTTATATTATCCGGTCATCGGCGCCGCTTGAACAGGGCTGTCATCCGCCGGTCTCATCCGGCCTCCGCCCAACCCCAGTCCGGAAAGGGGTCGTCCAGGGTGCGCCAGTGGTCCGGCCCGGCCAGGGTCTCCGCCTCGCTGAGCAGGCAGGCATCCAGCGCCGCCCGGGTGATCGCCGGGTCCATGTTCTGGCCGATGAACACCAGTTCCTGGCGCATATCGCCGAACGGCTCCACCCATTTTTCGCGGATAAAGGCCAACGTTTCCGGGTCCTCCGGCCAGCGGGCTTCCGGCACCGCCTTCCAGAACAACCCCGCCACGCCATGGTGGGCGATGCCGCCGGCCTGGCTCCAGGTGCCGGCCAGCTGCGGCCGCGAGGCCAGCCAGAAATAGCCCTTGGAGCGCAGCAGCTTGCCGTTGTCCCACTGGCGATGCAGAAAATCGTGAAAGCGGCGCGGATGGAACGGCCGCCGGGCGGTATAGGTGAAGCTGGAAATACCGTATTCCTCGGTCTCCGGCGTATGCTCACCGCGCATTTCCTTGAGCCAGCCCGGCGCCAGGCTGGCGCGCTCGAAATCGAAACGGCCGGTGTCCAGCACCTTGTCCAGCGGCACCGCGCCCTGGCTGATCGGCACGATCTCCGCCTCTGGATTGAGCGCGCGCAGCATGCCGATCACCGAGCGCCGTTGTGCCTCGTCGATCAGATCGGTCTTGCTCACCAGCAGCACATCGCAGAACTCGATCTGGTCCACCAGCAGGTCCGCCACGTTGCGCTCGTCTTCCTCGCCCAGGCTCTCGCCGGTGTCACGCAGCTCGGCGGCGCGCTGGTAATCGGTGGCGAAATTGGCGCCGTCCACCACCGTCACCAGGGTGTCCAGCCGCGCCACCGACGACAGGCTCTCGCCGCTTTCGTCCTCGAAAGTGAAGGTCTCCGCCACCGGCAGCGGCTCGGAAATGCCGGTGGACTCGATCACCAGGTAATCGAACCGGCCCTCGGCGGCCAACCGTCGCACCTCCAGCAGCAGATCCTCGCGCAGGGTGCAGCAAATGCAGCCGTTGCTCATCTCCACCAGCTTTTCCTCGGACCGGTTCAGGCTCACCTGCTGGTTCACCAGGCTGGCGTCGATGTTGATTTCACTCATGTCGTTAACGATCACCGCCACCCGGCGGCCGTCACGATTATTGAGAATGTGGTTCAGCACCGTGGTCTTGCCGGCGCCAAGAAAGCCGGACAGCACGGTCACCGGCAGGCGGTTATCGGTCATGGGGAATCTCTCGGGCAAAGCACTTGGGGCTGCATATGTTATAACGTAACAATAAAAAGACAAGGGACAGCCAACACTCACATCGCCAACCCGGTCATTTTCTTTGCCCACCGCGCCGGTCAACATGGTCGCCTGCACCCCATCACGGAGACCCTCCATGAGCTTCAACGGCAAAACCATCGTGCTGACCGGCGCCTCCAGCGGCATTGGCGAGGAAGCCGCCCGGCAACTGGCGCGCCGGGGCGCCCGGCTGTGTCTGGTGGCCCGCCGCGAAGAGGAACTGGCCCGGGTGCAGGCCGACATCCACGCCGACGGCGGCCGCGCCTGGATCTACCCCACCGACCTGACCCACCCGGACAGCATCGACACCGCCCTGGACGCTCTGCTCGCCGAACACCCCAGGGTGGACGCCCTGGTCAACAATGCCGCCCACTCCATCCGCCGCCCGATCCTGGACGCGCTGGACCGCATCCACGACTACGAGCGCACCATGCAGCTCAACTACTTCGGCGCCCTGCGCATGACCATGGGGCTGATCCCGCGCTTTCTGGAGCAAGGCCACGGCCATGTGGTCAACGCCTCCACCCTGTCCGCCCAGGTGCCGATCCCGCTGTTCTCGGCCTATCTGGCCAGCAAGGCCGCGCTGGAATCCTACTCCCGTTCGCTGAACGCGGAACTGGGCCACAAGGGCATCCGCGCCACCGTGGTCTATTTCCCGATGGTGCGCACGCCCATGTCCAGCCGCACCTCGATCTACAAGCACATGCGCATGATGAAGGTGGAAGACGCCGCCGGCTGGCTGCTCAAGGCGCTGCGCGACCAACCGGCGCGGGTGGGCAGCCCCCTGGGCACGGTGGGCAGCCTGGTACTGGCGGCCATGCCCGGCCCGGCGGTGAAATACACACAGCCGTTGTTCCGGCGCATGGATAAGCGCCTCAAGGCGAAGCTGAAAGGAAACCGGGAGGGATAAAACGAATGGTGCGCCAGGAGGGACTTGAACCCCCACACCTTGCGGCATCAGGACCTAAACCTGACGTGTCTACCAATTCCACCACTGGCGCAGGCGCGACATTGTAGCAGCCGGCCGGGGGAATACCACTGATGAGGCCGGCGTGGAGCGGCGCGGCCCGCCATTGGCAGTTTATGCCAACGGCACTATTCTTGTGATCGTCATTTACCAAGGAGCGCCCACCGTGCCAACGCGCAATGTGGTTCTCAGTGATCATCAACATGAGCTGGTGGAAAAACTGGTCCGGTCGGGCCGGTATCAGAATGCCAGCGAAGTGTTGAGGGAAGGCCTGCGCATGGTCGAACTGCGCGAGCAACAGGAAGCGGCCAGACTGCAGGTACTCAAGGACGCCGCCGCCAGAGGGTGGTCCGATATTGACGCCGGGCGCTATCAGGAAGTGGCCGACGACCGGCTGGACGATTACCTGGACCAATTGGGGCACACCGCTGCTCGGGAAAGAACCCGCGATTAACCATGCGCTATGTTCTCCCCGCCGCCGCGCAGGACGATATCCGCGACCTTCTTGGCTGGACGCATGAGCGGTTCGGAGCAGCGGCCCGGGTGCGCTATCAGGCGCTTCTGGCCACCGCCTTGCGGGACCTTGCCCATCAACCGGCGAGGCCGGGTAGTGTTGAGCGCCCCGAGCTGGGTCAAGGCGTTCGTTCCTGGCACCTTCAGCTGAGTCGCGAGCGAGCGCGTACTGATCCGGGTGTGGTGCGGCGTCCCCGCCACTTTGTGATCTACCGTGTCGAGGCCGAGCGCATTCTGATCGGCCGGGTCCTCCACGACGCCATGGAACTGGCTCGGCATCTGGACGCGGACGCGCCCTGGAAATAGTCGCTCAGCCCTTGAAGGGCTGAGCGGGTATGAGCAGGTCTGAGCGAAGTACGGGTTTTACTGCTCGATGCGATCCAGCCGGTTATTGACCTGCAGCCGGTACTGGTCGAACGCCTTGATGGCGTCCTCGATATTGGAAAGACGCTGGTTGAGCCGGTCGGTGCCGGCCTGGTTGCTTTGCAGTTTGGCCAGGGCCTGTTTCTGGGCTTGGTTCTGCTGCTCCAGCTGTTTGACGGTATCGACCACCACGTCCACCTGGGTTTCCAGCTGGCTGAGCTGGGTGCGCCACTGGCCGTTGGCGTCGTTGACCGCCTTGACCGCGCTGTCCACTTTCTTCTGCAGGTCGGCGATCTGGTCGCGGGCCTGTTTGATGTTCTGGTCATAGCCGTCCACGGTTTTCTTGAGGGCGGCGGTGGCGCTTTGGTTGTCCTTGAGGCTTTTCTGGACGCTGGCCAGGTTCTTCTGGTTTTCCTCGATCAAATCCTTGTTGCGCTTGTTGCTCAGGTCCCAGAGCTTGCGGATCTCGGCACTGTTGGTGTCGATGGCCTTGCTGTGCTCGCTGAGGGTGCCGCGCAGTTTGCCGGACGACTGGTCCAAAGATTCGTCGGTGGCGGAGAGCCGGGCCTGCAGGTTCTCCAGTTGCTCGGAGGACATGCCCATGCGGCTTTCCATTTGCCCCTGCAGGCTGCTGATCTCCCGGTAGAAGTAAGTGCACGCTACCGCCAGCACCACGGCCAGCACCAGGGTGAGAATGATCCAGCCGCCGGAGCCGCCGCGCTCGTCGTCGCGCGGTGGCGGCGCCCGACGGGGCGCCGGCCGGTCGCCACGGCCACCACCATCGCCGCCCCGGCCGCCGCCTTTACCGCCGTTACCCGCACCGCCGCCGCCCCGCGGCGGACGCTCCTGAGCGGTGGACCGGCGGCGGGGGTCGTCCACGTTCACGTCGTCGATATCACCCAGTTTCACGTCGCGATCTTGGGTCATTGGCGAATTCCTGTACGAAGTAAGAAAACACGCATGTTACCCGTCCGCCGGGATCGGCGCACGGAGCTGGGGGCTTGGTGCGGAAAAGACAAAGGAAAGTTCCACCCGCCCGTCACGACCTTTCCTCTCAAGGAGAAGGAGGGAGAGAGGGAAACAAAGGGGTGTTGTTAAAAACGGTTCTTTATAGCTGGAAGTGCCGGGCGCCTTCCAGCGCCGCTTCCGGCGTCGCCGGGGGATCGCTCTCAAGGCGCGGACTCGCAGGCGTAGCAGCGCTACGTCAAGAGGCCGCAACGCGGAGAGCGGGCCCCCGGCGGCGCCCCGAAGGGCGGCCGCCAACGGCGGCCGCGGATGCGGCGATGGAAGGTGTTCGGTACTTCCTTACGCGAAGTTCTTGGCCGCGAAGTCCCAGTTGATCAGGTTCCAGATGGAAGACAGATACTTGGGACGGGCATTGCGGTAGTCGATGTAGTAGGCGTGCTCCCACACGTCCACGGTCATCAGCGGCGTGTGGCCGTTGTCGTGGGCGATCGGGGTGTCGGCGTCGTCGGTGTTGACGATGTCCACGCCACCATCGGAGGTTTTCACCAGCCAGGTCCAGCCGGAACCGAAGTTGCCAGCACCCTTGGCTTCAAACTCTTCCTTGAACTTGTCGAAGGAACCGAACTTCTTGTTGATGGCGTCAGCCAGGGCGCCGGTGGGCTCGCCACCGCCGTTCGGGCTCAGGCTGTTCCAGTAGAAGGTGTGGTTCCAGACCTGGGCCGCCTGGTTGAACAGACCACCTTTGGCGCTCTTGATGATCTCTTCCAGGGATTTCCCTTCGTCATCGGTGCCCTTGATCATGTCATTGAGCTTGGTGACATAGGCGTTGTGATGCTTGCCGTGATGGTACTCGAGGGTCTCCGCGGAAATGTGCGGTTCGAGAGCGTCTTTCTCATACGGAAGCGGCGGAAGTTCAAAAGCCATAGTCAATTCCCCTGACGGTTGGTCGAATTACCATTCGCACTGCGAATTTCGGCAGCATCATAACAAGCAGCTTAACCGCGAACCACTGACGGCCCGGCACCACGGTCGGCACCTTTTACGCGATTTGACCCCTTGTTGAGAATGATTGCTCTTTCCTTTGATTCGCGGGCGTGCATGGACAAACTCACATGGGGACCCGGCCGGGTATCTCAAGTAGAATGAGCCACGTTTTTTTCAAGAATATTTTTCCTCGGAGAATTTACATGGCCAACGATTCCGTCGTCATCGTCAACGGGGCGCGCACCGCCATGGGCGGCTTCCAGGGTGCGCTGGCACCGATGAGCGCCCCGCAACTGGGCGCCGCCAGCATCCGCGAAGCGGTGGCCCGCGCCGGCCTGGACGCCGCCGATATCGAGGACGTGGTAATGGGTTGCGTGCTGCCCGCCGGCCTCAAACAGGGCCCCGCCCGTCAGGCCATGCGCCTGGCCGGCCTGCCCGACGGCACCGGTGCCACCACCATTAATAAGCTGTGCGGCTCCGGCATGCGCGCCACCATGTTCTGCCACGACATGATCAAGGCCGGCAGCCACGACATCGTGGTCAGCGGCGGCATGGAATCCATGAGCAATGCGCCTTACCTGCTGGAAAAAGCCCGCGCCGGCTACCGCATGGGCCATGGCCAGGTGTTCGACCACATGTTCCTGGACGGCCTGGAAGACGCCGAGACCGGCCGCCTGATGGGTTCCTTCGCCCAGGACGTGGCGGACCAGCGCGGCATCACCCGCGAGCAAATGGACGACTTCGCCATCGAATCCCTGAAGCGGGCCCAGGCGGCCATCGCCAATGGCTGGTTCGCCGACGAGATCGTGCCGGTGACGGTAACCACCCGCAAAGGCGAAACCGTGGTCGACACCGACGAACAGCCGGGCAACGCCAACATCGACAAGATTCCCACCCTGAAGCCGGCGTTCAAGAAAGACGGCACCGTCACCGCCGCCAACGCCAGCTCCATCTCCGACGGCGGCTCGGCGCTGGTACTGGCCCGCGAAAGCGTGGCCGAACAACGCGGCCTCAAACCGCTGGCGCGGCTGCTCGGCCACGCCACCAACAGCCGCCACCCCGGCGAGTTCACCATCGCCCCCATCGGCGCCACCGAGAAACTGCTGAAAAAAGTGGGCTGGACCGTGGACGACGTGGACCTGTTCGAAATCAACGAAGCCTTCGCCATGGTCGCCATGATGCCGATGCTCGACCTGGGCATTCCCCACGACAAGCTCAACATCCACGGCGGCGCCTGCGCCCTGGGCCACCCCATCGGCTCCACCGGCTCACGCATCATCCTCACCCTGATCCACGCCCTCAAACGCACCGGCGGCAAACGCGGCATCGCCAGTCTTTGTATTGGCGGTGGCGAGGCCACGGCGGTGGCGGTCGAGGTTTTCTGAGCTTCAAGCTGCAAGCGGCAAGCTGCAGGCCGAATTAAAGCGGAGGGGTCGTGCCGGTCGGTACCCAGTTGAAAGTTGAAAGTTAAAAGTTGAAACGCGGGTTGGCGGATTGGAGGCGGTTGGGCCATGCCCGCGTTCGGGCTACAAGCCACAGGCCGCAAGCCACAAGCTGGCCGTGCAGGGACAGGGACCGTACCCACTCTTGAAGGGCGGTAAACCCTCTCGGCCACGCAGGGCCCCTCCGACCAGGCCCTTTCAACTTTAAACTTTAAACTTTCAACTGGCCGCCTGTGGCACGGCCCCCACGGCCAGCCTGCCGCTTGCAGCTTGCGGCTTGCAGCTGCCGCCCCCCAGGGCGGCCGTAATATCCCGTTGCAACATCAACCCCTCTGACCAATACGCAAAAGTGTCGCGGGCGCCTAGAATCGACCGTTCAGTCACATTCTGGGGAGTTCTATGTCCGCCCTGCCCGTCATTACCGCCATGGGTGGCATCAATGCCGCCGGCCGCACGTCCTTGCATCATGGTTTTCGCCGTCTGGTGTTCGATGCCCTGGAGCCGGCCCGGCAGGACAGCACCCTGGCCTCGCTGGCGGCGCTCACCGGCGGCCACGGGCGGGAGGCGCTGCTCAACGGCACCCTGATTCGCGGGTTGCCGGCGGATCGCCGTCTGTCCATGGCGGTGAACGGCCACAGCGACAGCCCGGTGACGCTGGAAATGCGTAACCTGGATCTCCCCGACCCGGTGCCCGCCGGTTGGCGGGTGGAGCCGATCAGCCGCCAGCGCAGCCGCGTCACCCTGCCCGCCGGGGCCGGCCTGCGGGTGCCCACGCCCATCGCCCGCCGGGTGAGCGCCGCCGGCCAGTTGCCGGACGGCTTCGACCCGGCCGCCCTGTACGCCTCGCGCAACCATCCCCGCGCCCTGCAGATGGCCATCTACGGCGTCAGTGATGCGTTCGGCATGCTCGGCATTCCCTGGGAGCAGCTGCGTGGCCGGCTGGCGCCGGATCAGGTGGCGGTGTTCGCCTCCAACGCCATGGCGCAGCTGGACGACGCCGGCCTGGGCGGCATGATGCGCGCCCCGGCCCTGGGCCAGCGCACCACCTCCAAACAGTGCCCGTTGGGGCTCGGCGAGATGACCGCCGACTTCATCAACGCCTATGTGCTGCGCAGCGCCGGCGGCACCGGCGGCCTGCTGGGCGCCTGCGCCACCTTCCTGTACAACCTGGAGCGGGCGGTGCACGCCATCCGCGCCGGCCGCGCGCGGCTGGTGGTGGTGGGCACCAGCGAGGCGCCGCTGGTGCCGGAAGTGATGGAAGGCTACCGCGCCATGGGCGCGCTGGCCGAGGACGACGACCTGGCGGCGCTGGACGGCGCCGACCGGCCGGACCTGCGCCGGGCGTGCCGGCCGTTCGGCGACAACTGCGGCTTCACCATGTCGGAGTCCGCCCAGTTCGCGGTGCTGATGGACGATGCCCTGGCCCTGGAACTGGGCGCGGACATCCTCGGCGCCGTGCCGGACGTGTTCGTGCACGCCGACGGCGCCAAGAAGTCGATTTCCTCGCCGGGCATCGGCAACTATCTGACCCTGTCGCGCAGCGCCCACCTGGTGCGCCAGCTGATCGGCGAGGACGCTCTGCGCCAGGAAACCCTGGTGCACGCCCACGGCACCGGCACCCCGCAGAACCGGGTTACCGAATCCCACGTTATCAACCAGGTGGCCCATGCCTTCGGCATCCACGACTGGCCGGTGGCGGCGATCAAGGCCTATGTGGGGCATTCCCTGGGCAGCGCCGGCGGCGACCAGTTGGCCGCCACCCTGGGTACCTTCAACGACGGCCTGCTGCCGGGCATCGCCACCGTGGACCGGTTCGCCGACGATCTGCACGCCGACCGCCTGTCCCTGTCCCGGGACCACCGCGAACTGCGGCCCTCGGCGGCGCTGCTCAACTCCAAGGGCTTCGGCGGCAACAACGCCACCGCCGTGGTGCTGTCACCGCAACGGGCCACCGACCTGCTGGCCCGCCGCCACGGCGAGCGGGCCCTGGACGCCTGGCGCGACCGGGTGGCCGCCACCCGCGACGCGGCCGCCGACTACGACCGCCGCGCCCTGGCCGGCCAGGTGGTGCCCGAGTATCACTTCAACGATGGAGTGCTGAACGGCGACGATCTTACCGTCACCGACAAGGACATCCGCCTGCCCGGTTGGGAGCAGCCGCTGACGTTCAAGGACGACAGCGGCTTCGACGACTACCGCTGATCGCGACTGAAGTCGCTCCTACACAACGTGCCGTAGGAGCGGCTTCAGCCGCGATAGCCTTCACATCCCTACCTGAAACGCCGGGGTGGCCCAGCCGCTCCGGGAATCCTCGGCGGCGGCGTCGTTCATCGGCTGGCCGCCGGTGATCACCCGCTCGGCGTTGCCATAGCTCAGCCAGGTCAGGGTCGGCACCCGGCCCACCGGCGGCTGGCTGTAATCGCACACCCCATCCGGGAAGACCTCGCTGACCCGGGCCGCGAAGGCCTCGGAGCTGAACACTCCGGTGAGCGGGTTGACCGGGTAATCCGCCGGGTCCACCGGCCGCAGGGCGCATTTGTTGGTGAGGGTGGTGACATCGTCACCGGCCACCGTGCGCGGGGTGCCGAAGCGGGTCTGCACCAGCAGCTGCTGCAGGTCCACCACCGGATCGGTAAGCGCCAGCAGCGGGTCCGCCAGCCCCAGCAGCGGGTTGAGAATGGGGCCCAACAGGCCGTCCAGCCCCAGGGAACCGCCCACCGTGTCCACCAGCCCGTCCACGTCCAGGCCACACAGCTGCCCGGTGACCGCGTCCACCACCACGCCCAGTTCCGAGGGCGGCGGCGGCAGCAGGCTCAGGTCCAGGCCGGGCAGGATCGGGTCCGGATACAGCAAGTTGCCGGTGAACGGCACGATGGGCCCGTCCGCGCCCAGCAGCGACGACACCGACAGACAACGGTCGCGGGCCTGGATCGGTTTGTTGGCCACCACCTTGTCGGCCAGCGGCGCGTCACCGGCGTCCGCTTCGATGTCGGCCAGCCAGCGGTCCATCACCAGCAGCGCCTCGGTGGTATAGACGGTGTCACCGGCCAACGGGAAGGCGCCGTACCAGATCACCTGGTTGTCGGCGTTACCCTGGGCGGCTTCCAGGCGCGCGCGCATCTGCCAGGAGTGGTAGGCGTCGTGGGCCAGCCCCGGGTCCGGTCCGCGCAGGTCGATGATCGGCACATTGCCCAGGTGCTCGGCGGTGTTGATGGCGCCGGTGCGGTAGGCGTTCCGCAGCGTTCGCGGGTCGGCCACGGTGCGCGCCGGCTGCGGATCGATGTCCACGTCCAGGCCGCCGATGTCCCGGTTCAGGTTGATGAACTGGTTACCGCTGATCAGCCCCTGCTGCAGAGCCCGCAGGCCATATTGCACGCCGGTGTTGTCCAGGGGAATGCCGGTGAAGCCCCGCGACAGCAGCGACTCGTTGGGGCTCCACACCTCCGGCGGGCGGGTGCCGAACTGGTTCTTCATGTAATCCAGCAGGCCGCAGCGCAGGCCGTCCGGCGCGCTCTCTCTGTCATAAACAGTGACGCCCTCCTCCAGCCCCGGACAGTCGGCCTGGTCCGGGGACGCGGACGGAAAGAACGCCAGATCCGAAAGCACCGGGTTAAGCGGCAGATGGCCGTAGAACGCGGACCATTGCGCCACCGGAATCACCCCGGAGCCGAGCAGCCGGCTGACCACCGAAACAAAGTCCTCCGGGCCTTCCGGGATCTGGTTGCCGAAGTAGCGGCTCAGCAGATTGTAGTCGGCGAACTGGGTGGCGGTGGTCCACACGTCCGGGTAGGAGCACTGCACGATCAGCCCCTGGTAGATGCCCGGGTAGGCGTTGGCCACGTGCTGCTGGGCGATGGCGCCGCCGGAGCAGCCGGTGCCGATGGTGTAGCGCAACTCGCCGTACTGCTCGACGATGCGTTCCTTGGCCATCATCAGCGACTCGGCGGCGGTCACCAGATTAACGTTGTGCCCGAGATTGGCCTGGGCGGTGGACAGGGTCATGAACCCCCGCCCCAGGGCCACGCTGATGCTGTCGCCCAGCAACAGCTCGGCGCCGTCCGGGGCGGTGCCGGCGATGTCGCCATTGGGCGGCTCGCCCATGGCGAAGCTGACGCCCACGTTACCGCCGTGGTGAATCAGCAGCTTGCCGTTCCACTGGTCCTGGGGCGCGGTGGCGGTCCAGGGCTGGCCGGGCCGGTAGAGGGTCATGATCTGGTAGCGGTCCCGGTTCTGCACGCCGGTCTCCACGCGCACGATAAAGGGCACCTCCACGCCGGTGTCGGTGGTTACCGTGGCGATCTCCTCCGCCGGCGGCGGCTGGTCCGGATCGTAGTCCAGGAAGCTGGCGGGCAGCCCCGGGTTCATCGGGTCGAAGCCGGTAATCAGCGCCCGCAGCCGGTCGGCGGGGACGTACTTGAACCGGTACTCCGCCGGCTGATTGCACTGCGCATCCACCGCCGCCGCATTGGTGCAGCGCCAGGGCTGAATCTGCGGCCCGGAGAACACCGGCCCGCCATTGGGATGGTTGATCACGGTGCGGTCCAGCACGGTGTCGTCGGCCAGCACCACACGCAGGCGGTTCTCGCCCAGGGCCAGGCCGCTGACCAGCCCCTTGAGGCCGCCGTCGCCGTCCGCCACCAGCTCCGCCCGGGCCGGCTCACCGCCCACCAGCAGGCGCGCGCCGCGCAGATTGGCCGGGTCGTCCGCCTCCACGCGGATCAGCGCGTCGCCGCCGCTGATCAGATCCGCGCGGTTGGACAGCACCTGGATGCGGCCCTCGCCGGCCTCCGGTTGCGGTTCCGGTTCGGAGGGATTGGGGGTGCCACCTCCTCCGCCGACACTGCCGCCACCGCTGGAGGAACCACCCCCACCGCCACAGGCGGTGAGCGCCAACAAAGCCGCCAACAAAGCGGCCGTGGTCGTTTTTTTCATTGTTATATCTCCCGAAGATGAAAGCCGGTGTTCCGGCTCGTCTTCAGTGTGCGCAGTGGTGGATACGAACACTATTGCGCAATCGTTGCCCCCTGGTTACCTCCGTAAACAACGTGTTACCGGCTCGGCCCCTTTTGGCACCGTCCAAAGGCGGCGCCGCTTGCAGCGGCAAGCCCCAGGCCCGAAGCTTACGTCTCACCCGATTCACCAACCCACGGAAGACCATGCCTAGACACCGTCCCCGCCCGCTTCGCCTGCTGCTGCTTGTACTGCTTTGCGCCTGGCTGCTCACCGCCCTTTATCACCGTTACAAACCCCTCCCGGAAGACGTGGGCCGGGCCTGGCCGGTGCGCGACGCGGAGAACCTGGCGTTGCTGGCCGACGACACCTGGGTGGAAGGGGACGCCGGCGAGGAAGCCGGGCGCCAGTATGATCAGGCGATCTTCGATGAGTTTTTCCGGCTGATCGGTCAGGCGGACAAGCTGATCGTGGTGGACATGTTCCTGTACAACGACATGGCCGGTGCCACCACCGACAGCCTGCGGCCGCTCAGCGAGCAGCTCACCGACGCCCTGGTGGCGCGCAAACAGCAGCGTCCGCACGTGCGCGCGGTGCTGATCACCGACCCGTTCAATACCTTGTACGGCGGCGTGGCGGCGCCCCATCTGCAACGGCTCCGCGACGCCGGCGTGGAGGTGGTGTTCACCGATCTGACCCGGCTGCGCGATTCCAATCCCACCTGGTCCGGCCTGTGGCGGCTGTGCTGCCAGTGGTTCGGCAACAGCACCGAAGGCGGCTGGCTGCCCAACCCCACCGGCGACGGCAAGGTGACCCTGCGCACCTATCTCAGCCTGATCAACTTCAAGGCCAACCACCGCAAAACCCTGGTGGTGGACGAAGGCAACCAATGGACCGGCCTGGTGACCTCCGCCAACGCCCACGATGCCAGCAGCGCCCACTCCAATCTGGCACTGCGCTTCAGCGGCCCGGCGGCCCTGGATCTGCTGCAGTCGGAGCTGGCGGTGGCGAACTTCTCCGGCGCCAACCTGGGGGACAACTGGCCGGCCCCGCCGGCGCCGGCCGCCGTGGAAAAAGGCCCGCGCCTGCGGGTACTGGACGAAGGGGCGATCCGCGACGCCCTGCTGGAAACGGTGAACGGCGCCCGCGCCGGCCAGCACCTGGACGTGGGCGTGTTCTATCTGTCCCAGCGGCCGCTGGTGGAAGCCCTGGCCGCCGCCCAGGAGAGAGGCGTGCGCCTGCGGTTACTGCTGGACCCGAACAAGGATGCCTTCGGCCGCGAGAAGAATGGCGTGCCCAACCGCCAGGTGGCCTGGGAACTGCACCGCGCCGGGGTGCCGGTGCGCTGGTGCGCCACCCACGGCGAGCAATGCCATACCAAGATGCTGCTGCGCTACGGCGCTCACCGGCCGGCCACGCTGATTCTCGGCTCGGCCAACTACACGCGCCGCAACCTGGACAACCTGAATCTGGAAACCAGCGTGGAACTGGTGGCGGAAGCCGGCGACCCGACCATCCGGGCGGCCCGGGAGATCTTTCAGAAGCGCTGGTCGAACCCGGACGGCAAGGTGTTCAGCCTGCCCTACGAGGATTTCGCGGACGACTCCCGCTGGCGGTATGGCCTGTACCGGGTGATGGAATTCACCGGTTGGTCCACGTTTTAGGCCGGATCGCGGCTGAAGCGGAACGCCGCCCGGCCGCTCCTACGGGCCGGTTATCAACGCGCGGTGATCCCAACCCGCCAGAGGCGCAGGGAGACCGCGCCGTTGATCAGCCAGGCCAGCGCCACCAGGGTCCAGGCCAGCGGCCAGCGCTGGGGTTCCGGCAGCAAGGTGCCGGCGGGCACCGCCAGTAGAAACAGCAGGGTTTCCAGAGCCGCCAGCAGCAACGGGGCGGCCAGCCGCGCCGGCCGGTGCAGGGTCACGGACAACGCCGCCAACAGCGCCCGAGCGCCGCTCAACGCCAGCCAGATCATGATCAGACCGCCCGCCAGTACCGCCGCCATGGTAATGCCCTCGCCGTGAAAGGCGCCCATGATGGCGCCCGTCCTTTCATCCGGCAAGTCCACCGCGAACCGGCACGCCACCGGCCGCACTGTAAACTTCTTAAAAGAACGCTAAATGTAATCGGTCATGGCTTCGAATTGTCGCCAACTGGCGCATACTGGATTCTCCAATTCGCCGTTAACGCATGGAGTCAGCAATGAACAGCGATACTCTGAAGGGTAAGTGGAAACAGATGATGGGCGACGCCAAGAAGAACTGGGGCAAGCTCACCGACGACGATCTCAAGCAGATCGAAGGACGCAAGGACAAGCTGGTCGGCAAGATCCAGGAGCGCTACGGCTCCACCCGCGAGGACGCCGAGCGTCAGGCCGACGAATGGCTGGGTAAGCACGGCTGACAGGCGCGCCTGTGTAGGAGCGACTGTTAAGCAGAGACTGTAGGAGCGACTTCAGTCGCGATAAACGAGGCAACAGTGGGCTTCAATCGCGACTGAAGTCGCTCCTACGGCACCAATCAGGTGACATAAAAAAAGGGCGGGACCGCAAGGTCCCGCCCTTTTTACTGAACACCGAACCGGTTCTTAGCCGAACTGGTTCATGGTGTTGTCTTTACCACCGGCTTTCAGCGCGGCTTCACCGGAGAAGTACTCTTTGTGGTCATCACCGATGTTGGAACCGGCCATGTCCTGGTGCTTCACGGTGGCGATGCCTTCGCGGATTTCCTTACGCTGAACACCCGCTACGTAGGCCAGCATGCCTTCGTCGCCGAAGTAACCTTTCGCCAGGTTGTCCGTGGACAGGGCGGCGGTGTGGTAAGTCGGCAGAGTGATCAGGTGGTGGAAGATGCCCGCTTCGGCGGACGCCTTGCGCTGGAAGTCCTGAGTCCACTCGTCGGCCAGCTTGCCGAGCTCGGTGTCGTCGTATTCCTGGCTCATCAGCTTGGCGCGGTCGTAGGAGGACACGTCCTTGCCTTCCTGTTCCCAGGCGTCGAACACCTGCTGACGGAAGTTCAGGGTCCAGTTGAAGGACGGGCTGTTGTTGTAAACCAGCTTGGCGTCCGGCACTTCCTCGCGGATGCGGTTAACCATCTCGGCGATCTGACCAACGTGCGGCTTCTCGGTTTCGATCCACAGCAGGTCGGCGCCGTTTTGCAGGCTGGTAACACAGTCCAGAACCACGCGGTCCACGCCGGTGCCTTTCTTGAATTCGAACAGGCCGGAAGCGAGGCGCTTGGGACGAACCAGCTTGCCACCTTGCTTGATCACAACGTCACCGTTGTTGATGTCCTCGGCGCTGGCGATTTCCTCACCGTCCAGGAAGCTGTTGTACTTGTCACCCAGGTCGCCCGGCTCGCTGGTCATGGCGATCTTCTGGGTCAGGCCGGCACCCAGGGAGTCGGTACGGGCAACGATCACGCCGTCGTCCACGCCCAGCTCCAGGAACGCGTAGCGCACCGCGTTGATCTTGGCCAGGAAGTCGGCGTGGGGAACGGTCACTTTACCGTCCTGGTGACCACACTGCTTCTCGTCGGAAACCTGGTTCTCGATCTGGATGCAGCAAGCACCGGCTTCGATCAGCTTCTTGGCCAGCAGGTAGGTGGCTTCCGGGTTACCGAAACCAGCGTCGATGTCGGCAATGATCGGCACCACGTGGGTTTCGAAGTTGTCGATCTTGTTGATCAGCTCTTTCTGCTTGGCTTCGTCACCGGCGGCCTTGGCATCGTCCAGGTCGCGGAACAGGTGGTTCAGTTCCCAGGCGTCAGCCTGCTTGAGGAAGGTGTACAGTTCGCGGATCAGATCAGCGACCACGGTCTTCTCGTGCATGGACTGGTCGGGCAGCGGACCGAACTCGGAACGCAGCGCGGCAACCATCCAGCCGGACAGGTACAGGTAACGACCCTTGGTGTTGCCGAAGTGTTTCTTGATGGAAATCATCTTCTGCTGACCAATGAAGCCGTGCCAGCAACCCAGGGACTGAGTGTACTTGGACGTGTCCGCGTCATAGGCAGCCATGTCTTCGCGCATGATCTTCGCGTTGTACTTGGCGATGTCCAGATGCGTGTTGAAACGGTTCTGGAGACGCATGCGAACAGCGGATTCCGGGTTGATGTCGTGCCAGGTCTTATTGGCGCCAACCACGGAGCTCAGTGCTTCGATCTCTTTCAGGTACTGTGACATGGTCGATCCTTGTCAGTAGAAGAAATGAACATCGACGACGCCGCCGCCACCGATTGCGCGCATTCTAGGAGCCGGCTTTTCATAAAAACAATCAATATCGATGATAGCCGGTATTTTTTTGGTGAATGTCCATCGAAAACGGGCACTTAGCGGCGAAAACGCCGCCCGCCGCCGGGCCGCCACGCCGGGCGACCCGTCAGTCACCGTTAGCGCAGGATCAGATGGGGCACCCGCGCATGGCGAATCAGGCGGTCGGTGGTGCTGCCGATCAGGAATTCCCGAATCCGCGAATGGCCGTAGGCCCCCATCACCACCAGGTCCAGGTTCCGTTCCTCCTGGTACTGGTGCAGGCTCGCCTCCACCTCGCCCTTGAGGGCCGCCACGGTGACCGGGTGGCCACTGTTTTCCAGGTGCTCCGCCGCCCAGGCGGCGCCTTCCCGGTCGCCGTCGGAGCCGTTCACCTGCACCAGGTGGCAGGGCAGCCCGCGCAGCAACGGGCTGCTGGCGATCAGGCGCACGCCGTCGCGCATGGACGGACTGTTGTCGTAGGCCAGCATCAGGCCGGTGGGCTCCCGGAAGGGTCCCACCGCCAACAGCACCGAACGGTCCACGCCACGGATCAGTTTTTCCACGTTGTCGCCGATCTGGTCGTGGCCGGGATGGTCGGTGCCCTGCTTGCCGATCACCAGCAGGCGGGTGTCGTCGTCCAGTTCGCGCACCGCGTCGAGCAGCTTGCCGTGGCGCTGGCGCAGCACCGGCGACGGCTGGCCGGCGGCCGGCAGCCGCTCGCGGGCCGCCTCCAGCAGCGCCTTGCCCTCCTCCAGGGCCAGGCGGTTGCGGCGCGCGTCCAGGTCCGCCAATTCCTTGAGCAGCGCCTCCCGGGTGCCCAGGCCGATATTGCCGCTCAGGTTCGGCTCGCTGGGGTAACGGGCCTCGTCGAGAACGTGCAGCAACATCAGCGGCGCGTCCAGGCGCCGGGCTGCCCAGGCGGCGTGGTCACAAATGCTGTCCGCGGCGGCGGAGCCGTCGATGCAGGCAATCACATGACTCATGGTCGATCCTCGAATCCGGGGGCGGCTCAGTGGCCACCCATCATTTTTTCCACGGCGTCCGGCTTGTCATGGACGGCGTACTTGTCCACCAGGGTGGCGCTGGCCTCGTCCAGGCCGATCACTTCCACCTCGGTGCCCTCGCGACGGAATTTGATCACCGCCTTGTCCAGGGCGCCGATGGCGGTGATGTCCCAGAACCGGGCCCGGTGCACGTCGATGGTGACTTTTTCCAGGCCTTCCTTGTAGTCGAACGCCTCCAGGAAACGGTCCGCGGAGGTAAAGAACACCTGCCCCACCACCTGATAATGACGCTGGTAGCCGGCCTGGTCCGCCTCGCTGGACACGTAGAACACCCGGCCCACCTTGTTGGCGTAGAACAGGGCGCTGAGCAGCACGCCGATGCCCACACCGATGGCCAGGTTGTGGGTGAGCACGGTGACCACCACGGTCACCACCATCACCACGCTGCTGCTGGGCGGGTGGCGGCGCAGGTTAAGGATCGACTCCCAGCTGAAGGTACCGATGGAGACCATGATCATCACCGCCACCAGGGCGGCCATGGGAATGCGTGACACCCAGTCGCCCAGGAACACCACCAACACCAGCAGCACCACGCCGGCGATCAGGGTGGATAACCGGGTGCGGCCGCCGGATTTCATGTTGATCACCGACTGGCCGATCATGGCGCAGCCGGCCATGCCGCCGAGGAAACCGGAGGCGACGTTGGCGATCCCCTGGCCCCGGCATTCGCGGTGCTTGTCGCTGTCGGTGTCGGTGAGGTCGTCGACGATGGTGGCGGTCATCATCGATTCCAGCAGGCCCACCACCGCCATGGTCAGCGACACCGGGAAGATGATGCGCAGGGTTTCCAGGGACAGGGGAATGTCCGGCAACAGGAACACCGGCAGGCTGTCCGGCAGCGCGCCCTTATCGCCCACGGTGGGCATTTCCAGGCCGAAGTACACCGCCACCCCGGTGAGCACCAGAATGCACACCAGCGGCGATGGCACCGCCCGGGTCAGCAGCGGGAACAGGTAGATGATGCCCAGGCCGGCGGCGGTCATGGCGTAGACGTGCCAGGTGACGCCGAGCAGCTCGGGAATCTGTGCCATGAAGATCAGAATCGCCAGGGCGTTGACGAAGCCGGTGACCACCGAGCGCGACACGAAGCGCATCACCGTGGCCAGCTTGAAGATGCCGAAAATGATCTGCAGCACCCCGGTAAGCACGGTGGCGGCGAGCAGGTACTGCAGCCCGTGCTCGCGCACCAGGGTCACCATCAGCAGAGCCATGGCGCCGGTGGCGGCGGAGATCATGCCCGGCCGGCCCCCGGCGAAGGCGGTGACCACGGCAATACAGAAAGAGGCGTACAACCCCACCTTGGGGTCCACCTCGGCGATGATCGAGAACGCGATGGCCTCCGGGATCAGGGCCAGCGCCACGACGATGCCGGACAGCACGTCGCCACGAACATTGGAAAACCAGTTTTCTTTCAACGGCAGCAAAACGGAATCCTTCTCACAAAAAACCGCACGGAACGGGACCACGGCCACGCCGACGCGGCAAACCAACAACACACAAGAATTACGGCCGGAGGGCCGGGTACGCCGTCACGGAAGACGGCCGACGGGATCACTCAGGGTGATCGGGGGGTGGGAACGCTAGGGCGGATTGGACGCCATGGACATATCGCAATCGGGGTCGGTGGCAAAGAGGGCGGCGAGTCTAGCACAGAGCCCCGGCCCCCGCGACCGCGCCGCCGCGGACGTGTAGGAGCGGCTTCAGCCGCGATGGGGGCGCCCCCACAGGCCGGCGGGTGATCGCGGCTGAAGCCGCTCCTACAAAACACCCAGAGCCCCGACCTGTAGGAGCGGCTTTAGCCGCGATTGGGGTGCCCCGGCGGGCCGCCGGGTGATCGCGGCTGAAGCCGCTCCTACTTCTGTGGGGGGCGATCAGATTTCGCGGGTTTCGCGGAAGCGGATCTCCGGGTGCCGTTCCCGGGCCAGTTGCAGGTTGACGCGGGTGGGCGCCAGGTAGGTGAGGTGGCCGGCGCCGTCCCGGGCCAGGTGGTCGTAGGCCTTGCGCTCGAAGTTCTCCAGCTCCCGGTCGCTGTCCGCTTCCACCCAGCGGGCGGTGCTGACGCTGACCGGCTCATAGCGGCAATCGACCCCGTATTCACCCTTCAGGCGCGCCGCCACCACGTCGAACTGCAGGGTGCCCACGGCGCCCAGCACCACGTCGTTGTTGCGCAGCGGGAAGAACACCTGGGTGGCGCCCTCCTCGGCCAGCTGGGTGAGGCCCTTGTGCAGTTGCTTGCTCTTCAGCGGGTCATTGAGCACCACCCGCTGGAACAGCTCCGGCGCGAAGTGGGGTATGCCGGTGAAGCGCAGGTCCTCGCCCTCGGTGAAGGTATCGCCGATCTGAATGGTGCCGTGGTTGTGCAGGCCGATGATGTCACCGGCGAACGCCTCTTCCACGTTGTCCCGCTCGCCGGCCAGGAAGGTGAGCGCGTCGCCCAGGCGCAGGTCCTTGCCGGTGCGGCATTGCTTGAGCTTGATGCCCTTGTGGTAGCGGCCGGAGCAGATGCGCAGGAAGGCGATGCGGTCCCGGTGGCGCGGGTCCATATTGGCCTGGATCTTGAACACGAAGCCGGTCATCTTGGCCTCGTCCGGCTGCACCTGGCGCTCGCCGCCGTCCCGGGGCAACGGCGCCGGCGCCCACTGCACCAGGCCATCGAGCATGTGGTCCACGCCGAAGTTGCCCAGGGCGGTGCCGAAGAACACCGGGGTCAGCTGGCCGGCGCGGAACCGTTCCAGGTCGAAATCGTGGCTGGCGCCCTGCACCAGTTCCAGGGTGTCACGCAGCTCCTGGGCGTAGTCGGCGCCCACCGCCTCATCCAGCTCCGGGTTGTTCAGGCCCTTCACTTCGCGCACGTCCTGGATGGTGTGGCCCTGGCCGGTCTTGTACAGCACCGTGGTGTCGCGCAGCAGGTTGTAGACGCCCTTGAAGCTCTTGCCCATGCCGATCGGCCAGGTCACCGGCGCGCACTCGATCTTGAGCACGTCCTCGATCTCGTCGAGCACCTCGATGGGGTCGCGCACGTCCCGGTCCAGCTTGTTGATGAAGGTGAGGATCGGCGTGTCGCGCAGCCGGCACACCTCCATCAGCTTGACGGTACGTTCCTCCACGCCCTTGGCGGCGTCGATCACCATCAACGCCGAGTCCACCGCCGTCAGGGTGCGGTAGGTGTCCTCGGAGAAATCCGCGTGGCCGGGGGTGTCGAGCAGGTTCACGGTGGCGTCCGCATAGGGGAACTGCATCACCGAGGTGGTCACGGAAATGCCCCGTTCCTTCTCCATCTCCATCCAGTCGGAAGTGGCGTGCAGGCCGCTCTTCTTGCCCTTCACGGTACCGGCCATACGGATCTGGTTGCCGTACAGCAGCAGCTTCTCGGTAATGGTGGTCTTACCGGCGTCCGGGTGAGAGATGATGGCGAAGGTGCGCCGTTTGTGGATCTCGTCGCTGGGGTTCATAGAATCCTCGGTTTGCGTCGGCGCGCATTGTAACGCCGCCCCGGGGATTCGTGTAGCCGCGTCGCTCAGGGGGGAGGACCGGGGTCAGGATGCAGGGTTCAGGATACAGCGCGGATCGGCGGCGGAGGGGGCGGAGCAATGATCGCGACTGAAGTCGCTCCTACAGCGGGTGCGGCGACGGTAGGAGCGATTTCAGTCGCGATCATTGCTCCGCCAGACGCCCCCGCAGCCGGCTGATGGCCTGGCTGTGCAGCTGACAGACCCGGGATTCGGTGACGCCGAGCACGGCGCCGATTTCCTTGAGGTTGAGTTCTTCCTGGTAGTACAGGGCCAGCAGCAGCTTCTCCCGCTGCGGCAGGGTGTTGATGGCGGCGGTGAGCTGCTCGCGGCGTTCGCCTTCCATCAGGGCGGCGAAGGGGTTGGGCGGCGCGCCGCTGCCGGCCTCCGGTTCGCCCCGTTCCTCCACCATTTCCTCGTAGGGCAGCAGGTAGCCGTTATTGGTGTCGGTGAGCAGTTGCTGGTATTCGGCCAGGTCCATGCCCATTTCGGCGGCGATTTCCCGTTCCTCGGCGGGGCGGCCCAGGCGCTGCTCCAGGCGGTGCACGCATTGGTCCAGGGCACGGGCGTTGCGGCGCACGCTGCGCGGCAGCCAGTCGCGGGTGCGCAGTTCGTCGATCATGGCGCCACGGATGCGCTGGCTGGCGAAGGTGGCGAAGCTGGCGCCGGCGTTGGCGTCGAAGCGGCGCAGAGCGTCCAGCAGGCCGAGGGTGCCGGCCTGGATCAGGTCATCCAGCTCGATGCCCGACGGCAGCTTCACCTGCAGCGCCAGCGCCTGCCGCCGTACCGCCGGCAGATGCTGCTCCAGCAAAGCATTCTGATCGATTTTTCCCTGAGCCGTGTACATGGGATCTGCGGCCTCCTGATGATTCCGGGCACGTTTCCGGTACCGTCATTATTCGGCCAGGAGACGTCACCGGAAGCGGTGAATAAACGATGTTGTGGCGGGCTATTCGCTGCTTTGCGCGGGCGCCGGCCCGGTCACCGTCAGGCGCAGCTGCTCCACCCGTACCGGACCGGCGCCGTCGGCGAGACGGAATCGAAACCGCAGCGGCCGTTCCCCGTCCCAGCCCGCCGGGGCCGAGGCCCGGCCGCGCTGGCCGTGCAGGCGCAGGCACCGGTCGGCCTGGCACAGCCAGGCCCGGGGCGGCGGGCCGCCACGGGCCCGGTAGCGCCAGCTGAGCCGTGCCGGCACCAGGCCGGCGGCCGGCGCCGGCGGCGTCAGCGGCTGGCTGTGGTAGTCCCGGTCCGGGCCGGCCACGCGCACCGCCGCCGGGGTGGCGGTCCAGCTCAGGGTGGCGGCCGCCGCCGTGGCCGCCAGGCCCAGCAGCGGCGGCGCCAACCACCGGGCCATGCGGCGGCTCATGGCGCCAGGTCCCGCCCCAGCGCCCGCAGGCTGTGGCGGGCACGCAGCAGCGCCAGCAGACCGTCCAGCAGGGTTTCCGGTTTGCGGCGCCGGCGGCCGCCGAGCAGCGCCAGCAACTGGCCGCGGGCGTCCAGGGCCCAGTCGCTGTCGTCCAGATCCAGCCGCAGGGCCAGCGCCGCCAGCAAACCGGCGGCCTCCGGCGCCGCCACGCCCTCCTCTTCCAGAGCCTGCCGGGCGCGGCGCTCCAGGGCCGGCAGCGCCTCGGCGCTGAGCGATGCCAGCAGCAGCGCCTGGCTGCGGTCCCGGTCCTGGCCGGCGGGGGCCAGCCAGTAGCGGCGGCCCACCAGCACACCGCTGTCCAGGTCATGCAGGGTGCCGAACCAGGCGCACAGCCGGGCGCTGAGCGGCGCCTCGCCGCCGCCGGCCAGGGGCGCGGCCACTTCCAGCCGGCGCAGGCGCACCTGCACCGGGCGGCCGCGATGGCGCAGCAGGCGGCTGTCCCAGGCCTGGGCGCGGCCCTGGCACAGCTCCAGGGAGCAACGTTCGTGGTGGTGCCAGACCCGGGCGTTGGAGCGCGCCGTGACCAGCCAGTGGCGGTCGCCCAGGCGGTGCCAGAAGGCGGCGTCGGGCAGCGCCGGCAGCAGCCGGCCGCCGTCGCCCTCGGCCCGGGTCGGGCCCAGCGGCAGACCGCTGGCGTCCAGGGCCAGGCGCAGGGTGGCGTCCACGGCGCCGTGCACCATCACCTCCGGGGCCAGGATCGAGAGGCCGTCGTCGGCGCCCTCGTCGAGCAGGCCACGGAACGCCGGCACGCCGTCGCGCAGCAACCGGGTGGCGGCGTCCAGGGCACGGCTCTGATCCAGCAGCCGGTCGGCCCAACGGCGGTCACCGACCTGGGCCGGGGTGCTCTCCGTCGCCGCCAGGGCCTCCTCCACCAGCGCTTCCGGCCGCGCCTCGCGCAGGTCCTCCGGGTGTTGCCCGGTGCTTATATAGTGCAGACGCAGGTCCCGGCGCAGGGCCACGTCGAGCAGCGGGCCCAGGGCGCCGCCGTCGTCCCGGCGGGCAATCACCGCGTCGCCCAGGGGCGCGCCGGCGGCCCGCGCCAGGCCCTGGTAAACCGCCACCGTCTCTTCCAGGCTGTCCACGCCGGCACCGGCGGGCAGCAGCAGCAGCGGCCGGGCGGCCGCGCCCAGGCGCCGCAGCACCGCCCCCAGGTCCGGGTCCCGCAGGCCCCGGCCACGGGTATCAACGATGGCCAGACCGTCGCCGGCGAACACCGAACCCTGCTCCAGATCCAGGGGCTCCCAGATCAGGCCCAGGGCCTCGGCGGCACGGCGCTGGGCCGGTGCCGGTTCGTCCTCGGCGAACAGCCGCGTGCGGCCGCCGTAACGGTGCGCCAGTTTCAACGCCAGGCTGGTCTTGCCGACCCCCGCCGGGCCCAGCAGCACCACCACGCCGCCCTGGTCCAGGCCGTCGCCCACCGGCAGCCGGCGCCCCAGTTGCCGGCGCAGCCAGGCTTCCGCGTCCCCGGGACGGGCTTCCTCGGGCCAGCCGGCCAGCAGGTCGTCGCGGATTTCCGCGCCGAAGCCGGCCCCGGCCAGACGCCGCTCCAGCCCGGCGATGGCGGAGTCCGGCCCGGCCTCGGCACGCTCCAGGCGCGCCCGCAGTTGGCGCACTTCACGGAGCAGTTGCTCGCCGGCATCGCCGCCGCCGGGGTGCTGGCGCGCCGGCCGGGCCGGTGCCGCCGGTGGCGCCTTGGCGGTGGCCTCAGGAGGGGCGTCGTCGGCCACCGCCAGGATTTCCACGCCGTCGGCGGTGCTGCGGTTGGCCAGAATCAGGGCATCGTTGCCCAAAGCGGCACGGACCCGGCCCATGGCCTCGCGGTTGTTGCTGCCGGTGAAGCGCTGCACGCTCATGCTAGCCTCCGATCATTTGAGTGACACGCAGATGGCGGTCGTCGGGGATTTCCGCCTGGGACATCACCACCAGCTGCTTGAGCCGGCGGCGCAGGAAGCTGGCCAGCAACGGTCGCAGCGGGTGGGGCACCACCAGCACCGGCGGGTCGCCGGCGTTTTCCTGGCGCTCCAGCGCTTCGGCGGCCTGGTTCATCAGGGTGTCGGCCAGGCCCGGTTCCAGGGCACCGCCGCCATTGAGCGCCTGGCTCAGTACTTGCTCCAGGCGGTCGTCCAGGCCGATCACGCGCAGTTCGTCGCGGCCCGGGAACCACTGGGAGGTGATCGCCCGGCCCAAGGCCAGGCGGACCCGGGCGGTGAGATCGTGGGCGCTGTCGCTCTCGCCGGCGGAGTGCTCCGCCAGGGTGTCGAGGATGGTGCGCAGGTCGCGGATCGACACGTCCTCGTCCAGCAGGTTCTGCAGGATGCGCTGCAGGGTGGTGAGCGACACCCGCTTGGGCACCACGTCTTCCACCAGGCTCTTGCCGTCCTCGCCCAGTTTGTCGAGCAGCTGCTGCACTTCCTGGCGGCCCAGCATTTCCCCGGAGTGGGCGTGCAGCAGGTGGTTGAGGTGGGTGGCCACCACGGTGCTGGCGTCCACCACCGTGTAGCCGTACACCTGGGCCTGTTCCCGCTGGCCTTCGTCGATCCACACCGCCGGCAGGCCGAAGGCCGGGTCGCGGGTGGGGGTGCCGGTGACTTCGCCGCTCACCTGGCCCGGGTCGATGGCCAGCCACTGGCCGGCGAACGCCTGGCCCCGGCCCACTTCCGCGCCCTTCAGGGTGATCACGTAATCGTTGGCGCCCAGCTCCAGGTTGTCGCGGATGTGCACCACCGGCGGCAGGAAGCCCACGTCCTGGGCGAATTTCTTGCGCACGCTCTTGATGCGGCCGAGCAGCTCGCCCTGCTGGCGGTAGTCGACCATGGGGATCATCCGGTGCCCCACTTCCAGGCCCAGGGTGTCGATCAGCTGCACGTCGTCCCAGCTGGCCTCCGGGGCCTCCGGCTGGGCCGGCGCGGTGCGGGCCTCGATCTGCTCCTCCGCCAGCTGGCGGTCGTGGCGGCGGCTCAGCCACCAGCCGGCGCCGGCCAGCAGGCCGGTGAACAGCAGGAACACGAAATTGGGCATGCCCGGCACCATGCCCAGCAGGCCCAGCACCCCGGCGGACAGGAACAGCACCTTGGGATTGACCAGCAGCTGGTCGATCATCTGCTGGCCCACATCCTGCTCGGTGTTGACCCGGGACACGGTGACACCGGCGGCGGTGGAAATCACCAAGGCCGGAATCTGCGCCACCAGACCATCGCCGATGGTCAGCAGCGTATAGGTGCGGCCGGCGTCGGCGAACGACAGGTCGTGCTGCATCATGCCGATGATCAGACCGCCGATGATGTTCACCGCCATGATCACCAGGCCGGCCACCGCGTCGCCGCGCACGAACTTGCTGGCACCGTCCATGGAACCGTAGAAATCCGCCTCCTGGGCCACCTCGGCGCGGCGGGACTTGGCCTCTTCCTCGCCGATCAGGCCGGCGTTGAGGTCCGCGTCGATGGCCATCTGCTTGCCGGGCATGGCGTCGAGCATGAAGCGCGCGCCGACCTCGGCGATGCGCCCGGCGCCCTTGGTGATCACCATGAAGTTGATCACCACCAGAATCAGGAACACCACCAGCCCGACGGCGAAGTTGCCGCCCACCAGGAACTGGCCGAACGCTTCGATCACCTTGCCGGCGGCGGCACCGCCTTCGTGGCCTTCCATCAGCACCACCCGGGTGGAGGCCACGTTAAGGGCCAGCCGCAGCAGGGTGGTGAACAGCAGCACCGCCGGGAAGGCGGCGAAGTCCAGGGCGCGCAGGGTAAACATGCTGACCAGCAGCACCATCAGCGACAGGGCGATGTTGAAGGTGAAGAACAGATCCAGGGCGAACGGCGGCAGCGGCAGGATCAGCATCGCCATGATCACCAGGATCAGCAGCGGGCCGGCCAGCAGCTTGCCGTCAGCGGCGGTCAGGGTACGGGCCGGGCCCAGGTACTGACTGAGTGCTTTCAAGGCGCCACCTCCAGTTCCGGCGGCACGCTCAGATCCGAGGGCGCGAACGGCATCTCACCGCCCTCCTCCCGGGCCCGTTTCAGGCGGAACGCCCACACCAGCACCTCCGCCACGGCGGTATAGAGCAGGCCGGGGATTTCCCGGTCCAGGTCCACATGGCGGTACAGGGAGCGCGCCAGCGGCGGCGCCTCCAGCAACGGCACGCCATGCTCCGCGCCCAGCTCGCGGATGCGCGCGGCCACCGCGTCGGTGCCCTTGGCCACTACCCGGGGGGCACTCATACGCTGCTCCTGGTACTTGAGCGCCACCGCGTAGTGGGTGGGGTTGGTGACGATCACGTCCGCGTCCGGCACCTGGCTCATCATGCGGTTGCGGGCCATGGACTGCTGCTGGCTACGGATTTTGGCTTTCAGATGGGGGTCGCCCTCGCTTTCCTTGTGCTCGCGCTTCACCTCTTCCTTGCTCATGCGCAACTTCTTGGAGGTACTCCACAGCTGGTAGGGCACGTCGATCAGAATCACCACGATCAGCGACAGCACCATCAGGCCGCAGGCCTGGGCCGCCATGCGCAGGGCATCGGCCAGGGCCTGGTGCAGGGGCTGGTCCATCAATGACATGAATTCGCCCCGGTGGGAGACCATGAAGCTCACCGCCACCAGGCCCACCAGCACCGATTTGGCGATGGCCTTGGCCAGCTCCGCCAGGGCCTGGGAGGAAAACTGCCGCTTCAGCCCCTTGATCGGGTTGAGCTTGCTGGCCTGGGGCTTGAGGGATTTGGCGGAAATCAGGAAGCCGCCGAGCAAATTGGGGGCGATCAGGGCGGTCACCGCCAGCAGCAGAAACAGGGGCGTCAGGCCGAACAGGGCGCGGGCGCCCAGGTCGCCGGCGTGCACCAGCATCACGGTGCTGTCGAAGGCCTGCTGCCGGTCGAACAGGAACGCCTGTTCCATCACCGTGCCGACCTGGTCGAACAGCGCCGGGCCCAGGCTCCACAGACCACCCACCCCGGCCATCAATAGCAGCACCGTGGTGAGTTCCCGGGAACGGGCCACCTGCCCGTCTTCACGGGCTTTTTCCCGTTTTCGGGGCGTGGCCTCTTCTGTCTTTTCCTGATCTTCGGTTTCGTCGGCCATGACGAAGGCTTCCGCGCGCAATTGCTGTCGCGGAACATTGTCGGTCAGGCCGGCAGGGAGCAAACCGCCGATAAGCGACCGCTATGGGCGGCTATTCCGGGCGGCGATTGCCGCCCGGGGCAGGATTGGGTCTGAGCGTTGGTCGCGACTGAAGTCGCTCCTACGGAAACAATGCCAGCGATCCGGGGACAATGCCCTCCGTAGGAGCGACTTCAGTCGCGATCCAGCCTAAAAGCCCAACTCGTCCAGCAGATCGTCCACCTGGTCCTGGCTGCTGACGATGTCCTCGCCGTCCGGCTTGATCTGCGGGCCGTTCATCAGGCCGGCCTGCTCCCGGCGGCGGGCGTCCTCGGCGGTGCGGTTGTTCATGCGCTCACGCATGGCCTCGCGCTCGTCCCCCTCGGGCACGCTTTCCAGCAGCACCTGCAGCAGCTGGCGCTCCACCTCCTGGATCACTTCCATCATCTTCTTGATCACCTGGCCGGTGAGATCCTGGAAGTCCTGGGCCATCATGATTTCCAGCAGCTCCTTGCTGGTATTGCGGGCCATGGCCGGCACCGAGCCCAGGTAGTGGCGGGTTTCGGTGACCAGCTCACGGGCGTCGTCCATTTCCAGCGGCTGCTGGAACCAGGTCTGCCATTTTTCGTCCAGGGCCTGGGCGCCGCGCTCCATTTCGTCCTGCAGGGGCTGGGCGCGGTCCACCGCGTTGAGCGCCCGCTCCGCCGCCTGCTCGGTCATCGACGCCACGTAGTTGAGTCGCGCGCGGGCATCGGGGATCGCCTCGGCGGCCTTTTCCACCTCCTTGTCGAGCCCCAGTTCGCGCATGCTTTCCCGCAGCATTCGCGTCAGCTGGCCAATACGCTGGACCAGATCGTCGTTGTGTCCGGCCTCACTGGTAACGGACCGCGCTTCACCACTCATATTCGCATCTCCTGGATCGCAAGGCCGGGGCCGTTATTTGCCCAGCTTCTCGAAAATCTTGTTGAGCTTTTCTTCCAGCGTCACCGCGGTGAAAGGCTTGACGATGTAACCATTGGCACCGGCCTGGGCGGCGGCCACGATGTTGTCCTTCTTGGCTTCGGCGGTCACCATCAGCACCGGCATGGACTTCATCGATTCATCGGCGCGGATCTGCTTGAGCATCTCCAGGCCGTCCAGGTTGGGCATATTCCAATCCGAAACCACGAAGTCGAAGCCGCCGCCTTTCAGTTTGGTCAGGGCTTCCTGGCCGTCCTCGGCTTCTTCCACATTGGTGAAGCCCAGCTCCTTGAGCAGGCTGCGAACGATGCGTCGCATGGTGGGGAAGTCGTCCACCACCAGAATACTCATGCCCTTATCCATGTTTTCCTCTCACTGCGTCGGAGCACCGGGCGGCGGCCCGGCGCGGGTTAAAATTCTTCCCAATCATCTTCGGTGGTCACCGGCTCGCGGCGCGGTTCCCGGTTGCTTACCGCCGCGTCCTTACGCGGCGCCGACGGCTTCGGCGCCGGGCTCTTTTCCTTGCTCTCGGCCGGTTGCTCCGCTTCCGGCTCCGGGTCCAGGTCCAGGTCGTCCACCAGCGGCACCTGATGCTCCAGGGTCGGTGCCAGGGGCGCGTGGTCCTCGCTGACGCGGAAGATCGCCACCGCCTGCTCCAGGCGCTTGGCCTGCTCTTCCAGGGACGACGCCGCGGCGGTGGCCTGTTCCACCAGCGAGGCGTTCTGCTGGGTTACCTCGTCCATCTGGCTGACCGCCTGGCTGACCTGTTCGATGCCGCCGCTCTGTTCCTGGGAGGCCGCGGAGATCTCATCCATGATGTCGGTGACGCGCTTCACCGCCGCCACCACTTCCTTCATGGTGTCGCCGGCCTGCTCCACCAGCGAGGAGCCTTCCTGCACTTCCACGGCGGAGCGTTCGATCAGCTGCTTGATTTCGCGGGCGGCGTCGGCGCTGCTGCCGGCCAGGTTGCGCACTTCCCCGGCCACCACCGCGAAGCCCCGGCCCTGCTCGCCGGCACGGGCCGCTTCCACGGAGGCGTTGAGCGCCAGAATATTGGTCTGGAAGGCGATGGAATCGATCATGCCGGTGATGTCCGCCACCTTGCGGGAGCTTTCCGTGATGGTCTGCATCTTGGTGCTGACCTGGGTCATCACGTCGCCGCCCCGGGACGCGGTGCCGGAGGCATCGTTGGCCAGGCTGCTGGCCTGGCGGGCGTTGTCCGCGTTCTGCTTCACGGTGGCGGTGAGCTGCTCCATGCTGGCGGCGGTTTCCTGCAGGGAAGCGGCCTGCTGCTCGGTGCGGGACGACAGGTCGGTGTTGCCCTGGGCGATTTCCGAGCTGCCGACCAGAATCGAGCCGCTGCTGGCGCGCACGTCGGCGACGATGCCGGTCAGACTGTCCTGCATCTCGCGCATGGCGGCGAACAGCTGGCCCACCTCATTGCGGCCGCGCACGTCGATGTGCTCGGACAGGTCGGCGCGGGCGATGCGCTGCAGGGTGCGCACCGCTTTCTCCAGCGGCTGCACCACGATTTTGCGAAGGCCGAAATAGATCAGCACCATCACCACCAGCACCATCACCAGGGCCGCCAGGGCAACCATGGCCAGCCGCTGGGATTCCTGGCGGTAGGTGGCCATGATCACCTGGCCCCGTTCGTCCGCGTAGCGCGTGAAGTCGGTCAGGCGTTTGTTCAGATTGGTGCCCGGACCCAGCAGTTCCTGGCGCAGCGCCCGGTAATCGCTGAGGCTGCCGGACTCCAGACTGGTTTTCTGCTGGCGGCTGAGTTCCAGCACCCGCCGGAAGGCGACGCTCAAATCCTCGGACAGAGCGGCGCCCTCCTCGGTGAGCTTCTTGGAGGCGGCGAACTGCTCGAAGCGCGCCAGTGAGCGGTCCAGCAGGTTGCCCACGTTCTGTACCTGGTCGGCGGCGATCATGCGCATGCCCATGTCCAGGTAATCCGCCGCCAGGTCCATCTCGATACGCGCCTGGTTAAGCAGGGTGGTGGCGCGGCTGACCTGGTTAAGCTGCTCCACGTTGATGGTGTTCAGGGTGCTGATGGAATCGTCCACCATGCGGTTGGTAACGAAACGGATCGCCACCAGCACGACGATCATCGAGGCGCAAATCACAAGGGCGCCGGCTACCGCCGTATTGAGCTTCAGATTACGAGGGATTTTAAACATTCCAGCGTTCCTCTATTCACCAATTCCATTTTTATTGGTTATCAAACCCGCTGAGCACGCCCGGAGGCGGCGACCAGCGCCATCATGCGTTCCGCCATGCGATCAAGGGGCAGAATCTCGGTGGCGGCGTCCCGGGCAATGGCTTCCCGGGGCATGCCGAACACCAGTGAGCTTTCCTGATCCTGGGCCAGGGTATGGGCACCGGCGTTGCGCATCGCCAGCAGACCCTCGGCACCGTCCTTGCCCATGCCGGTGAGCAGCACGCCGATGGCGTTGGCGCCGGCCTGCTCCGCCGCCGAGCGGAACAACACGTCCACCGACGGCCGGTGGCGGTTGACCGGCGCGCCATCGTCCAGCCGCACCACATAGTTGGCGCCGCTGCGTACCAGTTTCAGATGCTGTTCGCCGGGGGCGATATAGACATGACCGGGTAGCACACGCTCGCCGTCTTCCGCCTCCTTCACCGACACCTGGCACAGCCGGTCCAGGCGCTGGGCGAAGGAGCGGGTGAAACCGCCGGGCATGTGCTGGGCGATCAGAATCGCCGGCGAGTTGGGCGGCAAGGGTTCCAGCACCTGCCGGATCGCTTCCGGGCCCCCGGTGGAGGCGCCCAGGATCACCAGCTTTTCGCTGGACACCATCACCGGGCGCAGCGCCGACCGGGGCGCGCCGCCGGGCTGGGCCAGGCGGCGCGGCCGGGACTGGGCGGCGGCGCGTACTTTCTCGGCGATGCGGTCGCCGTATTCGCGCATGCCGGAGCGGATGCCCAACGCCGGCTTCTGCAGGAAGTCCACGGCGCCCAGCTCCAGGGCGCGCAGGGTCACTTCGGAACCGGCCTCTGTCAGCGAGGAGACCATCAGCACCGGCATCGGCCGCAGGCGCATCAACCGCTCAAGAAAATCCAGGCCGTCCATGCGTGGCATTTCCACGTCCAGGGTCAGCACATCCGGGTTATGGCGTTTGATCAGGTCCCGGGCGACCAGCGGGTCCGGCGCCACCGCCACCACCTCCATGTCACCCTGTTCGTTGATGATTTCGGTCATCAGATCACGGATCAGAGCCGAATCATCGACGCACAACACCTTGATTTTTGTCCCGCCCAAGATCGGTCTCCCCTGTCACCACTTCGCCGGTTCCGATGCGACGTCCCCCAGTTACAGGAGTTATCGGCGGCGAGGTCGGTATCTTTAATGGTTCACTAATGGGACCGCGCCCGCGCCGCGCGGCGGCGGGCGCCGGCGCCGGTTGTCTAGAACTCGGTCCACTCTTCTTCGGTGGTCTCGGTGCGCCGTGCCGGCATGCTGCCCGCTGAGGAAAAGCGCGCTTGCTTGTGCTCGGCCCTGGCATCGCCATGGGCCTTGTCGTGGTTATCCGCCTTGGCCTCGCCACGGCCCTTGGCGTTGGTCGGAGCGCTGCCGTGGGCCTTGGCCGGCAGCTGGGCGCGCCGGACGGCGGGCTCGGAGCGGCCCTTGCTTGCCGGCTCCATCACCGTCAGGGACGGCGTCCGCTGCGCCTGTTCGAGGCGGAAGATCGCCACCGCTTCTTCCAGCCGCCTGGCCTGTTGTTCCAGGGAGGCGGCGGCCGCCCCGGCCTGTTCCACCAGGGCCGCGTTCTGCTGCGTCACCTCATCCATCTGGCTCACCGCCTGGCTGACCTGCTCAATGCCGGCACTCTGCTCCTGGGAGGCGGCGGAGATTTCATCCATGATGTCGGTGACCCGCTTCACCGCGGCCACCACCTCGGTCATGGTCTGGCCGGCCCGTTCCACCAGCGCGGCCCCCTCCTCCACTTCCACGGACGAGCGCTCGATCAGCTGCTTGATTTCGCGGGCGGCGTCGGCGCTGTTGCCGGCCAGGTTGCGCACCTCGCCGGCCACCACCGCGAAGCCCCGCCCCTGCTCACCGGCCCGGGCCGCTTCCACGGAGGCGTTGAGCGCCAGAATGTTGGTCTGGAAGGCAATGGAATCGATCATGGCGGTGATGTCCGCCACCTTCTTCGAGCTCTCGGTGATGTTCTGCATTTTGCTGGACACCTCCTGCATCACCTCGCCGCCGCGACCGGCGGTGCCGGAGGCGTCATTGGCCAGACTGCTGGCCTGCCGGGCGTTGTCGGCGTTCTGCTTCACGGTGGCCGTGAGCTCTTCCATGCTGGTGGCGGTTTCTTCCAGGGAGGCGGCCTGCTGCTCGGTGCGCGCCGACAGGTCGGTATTGCCACGGGCGATCTCCGAGCTGCCGGTGAAGATCGAGTTGCTGCTGCCGCGCACGCCCTTGACGATCTTCGACAGGCTGTCCTGCATATCGCGCATGGCGGTGAACAGCTTGCCGATCTCGTTGCGACCGTATACCGGGATCGGCCGCGACAGGTCGGCGCCGGCGATGCGTTGCAGGTCGGTCACCGCGGACTCCAGCGGCGACACCACCACCTTGCGCAGCACCCAATAAATGGAGAGCAGCAGCAGCAGGGCGACCGCCACCGTGGCCCAGCCAACCTGGGTGTAGAAGCTGTTGTCGCTACGGTAGTCCGCCATCACCTGGCTGCCCCGCTTGTCCGCATCGCGGGTGAAATCGGTGAGCAGCTTATTCATTGATTCATTGATCGGAATCTGTTGCTGGCGAATCTCCCAGCTCTTTTCCAGGTCACCTTCCTGAATCGACAAGTACTGGCTCTTGTACAGACCGACCAGGGTGCTCAGTGTGGTTTTCAACTCGCCGCCGATGGCGGCGCCGCCGTCGGCCTCGTAGGCCTCATTGAAGTTGGCGAAGCGGGTTTCGCCCCGTTTCAACAGGTCGGAGACCCGATTCAGCTCTTTGTCCGCCTGCCCGGTCATGCCCCGGTCGGTAAACTGCACGGCCAGATCCATCACCGCACCCGCACGGCTGAACAGAAACGCGGCCCGGCCCAGCTCGTTGAGCTGCTCAACGTTCATCCGGTTCAGGGAAACGATGGAATCGTTGGCCATATCATCGCTGGCGGCGCGCAGCACCGCTAACACACCGATAAGAAGGGCACAGCACAACAGCGCCCCCGCCACCGTTACATTAATGTTGGTATTACGCAGTAACTTCATCATTGCTTCGCGCTCCATGCACGCCCGGTTAGAAAAAAATCAGGTTTAGCGTTATTCGTCCTGGCCGGCGGTCGACTGGCCGGCATACTGATATCGGCGGGGCGCGCTCAGCCTTTAGTGTGGACCGGGCGATAGACGGTCTGCCCACGCAACAGAAAGCGGTCGCTGATATAGGAAAAGCTCTCGGAATGGCCGGCGAACAAAAGCCCGTCACTCTTCAGCAAGGGCGCGAAGCGCTCCAGCACCCGGGCCTGGGTGTCGCGGTCGAAATAGATCATCACGTTGCGGCAGAAGATGGCGTCGAACGGCGGGTCCACCTTCCAACCGGGGGTTACCAGATTGAGGGTTTCAAAGCGGACCCGCGATGCCACTTCCGGGCGCACCCGGGCAAAGCCGGCGCGGGCGCCGCTGCCGCGTTGGAAAAAGCGCCGCCGCCGCTGTTCATCGAGCTTCTGCACCTGGGCCAGCGGATAGACGCCGAGGCGCGCCCGGTTCAGGGCATCGGTGTCGATGTCCGTGGCCAGTATTTCGAACTTGGCCTTGTCGCCCAGGGTCTCCAGCAGCAGCATGGCCAGGGAGTAGGGTTCCTCTCCGGTGGAGGCGCCGGCGCTCCACACCCGGATCGGCCCGGGCCGGCCGCGCACATGGTCGGCGAGCAGCGGAAAGTGGTGAGCCTCGCGGAAGAACGCGGTCAGGTTGGTGGTCAGGGTATTGGTGAAGGCCTCCCATTCCGGGCCACCGGTTTCCCGCTCCAGGCGGGTCAGGTAATCGTGGAAGCTCAGCAATCCTTGCTGGCGTACCCGTCGCCCCACGCGGCTGTACACCATATCGCGCTTATGGGAAGCCAATACGATGCCGGCGCGCCGGTAGATCAGCTCACGAATGCGTTCAAAGTCCGCGTCACTGAACAGCAGGTCGCGCTCCGGCGTTTTGGTGGAGCCAGCGGCATAGCGTTCCAGGTCGTTGTTCAAGTGGCACTCTCCAAGGCTGCGTCCCGCGCTCTGGGCGCGCTGGCAACCGGCTTGCGTGCGCGCTCCGGGGAATCATCCAGACGGAACACGTTCATGGAATGGGTCAGTAACCGCACCTGCCGTTCCATGGAAGCGGCGGCGATGGCGGATGACTGAACCCGGTCGGCATTCTGGCGAGTGACCACATCCATTTGCGCCACCGCCGCGTTGATCTGGGTAATGCCGGCGCTTTGCTCTTCGGAGGCGGAGCGGATATCCGCCATGAACTCGTTGACCCGGCCCACCGAGTCGGCCACCGATGAAATGGCCGTTTCCGCGCGCCGCACCAGGTCGGCGCCGCTGTCGATTTCCTGGCCGGAACCGTCGATCAGGCCACGGATTTCCCGGGCGGCGTCCGCGGACCGGCCGGCCAGATTGCGGACTTCCTGGGCCACCACCGCGAAGCCCTTGCCATGCTCACCGGCCCGCGCCGCCTCCACCGAGGCGTTCAGTGCCAGGATGCTGGTCTGGAAGGCGATCGAATCGATGGTGCCGATGATCTCCCCCATCCGTTCGGAGCTGGCGGTGATGCGCGACATGGTGCTGACCACCTGCCCCATCACCTCGACGCTTTCCGATGTGGAACGGGAGGCGTCGGCGGTGAGCTCACTGGCCTGGCGGGCGCTGTCCGCGTTCTGAGCCACGGTGGCGGTCATCTGCTCCATGCTGGCGGCGGTCTGTTGCAGCGAACTGGCCTGCTGCTCGGAGCGCGACGACAGATCCTCATTGCCCTCGGCGATGTCCCGGGCCGCCGGCGCCACCACCGTCATACCCTGCTGCATGTGCCCGACGATGCTGCCCAGGCTGCGGCGCATCAGTTTGAGGCCCATCACCAGCATGCCAAGCTCGCCGCCGGAGCGGGCCGGCGGCCGCGCCGCCAGGTTGCCCGCCGCCACCTGCAGGGTGAACCTGCCGGCGGTGCGCACCGGCGCCAGCACCGACCGGGTCACCGCATGGAAACCCAGCCCCATCAGCGCGATGCCCACGGCGGGCACCGCCAGCAACAGGGTGGGCACGGCCGCCTGCGCCTGCTCCAGGGAATAAAGCACCACGCCGGTGATCAGCAGCACCAGGGCGGCGCAGCCGCTGAACAGCAGCGACATGCGGCTGGTCACCGAGCGGGGGTCCCAGCGTTTCAGCGCCGCCAGCGGGCCACGGCGACGCACCTCGCCCTTGTGCAGGTACAGATGGCCACCACGGCCCTCGCGCAAGGCGGCGTAATCCCGTTCCGCGGCGGCGATGGAGGCGTTATCCGCTTTCAAGCGCACCGATACGAAGCCGACGATGTCACCGCCTTCGCTGATCGGCGTGACGTGGGCGCGCACCCAGTAGTAGTCGCCGTTCTTGCGGCGGTTCTTTACCAGGCCGATCCAGACGTCACCGCCCTTGATGCAGGACCACAGGTCCTTGAACGCCGCCGCGGGCATGTCCGGGTGGCGAACAATGTTATGGGGCGCACCCACCAACTCATCGTTGGTGAAGCCGCTGACCTCCACGAAGGCGGGGTTGGCATAGGTGATGCGACCTCGAAGATCGGTGCGAGAAATCAAAAAATCATCGGACCTCAGCTTGTGCTCATGCCCTGTTACAGGCTGGTTGTCGCGCATCACCTACCTCTTGTTCTTAACTCTGAAGGATCGGTTTCGGCCGGCGCTTACTCGCCGGCCTCCTCGACCAATGCCATCTCTTCGCTGGTCAGCAGCTTCTCGATGTCCACCAGCACCAGCATGCGGTCGTCCAGGTTGCCGAGCCCGTGGATGTAGTCGAGCGGCAGCGAGAGACCGAATTCAGGCGCCGGCTTGCGTTGCTCCGAAGTCAGCGTCATCACGTCGGAAACCCGGTCGACGACGATACCCACCACCCGGTCGGCGATGTTGACCACGATCACCACCGTCTGCTCGTCGTAGTTGGCTTCCGCCAGCCGGAACTTGATGCGCAGATCGACGATCGGCACGATCACTCCGCGCAGATTGGCCACGCCCTTGATGAAATCCGGCGCGTTGGCGATGCGCGTGACGTTTTCGTAGCCACGGATCTCCTGCACCTTGAGGATATCGATGGCGTACTCTTCCTCGCCCAGGGAAAACACCAGAAACTCCTGACTGCCGGTTTCCGCGGCGATGCTATGCTGCAATGCGGTAGCGTTGCTCATGATGGTTCTATCTCCTCTACGAGGTGGGATACATTGCCAAAGATGCGATTGTCTTTTTTGCTCTGTGCCAGACGGTGCAGATCCGAGACATCGAGAATCAATGCCACGCTGCCGTCACCAAGAATGGTGGCCGCCGAAACGCCGGGCACCTTCCGGTAATTGGTTTCCAGGTTCTTGACCACTACCTGCTGCTGGCCGATCAGGTTGTCCACCAGCACCGCGTAGCGGCGTCCCTCGCCCTGTACGATCACGGCGATGGCCCGGGTCGGGTCGGTGATCGCCTCGGCCACGTCCAGGGCGTGATGCACCGCCACCACCGGCAGATAGTCCTCGCGCACCTTGAGAAGGGTGTCGCCGCCGGCCAGTGTGTAGAGGTCGTCGGCGGACGGCTGCAGGGATTCGATCACCGCGCTCACCGGCAGGATGAAGGTCTCGCCGCCCACGCGGATCGACATGCCATCGAGAATCGCCAGGGTGAGAGGCAGCACGATGCGGGTGGTGGTGCCCTGCCCCGGTTTCGACAGGATTTCCACGTGGCCGCCCATGGACTGGATGTTCCGTTTGACCACGTCCATGCCGACACCCCGGCCGGACACGTCGCTGACCTCCTCGGCGGTGGAGAACCCGGGCGCGAAAATCAGCTGCCAGACCTCGTCGTCGCTCATCGAGTCGGACACCGACAGACCGCTGCTGCGCGCCTTGGCCAGCAGTTTTTCCCGGTTCAGGCCGGCGCCGTCGTCGATCACTTCGATCAGAATGTTGCCGCCCTGATGCTGGGCGGAGAGCAGCAAACGACCGGTGCGCGGTTTGCCGGCGGCTTCCCGGCGGTCCGGCGTCTCGATGCCATGGTCCAGGCTGTTGCGAACCAGGTGGGTGAGCGGGTCGATGATGCGTTCGGTGAGGCCCTTGTCCAGTTCCGTGGATTTGCCCTCGGTGACCAGTTCCACCTCCTTGCCGAGCTTGCTGGCCAGGTCGCGCACCAGGCGCGGGAAACGGCTGAACACATAATCCATCGGCACCATGCGCACGGACATCACCGCCTCCTGCAGATCCCGGGCGGTGCGCTGCAGCAGGTTGAGGCCGGTCACCAGGCCGGTGTCCTTGCCGGTGTCGGAGTCCTCGGCCACCTGGTTAAGCATGGATTGGGTGATGATCAGCTCACCCACCAGGTTGATGATCTGGTCGACCTTGGCCACCGGCACCCGGATTGAGGTGGACTCGCCACCGGCCGGGGCTTTACTGGCGGACTTGCCGGCGGCTTTGGCCGGCGCGGCGGGCTTGGCATCCGCCGGCTTGTCGGCGGTCTCGGCCTTCTCGGCTTGCGCGGCTTGCTCGGTTTGTTCCGCTTTCCCGGCTTGCGGCGCGGCGGCCTCGGCCACCGGCTCGGCGGGCGTGTCCAGGGCCTGGATCGACAGCTGTTCCGGCTCGACGATGAAGCACATCACCGCTTCGATGTCGTCAACGCTCAGCGAGGTCTTCATCACCACCCGGTACTGCTCGACGTCACCTTCGTGACTCTCCACCTCACCGAGCTGGCCCAGTTCCTCGATCAGCAGAGCACGGTCCTTGTCGGCCACGCCCAGCAGCGCCACCTGATAACGGCCGCCGCCCACGGCGGCGGCGGGCTCGGGCTCCGCCGCCGGCTTGCTCGCCGGGGTCGGGGCCGGGGCGTCCGCTTCCGCGTGATGGCCGATCTCCTCCAGGGCCAGCCGCCGCAGGGTTTCGCAGATCCGCTCCAGGGCCTCCGGATCGGGCTCGCCGCCCTGACGGTAGGCATCCAGTTGGTCGTTCAACATATCTTTGGCTTCCAGAAAGGTGTCGACGATGTCCCGGCGCAGTTGCAGTTCACCGCGACGGGCGTAGTCGAGCAGGTTTTCCAGCAGGTGCGTGGTGCGTTGCAGCGCCTCGAACCCGAAGGTGCCAGCACCGCCCTTGATCGAATGGGCGGCGCGGAAGATGGCGTTGAGCCGCTCCTGGTCGGGCTGATCCACGTCCAGGTCGAGAAGATGGGTTTCCATCTCCGCCAGCAGCTCGTCGGCTTCCTCGAAAAAGGTGTCGTAGAAATCGGTAATGTCCATGTTCAGTCCGGGACCCGTTGCGAAGGAAGATCGGAGACGTCCGAGCGGCTTCCCGCTTGCAGACGCCGGGCGGCGCTGTCACTGAGCACCACCAGGGTGATGCGCCGGTTGACGGCATCGCCGGGATTGCTGCCCGGCACCGGCACACGGTCGCCCATGCCGGTCACGCGCAGCAGCTTGCTACCATCCAGCCCACCGGCCACCAGTTCCCGGCGGGAGGCGTTGGCCCGGTCGCTGGACAGCTCCCAGTTGCTGTAGCCGCTGTCACCCCGGGCATAGCGCAGGCTGTCGGTGTGGCCGCTGATGCTGAGCCGGTTGGGCACATCGTTGAGCAGCGGCGCCAGGGTGCGCAGCAACTTGCGCATGGCCGGCGACACCCGGTCGCTGCCGAGCTCGAACATGGGCTGACGGTCGGTATCCATCAATTGCACCCGCAAGCCGTCCTGTGTCATTTCGAAACGCATCTGTTCACGCACGTTGCGCAGCGCCGGGTCTTCCTGAATCACCGTTTCCATGCGCCGGCGCAACTCCATCAACCGTGCCCGATCCTCCGCCGGACGGCTCTGGCGCTTCAGATCGATGCGCGCCTGTTCGCCGTCGGAGTGGGCCGGGTCGGCGCCGCCACCGGGAATGGCGCTGGTGCTCGCCGAGTTGCGGTCACCATTGGCCAGCGCCACCTTGAGCGGGGTGCGGAAGTACTCCGCCAGCCCCTGCAGTTCCGAGGGGGTGGCGGTGGAGAGAATCCACAGCACCAGGAACAGGGCCATCAACGCGGTCATGAAATCCGCCAGCGCGATCTTCCAGGCGCCGCCATGGTGCGCCGCGTGGGCGCGCCTGGGTCTGCGAATGACGATGGTGCGATGGTTATTGCTCATGCTTCGCCGGAGCCTCCACCGCGGGCGGAGCGCACATGCTCTTCCAGTTCATCAAAGGACGGACGCTCGGCGCTGTGCAGAGCCTTGCGACCAAACTCCACCGCCAGCTGCGGCGCATAGCCGTTCAGGTTGGCAAGCAGGGTGACGCGCACGCACTGCAGCATCTTCACCCCTTCCGCCACCTGCCGGTCGATGCGGCTGGCCACCGGGTTGACGAAACCGTAGGCCAGCAGAATGCCCAGGAAGGTGCCCACCAGGGCGTGGGCGATCATGATGCCCATTTCACCGGCACCGGAATCCGCCGAGGCCAGCGCCTTCACCACCCCCAGCACCGCCGCCACGATACCGAACGCCGGCAGGGCGTCGCCCACCTTCATCAGGGCGTCGGCGGGGATATGTGCCTCGTGCTCGAAGGCCTCGATCTCATGGGTCATCAGCTCGTCCAGTTCCATGGGATCGACGCTGCCGCTGACCATCAAACGCAGGTAATCGGTGAGAAACCCCATGATCAGCGGGTCGCTGACGATGCGCGGGTGCTCGGTGAACAGCACGCTCTCCTGGGGATTCTCGATGTCCTTTTCCACGCCCAGCACCCCTTCCCGGCGCATCTTGGTAAGCAACCGGTACTGGAGCGCCATCAGCTCCATGTAAATGCTCTTGTCATAGTGCTTGGTGCGCTTGAGGCGGCTTGCGGAACGGAACGTGGCCTTGATCGCCTTGCCGTTGTTGGCGGCCACGAAAGCGCCCACCGCCGCACCCACGATCATCAGAATTTCGGTGGGCTGATAGAGCGGCCCCAGGCTTCCTCCCGCGAGAGCGAAGCCCCCGAACACGGAGAGCGTGACGATAATGAAGCCTAGAGGTATCAGCACAACGGGTGTCCTTCCTGCCGGGAGGTGAATCGCATTACCTGAGGTATCGGCAGGAAGGCGTCGGGCTTGAGGGGATTTTTAGCGGCTGGAGCGGCGCCGGAGACCCGGCGCCGGGTACTTGATAGGCTCAGATGCCCACGGCTTTGTTGACGCTGGGCTTCTTACGGGTTTTGCCGGCCCGGGAGGGGGGCTGGCAAATGCCACAGACAAAGTCCTGGCTGGGTGTATGGGCGTGGTTGACGAAATGGCCGCCGCAGCTGGTACAGGAGGACAGCTCGAACAGCTCGCTCTCGAAAAAGCGGATCAACGTCCAGGCGCGGGTCAGGCCAAGCACCGGCTCCGCCTCATCCAGGGCCATCTGTTCCAGGTACAGGCGGTAGGATTTGACGAACCCTTCCATGCGCGCGCAACCCTGCACCTCGGTCAACTGCCGGTAGTAGGCATAGAACAGCGAGGAGTGGATATTGGGCAGCCAGGTAATGAACCAGTCCGTGGAGAACGGCAGCATGCCCTTCGGCGGCGAGGCGCCACGCACCTCCTTGTAGAGGCGGATCAGCCGGCCACGGCTCAGCTCGATTTCCGATTCCAGAACCTGCAGGCGGGCGCCCAGTTCGATCAATTCAATGGCAAGCTGCACCTGATGCATCTCGCCGACCAGACTTTTCTCGGACATATCCCCCCCTTCAGTGCTGGCAGGCCGCCATGAGCAGGGAAGCGTGGGTTTGCCCCAGGCCCTGCTCACGCTTTTCACGGGTCAGCTGACTGACCTGCTCGGCATCGTCCAGCTGCAGGCGGAACAACAACTGATTGGTGCGAGCCAGGCGCGCCAGTTGCTTCGCGGACAGCGAAACCAACACCCGGCCCATTGCCTCATCGATCTTGAGGCGGAACAGAGCGGTGGTGAAATCTTCATTGAGAAGCCGCTGCGCCAGCAGCATGTAAGACAGATTCAAGTCCTGGATCTCATTAAGAACATGGTCGACGTTCATGGCTGCGGTGCTCCTTCGGTAACCCCAATCGAGGGCCTATCCCCGATTCCATAGTTAAGACGTGACGGCCGGCCCGGGCATCCCGGTCTGGTCCCCGACGGGAAGCCGCCAAAACCGTCACTGTATGCTGAAAATCCGCGAAACCTAGTACTTTTGTATTATAAGTGTACTGGAAAGTAAGAGAGTCATCTATTGGTTATGTGATTCGAAACGTACCATAGGAGTGATTCTTTTCTCATACTTAATTGTGAACAAAATCACATATAGCTTGAAAAATGTGATCTATGTCACATTACGGGAAAGAAAAAAGGGGGTGATCGGAGGGGTTGTCCTACGGCTCAGGACGGTGGGAGCGGATCTGCTATTTTTTTCATCTTCCTGTTAAATCAACAAGTTAGAGTCACTTTTCAGAAGCATGGACGGCCGTGCAAACTCCTCTTTTCCTACCGTCCGACACAAGCAAGGAACCCGTTCACATTAGAAAGCCCCCAAAAAAGGGCGCAACTCCTTGCATCTGGTACTTTATGGTCAGTCTCCGAAGCGCTGTTTTTCCCGCTCCTCCAGGTCCCGCACCCATACCAGCAACTCGGCGATCACCTGATACAGGGCCGGCGGGATACAGGCATCCACGTCCAGTTGCATCAACAACGCCACCAGTTCCGGGGCATCGTGGACGAATACCTGGTTACGGTGGGCCTCGGCGATGATCTGTTCCGCCAGCTCACCGTAGCCCCGCGCCAATACCCGGGGGGCGGCCTCGCCTTCCCGATAGGTGAGGGCCACGGCGCGGCGCCGCTGACGGTCTTCCGGGGAACCTTCATTCATGCTCGCGCACCTCATGGACGGTAACGCTGACCGGGTCCCGCACCACCTGCTCCAGGCGCTCGCGCAGCCGCGAACCACCGGCCCGCAACCGCCGGGCGGTGGTTTCCGCGGCGCTCAGCTCCAGATCCACACGCTGCCCCGCCAGGGTCAGCCGCACCCGCACGTCCCCCAGGGTGGCCAGGCGCAGCGTCAGTTCCGAGCGCCAGGCCGGGGCGGCGTCGTCCCGCTGTTGCCGTTGCTCACCTTGGGGCTGCTCCCGGCCCTGGGGGTCGCGGGGCGGAATCTGCATGACCAGGGCCATGAACAGGCCGGACCACACATCGCCCTCCCAGCGCAGCACCGGGGTGGCCAGCATTTCCAGCTGGTGGCGCAGCACGCCGTGCAGCGCCTCACTCTGGCCTTCGGAAAATGGCACCCGCCCGGCGGGGGCGGATTCGGCGGCGACACGAGCTTCCGGGTCCGCCCCGCTCTCCACGTTGCCGGCCCCGGCGGGGCTGGTGGTGGCGGCGGCGGCCGGGGACGAGGCCACGGAAGGGGCCGCCGCCGGCGCGGCCGGCCGCGTGTCCGGCTGACCGGCGGGCGCGGCGGCGGCCGTGCCGGTCCGCGCCGGTGCCTGGGGGCGTGCCGGCGGTTCGGCGCCGGCGGTTGGCCCCAGGGCCTCCCGGAACAGCCGCATCTGCGGCTCCCGGGCCAACTGCTCCAGGCTGCGCTCGCCCCGGAACCAGCCCTGAAGATGGGATTCGTAGAACAGGCCGCTCTGTTCCAGGCTGCCGCGCAGATCGGCGGCGACCCGAACCGCCCCGGTCTCGCCGGCGGGCAACAGCGGCGCCGCCGGACGCACCGCCGAGGGCGGTGCCGGGTACTGACTGAGCAGATCACCGATGGTGCGGGCGGCGGCGCTGAAGTGGGTGCGGGTGGAGCCCCCCGCCGGTGGCGCCGCCGGCAGTGGCGGCGGCGCGGCGGGACGCTCCGAGGTGGGCGCGCCTCGCGCACTGTCGCCGGCGGGCGTCGGACGCGGGTCCAGACGGGAATCACTGTGCACCGCCTGCAACGCCTGCCCCGGCTGCAACGGCCGCACCGGTGACGGCAGGTCGCGTATCACCGGCACGTCCACCCGCTTGCCCAGCACCTGATGGAGCAGGGTATCGAGAATCGGCGTGATGCCGCTCACGGACGTCCTTTTTCGAAGCGTGCCCGGCCGTCCACCACCGCCGCTTCCTGGGGTCCATAGGAGCGGTTCAGGTCACGCCGCCGGCGGGACAGACCGATCAACTGATCCAGCTCGTCGCGGCGCGCCACCAGACAGGCGCGGATGTTCAGTTCCCGCTCCAGCAGAATGCCCAACACGGCGGTCTTGCGCTCCTGCTGGTCGTTGCTCAGTTGAACATCCTGTTCGCAGCGGGACAGCCATTCCACATCCCGCACATAGTGGGTCTCTTCGTCGATAAGAGCGTCCCAGTCTCCCTCGCGGGCGAAGGCTTCCATGCGCTGCGTGCGACGGGCCAGGTGTTCGTAAACCTTCATCACCTGATCGGCGGTGGTGGCTGTGCGCGTCATTCGCCCCCCTGCGCGGCGGCTGGCTCGATTTCCCGCCAGGCCGAGGCGATGTTGGCGAGCAGAGCACCGGCCTGGTCCAGGCTGGCCTGGTCATTATGCAGATTGGCTTGCAGCAACAGCCGCCCGATGTAGTCGTACAGCGACGCCAGACGTTCGGCGATCTCACCGCCCTTGTCCCGATCCAGCGCCGCCAGCAGCCCGTTGTTGACGATATCCAGGGCCTTGGAAATGGCCTGGCCCTTCTGCGCCGCCCTGCCCGCCTGCATATGCATGCCGGCGGTGCGAATGGCGCTGGCCGCGCCATCGAACAGCAGGGTAATCAGTTGGTGGGGACTGGCGGACAGTACGCCGCTTTCCACTCCGACCCGGGCGTAAGCCCCGGCACCGCGGCCGTAAGCGGCGGCACCACGCGATGTTGTCATATTAACCTTCCTTCGCCGTGGCGTTTATTTGCCCAGTTGAGCATTCAGCGCATCGAATTGTTGGGTGAGATAGGAACTGGTGGAGTTCATCTGAGCGATCATGCTGTCCAGCTGCTGAAACTGCTTGCGATAACGGGCCAGCGTGGCATTGATACGCTCCTCGGTACGCGAGTAATGGGCCTGCAGGTTCTCAATGCTGGTCTCAAGACCTTTGGTGGCGTCCTCCAGGGTGCCGCCGTCATCGACGATGCCGGCCAGGGTCTCCTCCAAGCGGACCGCCATGCCGTCCTCGTCGCCGCTGCCGACGAAGAACGCGGACACCGCGGAAAGGTTGTTTTCCACCGCCGCGTCCAGTTCCTCATCGTCGATTTCCAGGGTGCCGTCCACGGTCAGGGTGATGCCCATATCGGTGAGGGTGTTCAGATCCCCCCCGGGCACGGAGCTCCCCATCAGGCCACGCAGCTGCGCATTGATGCCGCGCAGGGTGGTGTCACCCAGCAGGTCACCGCTGGTACGGGTCTTCTGATCGTAGCGGGACAGGCCGTCGATGGTTTCCTGCAGCTTGTTGTAGCTGTTCACGAAGCTGGTGACGGCTTTCTTGATACCGGCGGTGTCGCGGGTCACGTCCAGGGTGGCGCTGCCGGTTTCCACCAGATTCAGGGTCAGGCCCTGAATCGCGCCCTCCACCCGATTGCTCTGGCTGCTCACGGCGATGCCGTTGACGGTCAGCTCCGCGTTGCGCGCCGGCACCTCGGTGTCCGGGTCCAGGCTCAGGCTGCCGGCGGGCCCGCCGCTGAAGGAGACATCGGCGATGGCCGCCTCGGTGCCGGTGGCCGAGGACGACAGCACCAGCCGGAACGGGGTGCCGCTGCCGTCGTTCATCAGCGAGGCCTGAACGCCGCCGCCGGCGGCATTGATGGTGTCGCGGATGCTTTCCAGCGAACTTTTCTTGTCGGTGATTTCCACGTCCATGGTGTCGCCGTTGGCCAGCGTGATGCTGATCGAGCCGGCGCCCAGCCGCTCTTCCGAGTCGGCCACGCCCTGGGTGGCGATGCTGTAGCCGCGGGCGCGCTGGGTGACTTCCAGGTCGTAGTTACCGGTGAGCGCGCCGTCGCCCTGTATCACGGTGATGGCGTCGCCGCCGACCTGATTCTTGACGGCCTGGAAATGTTTGGTTTCGGAGAGCTTCTCGCTGGCTTCCTTGAACGCATTCAGCGCGCTCTCAAGCTTGCCATAGGCGGAGATCTTCGCCTGGTAGCTTTGCTGCTTGCGGGTGATCGGTGCCAACTGCTGGCGCTCGGACGATTCCAGCTGATCAAGCAGTCCGTTCAAGTCCAGGCCGGAGCCGATGCCCAAGGAGGAAATTGAGGCCATCTTGGTTCCCTATTCGTATTCTCCGGGGGATTGTCGCCGAATCGACCGCCCCGGTAGCGGTGGAATAACGACCGGCAAGGATCGCTTTTCACCGATATCGGCGCGACGAGGCGGGACTTTAGGGAGAATGGCCTCCTGTGCTCAATCAATCCGCCGGCGCGGCCAGCGACATCTCCGGTTCCTCCCTGTTTGCCAGTTCCTCGGCTTCTAACCAGCCGCCGTCGGCGGCGGGCAGCCGCAGCCGGGAAGGCAACCCCCGCTGGTCCAGGGCGGCCACGCGACCGATCAGGCCGTCCGGATAGCGCACCAGGCTGCCCACCGGCCAGATGCCGAAATGGTCCCGGTAGCGATTCACCCAGCGGCGGTCGAAGCGGGCACCGTTACGGTCCAGCCAGGCATAGATGTCGGTGACCGACCAGGGATCACGGCCCGGCCGCTGCCGGGACATAATGTCCACCACGTCCACCACCGATGCCAGCCGCGCCAGCTGGCTCAGGTCATCGCCCTGCCGCTGCCGGGGATAACCACTGCCATCCAGACGTTCGTTGATGTCTCCCACCACCGCGTCCAGCACCGGCCGGGTCAGCCAGCCGCAATCGTCCATGCGCTGCATCAGCAGGGGCACATGGCCCTGCAACCAGCTGTACTGGCGGGCATCCAGCACCGGCAGGGCGAGCAGGTTCGGAGGCAACAGCGCCTTGCCCAGATCGTGCACCATGGCGGCCGCGGCCAGGGCCTTGCACAGCGCCCGGGGCATGTTCTCGGCGCGGGCCAGGTCCAGCAAATGCACCGCCACGCCCAGACCATGGCGCACCAGCAAGGGCTCCCGGTCCAGGCAGCGGGTGGCGAACAGCAGGCCCTCCCGGTCCTCCTCCCAAAGCTCGATCAGACGGTCCGCCTGACGGGACAGTTGCGCGCCATCAATATGCTGCCCCTGGCGCAGAACCAATATCTGGTTATCCAGCCAGCCGGCGCAGGGCGCCAGCTTTTCGGCCATGACCGGCACCGGGAAGCGGGAACGCGGGTTGGCCCTCAGGGGCGCCGGCGCCAACCGCCGGAACAGGGATGAGGGGGCCAGATCCTTGCGCATGCCGCCGGCGGTACGCGCCGCTTCGCGCTCCACCTCCCGCACCAGGAACCACAGCCGGCGCTCCTGCTCCAGATTCAGATCCTCGAAGGAAAAGCCGACGCTGACCATGCCGCGCTCCGCATCCACCCGCTGATGGGGGGAGCGGGCCGCCACCTCGAAAATACTGCCATCGGGGAAGGTCATTTCCAGAGCCAGACGGTGGTCCGGGTCCAGACCGGCGGTCAGGCCGCTGGCTTCCAGCTCCACCCGACAACCGGTGAGCGACAGGTCGCGCAGATCACCGAGCCCGCTGACACCCCTGTCCCGGTCGTACACCGCCACCGCCGCTTGCATGCCAAGCCGCAGCTCCGCCCGGAAGGCGTCACGGCGCTGCTGCCACTCCAGATAGCCCGGGTAAGGACAGCGCAGCCACCACCGGCCTTCCTTGTCCTCTATATCCACGGCCTTGAGCACCGGCGTGCGGATCATGCCGCCCTGCCCCTGCCCCACCAGCCGGAAGCCCACGCCCCGGCGTAGCTTGCCGATACGCTCCCCCAGGGTGGAGATATCCAGCAGCAACGGCTGGCCGGGTTGGAACCCCTCCAGCAGCGCCGGCATGGGGTCGCTGTCCCGATTCTCCAGGGACAGGCCCAGGCCCGCGGGGCCGGACAAAATGGTCAGCAGCTCGTCAATGCGATCCGATTGAACGATCCGCTCGAAATCCTTGGGGGGAGACGTCATGGAAGATCCTCGTAACACGCAGCCCCCAGTGTATCGGCTAAGGGGCTGAACGCTTTATATGCAATCATCCACGAATGTCGTGGGGCCGGCGTGAAAGTCCCTCACGGCGGCCTTTGTGGGGAAGAAAAACGTCCCCGCGCCGGTTTCACCGGAGGCGCGCCACAGCTTTTTTTATGGTCGACCCTAAAGACCGGGCGTGTGCAGCCGAAAAAAGGGGTAACGGCCCGCGCCGTTGCTCTCATACCCAAACGGTGAAATCGAAAAGGACATTGCCATGTCAGTTATCAATACCAACATCACGGCCATGATCGGCCAGCAAAATCTGGGCAAATCCCAGAGCGCGCTGCAGACCTCCATGGAGCGTCTGTCCTCCGGCCTGCGCATCAACAGCGCCGCCGACGACGCCGCCGGCCAGGCCATCGCCAACCGCATGACCGCTCAGACCACCGGTCTGGCACAGGCCCAGCGCAACGCCAACGACGGTATCTCCGTGGCGCAGACCGCTGAAGGCGCTCTCAACCAGGTCAACGACAACCTGCAGCGCATCCGTGAGCTGACCGTTCAGGCTCAGAACGACACCAACAGCGCTTCCGACCTGTCCTCCATCCAGGACGAGATCAACCAGCGCCTGGAAGAAGTTGACCGTATTTCCCAGGAAACCAACTTCAACGGCGTTAAAGTGCTGGCTTCCAACCAGGAATTCTCCATCCAGGTAGGCGCCAACGATGGTGAGAAAATCACCATGAACCTGAAAGAAATCAACGCCAAGACCCTGAAACTGGACAACTTCGACATCACCAAGGAAACCGTCCAGTCCGCTAACTTCGGCGACAAAGTGGCCGACGGCGCCGGCGCCACCGCCAAATTCGCCACCGCCGACCTGGCCGACCTGGTTGACCAGAACGGTACCCCCCTGGGCGACGTAAGCGCCGACGGTAACATCTATGAGAAAGCCGACGGCTCCGGCTACGCGGTTCTGGCCAGCGATGGCAACTACTACGGCGTGGACGCATCCGACTCCACTGGCCTGACCTTCGACAGCTCCGGCACCGCCCTTGATGCCGCCGATGTGGACACTCAGAACGGCCCGGTGACCAGCGTTAAAGCCGACGTGACCGCTGTCGACACCGCCACCAACCTGGGTTCCTCCGACCTGATCGAGCTGAACGACTCCAAAGGTAACGGTACCGGTGAGTTCGTGGTGGACAACGGCGACGGCACCTATAACAAGGTCAGCATCGCCACCGACGGCACCGCCACCAAGGGCGACGAAGTGAACGTTGACCCCCTGAAAGCTCTGGACGGCGCTCTGAGCAGCGTGGATAGCCTGCGCTCCGAGCTGGGTGCCATGCAGAACCGCTTCGATTCCGCCATCAGCAACCTGAGCACCACCGAAACCAACCTGACCGCGGCCCGTTCGCGCATCGAAGATGCCGACTACGCGGTGGAAGTGTCCAACATGACCCGCGCGCAGATCCTGCAGCAGGCCGGCACCTCCGTACTGGCCCAGGCCAACCAGGTACCGCAGGGCGTTCTGTCCCTGCTCGGCTAAACCGGTACCATCCGGTCGCCATGAAGGGCCCTTCGGGGCCCTTTTTTTTGCGCCCATCTTTGAGTAGGAGCGGCTGGGCGGCACTCCGCTTAAGGCACGATCCCCTCGGGTGCCATCGTTATCGCGACTGAAGTCGCTCCTACCCAGGGTTCAACGGTTCCGCTACCTCGAAGCGCAGCTGTGTGGGTGTCTTTTGTAGGAGCGACTTCAGTCGCGATGAACCTTGGCCGTCTTGCCGCTAAAGATCACCGGGCGCCGGTCGATAACAGGTTCGATACAATGACAAATATTGCAGAGACCCCGCCATGAGCTATCCGATCGACGGTTCCGCTTCCTCGCCGCAGGCGTCCCAGTTCTCTTATCTGGCCGCCCGACAGCGGGTGGAAAAGGTGCTTCAGCAACTGGCGGTGCGCCCGGACGCGGACCACACCACCGCAGCCGAGGCCCGCGCCGTGTCCGGCGAGGACCTGGTGCGCCCGGTTCAGCAGGTCAACGAGGTATTACGCCGCTATGGCGTGCAGTTCGAGATCAGCGACGACTCCGGCCGCACCATCATCCGTCTGATCGACCGGGACAATGGCGAGCTGATCCGTCAGATCCCGCCGGAGGAGGCCCTCAATGCGGCGCAACGGCTGGAGGAGGTAAAAGGTCTGTTGTTGCGTGAGGAAATCTGAGAACGGGAAGCCCCCGATTGAGCGCGGGCACGGCTCCCCTGCCCGGGAAACGCATGTCCGCGTTTTAACTTTCAACTTGTCACTTTCAACTACCCTCAAACCTGCATATTCATGATGTCTTTATAGGCATTCACCAACCGGTTGCGCATCTGCACCCCCATCTCGAAGGCGATGCTGGCTTTCTGGCCGGTGATCATCACGTCATGGAGTTCCACCCCGGGTTCGCCGGCCTGGAAGGCGCGGGCGCTGGCGGCGGAGTCCTGTTGCAGTTGGTTGATGCGCTCCAGGCTGCTCTGCAGAGCATCGCTGAAGCCGCCGCTGCCCACGGTGGCATTGAACCGCTCGCCCCGGGGGGCATCCGCGGGGCCGGCCTGGGCGGCCAGTTCACGCATTTGGGTCAGGGCCGCCTGCAGGGCGGGGGAGACCGATGTGCTCATCCTGCGCTCCATTTCTCAGGGTCGATAAACCGGGATCGGATCACGGCGAGCAGATTAGCAGCGGGCCGCCGGGACCCATGCGCCCAATTGACGGCAAAAAGCGGGGCTTTTCTCTCCTTTGACGTGCTCCCGGGTGCCGATAATGGCAAGCGTTGAATAACCGGTGGCCGGGGGATCGTGCCGCCGGCCCCGACCAAGAGACCTAGCAATGCCCGAACAGCACACCCAGATCCGGGGGATGGCATGAGCAACGGCACCCCCAACCGGCCATCCGGCAACCCCAGCGGCGCGGAAGCGCTTTTGGCACGGCTGCGCGCCAATCCGCTGGTCCCGCTGCTGGTGGGTGGCGCCGCCGTGATCGCCGTGGTGGCGGCGTTGCTGATGTGGGCCAGCACCCCGGAGTACCGGGTGCTGTTCAGCAATCTCAGCGAGGCCGACGGCGGCCGCATCATCAGCGAGCTGGAAAGCCGGGCGGTGCCCTACCGCTTCGCCGAGGGCGGCCAGGCCCTGATGGTGCCCGGCGATCAGGTCCACCGGCTGCGTTTGCAGCTGGCCGAACAGGGGCTGCCGGAAGGCGGCAACGTGGGCTTCGAGATCATGGACCGGCAGGCGTTCGGCATCAGCCAGTTCGCCGAGCGGGTCAATTTCCAGCGCGGTCTGCAGGGCGAGCTGGCCAGTTCCATTGAGGCCCTGGGGCCGGTGGCGCGGGCCCGGGTACACCTGTCCATGGCCAAGCCGTCGGTGTTCATCCGCGACCGTGAGCCGGCCAAGGCGTCGGTGATCCTGACCCTGGCGCCGGGGCGCGTGCTGGGCGAAGGCCAGGTCAACGCCATCGTCCATCTGGTGTCCGGCAGTGTGCCGGAACTGGCCATGGAAGACGTGACCGTGGTGGACCAGGCCGGGCGCCTGCTGTCCCGGCCGGAAGGCGGCACCGGCGGCCTGGACGGCAGCCAGCTGGAATATGTGCGTGATCTGGAGCGCGGCTACCGCCAGCGCATCGAAAGCATTCTGGCGCCGATTCTCGGCCGCGACCGGGTACGTGCCCAGGTGGTGGCGGACGTGGACTTCTCCCGCCGCGAACAAACCAGCGAGCGCTACGGCCCCAACCAGGACGGCAACCCGGCGGCGGTGCGCAGCCGCCAGCTCAACGAACAATACCGTGGCGGTGAGGATCTGGCCGCCGGCGTGCCCGGCGCGCTCAGCAACACCCCGCCGGGGGCGGCGCCGTCACCGATACAGAATGACCCGGCCAACGCCGACGGCAACGGCAATGGCGCCAACACCAACGACCAACCGGTACGGCGCCTCAATCAGGACAGCGTGGTCAACTACGAAGTGGACCGGGACGTGACCCACGTACAGCACCAGCGCGCCCGCCTGGAGCGGCTGTCGGTGGCGGTGGTGGTGGATTACCACGACGTGGTCAACGACCAGGGCGAGACCGTGAGCGAACCGCTGGACCCGGAACGGCTGGAGCGTATCCGCCAGCTGGTGCGCCAGGCCATGGGGTACTCCGAAGCCCGTGGCGACGGCCTGGAAGTGCTCAACAGCCCGTTCACCGAGGACACCGAGGTGCTGGAACCGCGTGACTGGTGGCGCGATCCGTTCTGGCAAACCCTGTTGCTGTCCCTGGGCCGCTGGCTGCTGGTGGGCCTGGCCGCGCTGCTGCTGTTCCTGTACGTGATACGGCCGCTGCTGCGCCGCTTCCTGGAACAGCGTCCGGCACTGGCCCCGCAGGCCGCGGTGGCCCCGGCGCCGGTGGCCGCCGCGCCCTACGCCGCCCGGCCCAACGGCGACGCGCAGGAGCCGCGTGCCCAGGAGCCGGCCCAACCACGCCGCCGACGTCAGAAGAACGGCGCCCACGAACAGAACCTCAAGGATCTGCAGGAAATGGCCCAGGAAGATCCGGCCATGGTGGCAATGATCGTACGCAGCTGGATGAACCGTAATGACTGAGCTGAGCCATCTCCGACGCGGAGCGATTCTGCTGCTGGCCCTGGATGAGGACAGCGCCGCCGAGGTATTCCGCCACCTGTCCGCCCGGGAAGTGCAGGAAATCAGCCAGGAAATGGCCAATCTGGGCCATGTTTCCCATGATCAAATGCGCCAGGTCCTGGACGATTTCTACGACGAGTCGGAGCAATACGCGGCGCTCAATCTGTACTCCAGCGACCACATCCGTTCGGTGCTGACCAAGGCCCTGGGCAGCGAGCGCGCCTCCAGCCTGCTGGAAGACATCCTGGAACAGAGCGGCGCCAATTCCGGCATCGACGCGCTCAACCTGATGGAAGCCAATATCGTCTCGGAAATGATCCGCGACGAGCATCCACAGATCATCGCCACCATCCTGGTGCATCTGGAACGGCGCCAGGCCGCCGATGTGCTGGAGTATTTCGACGACCGCCTGCGCAACGACGTGGTGCTGCGTATCGCCACCTTCAGCGGCGTGCAGCCCGCCGCCCTGCAGGAGCTCACCGAGGTACTGGGCGGCATGCTCGACGGTCAGAACCTCAAGCGCAGCAAGATGGGCGGCGCGCGCACCGCCGCCGAGATCCTCAACCTGATGAACTCCAGCGCCGAGGAGCGAGTGATCGAGACGGTGCGCGCCCACAGCGAGGATCTGGCCCAGAAGATCATCGACGAGATGTTCCTGTTCGAGAACCTGCAGGACGTGGACGACCGGGGCATCCAGCTGCTGCTCAAGGAAATCAACAGCAATTCCCTGGTGATCGCCCTGAAGGGCTGCAACGAACAGCTCAAGGAAAAATTCCTGCGCAACATGTCCACCCGCGCCAGCACCCTGCTGCGCGAGGACCTGGAAGCCAGCGGCCCGATCCGCGTATCCCAGGTGGAGAACGAACAGAAAGCCATTCTTCAGGTGGTACGCCGCCTGGCCGACAGCGGCGAGATCGTGCTGAGCGGTGGGGACGACACCTATGTCTGAGACTTCCGGCAACCCGCGGCAGGCCTGGCGCCCCTGGCGCATGGCGGAACTGGACGAAGAACGGCCGAAGGCAGCGGCCGGCAAACCGAGCGATCCCTCCTTCGACCACCAATCGGAACTGCGCGCGCTGCGTGAAAAGGTGCGCGAGGAAGCCTGGCGGGAGGGTCACCAGGCCGGCTACGAAGCCGGCCACCGCGAAGGTCTCGACCAAGGCCTGGAACAAGGCCGTCAGCAGGGCGAGCAGGAAACCGCCCGCCAGCGCGTGGACACCCTGATGCCCCTGGCGGAACTGGCGCGCGGCTTCAGCGAGGCGTTACGCACCCTGGACGGTGAGGTCGCCGAACAACTGGTGGATCTGGCCCTGGCCACCGGCCGCCAGCTGGCCGGCGAGGCGCTGCGCGCGCGCCCCCGCCAGGTCCTCACCATCGTCCGCGAACTGATTCACGACGAGCCCTCCCTGAACGGCAAAACCCGGCTCTGGCTGCACCCCCTGGATCTGGCCCTGGTGGAAAAGGACCTGGGCGCGGAACTGGCGGCGGCGGGTTGGAAGCTGCACCCGGACGACCAGCTCCAGCGGGGCGGCTGCCGGGTCACCAGCCCCAGCGGCGAACTGGACGCCACCTGGGAGACCCGCTGGGCCACGGTGGCCAGCCGGGTGCGGCGCCGCCGTCGCGCCGACGATCAGGAATCCGGAGAGCCCTCATGAGCGCCGCCGAACGCCACCACCAGCACTGGTGCCAGGCCCTCGGCCAGGTCAGCGAACGGATCGCCGGTGCCCCCGCCTACCTGACCAGCGGCCGGGTGGTACGCGCCGCCGGCCTGGTGCTGGAGGTGGTGGGCCTGCGGGTGCCGCTGGGCAGCGGTTGCCGTATCGAACTGTCCTCCGGCGGCGGCCAGCCGGCCGGCTTCGCCGAGGCCGAGGTGGTGGGTTTCGCCGGCGACAGATTGTTTCTGATGCCGCTGGTGGAAATCAGCGGCCTGACCCCGGGGGCCAGGGTGTTTCCCCTGGGCCAGGATGGCGCCGGCGCGCGCCGCTTCCCCCTGGGGGACGCCCTGCTCGGGCGGGTGGTGGACGGCAACGGCCGCCCCCTGGACGACGGCGATCCGCTGGACGAAGCCCCCCACGACACCCTGGCGGCGCCGCCGCTGAACCCGCTGGCGCGGGCCCCCATCGACGCCCAGGTGGACGTGGGCATTCGCGCCGTCAACACCCTGCTGAGCATCGGCCGGGGCCAGCGCATGGGCCTGTTCGCCGGCTCCGGCGTGGGCAAGTCGGTGCTGCTGGGCATGATGGCCCGCTACACCAGCGCCGACGTGATCGTGGTCGGTTTGATCGGCGAGCGGGGCCGCGAGGTTAAGGATTTCATCGACAATATTCTCGGCGAGGAAGGCCGTCGCCGCGCCGTGGTGGTGGCGGCGCCGGCGGACACCTCGCCGTTGCAGCGCCTGCAGGGCGCCGCCTACGCCACCCGCCTGGCGGAGTATTTCCGGGACGCCGGCCGCAACGTGCTGCTGATCATGGACTCGCTGACCCGCTTCGCCATGGCCCAGCGGGAAATCGCCCTGGCCATCGGCGAGCCGCCGGCCACCAAGGGCTACCCGCCGTCGGTGTTCGCCAAACTGCCCGGTCTGGTGGAGCGCGCCGGCAACGCCGAAAGCGGCGGCGGTTCGATCACCGCCTTTTATACCGTGCTCACCGAAGGCGACGACCAGCAGGACCCGATCGCCGACGCCGCCCGCGCCATCCTCGACGGCCATGTGGTGCTGTCCCGGAGCCTGGCGGAGGCCGGCCACTATCCGGCCATCGACATCGAAGCCTCGATCAGCCGCGCCATGAACCACATCGTCGACGACCGCCAGTGGCGGCGCGCGCAGCGCTTCAAGCAACTGTTCTCGCGCTACCAGCGCAACCAGGATCTGATCAGCGTCGGCGCCTACAGCCCCGGCCACGATCCGCTGCTGGATGAGGCGGTGCAGTTGTACCCGCGCATCGAGGCATTTCTGCAACAGGCAATCGACGAACGGGCCGATATCGACAACGCCCGCCATGATCTGGAGGCACTGCTGCAATGACCGCGTCCAATCCTCTCGAAACCCTGATCGAAAAAAGCCGGGAAGCCCGCGACCAAGCCGGCCGACTGCTCGCCGACGAACGCCGGGGCGAAGCGCAAAGCGCCGCCCAGCTGCACGCCCTGGAGCAGTACCGCGCCGACTATGGCCGGCAACTGCAGGAAGCCATGAACGCCGGCATCGACGCCGCCCGGCTGGGCGATTACCGGCGCTTTATCCGCTCCCTGGACGACGCCATCGAGCAGGCGCGCCAGGCTCTGGCTCAACAGGGTCAGCGGGTGGCCGCCAGCCGCGACCAGTGGCAGCAGCGACAGCGGCAGCTGTCCAGCTACGACACCCTTTCCCAGCGCCGCGCGGCGCAGGCGCGCCACCAGGAGCGGCGCCGCGAACAGCGCGACAGTGACGAATCCACCAACAACGCCGTGGCCCGGCGACCGCGATAGGGCTCTGGCCCGGGAGACTTCATGGACATCAGTGCACTGCTCAGCGCCCGCCCGGCGGGCACCCCCCGCGCCGCCACCCCGACCGAAGGCGGCGACCTGCCGGCGGGCTTCCAGGACGTGCTGGCCCGCGCCGCCGCGCAGGGTGCCTCCCCGGCCGACGGGCTGACGCTGCTGGCCGGCGCCCGGGCCACCGCTCCGGAGGCGCCGCCCTCCCCCGCCGCGATGATCGGCGAGGCGCTGCTGCGGGCGCCGTTGATGCCGGCGGCCTCCCAGGCGCGCGGCGCCGAGGTGAGCGGGGACGGCGATCGCCCGGAGCCGTCGGCGACCGATGACCCGGTGCCGGCGGCGGACCCGGAGGCGGTGCTCAACCCGCTTATCACCGCGCCGGCGCCCCCGGCGCAGCCGGGTAACCCCACCGGCGATGCCCCGGCCACCGCGCCCCTGGCGGCGCGGGTGCCGGATGCGGCCGGCGCCGCGGCCCGGGGCGAGCCCCGGGGTGAGGCCCGGGCCGCCAACGATCTGGCCATCAACCCGGCCGCCGACGGCACCCGCCCGGAGGGCCGCCCGGCCGGCGATGCCAGCAGCGCGCCCCTGAAAGCCGACGCCGGCGTGCCGCCGGTGGTCAACGAGGCGCCCACGGCGCGCACCGTGACCAGCAGCGAAGGCCCGGCGCCGACCGCCACCGCCGCCACCCACACCCCGGCGCCGGCCTCGCCCGCCGCCCCCGCTTCCACCACCGTGACCTTGCAGGCGCCGGTGGCCAGCCAGGCCTGGGGCCAGGAGCTGGGCCAGCAGCTGGTAAGCGTGGCGCGCCACGGCGAGCAGCGCATGGAGCTGCACCTCAACCCCCGCGATCTGGGGCCGATGAGTGTTTCTCTGAAGGTGGACGATCAGGGTGCCCAGGCCCACTTCTTCTCCAGCCACGCCGCCGTGCGTGGCGCCCTGGAGCAGGCGCTGCCGCAACTGCGTGAGGCGCTGGCGCAACAGGGCATCGCCCTGGGCGAGGCCATGGTCGGCGATCAGCCCCGCCAGTTCAGCGGCGGTGACGGCGGTGGCGACGGCCAGGGTCAGCCTGGCGCGGCCACCTCCATGGCCGCTGCCGAGCCGGTGGACGACGCCCCCGTCACCGCGCCGGTGGCCGATCACCGCGCCGACGATGGTGGCGTGGATCTGTATGCCTGATGCCGGCCGGCGGCAAGCCACCGGAATCCAAAATAGCCCCTATATCGCCCGCTTTTCCGACCATCCCGGAAGCGGGCCAGCGGCCATACTGGCACCACTAACGTTTCATTTTTCAGGTAAGGAAAGCATCAACCATGGCAGAGCCCGGAAAACGATCCCGTAAGGTCGTGGCATTGATCGCCCTGATGGCGGTGCTGGTCGCCACCCTGGTGGCAGTGAATCTGTACTTGCTGCTGGGTAAGGACGAGCAGGCCAAAGCCGGCCCGGCGGCCGCCGAAAGCAAGGCGCCGGAACCGGCCCGCTTTATCAAGCTGGACCCGTTCACCGTCAATGTGCAGGGCGACCTGTGCGGGCAACGGCTGCTGTACGTGGGCCTGACCCTGCAGGTGGGCGACGAGAAGACCGAGCGTTACCTGCTGGATAATCTGCCGCCGCTGCGCAGCCGTTTGTTGATGCTGCTTTCCAGCCAGGACGCGGAAACCGCCGCCACCGCCGACGGCAAGCGCGCCCTGGCCCGTGACGTCACCGCCATGTTCGAGGAGCCGCTGACGCCTTCGCAGCCGGAACTGACGGTGCAGGAGGTGCTGTTCACCGAGTTCATCGTGCAGTAATCGGGAGCCGGCCATGGCACAAGACGATCTGCTGTCCCAGGAAGAAATCGACGCCCTGCTCAACGGCCCGGGCGGCGATGAGGACTCTCAGCCGGAGCGCGACAAGCGCCCCAAGGCCTATGACCCGGCCTCCCAGCACCGGGTGATCCGTGAGCGTCTGCATGCGCTGGACATTATCAACGAGCGTTTCGCGCGCCTGTTCCGGGTCAGCCTGTTCAACCTGATCCGGCGCAGCGCCGACATCACCGTGGACTCGGTGCGTTATCAGAGCTTCAAGGACTTCGCCCGCAACCTGCCGGTGCCCACCAACCTGAACCTGATCGCCATGAAGCCGCTGCGCGGCACCGGGTTGATGGTGTTTCCGCCGAGCCTGGTGTTCATGGTGGTGGACAATCTGTTCGGTGGCGACGGCCGCTTCGTGACCAAGTCCGAGGGCCGCGAGTTCACCAACACCGAGCAGCGCATTATTCAGCGCATCCTGCGTCTGGCCATCGACGGCTACCAGGATGCCTGGAAATCCGTGTACGCCCTGGACATCAGTTACCTGCGCTCGGAGATCCAGGCCAAGTTCGCCAACATCACCAACTCGCCCAACGAGATCATCGTCAACACCACCTTCCATCTGGAAGTGGGCAACCTGTCCAGCGACTTCCAGGTGTGCATGCCCTACTCGATGATCGAGCCGCTGCGCGAGCAGCTCAACAACCCGATATTGGATGGCCGCGAAGGCACCTCCGACTACACCTGGGGCCATCGCATGGCCGGTGAGATCCGCCAGTCCGAGGTGGAGCTGGTGGCGGAATTCCTGACCGTGCCCAGCCGCATCTCCCAGGTGATGAAACTGAAGCCCGGTGACGTGCTGCCCATTGAACTGCCGGACACGGTGACCGCCCGGGTGGACGGCGTGCCGGTGCTGGAATGTGAGTACGGCAGCCGCAACCAGCAACGCGCGTTGCGTGTCACGCGCGTGATTGACCACGCCAATGCCCACGCGGCCACCGCCGCCGGCTTCGTGAAGAGCAAGGACTCCGACCATGAGTGACGACAACAAACCCGATCACAACGCTGACGACGACTGGGACAAGGCGCTCGCCGAGCAGCAGGGCCAGGAAGACGGCGGCAACGCCGCCGGCGAGGACGATCCCTGGGCCGAGGCGATGGCCGAGCAACAGCAGGCCGGCGACCCCCGCGCCGCCGGTGATCAGGTGTTCAAGCCCCTGGGCGAGGACAGCGGCGCCGGTGGCAACCGTGATCTGGAAATGATCATGGATATCCCGGTGAAGCTGAGCGTGGAACTGGGCCGCACCCGCATCACCATCAAGCAGCTGCTGGAACTGGCCCAGGGCTCGGTGATCGAGCTGGATGGCCTGGCCGGCGAGCCCATGGATATTCTGATCAATGGCTACCTGGTGGCCCAGGGCGAAGTGGTGGTGGTGGAAGACAAGTACGGCATCCGCATCACCGAGATCGTGACGCCCTCCGAGCGTGTGCAGAAACTCAACCGATGAGCACCGACGCCGCCCGCGATAACGCCCTGCAGGCCGTGTCCATGTCCGGTGGCGGCGAAGCCATGCTGGGCATGGCCGCCCTCGGCAAGACCGCCCTGGTATTGCTGCTGCTGGTGGGCGTGATCCTGCTGTGCGGCTGGCTGCTGCGCCGGCTGACGCCGGGCCAGGGCCGTGACGCCCGGCGCCTGACGGTGGTGGCCAGCCGCGCGGTGGGCCCCAAGGAGCGGGTGGTGGTGGTGGACGTGGACGGCACCCGGCTGGTGCTGGGCGTGGGCGGCGGCCGGGTCAACCGGCTGCACCACTACCCGGTGGAACAGGCACCGCCGCTGGACGGCGCGCCCCAGTCCGACCAAGCTCCGGACCCGGCGGCGCCGTTCGCCGCCCGCTTCGCCCAGGCCCTCAAACAGAATTTGCGCGGAGGGCGGCAATGAACCGGCTGCGCCGCGCCCTGCCCTGGCTGCTGCTGCTCGCCACCCTGGCGCCGCAACTGGCCTGGAGCCAGGCGGCCCTGCCCGGCATCATTACCGAGCCCACCGGCGACGGCGGCCAGCAATGGTCGATCAAACTGCAGACGCTGCTGCTGCTCAGCAGCCTGGCGTTTATCCCCGCCATCCTGCTGATGATGACCTGCTTTACCCGCATCATCATCGTGCTCAGCCTGCTGCGCACCGCCATGGGCACCCAGTCGGCGCCGCCCAACCAGGTGCTGCTGGGGCTGACCCTGTTTCTGACTTTTTTCGTGATGTCGCCGGTGTTCAACCAGGTCTACGACGACGCCTGGGTGCCCCTGGAACAGGGCGACATTGAATTCGCCGAATTCGCTTCCCGGGGGGTGCAACCGTTCCGCATCTTCATGCTGGCGCAAACCCGCGAACCGGATATCGCGCTGTTCGCGCGGCTGGCGGAAACCGGCCCGCTGCAGGGGCCGGAGGACCTGCCCCTGCGGGTGCTGCTGCCGGCGTTCGTGACCAGCGAACTGAAAACCGCCTTTCAGATCGGCTTCACCATTTTCATTCCGTTCCTGATCATCGACCTGGTGGTGGCCAGCGTGCTGATGGCCCTGGGCATGATGATGGTGCCACCGGCCACCATTTCCCTGCCGTTCAAGTTGATGTTGTTCGTGTTGGTGGATGGCTGGCAGTTGATTATCGGGTCGCTGGCGCAGAGTTTCTTTGTTTAAGCCGGTTATCAAAGCACGGTCGCTATGAAAGCACGGTAGGAGCGACTTCAGTCGCGATGGTTTTTGATCGTGACTTTATCGCGACTGAAGTCGCTCCTACGGGTTGCGTTGGGAGAAACAAATGACACCGGAAACCGTCATGTCCATCGCCTACCAGGCGATGATGACCACGCTTTACCTGGGCGCGCCGCTGCTGCTCACGGCGCTGGCCGTTGGTTTGCTGGTGAGCCTGTTCCAGGCCGCCACCCAGATCAATGAGATGACCCTGTCGTTCATTCCCAAGATCCTGGCGGTGTTCGCGGTGCTGGTGATCACCGGGCCCTGGCTTCTCAGTCTGATCACCGACTTCACCCGCACCCTGTTTCAGAACATTCCGTTTCTGATCCAATGATCGGGGTTTCCTTCGATCAACTGCACGCCTGGCTGACCGCCTTTCTGTGGCCGTTCATGCGCCTGTCCGGATTCTTTCTGGCGGCGCCGCTGCTCGGCCACAGCGCCGTGCCCCGCCAGGTCAAGGTGGGCCTGGCGGTGTTGATCAGCGTGGTGGTGGCGCCGCTGCTGCCGCCCATGCCGGCGGCGCCGGTGTGGTCCTGGGCGGGGCTGGGGATCGTGGTCGAGCAGTTGCTGATCGGCATCGCCATGGGGCTGGCGTTGCGGGTCACCTTCACCGCCGTGCAGGCCGCCGGCGAATACATCGGCCTGCAGATGGGGCTGGCGTTCGCCACCTTCGTCACCCCGGACGGGGTCAACACCATGATTCTGTCGCGGCTGTTCTACATGATCACGCTGCTGATGTTCCTGGCGGTGAACGGCCACCTGATGGTCATCGATCTGCTCGCCACCAGCTTCCGCACCCTGCCCATCGGCACCGCCGGCCTCAACCCGCGCGCCTTTGAAATGCTGGTGCGCTACGGCGGCACCATCTTCGTCTCCGGTCTACTGCTGGCCCTGCCCCTGGTGGCGCCGCTGCTGATCGTCAATCTGTCCCTGGGCATCCTCAACCGCTCCGCGCCCCAGCTCACCGTGTTCTCGGTGGGCTTCCCCACTTCCCTCACCCTGGGTCTGTTCCTGCTCACCGTTTTGATGACCGACTTCGGCCGCTTTTTGCAGGGGTTGTTCGGGCAGGGTTTGGATTTTCTTCAGGCGTTGGTTGTGGCTTTGGCGGGGGGTTAAGCAAGCTGCAAGCCAGGATAGCGTTTCGGCTGGGTTGTGCCGGTCAAGGGGCCAGTTGAAAGTTAAAAGTTGAAAGGTCGCGGCTGGGAGGCGGTGCCGCGGCCTGCGGCCGGCGGGCCTTTGGCTTGAAGCTTGGCGCTTGAAGCTTGAGGCCCGCCGGCCGACCGGCTGTTATAGCCGATCGAACAGGCTGGTTCCTTTGATGTCCACGAAGGCTTTGCGGGCGGCTTCCAGGCTGACCTGGCGCAGGCTGTATTCGGACACCACTTCGGCGAAGGTGGCCGGGTTGCTGAGGTCGCCCATCAGGTTGGAGAGGTTTTCGGTGTAGTTGAGCTTGCGGTTGGCGCCCACCGAGTCCACCACGTCCAGTTCGTTGAGCCGTGCCCCCACCGAGGCGCGCACGGTGAGAACGTTGTCCAGGCTGTTGTCCAGTTCGCGCATTACCGTGTTGATGGTGTTCGAGCGGGCCGCCTTCTGGGCGTCGGTGCCGGCGGGTTGTTCGAGCACCGCCAGGGCTTTTTCGAAGGTCTTGAACAGGTCCGTGTTCATGTTGCTGGCCCGGTCCATGGTCACGCTGTCGTTGTCCGCCGGGGTGCCTTTAAGGGTGATGGACAGGCCGCCCACGGTGATCGGCGCGCCGTCCTCGTAGGGCTGGGGCGCGCCCCCGTTGACGGTGTAGGTGGTGGCGCCGGCGGCCACCTGGAAGTCGATCTGGAAGGCGTTGCCGAACGCCGGGTCGCTTTCGTCGATGATGCGCGGCCCGTTGAAGGTGACGTTACCGGCGTTACCGTCGGCGGCCTCGGCCACATAGCCGGCGCTGCTGTGAACGCTCTGGAAAATGGTCTTGCCGTTATCGGTCACCGGCAGCGTGCGGGAGGCGTCAATGCGTTGCTGGCGAACATTGGTGTCGCCCACGTAGCTCACCGAACCGTCGGCGGCGCGCACGAACGGCTCGCTGGCGTCCTGGTAGCCGCCGAACAGGTGGCGGCCATTGCCGTCGGTGGCGTTGGCCTGGCCAATCAGGGTTTCGTAGATGCCACGCAGGTCGCTGGCCACGGAATCCCGGTCCGCGTCGCTGAGGGTGTCGCTGGCGGCGCGGATCATCTGGGTCTTGGCGCTGGCGATGGCGTCGCCGACGCTGTCCAGCACGCTCTCTTCCTGGGACAGGGCGTTGCGGGCACTGACCCGGGCATCGGCGTACTGGCCGGTGACCGCCAGGGACTGGGCCACCTGCACCGCCCGGGAGGCGGCCTGGGGATCATCGGACGGGTTGACCACCCGACGGCCGGTGGCGATCTGCTGGCCCACCCGGGTGAACTCGCCCTGCTGGCGGTTGAGGGCGCTGAGGCTCTGTTCGTACATGGTGACGGTGCTGATACGCATGTCTGGTTCCCTGTTAACGCAGGCCGAGAATGGCGTCCATCAGAGTGGCGCCGGTCTGAATCACCTTGGCGTTGGCCTGATAATACTGTTGGTAACGGATCAGGTTGGCGGCTTCCTCGTCCAGGTTGACCCCGGACTCGGACTGCTGCACCGCCCGCAGCTGTTCGCTGAGGCCCTGCTGGGCCTGCAAATTGGCCTTGACGATATTGGTGCGGTTGCCCACATCGCCGACCATGGAGGCGTAGGCGCCGTTGAGCGTGGCGCCGCCGCCCACCAGCAGGGCGTCCTGCAGGTCCTGCATGGCCAGGGCGTTTTCGTTGTCGCCACTGCCGCCCCCCTGGCCGGCGGCGATCAGCGCGGAGTCGTGGATCAGGTTTTCCATCTTGCCGGCGGCCTGGCGGGTGGGCTGCAGGGTGAAGCGGTCGCCGTCGCTCAGGGTGCCGGCATTGCCGATGGTGACCACGGTGCCGCCAATGGCCATCTCGCCGTTGCCGTCCAGGGTGGCGGTGAAGCGCTCGCCAGTATCCCGGCGGGTGACCTGGAATTCACCGGCGGCGGCGTCACTGACCACCAGGTCGAAGTCGCTGGCGGTGAGTTGACTGATGTCGCCGTAGACGGCGCTGATCGAGGCGCCACCGGTGTTCTTCTCATTCGTGAAAGCACGGGGCTGCCCCACCTCGAACAGAGCCTGCCCGGCATCCCCGTTAAGGTCGGTGCCGGCCTGGTGCTGGTCGTTGAAGGCGCTGGCCAGGGACACCGCCAGCCGGCCAAGCTGGTTCTGGGTCTTGTCCAGGGTTTCGGAGCGGAACGCCAGCAACCCGCCCAGGGAGCCGGCTTTCAGCCCGTCTTCCGCGAGTTCGTTGATGTTGCCGGCGGAATCCCGGTAACCCACCACCGTGCGGGTCGGATCGCCGGAGGAGGTGACCGCTTCCAGGGAGAAGCTGCGGGTGCCGGCCACGATCGGCTGGCCATTGCCGATGGACAGGTTGTAGGTGCCGCTTTCCTGCACGGTCAGACGCACATCCACCCGTTTACTGATGTCGGCCACCAGCTGGTCACGCTGGTTGAGCAGGCTGTTCGGAGCCTCCCCGTTCTTGGCCTTGGCCAGGGCGATCTCCCGGTTCAGGGAGGCGAGCTGGTCGGCGCTGTTGTTGATCTGGGTGATCTCATCACGGATCTTGCCGTCGATGCCGTTTTGCATGTCCTGCAGGTAGGAATGGAAGGCACGGAACTGGGCCGTCAGGGTATCGGCGGCGCCCATCACGCCCTGGCGGGCGGCGGGATCGGACGGCGTGGAAGCCAGATCCTCCATGGACGAAAAGAATTTTTGCATCAGCGGCGCCAGGCCCGCGTCCTGATCCGCCAGCAAATTGTCGATCTGGCTGATCTGGGTCTGATAACTGCTCAGGCCGCTGGCTTTGCTGTTGGCGGCGTTGAGCTGATCGGCCACGTAATGGTCGAACTGGCGCTGGATATCATTGACCCGCACCCCGCCGCCGGCATTGCGCTCGCCCAGCACGGTCAGCTCCCGGTTATAGCCCGGGGTATAGACGTTGCTGATGTTGTTGCTGGTGGTGTTGAGCGCGTTCTGCGCGGCGTTCAGACCGCTCAGACCAATGGTGAAAAGACTCATGTCCGCCTTCCTTTATTCGATGTACCGGTTATCGGCCCGGACGCCGTTTTCTTTAATCCGGGATCGCGGCTGAAGCCGCTCCTACGGCGCGGAAATCGGGGCAGTGGTTTCCGCCGCGATCAGGCGTTCATCACCCGCCATGGCGCCGATCTGATCCATCAACCGCACCAGTTTGTCCGCGTAGGCCGGATCGGTGGCGTAACCGCCGCGCTGCAGGGCGCGGGCGGCGTCGGCGGGATCAGCGGCGGCGGCCACGCCGGCATAGCGTTGGTTGCCGGTGAGCAGGCGGCCGTGGTCGGCGAACGCATCCTGATAGGAGTCATACACCCGGAAGCGTTCCACCCGCCGTACCCGCTGGCCGTCGATGTATTCATGGGTGGTCACTTCGGTGGTGCGGCCGCGCCACCCGGAACCGGCCTTGATACCGAACAGGTTATGGCTGTCGGCGCCGTCCTCGGTGGTGATGCGGTGGCGGCCCCAGCCGGTTTCCAGAGCCGCCTGGGCCAGGATCAGCGGTGCCGGCACGCCGGTGCGGCGGGCCGCGTCCCGGGCCGGGGTCAGCAGCTCATTGATGAAAGCTTCGGGGGCGGACTGGCCCGCCGACGCCGGGGTATTGGCGGCGGCCCGCAGCGGCGGGCGCGGGGCATCCACGGCGCGCCGTTCAACCGCGTCCGCGGCGGGCCGGGCCGGGGCCGCTGACGGCGCGGCGGCGCCGGCCGCCGACACGCCGGGCAGTGCCCGGGGCGTGCCCTGGGCGATGTCCGCTTTGTCCACGTACTTGGAAAGCTGCGCCACCAGTTGGTCCGCCAGCCCCACGCCCCGGCCGGCCAGGTGCTGGGACAACTGCTGGTCGTAGAGGGATTCGTAGAAGCGCATCTGCGAGCTGTCGGTGAGACCGGAGCGTGGCACCGCGTCACGCATGGCCTGGATCATGCGGTGCAGGAACAGCCCTTCGAATTGGTTGGCGGCCTCGCGCAACTGGCCACCCGGGTCCCGGGCGGCGCCTTGCTTGAGGCGCTCCAGGCCCTGCATGTCCAGCGCGAAACGCGCCTGGGTGGGATCGCCGTTGATCATCAGATGATCTCCAGTTCCGCGCGCAGGGCCCCGGCGGCCTTGAGCGCTTCCAGAATCGACATCAGGTCCTGGGGCGTGGCGCCCAGGGCATTGAGGGCATCCACCACTTCCATCAGGTCGGCGCCTTCCACCATTCTCAGGGTGCCCGGTTGCTGACGGATGCTGATGTCGCTGTCCGGCACCACGGTGGTGTCACCCTGGCCGAACGGTGCCGGCTGGCTGACGCCGAAGCGGGTGTCGATCACCACCGACAGGCTGCCGTGGGCCACCGCCGCCGGCTTCAGGGTGACGCGGCCGTTCAGCACCACCGAGCCGGTACGCGCGTTGATCACCACCCGGGCCGGCGCCTCCGTGGGCGTCACGTAGACGCGCTCCACCCGGGCCATGAACGACACCCGGTCGTCGGCGGTGGTGGGGCCCTGCAAACGGATGGTGCGGGCGTTGGCGGCGCTGGCCACGGTGTCGCCGAATTCCGCGTTAATGGCGCGCACGGCGCGCTCGGCGGTGCCGAAGTCCGCCTCCCGCAGTTGCAGCTCCAATATGCCGTTGGCTTCGCCCAGGGCCAGCGGCACTTCCCGCTCCACCTGGGCACCGTTGGCGATGCGGCCACTGGCCTGCTGGTTGATCTGCACGCTGCTGCCACCGGACTCGGCGCCGGCGCCGCCCACCAGCAGGTTGCCCTGGGCCAGGGCGTAGGTGGCACCGTCGGCGCCTTTCAGGGGGGTCATCAACAGGGTGCCGCCGCGCAGGCTGCGGGCGTTGCCCAGGGACGACACCACCACGTCGATGCGCTGCCCCGGCGCCGCGAACGGCGGCAGGTTGGCGGTGACCATCACCCCGGCCACGTTGCGCAGCTGCATGTTGGTGCCCGGCGGAATGGTGATGCCGAGCTGGTTGAACATGTTGGTCAGGCTCTGGGTGGTGAACGGCGTCTGCATGGTCTGGTCACCGGTGCCGTCCAGGCCCACCACCAGGCCGTAGCCGATCAGCACGTTGTCGCGCACGCCGGCGAAGTCGGCCAGTTCACGCAGTGACTCGGCCCGTGCCACCGGCACCGCCAGCACCGTTAGCGCGGCGGCGGTGAGCAGCAACCGGCACAGCCGTTTCGGAAAAGATGCCATGGAGCCCGGCCCTCGCCGTCAGAAAGGGGAAATGTTCAGGAAGAAACGTTGCAACCAGCCCATGGTCTGGGCCTCGTTGATGTAGCCGTCGCCCACGTACTCGATGCGCGCGTCCGCCACCTGGGTGGAGGCCACCCGGTTGCCGGCGGTGATTTCCATGGGGTCCACCACGCCGGAGAAGCGAATGAACTCGGTGCCCTGGTTGATCAGAATCTGCTTCTCGCCGCGCACCCGCAGATTGCCGTTGCCGAGTACCTCCAGCACGGTGACGGTGATGGTGCCGCTGAAGGTGTTCTGCGCCTGGGAACCACCGCCGCCCTGGAAGGTGTTCTGCCCGGTGACGTCGAAGCCATAGTCGTTCAGATCCTCCAGCCCCTTGGGCACCGCCGTGGGGGTGAGCGCCGCCGAGCCGTTCCGGTCCGCGTTGCTCTGCGAACTCTTCGAGGCGCTGACCTGTTCGTCGAGCACCACGGTGAGCATATCGCCGATCATCACCGGACGGCGGTCCTCGAACAGCGGCCGGTAGCCGCGCCGGGCCTGGAACAGGGAACCGTTGGGCTCCGCCGGGGGCGGCTGGGGAATCGCCACCTTTTCCTGCTCCCCCACCACCGAGGGCCGGGGCAGCTGGGCACAACCGGACAGCGCCAGGATGGCGATAACAACGGGGACCATTACAGGGGCGACGGGCTTCATCCGCTTCATCCGTTCAAGATCAGAGCTGGGCCAGACGCGACAGCATTTCGTCGGAGGTCTGCACCGCCTTGCTGTTGATTTCGTAGGCGCGCTGGGTCTGGATCATGTTCACCATTTCCTCCACCACATTGACGTTGGAGGTTTCCACATAGGCCTGGTAAAGGCTGCCGGCGCCGTTCAGGCCGGGGGTGGTTTCGGTGCGCATGCCGGAGGCGGAGGTTTCCAGGTACAGGTTCTCACCCACGCTTTCCAGGCCGGCCGGATTGACGAAGGTGGACAGGGTCAGCTGGCCCACCTGGGTGCTCTGGTTGGAGCCCGGCTCGGTGATGGTCACCAGGCCGTCCTTGCCCACCGTCACCGACAGGGCGTTGTCGGGAATCAGCACCGCCGGTTCCAGGGGGTAACCGCTGGAGGTCACCATCTGACCGTTCTGGTCGAGCTGGAAACTGCCGTCACGGGTATAGGCGATGTTGCCGTCGGGCATCCGCACCTGGAAAAAGCCCTTGCCGTTGATGGCCAGGTCCCGGGAGTTGCCGGTGTTTTCCAGACCGCCCTGGCTGTGCAGCCGTTCGGTGGCCACCGGGCGCACCCCGGAGCCAACCTGCATGCCGGACGGCAGATTGTTCTGCACGTCATTGGCGCCGCCGGGCTGACGCAGGTTCTGATAGAGCAGATCCTCGAACACGGCGCGGGTTTTCTTGAAACCGTTGGTGCTGACGTTGGCCAGGTTGTTGGCGATTACGTCCATCTTGACCTGTTGGGATTCAAGACCGGTTTTCGCCGTCCACAGTGATTTAATCATGGCGTTTCCTCGTGCTTAACTCAGTTGATCGACAGCAGGCTGTTGGCCCGCTGGTCGTTCTGGTCGGCGCTTTCAATCACTTTCATCTGCATTTCGTAGCGGCGACCGTTGTCGATCATCGCCACCATGCTTTCGATCGGGCTGACGTTGCTGCCTTCCAGGGCTCCGGACACCAGCTTTGCTTCCTCGTCGCGGCCCAGCGGGTTGCCGTTGGCGGCGCGGAACAGGCCGTCCTCGCCCCGGCGCAGATCGCCGGCATCGCCGTCCACCAGCTTGAGGCGGCCAATGCGCACCAGCGCGTCCGGGTCCTCGCCGGCGCCGATGGCGCTGAGCGTGCCGTCGGCGCCCATCGACAGGCTGGCGCCCAGCGGCACCAGGATCGGGCCGTTCTCGCCGACCACCGGGCGGCCGGCGCTGGTCAGCACACCGTCGCCGTTCACCTGCAGGTCGCCCCGGCGGGTGTAGGCTTCGCCGCCACCGTCCGGCTGCACCGCCAGCCAGGCATTGCCCTGCAGCGCCACGTCCAGATCCCGCCCGGTGGCGTTCACCGGGCCGGCGCTGAAGTCCGACCCGGGGGTCGAGGCCATCACCGAGGTGCGGGTGGGCAGCAGGCCATCGCCCTGCACCGGCACCGCCCGCAGCGCGTGCAGCTGGGCGCGGAAGCCGGCGGTGCTGGTGTTGGCCAGGTTGTTGCTCACCACCGACTGGCGATCCATGGTTTGCTTGGCACCGCTCATGGCGGTGTAGAGGATGCGGTCCATGGGATTACCTCAGGTTGACGGCGCTCTGCAGCACTTCGTCCTGCACCTTGATGGTCTGGGTGTTGGCCTGGTAGTTACGCTGGGCCACGATCAGATCCACCAGCGCGGAGGTCAGGTCCACGTTGGAGTTCTCCAGGGAACCGGGCTCCAGGCTGCCGAACTGGCCCTGGCCCGCCAGGCCCAGCAGTGCCTGGCCGGAGGCGCCGCTTTCCACCCAGGCGTTGTCGCCCACCATCTCCAGGCCTTCCGGGTTACGGAAGTTGGCCAGGGCGATGGTGCCCAGCACCTGGGATTTCTCGTTGGAGTAGTTGCCGATGATGTTGCCGACCTCATCGAAGGTCACGCCCACCAGGGCGCCGGCGGTGTAGCCGTTCTGGGTCAGGGAGTCGAGCGCGAAGTCCTGGCCGAACTGGGTGGTGCCGTCGAAGTCCAGGCTGAAGTTCAGCGCATCGGCGCCACCGCCCGGAGTGAAGGTGTAGTTGCCGTAGTTGCTGGCCACTTCGTCCAGGGTACCGTTGCCGTTGAACACCAGCTGGCCCACATTGGCGTTGTCCGGGTTGCCGTCCACCGCCACCCGTACTTCCCAGGTGTTGTCGGCGGTCTTGGTGAAGTAGGTGGTCATGGTGCGCTGCACGCCCAGGGAATCGTAGGCGGTGCCGGTGTTGGCATAGGTATAGCTGTCGGAATCGGTGGCGTCGAACGGCACCGTGGCACGGTCCACATTGGGGCTGGTGGCGTCCAGGTTGAAGGACGCCTTCACCGCGCTGGTGGGTACCGCCTGCATGGAGCCGGCGGGCACCTGCAGCACGCCCGGCTGGCCGCCGGTGCCGACCCCGGCGGGGAAGCCGGTGAGGCGCGCGCCCTGGGCGTTTTCCAGGTAACCGTCGGCGGTCAGGGAGAACTGGCCGTTACGGGAATAGACCACCTGTTCCCCCTGCTGGAAGCGGAAGAAGCCGCCACCATTGATGCCCAGGTCCAGGTTACGGCCGGTGGATTCCAGGGTGCCGTTGGAAAAATCCTGCAGCACCGCCGCCACCCGCACGCCCTGGCCGGCCAGGGCCCCGGTGTACACGTCGGCGAACTGGGTGGTGGAGCCTTTGAAGCCCACGGTTTGAGAGTTGGCGATGTTGTTGCCGACCACGTCCAGGTTGGTGGCGGCGGCATTAAGACCGCTCAGTGCCTGTGAAAAACCCATCTGTCTGCTCCTCGGAGTTGCGGAATGCGGGTCAGAGAATCTGGCGGATATCCGCCAGCTTCACCGGTTCGGAAATGCCGCCCAGATCCAGGCGCGGCGCCCCCTGGGGGTCCAGGCTCACGCCGTTCACCAGGGCATAGTTAAGCTGCGTGACGGGCACGTCCTCACCGTCGGCGGTGGCTTCCACGGAAACGCTGTAGGCCCCCTTCGGCGCGATCTCGCCGTCGTCCATCTCACCGTTCCAGGTGAAGGATTCCACCCCGGCGTCCATGGCGAAGGGATCGAACCGGCGCACCACCTCGCCATTGCCGTTGCGAATGGTGATGCGGACTTCCTCGGCGGCGCCGCCCAGTTCGATACCGAACGGCGTGGAGGAACCGTCCTCACCCATCAGAATCCGCTCGCCGGGCACCAGCACGCCCTTGCCGATCAGACCGGCGGCCTGGATCGCCTGGCCGGCGTCCAGCTGCCCGGTGATCGCTTCCAGGGTGGTGTTGAGTTCCTTGATGCCGCTGACCGTGTTGATCTGCGCCAGCTGGGAGGTCATCTCCGCGTTCTCCATGGGGTTCATGGGGTCCTGGTTACGCAGCTGGGTGACCAGCAGGGTCATGAAACTGTCCTGCAGATCGTCGGCGTCGGTGCCGTAGCTGGCGGCGGAGGCGGCGCGGCCGTTGATGGCGTTAAGGGTGCTGGTGTCGATGGCGCTCATCAGTTCTCTCCCAGGGTCAGCGTCTTCATCATCAGCTGCTTGCTGGTATTGAGGACTTCCACGTTGGCTTGATAGGAGCGGGACGCGGAGATCATGTTGACCATCTCGTGCACCGGTTCCACGTTGGGCATGGTCACGTAACCTTCCTCGTCGGCCAGCGGGTGCCGCGGCTGGTACTCCCGCCGCATCGGCGCGTTGTCCTCCACCACGCCGCGCACCGCCACGCCGCCCACGCCGCTGCCGTTCTGGTCGCGGGCCTCGAACATCACCTGCTTGGCGCGGTAGGGCTGGCCATCCGGCCCGGCCACGCTGTCGGCGTTGGCCATATTGCTGGCGGTCACGTTCATACGCTGGGCCTGGGCACTCATGGCCGAGCCGGAAATCTCAAAAATCGAAAACATGGACATGGTTGTCTCCTTGGGCGCTGGCCGTTATTCCGACTGCATCGCCGACTTGAGTCCCTGGATGCGGCTGTTGAGCATGGACAGCGCGGTCTGGTAACGCACCGAGTTGTCCACGAACTGCACCCGTTCCACATCCATATTGACGGTGTTGCCGTCCAGGCTGGGCTGGTCCGGCACCCGGTAGAGCAGATCCCCCACCGTCGAAGAGGGGCCGTGGCCGGCCAGGTGCCGCGCCGAGGTGGTGCGCATGGCCAGACCACCCTGGCCGGGCTGTTCCGGGCCCATGGCCCGGGACAGCTCACGGCCGAAATCAAAATCACGCGCCTTGAAGTTGGGCGTGTCGGCGTTGGCGATATTGTTCGCCAGCACCTGCTGCCGTTGGTGGCGCAGCCCCAGCGCCTGCTGGTCGTAGTCAAGGGCGGCGGCGAGCCGGTCGATCATGCCGGGACTCCTCGATCAAAAGGGAATGGACCACTGCCATACTGGCAACAAAGCGGTCCGTGCAAAGGCGAAAACAAACCGCGATTTGCCCCCCATTTCCAATCTTCGTCCGTTCGCCAACGGCCTAGAATGGACCCATGATTGGTGAAACCCCCGGAGGCCCACACCCATGTTCCGTTGCCTGGCGCGCCTGCTGACATTGATACTGTGCCTGTGCCTGTGGTGCGGCGCGGCGCCGGGCGCCGATGCGGCCCCGGCGAATAGCGACGATCCGGTGGCGGAGGTGGCACGGGTTTTCCTCACGCAACGGGCCCAGGCGCTGGACGGCACCGTGACCGTGACGGTGGCGCCGGCCACCGCCACCCTGCCGCCCTGCCCGGCGCCCCGGGCGTTCCTGCCCGGCCAGGGCCAGCCGCTGGCCGGCCGGGTGACGGTGGGCATACGTTGCCAGGACAGCGGCGCCACGGTGCGCTATCGGCGGGCACGGGTGTCGGTGAGCGGCGACTACTGGGTGACCGCCCGGGCGCTGGACGCCGGCACGGTGATCGGCGCGGATATGCTGGAACAGCGGCACGGCGATCTGGCCGGGCTGCCGGACCAGGCATTGACGCGGCGGGACCAGTTGCTGGGGCTGGAGACGCGCCGGCCGCTGGCCGCCGGCGTGGTGCCGCAAAGCCACCAGCTGCGCCGGCCCCCGCTGATCGAACGGCGCCAGCCGGTGACCCTGGTGGCCGGTGGCGAGGGGTTCCGGATCACCCGCGAGGGCCGGGCCCTGGACGAGGCCGGCCTGGGTGGCCAGGTGCGGGTGCGGCTGCCCGACCGTCAGGTGGTCACCGCCCGGGTCACCGGCCCCGGCGAAGCACGGGTACAATATTGAGTGGCCGGGATTGAAGCCCCGGGCCTTTGAATATGCAAAATGTGACCTTGGTCACCCGCGACCGTTAAAGTTGGAGCGCGCCCGGCCGATACTCGGAGGGAACGCGTGATGGAGGCTCTCCCTTGAAAATCGACAACATCTCTCCGCTGACCCAACCCGGTTCGGTAGTACCCGGCAAGGCCAGCGACAAGGTCACGGCGCAAGGCACCCCCGCGGAAAAGGGCGCCGGCGAAATCGCACACCTGCGGCCGCCCACCGGCGACGGCCAGGACATCGACACCGCCCGGGTGGAGGAACTGCGTCAGGCGATCGCCGACGGCACCCTGGAAATCCACGCCGACCGCATCGCCGATGGCCTTATCGACAGCGTACGGGATATGCTTGGCGAAGCCGACGGTCAGGAAGGCTGATATGGGCCTGGCGGCGCACCTGCGCGATCACCGCGCCCGCCTGGACGCCCTGGTCACCTTGCTTGACCAGGAGCGCGCCCTGCTGGCCGACGGCCGCGTGGACGGCGAGCAGCTGGCCCGGGTGGCCGAGCACAAGAGTGCCGCCCTGGCCGAGCTGGAGCGGTTCGAACGGCACCGGCGCCAGGTGCAGCAGCGGCTCGGCTACAGCGACGACCGGCAGGGCGACCAGCGCGCCGCCGCGGACGCCGGGTGCGCCGAGCTGTGGCATGGTATTCTTGATGCCGCCCGTCACGCCGCGCGGTTGAACCGTGATAACGGCACCATGATCGGCGTGCGCATGGAGCACAACCAACGCCTGCTCAACGTGTTGCGGGATCAGGCGGAAGGCGGGCTGTACGGCCCGGACGGCCAGGCCCGGGGCAACGGCCGTCGGCTCGACCAGCGCGTCTGACTTCGAACATCAGGAATTCCGCTTCGTGAGTAAAACCCGCGTTCTCCTTGAGAAAGAACAGAAGCTCGAGGTACTGCTCGCCTGTCGCCCGATCTATACCCGGGGCCAGGACGTGGCGGCCCTGCAATTGCTGGTGCAGGGAGAAAACGGCAAGGAGGCCTCCCTGGCCGACCTGGAGCACAGTGGCCCGATCATCCTCGGCACCTACACCTCCCTGTTTCAGAAAGGACGCATCAAATCGGTGCCCAGCTTCCTGCGCGTCACCGAGGAAATGCTGATGTCGCCGTCGCTGCCCTCCCTGCCGCGCCGGCAATACATCCTGGAAATTCCCGGCGAACTGGTGCTGACCTCGGATCTGGTGGAGCGCCTGCGCGACCTGGCACGCCGGGGCTACCGGCTGGCCCTGGCCGACTATGACCCGGACGACGACGAGCTGGACGTGCTGCTCGACATCATCCATATCGTCAAGGTCAACACCCGCGCCCTGGACCAGGCCGGCGTGGAGCGCGCCGCCGAGCGCCTGCGCCGCCACGGCGTGGAGCGGCTGGCCGACCACCTGGACGACCGGGAGGTGTTCCGCCGCTGCCTGGATCTGGGGTTCGACTATTACCAGGGTGATTTCCTCAGCACCCCGGAACCGGTCAAGGGCAAGAAGATCGCCGCCAGCAATCTGCTGCTGCTGCAGCTGCTCTCCGAACTGCACAATCCGGATGCCTCACCGGCCCGTCTGGAACAGATCGCCATGAAGGACGCGCAGCTTACCTGGCGCATCCTCAAAAGCGTCAATTCCGCCGCCATGGGGCTGCGCCGGGAAGTGAACACCCTGTCCCACGCCATCGCCCTGCTGGGGATGGACGAACTGCGCCGCTGGGCCAATCTGTTCCTGGTGGAGGGCGCGCCGGACAAGCCGGAAGCCCTGGCCCGGGAGATGCTGATACGCGGGCGCATGTGCGAGACCCTGTCGGAACTGTGCGACCGGCCGGACCCGGTGGACCACTTTATCGTCGGCCTGCTGTCCCAGCTCGACACCCTGCTGGACATCGGCATGGAAGAGCTGATGGACCAGGTGCCGCTGAACCAGTCGATCAAGCTGGCGCTGCTTACCCGCGCCGGCGGCCTGGGGGAAATTCTCACCGAGGTGGAGGCCTACCAGGCCGGCCGTTTCGACGAGCTGCACCTGCTCAAGGAGCGCGCCTACTACGAGGTGGCGTACCGGCACAGCGTGGCCTGGGCTCGCCAGGTGCAGCAGGTGATGCGCCTGCCCCGTCGTTAAGGCCGCTGTCCGCGCAGTCAGCGGCGGCCGGGCCGGCGGGCCATGTCCGGCCGCCGTGTCCATGCTACAGTGGCGCGCCACGCCCGTATCGACGGATGCCACAACAGCAATAACAAGGATGCCCCATGCGCGCGCTCTCCCTGGCCGGTCTGCTGGCCCTGATGACCCTGCTGGCCGCCTGTAGCCAAAGCCCCGACGGCGACGTTGTCCGCGATGCCCTGAACCGGGAATTGCAGGACGCCCACCTCAATGAACTGCTGGAAGTCACCGAGGTGGAAGTGGTCAAGACCTACCCCCAGGAAGACGAAAACCAGTACACCCTGGACGTGCTCTATACCCTGGAAGCCCGCCAGGGCCTGTCGGAATATACCCGCACCATCAAGCAGGACGAGGAACGCAACGCCATGGACCGGTTCGCCATGATCATGGCGCTGGCGGCGGTGCGGGTGGAATTCGGCAACTTCGAGGCCGGCGATACCTTCCGCCAGGAGCGGCGGCTGGACCTTCAGCGCGGCGAGGACGGCTGGCGCATTCCCCGCCCCGGCAAGTGATCGCCCCGGCGTTATTTATGAGCGCCGGTGATCTCCACCATCATCAGTACCGCGTCCTCGCGCTCCTCGCCACGGGTGCGGTAGTAGGCCTTGCGCCGCCCGGTCTCCTGAAACCCCAGTTCCCGATATAGCCGCCGCGCCGGCTGATTGCCGTCGCGCACCTCCAGAAACATCAGCGACAGGCCGGCGTCGTCGGCCTCGGCCAGGGCCTGGCGCAGCATCCAGCGGGCCAGGCCCCGGCGCTGCCAGGCCGGCGCCACGGCGATGTTCAGCAGATGGCTTTCGTCGAGCACGCAGGAAAGAATCATGAAGGCCACCGGCTCGCCGTCCACCGTCGCCACCCGGCAGCGGTAGCCACTGTGCAGACAGTCGCGGAAATTGCCGGCGGTCCAGGGGGTCGGCTGGCTGGCCTCCTCGATGGTCAGCACGGCGTCCAGATCGGTGCTGGTCAGGGTGCGCAGCCGCGCCCCACCGGGGCCCTCGATCATACCCGGGCCCCGCCGAAGCCCTCGCTGCGCATGGCCCGCCAGCTGGCGCTCTTGTGCCGCACCGGGTCAGCCAGCATTTCCTGCAGGGAACTGACCGCCAGGGCCGGCCGGTCGCCGAGGCGAAACCCTTCATAGCGGCCGGCGTCGAACAGCGCCCGGCTCAGTGCCTCGCCCACGCAAAACAGCACCCGCTGGCCGCCGTAGCGGCCGGCCAGGCCGTCGAGAAAGGCGCGCAGGGCCTGGCCGGCCTCCGCCGCCGTGGTGGGCTGACCGGCCAGCGGACAATAGAAGCGCCGGGGCCGCTCCGGGGTAGCGCCGTACACCGCCAGCAGCGACGCCGCCAGAACCCCGGTGTGGCGGCCCAACTCCGGGGCCTGGGCGTCTTCCTGCTCAAACGCCACCCAGGTATCGCCGGCCAGATGCACTTCCAGGGTGAACACCAGCGCCTGGTTCTGGCCGGTGGATTGCGAGCGGGCCGGCGCCGGCGGCGCGTCCGTCCGGGCCGGAGTTTCCACTGGAGCGGAGGGCTCTTTTGTCCGAGCTGAGGGCTCTTCTATACCGGCTGAGGGCTCTTCTGTCCGCGCTGAGGGCTGTTCTATCGACGCTGAAGGCTCCTCCCGCCGATTATCCGCCGGTCGCGGCACCGAGGTGGCGGGCACCGCGTCGGCCATGGGCGTGGGCCGGTGGTCGGTTTCCGCCTCCCAATCCAGGGCCTCACTGGGCGCGGCGCCGGGCAGCGGCACCCGCGCCACCCAGGGGGTCAGCCCCAGGGCTCGCAGATAGCTTTGGCGTTGCGCTTCGTTCATGGGCGGCTCGGCGAAAAAACGGATGACGCGCAGCTTAGCAAATTCATGCCGGCGGCTGTATCGCGGAACCCGCAAAGCGGGCGCGCAGGCCGATGGCCGCCGCCAGCAAGGCGCCGCTCAGGGCCCCGTAGAGGTGGGCGTTGACGTAGACCCGGCCGTGAATCCAGTGGCGCAGATAATCCAGGTCGTAGCCCGGCGTCTGCTCCCAGATCAGCCGGCCCACCACCAGCGCCAGCACCAGCGAGTGCAGCCCCGGGTGGCCGCGCCAGCCGAGCAGCAGGCACAGCACCAGCAACCCCTGCAGCAGCCCGGACAGGCCCACATACCAGTCCAGCGCCGGGTCCAGCAGCAACATGGCCAGGCTGGTGAGCGGCGCGCACACCGCCAGCCACAGCCAAAACCGCCGGCGGTCCAGCAGATCGCGGAAAAACCACAGGATCAGCCCCAGCCCGGCCAGGTTCATCAGCGTGTGCCAATGATTCAGGTGCACCAGATGCGCGCTGAATAGCCGCCACAGCTGCCCGTCCAGCAGCGCCGCCCGTTCATAGCGCAGCAGCGGGTTGACCCACTGGTGGGCCAGGCCCAGCAGCAGCACCAGGGCGGCGAACAGGCCGGCATGGACAAGCAGTTTCGGATCGCGGGGAGTCATCGGCGCAGGATACGCAGTTTTATCGCCGGACGGGAGCGTCGCCGGGCATTTTCACGGCCCGCCCCCTGCACGCGAGCGCCCGGCTTGGGTAAAATCGCCTGCTCCGCCCGTACCCCTGGGCACCAACGACCGCAAAACGGGTTTTCCATGTCTTCAAATGCTTCCCCCGCCACCGCCGGCAAGGCCGCCCGTATCGGGCTCTGGTTGGGCCCTCTTTGGTTGCTCATCACTCTGCTGGCCCCGGCGCCGGCGGGCCTCTCCGACCCGGCCTGGGCCTGTGTCGGCCTGGCCCTGCTGATGGCCACCTGGTGGGCCACCGAGGCGCTGCCGATCCCGGCCACCGCCCTGCTGCCCCTGGCCCTGGCGCCGCCCCTGGGCATCACTGAAATGGGCCGCACCGCCAGTGCCTACGCCAACCCGGTGGTGTTTCTGTTCTTCGGCGGCTTCCTGCTGGGCCTGGCCATGCAGCACTGGCACCTGCACCGGCGGCTGGCCCTGCAGGTGCTGCGTCTGGTCGGCGCCAAGCCACGCCGGCAGATCGGCGGCTTCATGATCGCCACCGGCTTTCTCAGCATGTGGGTGTCGAACACCGCCACCGCCATCATGATGCTGCCCATCGGCATGTCGGTGATCAGCCTGCTGGACGGCGGCGACGAGCGCGAGGTGAACCGCTACGCCACCGCCCTGCTGCTGGCCATCGCCTACGCCGCCAGCATCGGCGGCGTGGCCACCCTGATCGGCACGCCGCCCAATTCGCTGCTGGCCGGTTACCTGAGCGACAACCAGGGCATCGAGCTGGGCTTCGCGCAATGGATGATCGTGGGCGTGCCGATCAGCGTCACCATGATGCTGTTCGCCTGGTGGTGGCTGACCCGGGGCGGCTTCAAGCTGGACAACGAGAACAGCGACACCATGATCCGCGACGAACTGGCCAAGATGGGTCCGATCAGCCGCGCCGAAAAGCGGGTGGCGATCATCTTCGCCCTGGCGGCGCTCACCTGGATCGCCCGCCCGTTGCTGGTGCACCGCTACGGCCTGGATTGGCTCAGCGACACCGGCATCGCCATCGCCGCCGGCCTGCTTATGTTCCTGATCCCCAGCGGCGGCCGCCGCGGCGAACGCCTGCTCACCTGGGAAGCGGCCCGCGACCTGCCCTGGGGGGTGCTGCTGCTGTTCGGTGGCGGCCTGTCCCTGGCCGCCGCCATCTCGGACTCCGGCCTGGCGCAATGGATCGCCGAACAACTGCAGGTGCTGGAAGGCTTCCCGATTCTGGTGCTGATCGGGCTGGTGGTGCTGGTGATCCTGTTCCTCACCGAGGTCACCTCCAACACCGCCACCGCCGCCGCCTTCCTGCCGCTGCTGGGCGCCCTGGCGGTGTCGCAGAACATCTCGCCGCTGCTGGCCACGGTGCCGGCGGCCCTGGCCGCCAGCTGCGCCTTCATGATGCCGGTGGCCACGCCACCCAACGCCATCGTGTTCGCCGCCGGCCACATGCGCATCCAGTCCATGATCCGCGCCGGCTTCGTGCTCAACCTGGTGGCGGCGGTGCTGATCACCCTGCTGGCCCTGCCGCTGATGAAGTTGATGTAGGGAGGGCCGGGCCCTCCATCGGGGCCGCGTCGCGCGCGGCTCCGCCTTCCGGGAACGCCGTGAACCCGTCCATGGGGGCTCCCTTTCGAACGTCCTGTTCTCAAGGGTCCCGGACGAGACGCTACGAGGTAGCGCCAAGCGCGGCTCCGTAGGTTGTCGTTGTTGTAGGAGCGACTTCAGTCGCGATAAGGCCGCTTACGCCCTTGTTCGATCAGTGCAGACCGGACGCGGCATACACACTCTGGCCACCGCCGTAATAGCTGGTCATCAAGTGGTGGAACGCCGCTTCGCATTTTTCGTTATAAAGCGGCTCGTCGAAGCTTGAGGGCAGACCCAGGTCGAAAGCGACCTCAAGGGTGCGGCGAACATCGCCCTTGGCCTGGGCTTTCTTGCGCCAGTCCAGTACCAGCTTTTCCTTTTTGAGGGTCGCCAGCAGCTCACGACACATACCCTTCACTCGCGCCACTTCCTTGTCGCTCATCTCCGGTGCGGGCTTGGTGATGATATCAAAAAGGGCCAACTCCTCTTCGGTCAGCCCCTCACGGATGGCCCGTTGGTCTTCCTGCTGCAGCTCTCCGGTGAACGTCATGAGTTGCTTAAAGAACGCCTCGATGTTCAGGCTTCCGGCGTTGTACTTCTCAATCAGCTCCTGCAACTTTTCCATGAAGTCGGAGCGGCTCGGATTCCTTGCCACCATGCTTTCCAGCTTCCGGTTCAGCAGCGCACGCAGTTTCTCGGCCTCGGTACGCTTCTTGCCCTTGTCGAATCTTTCCTTCAGCTTTTCGAAGTCGATCTTGCTAAGATCGAAAAGCTTCTCCTGGTCGGTTTCCTCAATGAAGTAGGGCACTGGGGCCACCGACTGGTCGAGCAGATCGTCAACCTCCTTCATCACCTTGGAGATATCCACCTCAGGGTCCAACGCCTTGATCTTCTGAGCCAGCACCGAGAGCAGCACCGCATCGGGGGCCAGCGCATTAGCCGACGGATCAGGGAGGATGGCCCTGAAAACCCGTGCATTGGCTCTGGCAAGGTTCAGGAAAGCCTTTTTGGTTTCCTCGTTCTCCAGCAGTTTCTCCACTGCATCATCGAGCAAGGCCACCTTGTTGAAGCCCGTGGCGGCCTTGATCGCCTCGGCGTCGATCTGCCTCTCTGTCAGGAAGGCGATCCCTTGGGCGAGCAAATGCTTGAGGTATTCCACCAGCTCGCTCTTCTGGTGGATCGGCGTGCCGCCGTCCGTGGGGGATGAACCATCGTAGCTGGCACCCGGGTCGGCAATTTCGGGGGAAGCACCACCGTAGATAGCCAATGCGTCCTGCAGCCTGCGAAAGACCCCGGCATAATCCACGATCAGCCCCGCTTCCTTGCCGGGGTACTTGCGGTTGGCCCTGGCGATGGTCTGCATCAGGGTGTGGTTCTTCATCGGTTTGTCGAGGTAAATGGTGGAACAGGAAGGCACATCAAAACCGGTGATCCACATGGCGCAAACGAACACCAGCCGTAGCGGTCCGTCCGGGTCCTTGAACTGCTCATCCAGGTCTTCCTCCACCAGGCGCTTACGGTGGGGCACGATATCCAGCCCCTTGTCCGCCAGCTGCTTCACCTCGTTTTGCCCCTGAGACACCACCACCGCAATGTCGGTGCTCTCCAACACCTTGATCTTATGCTTGAGCGCCTCCTGCTGGTCCTGGGGCGCGGATGCCAAATCGTCCTGGAGGCGGGCCAAATAGCTATTCCAGTGGGCCTGTACCTTGTCGTACATCCTCACGGCGGTGGCCTTGTCAATGCAGACCATCATCGCCTTGCCCTGGTGGCCCCTACCGACAAAATGGCGCACCAGATCCTCGGCGATGGCTTCCAGGCGATCATCACGGGTGATCAGGTGATACTCACGGGCGAACACCCGTTCGACTTTCTTTTCCTGATCCTCGTCCAACTCAGCCTCTTCCAGCAGGCGGGTCAGGTCGTCGTTGAGGCTCTCGTTGATCAGTTGCAGCTCGGGAATGCGGTTCTCGTAATAGAGCGGCACCGTGGCCCCATCGGCGATGGACTGGCCAAAGTCGTAGACCGAGATGTAATCACCGAACACCTCCTTGGTCTTCTCTTCGCCGGCCATCAACGGCGTACCGGTGAAGCCCAGAAAGGCCGCCCGGGGCAGCGCGGCTCGCATGTTCATGGCCAGGGTGTCGTACTGCGACCGGTGCGCCTCGTCGGTGATGACAATGATGTCCTGGCGATCGGAAAGCTTGGGGTAGGTCTCCCCCTGCCGGGTGCCGAATTTCTGGATCAGCGTGAAAACGTAGCGGTGATCCTCGCCGAGCAGTTGCTTGAGGTGGGCCCCGCTCTCGGCATGAGCCTCCACCTCATTGACCGCGCCGGTGGCGACGAAGGTCTTGTAGATCTGATCGTCCAGATCGTTGCGGTCGGTGACGATTACGAAGGTCCAATTGCCGGGAATGGTGCGGTGGATCTTCTGGGTGAAGAACACCATGGAAAGCGACTTGCCCGAACCCTGCGTATGCCAGAACACGCCCAGACGCCCCGCCTCACCGGCAGCACGATCCTTGATCCGCAAAAGCTCGGCGATGGCCTTGTTCACCCCGAGGTATTGGTGGTTTTTAGCGATCTTCTTGATGGTGCCACCCCGGGCCTCCTCGAACACAGTGAAGTTCTCCACGATGTCCAATAGCCGCGCTGGCTCAGCGATACCCCGGATGGCGGTCTCCAAGGACACTACGCCCTTCTCGCCCTCATCGTTGATACGCTTCCACTCGAACAGGTGCTCCCAGGGCGAGAAAGTGCCACCGACCAGTGTTTGGCTACCATTGGAGAGCATCACCAAGGCGTTGTAGGTGAACAACTGGGGGATCAGCGAGCGGTAGTCTGTGAGATTGTTGTCGTAGGCGGCCTTGAGGGTCTTATGGCTGGCCTTCAGCTCCACGAACAAGAGCGGCAAGCCGTTAACGAAGCCAACCAGATCCGTGCGCCGGGTATGCAGCTCCCCGCGCACCCAGAACTGGGAGGCCAGCAGAAAGTCGTTCTGCTCGGGTTGATTCCAATCGATCGCCCGCACCGTCTCGATGGAGGTGCCATCGTTGTCATCCGCCATTTCCACCTTCACACCATCCTTGAGCAGCCGGTAGACCTCCAGGTTGGCGTTAACCGCAAGCAGCGTGGCGCGGTCGCGGGTGAGCGCTTCGATGGCCTTTTCCATAGCCTCGCCAGGCAACCCGGGATTGAGTTTCTCCAGGGCCGCCCGCAGCCGAGGCACCAGCACCACCTCATGCTGAGTCTGCCTTCCCTCGCTAGACACCGTACCCGACCATTCCCCGTGCAGATTGGCGGTCTCCCAGCCCAGCTCAGCGAACAGCTTGATGGCGGGCTGCTCGACCAGAGCATCCTCGGAGTAGGCCTGCGCGGGGGATGGCGGGGGTGTCATGCGGCTTCGACCTCCTTGTCGTCGGGCATGGGGATGTCGGATACGTCGATCTCGCCCGAGACCAGCTTGGGCAGGAGCAGGTCGCGTTGGGCATGGAGGTTGCTGTTCTTTAGTGCCAATGTGCGTGCTTGCTTGAAAAACGGCGACACGAAACGCTGGAAAGTTTCCAAGGTCGCGCTGTCAGGTTGAACCACCGGAAAATCCACCAAACTCTCGACCCGAACTCGCTGCCTTCCAGTAGCACCTGACATGCTTTTGATAGCGACATCACGGAACCGGTCACTTCTCGCGAGTAAGTAAACCATTTCTGGGCACAAACTGATTGAACGCAAAACGATGAATTCGGTGGAACCACAAGCGGTTGGCTGGTCTTCAGGAAGGAAATCAACAAATCCGGTCTTTCCGTTCTCTAGACAAGGCGTAATCCGAGCAACCAGGGTATCGGCATTCTGAAATTTTGCACCACTGTTGCCGGGTTTCCTCTCCAAGTTGCCAACAATCATGCTCGATTCTGATAACGCGCGCATCGGCACAAACCACTTCTCTCCGACCTTGGGAACCTTTGTGCGTGGATTTAAAGCTACCGTATCCTCAAGTCGACGAACCTCCCACCCCTGAGGAATCTCCCCAAGCTCACTCTCCTTGAAGCTCACCTCATCATGACCAGGGAAGCGGAAGTGGACGAACCACTCCTCGTACAACCGCCGAGCCATTTCCTCAAGAATCTCGATGCGGCGCATGTTGTTCTCGATGAGGTCGTCGTAGGCGACCAGGATGGAGGCGACTCTTTCCTGTGTCTCATAATCAGGCGCAGATACTTCTAGCTGATGAAGATGGTTCCTGTTTAGTCCCGGTACAGCTCCTGCTGCATTGCTACTTGCAAGGCCAAGAGAGCCTAAGAAATATGCAATAAACCTTGGATGATTTCTCTTGAAGTCCCTCACATACAAGCTGGTGTTGAGCGGCCAGAAGTCTTCTTTGAGATAGAAAACCTGTCCCAATGTGCCATATCGGCCAGTCACGACTCCGGGGGCTTTGACCTTGGCTTCTACATGCGTACCGGAAATTCCGCTGGACGAAACTATAGGATAGTCCCCAGGAATCCTGGAAGATGTTGGAAGATCATATCCCCTTTTCAGCTCGACGAGATCACCAAGCAAACACTTTTTCCACTGGCCACTCATCATTGCACTCCGATCAGAGCAGATGTGTTCAGTGCAATTCTCTCCTCTAGCTCTTTCGCCTCAGAGTTCAGCACCTCCAGCTCCTCAGCCAGTTCGTCCAGCCTCTCCGTGAAGTCCACATCCTCGGCTTCTCTTGCCGCTGCCCCGACATATCGACCTGGGTTCAGCGACCAGCCCTGCGCCTCGATTTCATCGCGAGTCGCTAACTTGCAGAGCCCAGGCACATCGGCATAGCCCTCGGCCAGCCCCTTCTCGGCCAGCAGCGGCTCATTGCCCTGACCCAGCTCGATGTCTTCGCCACGGTAGAGGCGGACAATATTGGCCAGGAACTCAATCTGCTCCGGCAGCCAGTCGCGGTGCGCCCGGTCGATCTGGTTGTAGATGTGGCGGGCGTCGACAAACAGCACCTTGTCGCCCCGCTCGGTCTCGCTCTTGGCGCGGTCGAAGAACCAGAGGGTGCAGGGTAACGTGACGGTGTAGAAGAAGTTCGTTCCCACCGAGACGATCACGTCCACGGCACCGGACTCGATCAGCTTCTGGCGGATTGCCTGTTCGCTGCCCCGGGCGTCTCCCGCCGAGTTGGCCATTACGAATCCGGCCCGCCCGGTAGGATTGAGCGAAGCATAGAAGAGTTGAATCCAGAGGTAGTTGGCGTTGTCGGTCTTGGGCAAGCCAAAAGGGAACCTGGGGTCGCCCTCCAAGCGCTCCTTGTCCACCCCCGAGACATTAAACGGGGGGTTGGCCATCACGAAGTCGAAGAAACCGTCCCCGTTATGGTGGATGACGCCGAAGGGGTCCTCGTAGTAGGTGTTGGACACCCGCACATCGCCGGAGAGGCCATGCACCGCCAGGTTCATCTTGTTGAGGTTGACGGTGGTCTGATCCTTCTCGGTGCCGAAGATGGAGATTTCCTCCATGGCGGCCTTGTGGTGGCGCTGCACGAAGTCCGCCGAGTGCACGAACATGCCGCCGGAGCCACAGGCCGGGTCGAAAATCCGCCCGTGGTAGGGCTCGATGATCTCCACGATCAGTTTGACGATGGACTCCGGGGTGTAGAAAACACCACCTTTCTGGCCTTCCTTGAGGGCGAAATTACCGAGAAAGTACTCGTAAACCTTGCCAAAGGCATCCCCGGACAGGTCCACCGGGGCGAGCTGCTTAAGCAACTCCTGCAGCACCCAGTTTTCCAGGCCGGTATAGTTGCGCGGCAGAGCGCCCTTGAGATCGGGATTCTCCGCTTCGATGGCCTTCATGGCCTCGTTGACGGCCTTGCCGATGTTGTCGCCCTCGGTAAGCGACAGAAGATAGGAAAATCGGGCAGTCTCCGGCAGGAAGATGACCCCTTCGGCCAGGTAGTCGTCCTTACTTACCTTGCGGCGGCGGCCGGAACCCACAGGCCCGATCCGCTCCTCGGCGGCGGTATAATTCCTGTCGGCGTACTTCAGGAAGATCAGCCCCAGCACCGGGGCCGAGAATTCGGCGGGCTTGAGGCCGGTGTTGGCCCATAGCTGGTCAGCCGCCGCCCATAGGCGCTTCCCCACGTCTCCGTTCACCAAGGTGTACTGCTCCTAATGCCTATTTATCACAGGGTGTGATAGTAGCGGTGCATGTCAGCCCTGCAAAGGCCGCCATACGGTTGCCTTGTATGAGGGCTGGTCGGGCGGCATTTCGCTTCGGCGACGATCTTGGGCCGTGCCGGCTTCATCGCGACTGAAGTCGCTCCTACAGCAGCGTGCAGTGCCACAGCGGGACGCTTGCGCTACCTCGAAGCGTCTCGTCGTGGTCCCCCTTCCGGGACCCTGAGAACAGGACGTTCGAAAGGGAGCCCCCATGGACGGGTTCACGGCGTTCCCGGGAGGGGGACCACTACGAGACGCGGCCCGGATGGAGGGTTCGACCTCCGCTTACAGCTCACGGACAAGCAGGCATAAAAAAACCCCGCCGAAGCGGGGTTTTTTATTGGGTCGGTGTGACCGGGGAGGCTTACATCATGCCGCCCATGCCACCCATACCGCCCATGCCACCCATGTCCGGGGCGCCGCCGCCGTTTTCTTCCGGCTTGTCGGCCACCATGGCTTCGGTGGTGATCATCAGGCCGGCGATGGAAGCCGCCGCCTGCAGCGCGGAACGGGTTACCTTGGCGGGGTCCAGGATGCCCATTTCCAGCATGTCACCGTACTCGCCGGTGGCGGCGTTGTAGCCGTAGTTGCCGGAACCGTTCTTGACTTCCTGTACCACCACGGACGGCTCGCCGCCGGCGTTGTGGACGATCTGGCGCAACGGGGACTCGAGGGCGCGGATCACCAGCGCGATGCCGGCGTTCTGCTCTTCGTTGTCACCTTTCAGGTTGCCAATGCTGGTCAGGGCGCGCACCAGGGCCACGCCGCCGCCGGGCACCACGCCTTCTTCCACCGCCGCACGGGTCGCGTGCAGGGCGTCGTCGACGCGGGCTTTCTTCTCTTTCATTTCCACTTCGGTGGCGGCACCGATCTTGATCACGGCCACGCCGCCGGCCAGCTTGGCCACGCGTTCTTGCAGCTTCTCGCGGTCGTAGTCGGAAGAAGAGTTGTCGATTTCCTTGCGGATCTGCTCGACACGGGCGTCGATGTCGCCCTGCTCGCCTTTACCGCCCACCACGGTGGTGTTTTCCTTGTCGATGTTGACCTTCTTGGCGGAACCCAGGTCTTCCAGGGCTACGTTTTCCAGGCTCAGACCGACTTCTTCGGAAATCACGGTACCGCCGCTGAGGATCGCCAGATCCTGCAGCATGGCTTTACGGCGGTCGCCGAAGCCGGGCGCTTTCACGGCGGCGCACTTGATGATGCCGCGCATGTTGTTGACCACCAGGGTGGCCAGCGCTTCGCCTTCGATGTCCTCGGCGATGATCATCAGCGGACGACCGGCCTTGGCCACGTTCTCCAGTACCGGCAGCAGTTCGCGGATGTTGGAGATTTTCTTGTCAACCAGCAGGATGTAGGGGTCTTCCAGCTCGACCTGCATCTTTTCCTGGTTGTTGATGAAGTACGGGCTCAGGTAGCCGCGGTCGAACTGCATGCCTTCCACGACTTCCAGTTCGTTGGCCAGGGACTGGCCTTCTTCCACGGTGATGACGCCTTCCTGACCCACTTTCTCCATGGCCTGGGCGATGATTTCACCCACGGACTTGTCGGAGTTGGCGGAGATGGTGCCCACCTGCTCAATGCTCTTGGTGGTGTCACACGGGGTGGACAGGGACTTGATCTGCTCGACGATGGCGTCGGTGGCCTTGTCGATGCCGCGCTTCAGGTCCATCGGGTTCATGCCGGCGGCAACCGCCTTGAGGCCTTCGTTAACGATGGACTGGGCCAGTACGGTGGCGGTGGTGGTGCCGTCACCGGCTTCGTCGTTGGCCTTGGAAGCCACTTCCTTCACCAGTTGGGCGCCCATGTTCTCGAACTTGTCTTCCAGTTCGATTTCCTTGGCCACGGACACGCCGTCCTTGGTGATGGTGGGCGCGCCGAAGGATTTCTCCAGCACCACGTTGCGGCCTTTCGGGCCCAGGGTCACCTTGACCGCGTCAGCCAGGGTGTTGACGCCTTTGGCCATGCGTTGGCGGGCGGCATCACGGAACAATACTTCTTTAGCCATTATCTGTTACCTCTGCAAATTCGTTGTTACCGGCCAATGGTCACCGGCACGACCGGAGCGGGTCCGGCGGCCTTGCCTCGACGGTCGATCAGCCTTCGATGACGGCCAGGATCTCGGCTTCGCTCATGATCAGCAGCTCTTCGCCATCCACCTTCACGGTGTTGCCGGAGTACTGACCGAAGATCACCTTGTCACCCACCTTCACGTCCAGGGGGCGCACTTCGCCGCTGTCCTGGATCTTGCCGTTGCCGGCGGCGATCACTTCGCCACGGGACGGCTTCTCGGCGGCGGAACCGGGCAGCACGATACCGCCGGCGGTCTTGGTCTCTTCCTCCTCGCGGCGCACCAGCACGCGATCATGCAAAGGACGGATTTTCATGGTCTCCATTCTCCAACGTCGTATTCAAAGGTCAGCGGGATTACCCGAAAACCGGAAAGGAGCTTGCGCGGCGTTGCCCGGAGGCTCCTTAGCACTCTCTCGGTTTGAGTGCTAATCATAGTGACCGCGACTTGCCAGTCAATAGGGGGCGCACCGAAAGGTGTACGCCACCGTGTCCCGCGAGATGGGGGCGGGATGCGTGGTTTCAAGCGGCAAGCCTGCCCGCTCACTCCAGACCCTCCCCCTGAATCCTGTATCCTGCTTCCTGCACCGGGCGGCCCCGCCGCCCTTCCGTCCGACGAGGAGCAACCCATGGATCTGAACAACAAAGTGGTGGTGGTTACCGGCGCAGGGCGCGGGCTGGGCCGCGCCATCGCCGTGAATCTGGCGGGCCGGGGCGCGCGGCTGGCCTGCGTGGACCTGAACCAGGACGACCTGGACGAGACCCTGGCCCAGTGCGAGCGCGCCGGCGGCGCGGCCCGGGCCTACCTGGCCAATGTGGCCCGGGAGGAAGAGGTGGTGGCCCTGTTCGAGCAGGTGGTGGCGGATTCCGGCGCCCTACACGGGGTGGTCAACAACGCCGGCATCACCCGCGACGGGCTGCTGGTGAAGTACAAGGACGGCGAGCTGCAATCCAGCATGAGCCTGCAACAGTGGCAGGCGGTGATCGACGTGAACCTGACCGGGGTGTTCCTGTGTGGCCGCGAAGCCGCCCGGCACATAATCGAGACTGGCGCCGACGAAGGGGTGATCGTCAATATCTCCTCCATCGCTCGCCACGGCAGCTTCGGGCAGACCAACTACGCCGCCGCCAAGGCCGGGGTGGTGGCCATGGCCGAGGTCTGGGCCCGGGAACTGGCCCGCTACAACATCCGCACCGGGGTGGTGGCGCCGGGCACCATCAACACCGACATGATCGCCGCCATGAAACCGGAAGCCCGCGACCGCCTGGTGGCCGGGGTACCGCTCAAGCGCCTGGGTGAACCGGAGCACATCGCTCTGTCCGTGCGCTTCATCTTCGAGAACGATTACTTTACCGGCCGGGTGATCGAGACCGATGGTGGATTGCGGTAGAAGACACAAGTTGCAAGTTACAAGTTGAAGAGAGGTTGGGTGCGGCGGAAGGATTCCTGGTCCGCGCCCCTTGCGTTTGATCCAAAATTCGCACTGCAAGTACGCAAGACCTTCCGCTCACGCCAAGCCCGACCCTTGTATCCTGCATCCTGTATCCTGCGTCGGGGCGGCTTAGCCGCCCCTGTCCCTTTTCACTTTCAACTTGTAACTTTCAACCCCATGACCCCTGAATTCCGCGACGCCGTCTACCAGATCGTCGGTGCCATCCCCGCCGGCACCGTGGCCAGCTATGGCCAGGTGGCGGCGATGGCGGGCTGGCCCCGTCATGCGCGCTTCGTGGGACGGCTGATGAGCACCCTGCCCGAGGGCACCGCCCTGCCCTGGCACCGGGTGATCCGTGGCGACGGCGGCCTACCCCTGGCGGGCACGCCCAGCGGCGAGCTGCAGGTGCGCCGGCTGGCGGAAGAAGGCGTGGCGGTGGTGGGCAACCGGGTGCCTCGGCGGTGTTTCTGGGTGCCTTGAAAGCGGATCGCGACTGAAGTCGCTCCTACAGGGAGGCGCTACCAAATGTAGGAGCGACTTCAGTCGCGATCCGCCTGCGCCGCCGGCGGGTAGCGCCGGCGTATCCACCACAGCGTCAGCAGGATCGCCGGCACCCCCAGCAACGCCGCGTAGTTGAAGAACACCGGGTAACCGGCGGCCTTGACCACCTCGCCGGAGAAGCCGCCGATAAACTTACCCGGCAGGGTCATCAGGGAGCTGAAGATAGCGAACTGGGTGGCGCTGAAGTTGCGGTTGGTCAGGCTCGACATAAAGGCGATCAGGGCCACGTTGGAGAAACCACCGAACAGGTTATCGGCGCTGATCACCGCCGCCAGCCAGGCCAGCGCGCCCCAGCGCACCTGTTCCGGGTCCAACGGCAGCCCCAGCACCGGCAGTATCGGCAGCGGGGTCACCGGCGAGTAGGCGGCCATCACCGCGAACAGCATATTGGTGGCGGCCACGCCCACGGCGCCCACCAGCATGGAACGCCCCAGCCCCCAGCGCAGCACCGCCAGGCCGCCCACGGCGGAGCCCAGAATGGTCATGAAGAAACCGAAGAACTTGGCCACCGTGGCGATTTCGTTCTTGGTGTAGCCGATGTCCAGATAGAAGGGGTTGGCCATCACGCCCATGGTGATATCACTGATCCGATAGATCGCCACCAGCGCCAGCAGCCCCAGGGCCAGAGCCCCGTAGCGGCTGAAAAAATCCCGGAACGGGGCGATCAGGGCGGTTTCCAGCCATTGCGCCGGCTGCCGGCCGAAGCTTTGCCGGGGCGGGGTGTCCGGTTCACGGATGATCAGGGTGGTGATGACGCCCACGCCCATCAGCCAGGCCATGGCGTGGTAGGCCCCGTTCCAGGAGTCGTAACTGGCGATGTAGAAGGCGCCGGCGCCGGCCACCAGCATCGCCACCCGGTAACCCAGGATATAGGTGGCGGCCATGGCGCCCTGGAAGGATTCGTCGGCGGAATCGATGCGGTAGGCGTCGATGCAGATGTCCTGGGTGGCGGAGCAGAACGCCACCAGCAGGGCCAGTTGCGCGAACCGTTCCAGATGGCCCACCGGCTCCACCAGGGCCATGGCCGCCAGCGACAGGCCGATGCCCACCTGGGCCAGCAACATCCAACTGCGCCGCTGGCCCAGCAGACGCCCCAGCAGCGGCAGCTTGAGCCGGTCCACCACCGGCGCCCAGAACACCTTGATGGAAAACAGAATGCCCACCCAGCTGAAATAACCGATGGCGGCCCGGTCCACGTCCGCGTCCGCCAGCCAGGCGGACAGGGTGGAAAACACCAGCAGGTAGGGCAACCCGGCGGAAAAACCGAGGAACAGCATCACCAGAACCCGCGGGTGGCGGTACAGGCGCCAGGCGGATCGGAGGGTATCACGCAATTCAGGCATCGGGGCTCAGTTCCATCAAAGCGCTCATGGTCCCGGTTTCCCGGGCCGGGCACAACCGGCGACGTGCCCCTTCGCACCACCGTGGCGTCCGCCGCCGGCAACGCCTAGCATAGCGCCATGATCTGCTCCCCGGACGTTCCTTTCTGGTATCTGGCCGGTGCCGGCAACATGGGCACCCTGGCCGCCTGCTACCTGCGCGCCGCCGGTTTTCCGGTGGCGCTGCCCCGGCGGGACGGCGGCCCGCCGGCGCCGTTGCGCAAAACCCTGACCTTCGAGGATGGCCGCGCGCCGCTTGCCCTGGAACTGCCGGCGGCCCCGGCGGCGCCGATCCGGCACCTGGTGGTGGCCTGCAAGACGCCCTACTCCGATGCCGCCCTGGCGGACCTGCCGCTGGCGCCGGACGTCACCGTGCTGCGGCTGCAGAACGGCCTGGGCAGCCTGGACGGCCGGCTCCCGGAGGGTGCCGACCTGATCGAGGTGGTGACCACCTCGGCGGTGAAAGGGCGCCATCCCAGCCATCATCTGGTGGCGGAGAACCAGACCTGGATGGGCCGCGCCCGGGGCGGGCCGGCGCCGGCCTGGTTCCAAACCCTGGCGCGGCACTGGCCGGGCCTGGAGTGGGCAGAACCGATCCGCGACCGGCAATGGCGCAAGCTGGTGGCCAACGCGGTGATCAATCCGCTCACCGGCCTGTACGACGTGGCCAACGGGCGGTTGCTGGAAGACCCGGAACTGAGCGCCCGGGCCCGGCGGCTGGCGGACGAGGCGGACACCCTGCTGGGCGCCCTGGACCCGGCCTGGCCCGGCGGCTCCTGGGATCAGGTGGCGGCGGTGGCCGCCGCCACCGCCGGCAATACCTCCTCCATGCGCGCGGATATGCAACGGGGCGCGGGCACCGAGATCGACGCCATCAACGGCTGGTTGTTGCGCGAGGCCCGGCGGCTGGGCCTGGAGCTGCCGGCCCATCGGGAGGTGGTCGCCGCCGTGCGGGGCCGCACCCTCTCCGCCCCCTAGGTGCGGTCGGGCGGCGTACCGCTTCAGCGGCGATTAGAGCGGGTGGCGACGCCAGCGTTGATCGCGGCTGAAGCCGCTCCTACACCCGGCGCGGCGGCCGGACCTTAGCGGTCCCGGCGCGGCAGCCACTGGGGTTCGGGTGTTTCAGTGCGCTGGTTGATCAGGCGCGCCATCACGAACAGCAGGTCGCCCAGGCGGTTGAGCACCGCCCGGCTCACCGGGTTGATGTCGTCCACGGCGGCCAGGGTCACCAGGTCCCGCTCGGCGCGGCGGGCCAGGGCGCGGCAGTGGTGGCACCAGGCCGCGTCCGGATGGCCGCCGGGCAGCACGAATTCTTCCAGGGGTGGCAGCTCCGCATTCAGGGTGTCCGCCTGGGACTCCACTTCCACCAGGTCCCCGTCGGTGAGGGTGCTGGTGCCCGGCACCGCCAGCTCGCCGCCCAGATCGAACAGCAGCTGCTGCAGGTTTTCCAGCAGCCGGTCCAGGTCCGCGTCCAGCTCCCGGGCGCGCAGCACGCCCAGCTCGCTGTTCAACTCGTCCAGGGTGCCCAGCGCCTGGATACGCGGGTGATCCTTGGCCACCCGCGACCCGTCCGCCAGACCGGTCCGCCCATCGTCGCCGCTGCGCGTGATCACGCGGTTGATACGGGTTTTGGCCTTGCCGTCATCGCTCATAACATACCGTCCGGGTTGGCTGTCAGTGGGCATTTATTAGACCTGGATAGGGGGGAAGTTGGAAGGTCGGTATTCTCAGTTGAAAGTTTAAAGTTAAAAGTTGAAACGCGGGGCCGCACCGGGGGTACTGACAGCAGCGGTGCCCGCGCTCATAAGGAGAGCCAGCACCGATGGGCCGCCCGGCCGTAGGCCGCGGGAAGGCCAGGCGGCGGCGACCTTTCAACTTTTAACTTTAAACTTTCAACTGCCGCCCCCTCCCCTCCACCCCCAAGATATTGAAAGAATGTGCAAGACACTGGGGCCGGCGAAGCGCGCCGACTAAACTGACCGCTCATTCCCGGCCAGGCCTCCGCCGTCATGGGCATCCGCAAAAAACTCTTTGTGACTTTTCTGGCTACCTTTCTGGTGCTGATTCTGGCCGCCGGCGGGTTCTTCTTTTTTGCCTTCGAGAAGAGTCTGAGCAAGTACATCGACGAACGTCAGCAGGCCCAGGTGGAGCGGCTCGCCGAGCATCTCGGCGTGCTCTACACCCAGCGTGGCAGCTGGCATTTCCTGCTCGACGAGCCACGGCTGCTGACCCGGCTTTACTGGCTGGCCGGTGACCGGGAGGCGCGGCTGGAGCGCGACGGCGGCCCGCGCCGTGACCGGGACGCGCCGCGCCATCTGACCCTGCTGAGCCCGGACAAGCGCCCCCTGCTGGGTCCGCCACCGCCTTCCCGCCTTAGCGAGCAGGTGCCGATCCGGGTGGGCGACACCCTGGTGGGCTGGCTCGCCTACCCCGACCAGGAGGCGATCCGCGACAAGCTGGACCAGCGCTTCCAGGAGCGGCTACTGCGCTTTATGTCGACCATGGCGCTGGTGGGGCTGGCCCTGTCGCTGCTGGTGTCCTGGCTGCTGGCCCGGCACCTGGTGGCGCCGGTCACCGCGCTGACCCGCCATACCCGGCGGCTGCGCGAAGGCGAGTACGAGGCGCGCCTTACCAGCGCCCGCCGCGACGAGATCGGCCAGCTGATCCATCACGTCAACGGTCTCGGCGAGCGCCTGGATCAGGGCCGGCGCGCCCGGCAGCGCTGGTTCTCGGACATCGCCCATGAACTGCGCACGCCCCTGTCGGTGTTGCAGGGTGAACTGGAAGCCATGGTGGACGGCGTGCGCCCGCTCAATCAGGACGGCATCGCCGCCCTGGAATCCCAGGTGCGCCAGCTCACCCATCTGGTCAATGATCTGCACGATCTGGCCCTGGCCGATGCCGGCAACCTGCGCTATCACTTCCGCCAGGTGGACCTGGATACGCTCTGCGAGGATGCCCTGGACGCGCTGCGCCCGGCCCTGGGCCGGCGCCGGGTCACGGTGCACACCACCCTGGCGCCGGCGCGGCTGGGCGGCGATCCGGTGCGCCTGCGGCAACTGCTGGACAATCTGCTGCAGAACAGTCTCAAGTACACCGACGAGGGCGGCCAGCTACGCCTGGACTTGGCCGCCGATGGCGATCAATGGTGCCTGACCCTGGACGACAGTGCCCCGGGGGTGCCCGACGAGGCGCTGCCGAAACTGTTCGACCACCTGTACCGGGTGGAGAGCTCGCGCAACCGGGAGACCGGCGGCGCCGGCCTGGGCCTGGCCATCGGCCAGCGCATCGTCGAGGCCCACGGCGGCACCATGAGCGCGGATCACAGCCCGCTGGGCGGCCTGCGCATCACCGTGCGCCTGCCGCGCGGTTCGTAGGAGCGGCTTCAGCCGCGATTGGCCGGGGCCGACCACATCAATCGCGGCTGAAGCCGCTCCTACGGGGGGTGGTGCGGAGACCGTTTCCATGTCGGATCGGGTTCACTGAAGGAAAATAGCATGGCGAACATTCTGATCGTGGAGGACGAGCCCCGGCTCGCCCAGCTGCTGGCCGATTACCTGCGCCACAGCCATTTCGAGCCGACCCACACCGCCAGTGCCCGGGAGGCGGAGCAGCGGGTGCGCGACGGCCACTTCGACGCGGTGTTGCTGGACCTGATGCTGCCGGACGGCGACGGCATGGAGGTGTGCAAGGCGATCCGCCGTTTCTCCGACGTGCCGGTGCTGATGATCACCGCCCGGGTGGAGGAAGTGGACCGCTTGCTGGGTCTGGAGATCGGCGCCGACGACTACATCTGCAAGCCGTTCAGCCCCCGGGAAGTGGTGGCCCGGGTCAAGGCGGTGCTGCGCCGGGCCCGGGGCGAACAGCGCGACGACCGCCCGGGGCTGGTGCTGGACCGGCACCGTTTCGAGGCGGTGCACGAAGGCGCCCGGGTACCGCTTACCGCCATCGAATTCGAACTGCTGGCCACCCTGGCCCGCCAACCCGGCCGCATCTGGAGCCGCGACCAGCTGATGGACGTGATCTATCCGGACCACCGGGTGGTGTCCGACCGCACCATCGACAGCCATATCCGCAAGCTGAGACGCAAGCTCAGCGAAGGCCTGACCGGCGAGCACGATTGGATCGGCAGCGTCTACGGGGTGGGGTACCGGCTGCAAACGCCGGACGACGACGTTTAGCAACCCATCGCGACTGAAGTCGCTCCTACAAACCCACCCCCTCTGTAGGAGCGACTTCAGTCGCGATACGCGGGGGGAGGTGTGGTGTACGAGCGATGTCAGTCGCGATCAGCGAGGGTGTAGGAGCGACTTCAGTCGCGATGGGTTTTCACGTTTCCTGCATTCTGTCTGCACATTTCCCGGCGACACTGATGTTGAATCAAGTCGCTTCAAGGAGAAGCCCCATGAAGAAAATCACTACCCTCGCCCTGGCCCTGGTCACAGGGGCCGCTCTCGCCGGTCCGGTAATGGCCGCCCCGAAACCCGGCCCGAATCCGGATCGTATGGTCGAACACATGGCCAAGGAGCTGGACCTGAACGCCGACCAGCAGGCGCGCATCAAGACCATCATGGAGGAGCAGGGAAAGAAGATGCGTGCGCTCCACGATGAAACCGAAAGCCGGGTCAAGGCGGTGCTGACGCCGGAACAGCAGGCGAAAGCCGAGGCAATGCGCGACAAGCGCCGGGAGAAATGGGAAGAACGGAAGGAAAAAATGCAGGAGCGTCGCGGTAAGGAATAAACCGGTCGCGTTGCAAAAAAATCGCGGCTGAAGCCGCTCCTACACAGACCGTAGGAGCGGCTTCAGCCGCGATGGTTTTAACGACCCGGCGTTACAACAAAGCCCGCCGCATATCGCTCAGCAGCTGACTCAGATAGCTGGTGAAGCGGGCCGCGTCGGCGCCGTCGATGACCCGGTGATCGTAGGACAACGACAACGGCAGGGTCAGGCGCGGCTGGAACGCCTTGCCGTCCCACACCGGTTTGGTGTCGGAGCGGCTGACACCCAGGATCGCCACCTCGGGCCAGTTGACGATGGGGGTGAAGGCGGTGCCGCCAATGCCACCCAGCGACGAGATGCTGAAGGTGGCGCCCTTCATGTCCGCCGGTGACAGCTTGCGGTCCCGGGCCTTGCCGGCCAGCTCGCCCATTTCCAGGGCGATTTCCTTAAGCCCTTTCTTGTCGGCGTCGCGGATCACCGGCACCACCAGACCATTGGGCGTATCCACGGCGATGCCGATGTGCACGTAGTCCTTCATGATCAGGGCTTCGCCGCTCACTTCCAGGGAACTGTTGAAGCGCGGAAATTCCCTTAGCGCGTTGGCGCAGGCCTTGACCAGGAACGCCAGCATGGTGAGTTTGACGCCTTCTTTTTCCAGGGCCTTGTTCTGGCTCTTGCGGAAGGCTTCCAGCTCGGTGATGTCCGCTTCGTCGAACTGGGTCACATGGGGAATGGTGACCCAGCTGCGGTGCAGGTTCCTGGCCGCCACCTTGCGCAGCTTGTTGAGCTCCTGACGTTCCACCGGGCCGAACTCGCTGAAGTCGATCTCCGGCAGGTCCGGCGCCCCGCCACCGGCGGCGACGGGCGGATTTTCCAGCCGCTGCTTGATCAGGGCGTGCACGTCTTCCTTGAGAATGCGTTCCTTGGGCCCGCTGGGCGCCACGTCCGCCAGATCGATGCCGGTTTCCCGGGCCAGCTTGCGCACCGCCGGGCCGGCGTGCACCGAGGCGGACGGTTTGCCCTGGGAGCGCTCGGGGGTTTCCGGGGGAACGTTCTGACGGCCGGCTTCCGACGGTTTCTCGTCCAGATCGGACTTCCGGGAGCCGCTGGATTTGGCGGCGCCGTCTTGTTTGGAGGCCGCTTTTTCCGATGCCTCTTTCTTCGCGGCCGGTTTCTCCGACGCGCCTTTATCGGACGATTTCTCTTCGCCAGCCGACCCGTCGCTCTGGCCGCCGCCGGCGGTTTCCAGTTCCAGCAGGTCGGTGCCGGTGCCGATCTTGTCGCCCACCTTCACCAGCAGCTTCTTCACCGTACCCGCTTCCGGACAGGGCACTTCCAGGGACGCCTTGTCGGACTCGATCACCAGAATGGTCTGCTCGGCCTCGACGCTGTCGCCCTCGGCCACGTTGATCTCGATGATCTCCGCTTCGTCGATATCGCCCAGGTCCGGTGCCGGCACCGTGCGGGTGCCGCCTTTGGGGGCCGGGGCTGCGTCGGCGCTGTCGTTGTCGGCGCTGTCGTTTTCGCGACTGAAGTCGCTCCTACCGGCCTGCTCATCGGCCACGGACTCTTCTGTAGGAGCGGCTTCAGCCGCGATATCCGCCTCGCCGCCGTCCTCACCGGCCACGTCCAGCTCCAGGAGCGGGTCGCCCTCCTTCACCTGGTCACCGGCTTTCACTTTCAGTTCCAGGACCGTGCCCGCCTTGGGACAGGGTACTTCCAGCGACGCCTTGTCCGATTCCAGCACCACGATGGTGTCTTCGGCTTCGACGCTGTCGCCTTTCTTAACGGATACCTCGATAACGTCAACAGGATCACTGCTGCCGATATCGGGTACCCGGATGGTTTCCTTGCTCACAGGTCACTCCTTCTGAGAGTTCAGTGCGTCACCGGATAGGGTTTTTCCGGATCAATACCGTATTTCTTGATCGCCTCCTTGACGGTGGCGGCGTCCAGTTCGCCCTGGTCGCGCAGCGCGCTCAGTGCCGCCAGCACCACGAAGTGGCGGTCCACCTCGAAGAAGCTGCGCAGCTTGGCGCGGGAGTCGCTGCGGCCGTAACCGTCGGTGCCGAGCACGGTATAGGGTGCTTTCACCCAGGGACGGATCTGGTCGGCGTAGGCCTTGATGTAGTCGGTGGAGGCGATCACCGGTCCCTGGCGCTTGTCCAGGCACTGTTCCACCCAGGTGGGCGCCACTTTCAGGTCCGGCTTGAGCAGGCGGTCGCGGTCAGCGCGCAGCCCTTCCCGGCGCAGCTCGTTGAAGCTGGTCACGCTCCAGACATCGGCGGCCACGCCAAAGTCCTCGCGCAGCAGTTCGGCGGCCGCTTCCACTTCACGCAGAATGGTGCCGGAGCCCAGCAGTTGCACCCGCTTGGCTTTCTTGCCGCCCTTGCCCTTGCCTTCGCGCAGCAGATACATGCCCTTGCGGATGCCTTCCTCGGCCCCCTTGGGCATGGCGCCGTGCTGGTAGTTCTCGTTCATCAGGGTGAGGTAGTAGTACACATTCTCATGGTCCTGATACATGCGGCGCAGGCCATCGTGCAGGATCACCGCCAGCTCGTAGGCGTAGGTGGGATCGTAGCTGATGCAGTTGGGAATGGTGCTGGTGAGGATGTGGCTGTGGCCGTCCTGGTGCTGCAGGCCCTCGCCGTTGAGCGTGGTACGCCCGGCGGTGCCACCCAGCAGGAAGCCCCGGGCCTGGCTGTCGCCGGCGGCCCACCACAGGTCGCCGGTACGCTGCGGCCCGAACATGGAGTAGTAGATAAAGAACGGGATCAGCGTGAAGTCGTGCACGCTGTAGCTGGTGGCGGCGGCGATCCAGGCGCTCATGGCGCCGGCCTCGTTGATGCCTTCCTCCAGAATCTGGCCCTTCTTGTCTTCCCGGTAGAACATCATCTGGCCGGCGTCCTCGGGCTCGTATTGCTGGCCCTTGGAGGAGTAGATGCCCAGTTGCCGGAACATGCCCTCCATGCCGAAGGTGCGCGCCTCGTCGGGAACGATGGGCACCACCCGCTTGCCGATGTTCTTGTCCTTGATCAGGGCGCTGAGCATGCGCACGAACGCCATGGTGGTGGACAGTTCCCGGTCGCCGCTGCCTTCCAGGAAGTTCTGGAACATATCCAGGCCCGGCATGGTCAGCGACTGGCTGGCCTCGCGCCGGCGCACCGGCATGTAACCGCCCAGCTTTTCGCGCTGCTCGTTCATGTAGCGCATTTCCGGGGAGTCGTCGCCGGGATGGTAGTAGGGGAAGTCCTTGAGCTGTTCGTCCTTGAGCGGAATGTCGAAGCGGTCGCGGAATTCCTTGAGGCTGTCCAGATCCATTTTCTTCATCTGGTGGGCCTTGTTGACCGCCTCGCCGGCGCCGGTGGCGTAGCCTTTCACGGTCTTCGCCAGGATCACCGTGGGCCGCCCTTCGGTGTTCACCGCCTCATGATAGGCCGCGTACACCTTGAACGGGTCGTGGCCGCCGCGGTTCAGGCGGTACACGTCCTCGTCGCTCATGTGCTCGACCATTTTCTTCAGCTCCGGGTATTTGCCGAAGAAATGCTCGCGGGTGTAGGCGCCGCCCTCTTTCTTATAGGCCTGGTATTCGCCATCCACCGCTTCTTCCATGCGGCGGCGCAGCAGACCTTCGCTGTCTTTCTCCAGCAGCGGGTCCCAGAGCCGGCCCCAGACCACCTTGATCACGTTCCAGCCGGCGCCACGGAACAGGCCTTCCAGTTCCTGGATGATCTTGCCGTTGCCGCGAACCGGGCCGTCCAGACGCTGCAGGTTACAGTTGACCACGAACACCAGATTGTCGAGCTGCTCGCGGCCGGCCATGGACAGCGCGCCCAGGGATTCCGGTTCGTCCATTTCGCCGTCGCCGAGGAAGGCCCATACCTTGCGTTTGCGGTCGGGGATCAATTCCCGGTTCTGCAGGTACTTCATCACGTAGGCCTGGTAAATGGCCTGCATCGGGCCGAGGCCCATGGACACCGTGGGGAACTGCCAGAAATCCGGCATCAGCCAGGGGTGCGGGTAGGAGGAAAGCCCCTTGCCGTCCACCTCGCGGCGGAAATTGTCCATCTGGTCTTCGCTGACGCGACCTTCCAGATAGGCCCGCGCGTAAATGCCCGGCGCGGAGTGCCCCTGGTAATAGACCAGGTCACCGGGATTGTCGTCGTGGGGAGCGTGGAAGAAGTGGCTGAAGCCAATGTCGTAAAGGGTCGCCGAGGACGCGAAGCTGGCGATGTGGCCGCCCAGTTCGTCGTCGTTCATGTTGGCTTTGGCCACCATCGCCAGGGCGTTCCAGCGGATCAGGGAACGAATCCGGCGTTCCATGTAGATATCGCCGGGAATCGGCGCTTCGTCCTTGGGCGCGATGGTGTTCAGGTAGGGCGTATTGAGGTGGGCGCGGATGGCACCCTGCTCCTGGGCTTCATTGGTGAGGGTTTCCAGCAGCCAGACGGCGCGTTCCGGTCCCTCCCGCTCAAGCACCGATTCCAGCGCCTCAAGCCACTCCCGCGTTTCCGCCGGGTCCGAGTCATCGAAGAAACTTCTTTTTTGCATGGGCGTGCGTCCTTTATCGCGTTGCCAAGGCCGGCGCGGGATCACCACACCGGCAAGGATAAGGAAACGGCCTGGGTAAATAGACCGTCTCGGTATACTACCAGTTTGCGTGACTGCCCGGCCACGCACCGCCGGGCCGGAAATTGCAACAAGATCGCCGGCCCGATCCGCCGGCTCAGGTGGGCAGCAGCACCCACAGGGCGGCGAAGATCAGCCACACCGCCAGAGCCCGCAACAGCAGGCCCTGCAGGGCTTCCAGGCGGTCCACGCCATGCTGGAACGAGGGCTCCCGGGGTGCCGTTTCCCGGGCCAGGGCGGCGGCGGCCACCGCGCCGAGCAGCTCGTGGCCGTCATCGAGCCGCCACAGACGGCCGGCGGCGGCGCCGATCACGGCACCAAAGTGCCCCACCAGAGCCAGGGCCAGCACGGTCAGCCGCGCCGGTATCCAGCACAGCGCCGCGTCCAGGCTCCGCGCCCAGTCTCCGGCCTGGGGATCCCGGCGCAGCCAGGCCCGGTTGAGCACCAGCAGCACCACCGCGCCGAAGCCCAGCACCGACAGCCAGAACACCACCGCGAACAGCAGGGCCGCCTGCTCCAGCACCCGGGCACAAAGGCCGTCGAACCAATCCCCGTCGCAGGGGCCGGCGGGCTGGTCGAAGGACTCGGCGGCGCCCGTCGTGAGGCCCTCCTGATCCTGCATGCGGCCCTTGACCAGCAAGGTATCCAGGCGCCGGAATTCGCTGTGCACGCCCACCAGCCACAGCAACAGGGGCGTGCCCAACAGCAGCGTGGCCAGGCCACCACCGACACCATGGAACCAGGCGAACAGCAGGGCCACCAGCAGCGCCGGCAGGGCCACCGCCAGCCACCAGCCGACCACGCCACCGGGGGCCAGGGCCGCCAGAAAACGGCGGTGACGATCATCACGGCTCAGCCAGGCGGGCCAGCCACCATCCCGGCGGCGCAGGGCCAGCGCCAGCAACAACACCAAGAGTTTCATTATCGCGGATCTCCGAACGGACCGTTTTCCGCATCATACGGCACCGGCCGGCGAGCCGCGATTGCCGCCACCGGGCGGCGGATGCAGTGTAGGAGCGGCTTCAGCCGCGATCCGGCGCCGCACGGTGTATCGCGGCTGAAGCCGCTCCTACCTGGGCGACAGGCGGGTCCAGTCGAAGGCCGGGCCGGGGTCGGTTTTGCGGCCCGGGGCGATGTGTTCGTGGCCGGTGAGGGTATCCCGGGAGAGCCGGGGATAGTGGGCGATCAGGGTGCCCAGCAGCCCGTTCAGCCGGTGGTACTGGGCCTCTTCGTAGGGAATATGGTCGGCGCCCTCCAGCTCGATGCCCAGGGAGAAGTCGTTGCAGTTGTCCCGCCCGCGCCAGCGGGACACACCGGCGTGCCAGGCGCGCTGGTGGCAGGCCACGAACTGGACCAGCTCGCCGTCCCGGCGGATCAGAAAGTGGGACGACACCTTGAGGTCGCGGAGGGTCTGGAAATAGGGATCGGCGTCGCTATCCAGGCGGTTCTGGAAAAACGCCTCGATCCACGGCCCCCCGAACCGCTCCGGCGGCAGACTGATATTGTGGATCACCACCAGGGCGATATCCTCCGGGTCCGGTCGCTCATTGAAATTCGGCGACGGCACCCGGCGCGCCTGGTCGATCCAGTGGTCGGTGAGGGTCAGCATGGGAGGTAGTTTCGGGTGGCAAGCGGCAAGCTGCAAGCGCCGGGCAGCCCCCGGCGCAGTTGAAAGTTGAAAGTTGAAAGTTGAAAGTTGAAAGTTGAAAGTTGAAAGTTGAAAGTTGAAAGTTGAAAGTTGAAAGTTGAAACGCGGCATGGGTTTGGTGGGGCGGCTAGGGTGTGCCCCGCGTTCACCGGGCTACAAGCTACAAGCAGACCTTCCGGGTCGGCTCTTTTAACTTTTAACTTTCAACTTTTTCAACTTTCAACTATCGCCAACCGTTCCCTGATGCCGCCGCCGCAGGTCCCCGATCACCGCCTCCAGCGCCCGGTCGAACAAAGCGCCTTCCTCGATCAGGCGCACTTCGCCGCGTTCCAGGGCGGCGGCCAGGCCGGCGGCGGTGTATTCGCACAGTTTGATGCCACGGCGGTTAATAAAGACCAGCTTGGCGCCGTCGCGGATATTGGCGGCCAGCTTGGCCCGGCGGGCTTCGTCGCCGTCACCCAGTTCCACCCACTGCCCGGGGCGCAGCGCCCGGGCCCGGACCACCTGTTCATGGTCGTCGGGCAGCTCCGGGGTTTCCGGAGGCGGCGTGCGCACCGTCTCCGGCACCGTGACCCGTTCGGTTTCCAGTCCTTCCAGCAGCGCATTGTGCACGCCGGCCAGGTCGTCCAGCAGGGCGCGGGCTTCCACCGGGTCGTACTCGATGCCGCGCAGGCCATGCTCCAGCGCCCGCCGCAGCTTCGGCGCCAGGTCGCCGAGCCGTTGCAGATCCGCCTGCCCCCGGTGGGGCAGCACGCTCCAGATCACCGCGTCCACCACCTTGGCCTGGCGGCGCCAGGCGTCGCTGTCCGGGCCCTCGCGCAACCAGGTCAGGTAAAGCACCTGCTGCCAGCCCTGGCGCAGCAACCGCACCACCACGTCGGGTACCGAGCGGCCGTCCAGCCGGCCGGCCAACAGGGTCTGCACCGCCGCGCCGGCCTGCTCGGCCAGCGCCTTGCCCTCTTCCGCCTCGCGGACCCGTTCGGCCACCCGCTCGGCGCGGTCGTGCTGGGCGCGGAAGTAAGCGTCGAACTGGTCGAGCAAATCGCGGAACAGGCCGGCGTCTTCGTCGTAATCGTCGATGATGGCGTGCACTGACCGGTGGATGTGCTGATACAGCTCATCGTCGCGGCCCTGCTGGGGGTCCCACTGGCTGCCCGCCCGGGCCAGGGTGTTGAGCAGCAGCCGGGCTTCGTGTTCCTCGTTGCTGAAAAAGGTCTTGTCGGCGATGGCGACCTTGAGCAGCGGAATCTGCAGGCGGCCGATCAGGGCCTTGATCTCCGACGGCAGGCCGTCGTCGTCGAGAATGAAATCGAACAGCATGGACACCAGGTTGATGACATCGTCATCCGCCTGTTCCAGGGCGTGGATGGCCTCGCCGTGCTCGCCGTCCAGCAGCTCGCTGAGTTCACCCTTGAGGTCACGGTCAACCGGCGGCGCCCCTTCCAGCGCCTGCTCCAGCCGCTGCAGCCGGGTCAGCAGGCCAAACAGGTCCTGGCTGCTGACCGCTTCCACATGGGCGTCGCCGGCCAGCGGCGCGCCGTTGAAATACGCCACCCCATTCTGCAGCACGGCCATGCCGGAGGCCGGCGGCGGGCCCGCCGGGGCGCTGATACCGGCCGGCGCGCCGGGGACCGGCCCCAGACCGCGCAGGGTGGTGAGCAGCTCCTGCAGCAGGCCGAACATCTGGTCGTCACCGGCCGGCGCCCCGCCGGCGGCGGAGCCTGGCGCCGCCGTGGAGGTGTCGGCGCCGGGCTGGCCCTGGGCCGGGGTCCGTCCGCCGGCGCCGGAGGGCGCCGGACGGGTGCCGGTGGGCAGCGGCGCGCTCTTCATGGTCGGCAGCACCCCGGCGTCGGCCATCAGGCGATTGGACTCGGTCACCAGGGCACAGGCCTCATCCATCACCACCCGCTCGAACAGCTTGATCACGATCAGGCGGGCGCGGATATCCAGGGACAGCCGCTCCAGACCGGCGGCGAAGCAGACCGCCAGGTTGCGCGGCTCCAGCGGGTTGTTCTTTTCGGTAATGCGGCGCTGCCCCTCGAACAGGTATTCCACCCGGTGGCGGAAAGCGCCCAGGGCGTCCTCGCAGCCGTTGCGGGCGCGGCGGCCCAGGTTGTCCAGGGCCACCGAGATTTCCAGCTCGTCGTGCTGGACCAGGGACAGGTTCTCCACGTCCACCGGGTCGCTGACCCGGGGCCCGGATTCCGGGTTCTGCCCGGTGGCCTGAAACAGATCGATCAGGGCGCGGCGGAAACCGGCTTCAATGCCGGTGCGCTGAATGCGCAGCTCTCGCATGGCATCGAAATAGCGATCCCGCTCACTGTCGGTTTCTTTCTCCGCCAGGCCGAAAAGGGTGTCATCGGCGCCATCCAGCATGTCCGACAACATCACGCCGCAGCGTTGAACCACATGGTCCCGCACCCCTTCCAGGGGACGGGGCAAATCGCGGACAGGGCGCGCCTGTTCGGCGCGCTTGCCGCCTTCCACCGGTTTTAATCGCGTTACCTTGGCCATGGGTCAGGTCTTCCTTCGCGCGTGGCGATGGTCGTGGCGGAGAGGGAGAAAGGATGGCACGGGGACCCGGGGGTGCCCGTCGTCGTCGCTAACGTATCGCTCAAACCTTCCTCACACGGATAGCACGGTAGCACGCCGTCCGCATCGGTATATTGAACCAGTTTGCACCTTCACCCTTTTATCTGATGATTGCGGCGCCGCTTTCACCCGGCGGCGGATTTACCTACTCTTGGGTCCGTCGCCGCGCAGCCGATGGGCGCCGGCGCCATCCCATAATAATGCCCACCAGTATCGGGGAAGGTCCACCCATGAGCGAACTGATCACCACCCTGAAGGCCATCAGCGAAGTGCTATGGGGTTGGCCGGCGCTGATTCTGATCGCCGGCACCGGCATCTATCTGACCCTGCGCCTGGCGTTTCTGCCGCTGCGGCGGCTGGGCTTCGGCTTCCGGCAGATCTTCGCGCCATCCACCGGCGAGGGCACCATCGCCGCCGGCGCTGCCCTGGCCACTTCGCTGTCGGCCACCATCGGCACCGGCAACATTGTCGGCGTGGCCACCGCCATCCACTCCGGCGGCCCCGGGGCACTGGTATGGATGTGGCTGATCGCCCTGGTGGGCATGGCCACCAAATACGCCGAAGCGGTACTGGCGGTGCACTACCGGGAGAAGGACAAACGTGGCCAGTATGTGGGCGGCCCGATGTACTACATCCGCAACGGCCTGGGCCAGAACTGGGCCTGGCTGGCGCTGATCTTCGCGTTTTTCGGCATGTTCGCCGGGTTCGGCATCGGCAATACGGTGCAGGCCAATTCCGTGGCCCACGGCCTGAGCAGCAGCTTCGGCGTGCCCACCTGGGTGACCGGCCTGGTTCTGGCGGTGCTGGTGGCCCTGGTGGTGCTGGGCGGGGTCAAGCGGATCGCCCGGGTGGCCACCTTTATCGTTCCGTTCATGGCCCTGGCCTACCTGTTGGCCGGCCTGGTGGTGCTCGCCGACCACGCCGCCCAGCTGCCGGCGGCCCTGGCCCTGTGTTTCAACGACGCCTTCACCGGCACCGCCGCCGCCGGTGGCTTCGCCGGCGCCGCCGTCAAGGAGGCGATCCGGTTCGGCATGGCCCGTGGCATTTTCTCCAACGAGGCCGGCCTGGGCAGCGCGCCCATCGCCCATGCCTCCGCCAATACCGACCACCCCGCCCGCCAGGGCAGCATCGCCATGCTGGGCACTTTTATCGATACCATCGTGGTATGCTCCGTCACCGGTCTGGCGATCATCGCCTCCGGCGCCTGGACCAGCGGTGAAAAGGGCGCGCCCCTGTCCACCCTGGCGTTCTCCAGCACCTTCGGCGATTTCGGTGACGTGGTGGTGGTCTGCGGCCTGGCGGTGTTCGCCTTCACCACCCTGCTGGGTTGGAGCCTGTACAGCGAACGCTGCACCCAGTATCTGTTTGGCGAGCGGGCGGTGACGCCGTTCCGCGTGATCTGGGTACTGATGGTGCCGGTGGGCGCCGTGGTCGGCCTGGACCTGGTGTGGGCACTGGCCGACATCATGAACGTTCTGATGGCCGTCCCCAACCTGATCGCCCTGTTATTGTTGGCACCCGTGGTGGTGCGCCTGAGCAAAGAGTTTTTTGAACGACATGAGTGATACCGCCCCCCAGCCCGAGACAACGCGGACCGGCATTCCGCTGCCCGAGTACGCTCGGCGCCATCTGCAACGCACCGTGGCGTTCGCCATCGAGGAAGACCTGGGCGACGGTGACCTCACCGCCGGCCTGATCCCCGAACACGGCACCGCCACCGCCAGCATTCTCACCCGCGAACCGGCGGTGCTGTGCGGCAGCGCCTGGGCCGAGGAAGTGTTCCGCCAGCTCGGCGGCGTCACCCTGGAATGGCACGCCCACGACGGCGACCTGCTGGAGGCCGGCACCACCTTCTGCACCCTGCGCGGCAATACCCGGCGCATTCTCACCGGTGAACGCATCGCCCTGAACTTCCTGCAGACCCTGATGGCCATCGCCACCACCGCCCGCCGCTACGCGGACGCCGTGGCCGGCACTCGGGTGACCATCCTGGACACCCGCAAGACCCTGCCGGGCCTGCGCGATGCGCAGAAATACGCGGTGCTGTGCGGCGGCTGCCAGAATCACCGCCTGGGCCTGTACGACGCCTTCCTGATCAAGGAAAACCACATCACCGCCTGCGGCTCTATCACCGCGGCGATCCGCGCCGCCCGCGAACAGGGCCCGGGCAAGAAGATCATCGTGGAAGTGGAAAATCTGGACGAGCTGCGCGAGGCCGCCGCCCTGGAACCGGACCAGATCATGCTCGATAACTTCAGCCCGGCGATGATCGCCGAGGCCATGGATCTGGCCCCGCAAAGCGCCCTGGAGGTATCCGGTAACCGCACCCTGGAGGACGCCGTCGCCCTGCCCGGCCAGCGCGACCTTTACCTGTCCTCCGGCGCCCTGACCAAGAACGTGCAGGCGGTGGACCTGTCGCTGCGGCTGGTCGCCCCACCACTTTGACGGGCAAGCAACGACGGGTAGTATCAGAATCTCGACTTGCCTCCCGATGGCGAACCTTATGGGCCATGATCTTGATGCGCTGGTAGACCTGCTCCGCGATACCGTCGCCGAGCTACGCGCCGTCTTCCTGTTCGGCAGCGCGGCGGACCACACCGACGGCAAGGACAGCGACCTGGATATCGCACTTTTAAGCAACCAGCCCCTTGATCCCCTGCTGCTATGGGAGCTGTCCTCAACGCTGGCTGATCTGGCCGGATGCCCGGTGGATCTGGTGGACCTGAGACAGGCCAGCACCGTCATGAAATATCAGGTGGTCAGTAAAGGACAGGTGTTGTGGCAGGCCGATCATGCCGGCGACCTTTTTGTCTCCGTCGCCCAGCGCGAATACTGGGACTGGGAAATTACCCGGCGCCCGATTATGGAACGGATCCGGGAAACGGGGTCCGTCTATGGTCGATGACGTTATTGTCAATAAAGCCGCCACCATTGAGCATTGCTGCAATCGGGCCCGGGAAGAGTATCGCAACGCCGGCCGGCATTTTCCGCAAGATTTCACCCGGCAGGACGCGGCGATTCTGAACATACAACGTGCCTGCGAAGCCGCCATTGATCTGGCCGCCTACCTGGTGAAACGGGATCGTCTGGGCGTGCCGCAAAGTTCCGGAGACCTGTTCAACCTGCTGGCCGACAGCGCTTATATCGAAGGCAGGCTGGGCGAAGTGCTCCGGAAGATGGTCGGCTTTCGAAATACCGCCGTGCACAATTATCAGAAGATGCAGCTGCCCATCGTGGTGGCCATCATCGAGCGCCACCTGGATGATCTGGTGGAATTCGCGCGTATCGCACTGCAACAACCGGACTGACCCCAGTCGACCGCTTAAAACCCTGTTAAACCGCGACACCGCCCGCTGGCTCACCGGCGGGCGAGCTTCTATGATAAAAGCCTGTGACAGGCTGGCCTTTCGCCAAGGAGCCCCACCATGCGACCGCCTTTTCCCCGTACCCTCGCCACGCTGACCCTCGGCACCCTGCTGCTCAGCGCCTGCGCCTCCACCGACCGCGTTATCGTTGATAAGCAGAACGTGGACGAAGCCCGATACCAACAGGATCTGGCCGAGTGCCAGGCCACCGCCGACCAGGTTGGCACCGGCCGTGACGCCGCAGAAGGCGCCGTGGGCGGCGCCGTCATCGGCGGCCTGCTCGGCGCCATCTTCGGCAACTCCGGCACCGCCGCCACCATGGCCGGCGGCGGCGCGGTGGTCGGCGGCGCCAGCAAGGCCGGCGGCGCCCAACAGGAGAAGGAACAGGTGCTGAAGAACTGTATGCGTGGGCGGGGTTATCGGGTGTTGAACTGAGGTGAAATCGCGCCATTGAGGCGCTGATTACCCGCCATACCCGCCCTGTTCGCGTGTTTCCACGATTCGGGTAACATGAGAACGACACTCGGTATAGCGAATCCGGCAATGCGACTCAGCGACACCCAGGTCGAAACGATCAAAAGCGCCGTGGCGGAAATTTTCGGCACCCAGGCACGGGTGCGCCTGTTCGGGTCGCGACTGGACGATCAGGCCCGCGGCGGCGATATAGATCTGATCGTCACCCTTCCACACCCCTGCACCCAACGTGTGGAAAAAGAGTTGAGACTCGCCGCCCGGCTGCAACTTCGGCTAGGCGATCAGCCTTTCGACATTCTGGTGGTTGACCCGGATGTTGTACTCAACCCCGTTCACGACCACGCCCTGGCCACCGGACGACCTCTATGACGGACACCAAATCGTGGTCGCAGCTGCTTCCAGTGGATCGTCTGCTGTGGACCCTGGATCTGGTCCAACGGGAGGGTGCGCACCTTCTCTATAGCTGGCGAAGTCTATTCTCGGGCGATCTCGACCCTGACCTGAACTGGGTGAAGGCCCTTGAAGAGCACCCGGAGGAGGCCGTCCGACTGGAAGCCTTCGTGTCCCGGTTTGGCCGAATGCAGGACACGATGGCCGATAAGCTGATTCCCCGATGGCTGGACGCGCTTGCCGAATCACCCGGTAGTCAGATCGAGAACTTGAACCGTGCTGAACGGCTTCAAGTTATTGAAAGCACCGAGGAGTGGCTGATGGCCCGCAAACTCCGCAACCGGCTGGTGCATGAATATATGCGTAACGCTCGGGATTTCGCTGAAGCACTCCAGCAAGCTCGGAGCCAGTCGTTGATGCTTATTGACAGTTACAACCGTCTCCGCGCGGACATTATCAAGCGTCTTGCCATTAACGAAGATCGGCTTCCTAAGCCTCTCTGAGCCGCCCTTGGTAAGCAAAAACCACTATACAATCATCTCGTTACGGTGGTCCGACCCTGAATTACTGCCCTGAATTACTCTGAATTACTGAATGACTCCTGCATGCGCGGGCGCGGCTATCGGGTTCTTAGCTGAGCGCCGGCCGGCGATAACCAGGTTTCCGTGCCACCCTGTAACCAGAACCTGGGCTTTTGCAGTACCTGGCCATCAATCGCCTGCCAGTAGCTGATAACCATGAACAGGTAGCAGGCCGCCAGCGCCGCACCGGCCAAGGTGCCGGTGATCAACCGGGCGGGCGGCAGGGCGGGCGCGGCCATCGGCCAGGACGACGCCACGAACCCTACCGCGATCGTCACCATCAACATGGTGGCCGGAATCATCGGCAATCCGCTGAATTGGCTGTGTACCGCGAACGCCACCAGAACGGCCAGCCCCGGCAGCCCCACCGGGTTGGCCATGATCCGCTCCCTGGCCCGCCAGAGAACGGCGCCCATGAACGCCAGAATACCCAGAATCAGCGCCGTGCAAACAAAGCCCACTTCGTACAGCGTGGTCAGAATAGTATTGTGGGCGTGCCCGAGAAGCTCCCCGGAGATCCCCGCATAACTTAGCGGGCCATGCCCCAGCCAAGGAGATTCCAGGGCCCCGTTCCAGGCCTTCAGGTAAAGCTCAATACGACCGCTGTCTTCGGTGAGCGGCCGCGCACTTGGAAAGGCATGGGCACTGGTCAGCAATAATGCGATACGCAACAGCCCGTAAAGCAGCAAGCCGCCTGCCACGGCGACCAACTGGCCCCGCAGGTAACCGCTCACCTGTTTTTGGTGCCGGTGCAGCAGACACAAACCCGCCACCACCAGCCAGGCCAGAAAAGAACCTCGGGAACCGATCGCCAGCAAAAGAAACGCGATCCATACGGAGAGCAGGTTAATGATGTGGCGGACCGCCCGCCGCTCTGCTGGAAAGGGCGAGGCAAGGCCTGGCAGGATCAACAGGGTCGCCAGCAAAAAGCCGGCGGCATGATTGACGTTTGAAAAACCGAAGACCAGGTACACCTTGGAAAACACGCCGGAGAGCGCCAGCGCGGCCGCGCCGAGTACGGAATAAAGCAGATAAACGCCGAGCCCGAACAGTACCGTGGCCGAGAACGCCCTCTTGAGCGAAACACCACTCCCCGCCCAGGCGTGCCCGAACCCCACCATCAGGGAAATATACAGAACGGGCCGGAGAACCGCTGCCCACAGGAAGCTGACACCATAGGCATGCCAGGCTGAGAGAAGCGCACCCAGCACCACCGCCAGGACCACGACGGAGAGCACGGGACGATCAGCCCATCGTGCCACCAGATAAGGAAAGGAAAGCGCCCCCGCAAACACCAGCCAGAACACCTCCACCCAGCGCTGGAAGTCGAATTCCTGGACCGACACCACCCTCAACCAGGGCTGAAGAATGACCAGCAGCCCGGCGGCGACAGTGAAAAGCAGGGCCGCGCCAGCCCACCGAAATGGCCGCGACGGGGACAGAGCGGTCAGCCCCCGTCCTTCAGTGACTCGACCATTTTGCTGATTACCGACACCGGCTGGTAGCCACTGACCACGGAGCCGTCCTCGAAAATCAGGGTCGGGGTACCTTGCAGACCAATTTGCTGGCCCAGCAGGTACTGCTGTTTGACCGGATTATCGCAGGCCGGGGCCTTGATGCGATTATCATCCATAGCCCTGGAGAACTCTTTCCGGCGGTCCTTGGAGCACCAGACAGCCACCATGGTATCGAAGGCGTCCGACTTCAGGCCCTGCCTCGGGTAAGCCAGGTAGCGCACGGTGATACCCGCCTCATTGAGGTCTTCCATTTCTTCATGCAGCTTGTGACAGAAAGGACAGGTGGTATCGGTGAAGACGGTAACCACCGCCTTCTCATCGTCAGCGGGGAACACGATCATATCGGACTCGTCCAGGCCGGCGATGCTACGGGCAATACCTTCCCGTTCCTGCTGGTCGGTCAGATTGATGGTTCCGCCGTCGGTGGCCTGATAGAGCCGGCCATGCAGGAAGAAACCACCGTCCGCACTGGCGTACAGAACCCGGCCACCTTCCAGACCAACGGTGTAAAGCCCTGGCATTTTGCTGGGCTTGATAAACTCGATTTTGGCGCCCAGTTGGGAGCGCTCCATGGACTTCCGGATAATCTCGGCGTTGTCGTCGGCCAGTGCCAACCCGGCAAAGCCGCCTATGAACAACAGCAGAAAAATTCGCATATCCTCTCCAAATAAAAAGGCGCCTCAAGGGCGCCTTTTTATTTAACACTCAGGGATTAAGAACGGAAGTTAGCCGGCACATATTTCGGCTCACAATCGGAGCTGCCGGTCCAGCCGGTGATCGGGCTGCCGTTGGCATCCGCGCCGACCGGAGTCAGGACCAGATCACAGGCGGTACCCACGCCGGCGCCAGCTTTCACTTTCACGCGAATGTCGGTGCCGTCAACCACCGCGTCCTCGCAGTACTGGGAACCATTGCTAGCGGTCTGAGAGGTACATCCCGCAACGGAAGCGGAGGTCGGCATGGAAGTCTGGGAAGAGTAGTACTCGGTAACCGCGGTCTTACAGGCGGAAATCATGCCCACACACTCGCTCACCTTGGCGCGGGTGGTGTAGTCCTGATAAGCCGGCAGCGCCACGGCCGCCAGAATGCCGATGATCGCCACCACGATCATCAGTTCGATCAGCGTAAAACCCTTCTGCACTTGTTTCATAACAGTCTCTCCGCACTGGAAACTTTTTTATACGTGCTCACCCCCGAGGCGAGCGCCTGCATCCACTTTATGCAGCTATTGGGCCAACTCCTTCACGCCCGGTTTGTCCGGCATCGCGGGGCGCATAGGGCCTGTCGGGGTGCCTTTTTTTGTCACCCGGTGACAGGGTTTGTCAGGTGCCTTGACCTTCAGCGTCAGCTTCAGGCGTCTTCGCAGCTGTGTTCGCCAAATGTCTGATTACACGCCCTTTACAGCTTCCGGCAAGGCTGCCAATCTCTTGCCCGGGGGTAAGACCTTTTTCCCATAACCAGACTATTGTTCCGACCATCGCCCATGAATAGTTCCGTATCGTCCCTGAGCGGCCTCGCCCGCCGCCTGGTAAAGGAAGGACATCTGTCCATGGAGGCGGCGCAGACCGCCACGACGGAGGCCCGCGATGCCAGGACACCCCTGGTTCATCATCTGGTGGCCACCGGCAAGGTGCCGGCCATGGCCGTGGCGCGCTCGGCGGCGGAGGAGTTCGGCGACCCACTGCTCGACCTGAATGCCTTCTCCCGGGAAAACGTGATCAAGGACATCGTCGACCCCAGGCTGGTGACCAAGCACACCATCCTGCCCTTGATGCGCCGTGGCAGCCGCCTGTTCGTGGCGGTGTCCGATCCCACCAACCTGCCCGCACTGGAAGAGATCCGCTTCAACACCGGCCTCAATGTGGAAACGGTGATCGTCGAGGACGACAAGTTGCGGCGCTGGATCGACCAGGTGGAGTCGGAGCAGGAAGGCAAGGCGTTCGAGAACCTGGACGATGATCTGGACAACCTGGAAACCGCCGATACGGCGCCGGCGCCCAGCGGTGGCGAGGACGCCGGGGCCGGCGCCGATGACGCGCCGATCGTGCGTTTCGTCAACAAGCTGCTGCTGGATGCCATCAAGGGCGGCGCCTCGGACCTGCACTTCGAACCCTATGAAAAGAACTACCGGGTGCGGTTCCGCCAGGACGGCATCCTGCAGACCGTTTCCAAGCCGCCGGTGAACATCGCCAGCAAGCTGGCGGCCCGCCTCAAGGTGATGGCGCGCCTGGATATTTCCGAGCGGCGCGTGCCCCAGGACGGGCGCATCAAGCTGAAGATTTCCAAGACCCGGGCCATCGATTTCCGGGTCAATACCTGCCCGACCCTGTTCGGCGAAAAGATCGTACTGCGTATTCTGGACCCGGAAAGCGCCAAGATGGGCATCGATGCCCTGGGCTATGAGCCGGAACAGAAACAGATGTACATGGACGCCCTGGAAAAACCCCAGGGCATGATTCTGGTCACCGGCCCCACCGGCTCGGGGAAAACCGTTTCTCTTTATACCGGCGTGAATATTCTGAACACGCCGGAGCGCAATATTTCCACCGCCGAGGATCCGGTGGAGATCAACCTGGAAGGGGTCAACCAGGTCAACGTCAATCCCAAACAGGGGCTGGATTTTTCCTCCGCCCTGCGGGCGTTCCTGCGTCAGGACCCGGACGTGGTGCTGGTGGGGGAGATCCGTGACCTGGAGACCGCGGAGATCGCGGTGAAAGCCGCCCAGACCGGTCACCTGGTATTGTCCACCCTGCACACCAACAGCGCTCCGGAAACGCTGACCCGGCTGCGCAACATGGGCGTGCCGTCCTTTAATATCGCCACCTCGGTGATCCTGATCATCGCCCAGCGCCTGGCTCGCCGGCTCTGTGAGCACTGCAAGGAGAAGGTGGACGTGCCCGCTCAGTCCCTGCTTGAGATGGGTTTCACGGACGCCGACCTGCAAACCGGTTTTACTGTGTACGGCCCCCATGCCGAGGGTTGTGATAAATGCAGGGGGGGCTACAAGGGGCGAGTGGGGATCTACGAAGTCGTCCGCATTACAGACGGCATCAGCCGCATCATCATGGAAGAAGGTAATTCCATCCAGATTGGCGATCAGTGCCGTCGGGAAGGCTTCAATGATCTTTACCGATCCGGCCTGATCAAGGTCATGCACGGTGTCACCAGCCTTGAGGAGGTGAGCCGCGTGACCAGCGGCCATTAATCGGGGGCAAGGGTAAATACATGGCGAAAACCGCGGCACAGGAAAAGACGGCGACCTTTGTCTATGAAGGTATCGACCGCAAGGGCGCCCGGGTAAAGGGCGAGGTCTCCGGCAAGGGCCCGGCGCTGGTGCGCGCGGAACTGCGCAAACAGGGTATCCAGGCCAAGAAGGTGGTCAAGAAGCGGGAGATGTCCCTGCTCGGTGGCAAGAAGAAAATCAAGCCCATCGACATTGCCCTGTTCACCCGCCAGATGGCCACCATGATGAAGGCCGGCGTGCCTCTGGTGCAGGCGTTCGAGATCGTCGCCGATGGCCTGGACAACCCTTCCATGCGCGACGTGGTGCTGAAGCTGAAGGTGGACGTGGAGGGCGGCAACAATTTCGCCGGCGCCCTGCGCCAGCACCCGCGCCTGTTCGACGATCTGTACTGCAGCCTGATCGAGTCCGGCGAGGCCTCCGGTTCCCTGGAGACCATGCTGGATCGGGTGGCCCTGTATAAAGAAAAAACCGAAGCCCTGAAGGCGAAGATCAAAAAGGCGGTGAAATACCCCATCGCCGTGATCGTGGTGGCGGTGATCGTCACCGGCATTCTGCTGGTTAAAGTGGTACCGACTTTTCAGGAATTGTTCGAGGGGTTTGGCGCCGAGCTGCCCGCCTTCACCCAGTTCGTGATCGGGCTGTCGGAAGGGCTGCAGGCCAATTTCCTGCTTATCCTGCTGATCACCGCCGGGCTGATCTTCGGCTTCGTGGAGGGACGCAAGCGCTCCAGGGGCTTCCACGATGCGGTGGACCGCCTGCTGCTGCGACTGCCGATCATCGGCCCCATTACCCATAAGGCCACCGTGGCCCGCTTCGCCCGCACCCTGTCCACCACCTTCGCCGCCGGGGTGCCGCTGATCGAGGCCCTGGATGCCTGCGCCGGCGCCACCGGCAACGTGGTCTATCGCAAGGCGGTGCTGACGGTGAAGGACGACGTGGCCACCGGCCAGCAGTTGCAGTTCGCCATGCGTGCCACCGGCGTGTTCCCGGCCATGGCGCTGCAGATGACCGCCATCGGCGAGGAGTCCGGTTCCCTGGACGCCATGCTCGCCAAGGTGGCCACCTATTACGAGGACGAGGTGGATAATATGGTGGACGGCCTGACCAGCATGCTGGAGCCGCTGATCATGGCGGTACTGGGGGTGCTGATCGGCGGGCTGATCATCGCCATGTACCTGCCCATCTTCCAGCTCGGCCAGGTGGTATAAACGGTGACGCCTCTGCAGTATCTCGCCGCCAGCCCCACCGCGCTGATCATCGTTACCGCCCTGTTCGGTCTGCTGGTGGGCAGTTTTCTGAACGTGGTGATCCACCGGATACCGAAAATGATGGAGGCCGGCTGGCAAAGGGAGGCCCGGGAACTGCTCGGCCAGCCCGCCGAGGACCAGCCGGTGTTCAACCTGGTGGTGCCCCGCTCCCGTTGCCCCCATTGCGGCCATGGCATCCGCTGGCACGAGAACATTCCGGTGGTCAGCTGGCTGGCGCTCAAGGGCCGCTGCAGCCAGTGTGACGCGCCCATCGGCAAGCGCTATCCGGTGGTCGAGCTGCTCACCGCCCTGGTGGCGGCGCTGTGCGCCTGGCGATTCGGTTACGGCATCTGGCTGGTGTTTACCCTGTACGCCAGCTTTACCCTGCTGGCGCTGGCGGTGATCGATCTGGACACCACCCTGCTGCCGGACGACCTGACCTATCCGCTGCTGTGGGCCGGCCTGCTGGCGGCGCTGGTCGGGGTGTCCCCGGTGCCCCTGCCGGATGCGGTGATCGGCGCCATGGCCGGCTACCTGTCCCTGTGGAGCCTGTACTGGGTGTTCAAGCTGGTCACCGGCAAGGAAGGCATGGGCTACGGCGACTTCAAGCTGCTCGCCGCCCTGGGCGCCTGGCTGGGCTGGCAGTACCTGCCCCTGGTGATCCTGCTGTCGTCGCTGGTGGGGCTGGTGTTCGCCCTGTCGATGATGGCCACCGGCGCCGTCAAACGGGGCCAGGGCATTCCCTTCGGCCCCTACCTGGCCATCGCCGGCTGGATCGCGTTGCTGTGGGGCGAGGAAATCGTCAGCGGTTATCTGGGGCTGTTCGCACTGTAACGCCTATCGCGGCTGAAGCCGCTCCTACCCCACCCGCGTAGGAGCGGCTTCAGCCGCGATCCCCCTGTATCCTGTATCCTGCATCCTGTATCGTCTTCGCTTTTCCGAGGAGCCTTCCATGTTCGTAGTGGGACTGACCGGCGGCATCGGAAGCGGCAAGACCGCCGCCACCGATTATCTGGCCAGGCGCGGCATTGCCGTGGTGGACGCGGACCTGGCTTCGCGCCGGGTGGTGGAGCCGGGGCAACCGGCCCTGGACGCCATCGTCGACCGCTTCGGCGAGCCCGTGCTGCAAACCGACGGTACCTTGAACCGCCGTGCCCTGCGTGACATCGTGTTCAGCGACGAGGCCGCCCGCCGGGATCTGGAGGCCATCACCCATCCGGCCATCGGCGAGGAGCTGCGCCGCCAGATTCTGGCCAGCAGCACCCCTTACACGGTGCTGGTGTCACCGCTGCTGCTGGAAGGCAGTCAGAAGGACATGGTGCACCGGATTCTGGTGATCGATGTGCCGCCGGACGTTCAGGTGGCCCGCACCGTGGCCCGTGACCAGGTGCCCGACACCCAGGTGGCGGCGATCATGAAAGCGCAGATGCAGCGCGACCAACGCCGCGCCCTGGCCCACGACGTGGTGGAAAACCACGGCCCGCTGGCGCTGCTCCACGAACGCCTGGAAGCGCTGCACCAAACCTATCTGAAACTCGCGGAACGACATGGCGGATAAACCCACTCGCATCTACCCCTGCCCCCAATGCAAGAAACCCACCCGCTGGGACGACAATCCCTGGCGGCCGTTCTGCAGTGAACGCTGCAAGCTGATCGATCTGGGTGAATGGGCTTCGGAACGTCACAGCATTCCCGGCGACCCGGACGCGCCCACGGACGATCTGGACGATTTGAGCTGATCGCGGTTGAAGCCGCTCCTACGGTAAGGCGGCGACCTGTAGGAGCGGTTTCAACCGCGATCCAAAACGCCCGTCAAACGCCGGGCCAGAGCCCGCGAATACCGGCCACGCCATAGGCGCCGTGTTCCCGGGCGGTGGCCAGGTCCTCGGGGCCGACACCGCCGAGCGCATAGAACACCAGCGGGTTACCCGCCACTAATTCCTGGAAGTCTTGCCACCCCAGCGGCGAGGCATCCGGATGGGTGGGGGTGGCGCGCACCGGCGACAGGGTGGCCATGTCAGCCCCCACCGCCATGGCCTGGGCGATTTGCGTGGCGTCGTGGCACGCCACCGACAGAAGCCCGTCGAACGCCGGGCGTCCTTCTTCGGCCGCCCGGGCCAGAGCCGGGCCGTTAAGGTGCAACCCGAACGCCCCCTCCCGGGTGGCCAGAGCCGCGTCGTTACGCACCCAGAACCGCAAGCCCCGCTCACGGCAGGCGGCGGTCACGCCGGGGTGAGTGCTCCAGCCCCGCAGGTACACGCCCTGGCGGGCCGCATCCAGACGGCCCAGGCCGGCGATCACCGTCGCCTCGTCCAGGTCCTCAGGGGGAATCACCCACTCCGGCGGCAGTTGCAGCGCCACCGCCACCGGCCGGTTGGCCTCGGGAAAGGCGCGGGCGGAGAGTTCCGTGCGCGGCACCCATTCCACCGGCTGGCCCTCCCGGCCATGGGGCTCGCCGGTAAAGGCGGTGACTTCGCGGAAATGCAGGGTGACCCGCAGGTCCGGGTAGCGATGGCGCACGGTGAGAAACGGGCGGGAGCGCACCGCATCCAGGCCCAGCTCTTCGTGCAGCTCCCGGGCCAGGGCGTGGTCAAGCGCCTCGCCGGGCTCCACCTTGCCGCCGGGGAATTCCCAGAGGCCACCCTGGTGCTTGTGCTCCGGGCGCCGGCTCAGGCACAGGCGGTCATGGCCATCGGGAATGATCCCGGCGACAACGACGATTTCGGGGAGGGGGGAGGACATGGGGTGTGGGGCTCCGGGACGTTGGGCTTGGTCGCGGCTGCGCTGAAGCGGATCGCGGCTGAAGCCGCTCCTACGGCGGGGTGGGTGGAGCCGTAGGCGGCTTCAGCCGCGATCCAGCGGTCAGGTGCGGTATTCGGCGTTGATCTTCACGTAGTCGTAGCTGAAGTCGCAGGTCCACACCTGGCCCTGGCCCTGGCCGGTGCCCAGGTCCACGCGGATGGTGATATCCGGGCGGGCCATCACCCGGGCGCCCTGCTCTTCCGTGTAGCTGTCGGCCACGCCGCCTTCGGCGACGATCCGCACGTCGTCCAGCCACACCGACACCTTGCGCACATCCAGGCGCTCGATGGGGGCGCGGCCGACGGCGGCGAGAATCCGCCCCCAGTTGGGGTCGGAGGCGAACAGCGCGGTTTTCACCAGCGGCGAGTGGCCAATGGTTTCCGCCACGACCTGGGCATCCCGGTCGCTGTCGGCGCCGGACACCTGGATCGATACGAACTTGCTGGCCCCTTCCGCGTCCCGGATCAGGGCCTGGGCCAGTTCCACGAACACCGCTTCCAGCGCTTCGTAGAGCATGGCCGCCGACCGGGAATCACCATCCTCGATGGTCACTCCGCTGCGCCCCGAGGCGATCAGCACGCAGGCGTCGTTGGTGGAGGTGTCGCCGTCCACGGTGATGCGGTTGAAGGACACGTCGGCCAGGCTTTTCAGCCAGCGGTCCAGCAGCGGCTGGGCAACGCCGGCGTCGGTGGCGATAAAGCCCAGCATGGTGGCCATGTTCGGCTTGATCATGCCGGCGCCCTTGGCCATGCCGGTCAGGGTCACGGTTTCGCCGTCCAGCTCAATGCGACGGCTGGCCACCTTGGGCACCGTGTCGGTGGTCATGATGCCTTCCGCGGCCCGGCCCCAGCCGTGCTCATCCAGGCTTTCCAGAGCCCGCGGCAAGCCTTCCTCGAAGGGTTTCATGGGAAAGGCCTGGCCAATCACACCGGTGGAGAACGGCAGCACCTCCGAGGGCGCGCAATGGGCCAGCTCGGACAATAACAGGCAGGTTTCCTCGCAATAGGCGAAGCCCTTGTCGCCGGTGCCGGCGTTGGCGTAGCCGGTGTTGATCATCAGATAGCGCGGCGCGCTTTCCTTGAGATTGCGCCGCGCCACCTGCACCGGCGCCGCCTGAAAGCGGTTGGTGGTGAACACGCCGGCGGTACGGCTGCCTTCGGCCAGCTCAATCACCACCAAATCCTTGCGGTTGGCCTTCTTGATACCCGCTTCAATGGCGGCCAGTTTGACCCCGGCCACCGGGAACCATTGCGTCTGTGTCATGATCAGGATTCCAGCTTACCGTGGCACTGCTTGTATTTTTTGCCGGAGCCGCAGGGGCAGGGCTCGTTGCGGCCGATCTTGCGACCTTCCCGAACCACCGTGCGCGTTGCCTCGTCGCCCTGCGGGGCGGCCGCCGGCGCGGCGCCGTCGGTGCTCGGGGCGGCCAGCTGCTCCTGCCGGGCGTTCATTTTTTCCGCCTGCTCACGGGCTTCCTCGCGGCGTTGCTCTTCAAGACGCTCCACCTCGTCGTCGCGACGCACCTCGAAGCTGTGCACCACCCGGATCAGCTCATGCTGAATCTGGTTGAGCATGGTCTGGAACAGTTCGAACGCTTCCTTCTTGTACTCCTGCTTGGGGTTCTTCTGGGCATAGCCCCGCAGGTGGATGCCCTGGCGCAGGTGGTCCATGCTGGCCAGGTGTTCCTTCCAGTGGCGGTCGAGAATCTGCAGCATCAGGTGTTTCTCGATCTGGCGCAGGGTGTCCGCGCCGATGTCCGCCCGCTTGCGCTCGTACTGGGCTTCCATCTGTTCGATAACACGCTCGGTGATGCCTTCGATGTGCAGGCCCTTGTCCTCGTCCAGCCAGCGCTGGATCGGCACATCGCAGCCGTATTCGGCGTACAGGGTCTTTTCCAGGCCCTCCGCGTCCCACTGGTCTTCCACGGAGCCCGGCGGCATATGGTTGTGCACCACCTCCGGCACCACGTCGCGGCGGATGCTTTCCACCGATGAGGCCAGATCCTCGCTTTCCAGAATCTGCTCCCGCTGGCTGTAGACCACCTTGCGCTGGTCGTTGGCCACGTTGTCGTATTCCAGCAGGTTCTTACGAATGTCGAAGTTGCGCGCTTCCACCTTGCGCTGGGCGTTCTCAATGGCGCGGGTGACCCAGCGGTGCTCGATGGCCTCGCCGTCCTTCAGCCCCAGGGAGCGCATCATGTTGCGCACCCGGTCGGACGCGAAGATGCGCATCAGATCATCTTCCATGGACAGGAAGAAGCGGGTGTAGCCCGGGTCGCCCTGACGGCCGGCCCGGCCGCGCAGCTGGTTGTCGATGCGCCGGGATTCGTGGCGCTCGGTGCCGATGATGTGCAGGCCGCCGGCCTCCAGCACCTTCTTGTGGTTCTCCTCCCATTCGGAGCGGATCTTCTCCGCCAGCTCCTCGGAGGGCTCGTCCATGTGCTTGATTTCTTCCTCGGCGTTACCGCCGAGCATGATGTCGGTACCGCGACCGGCCATGTTGGTGGCGATGGTCACGGTGCCCGGCCGGCCGGCCTGGGCGATCACCTGCGCCTCGCGCTGGTGCTGTTTGGCGTTGAGCACCTGGTGCTTGATCTTTTCCTGGGTGAGCCGCTGGGCCAGATACTCGGAGGCCTCGATGGTGGCGGTACCCACCAGCACCGGCGCGCCACGCTCCACGCAGTCGCGCACCGCCTCGACGATGGCGTCGAATTTCTCCTGCAGGGTCAGGTAGACCAGATCGTTGGCGTCCTTACGGACCATCGGCCGGTTGGTGGGAATCACCACCACGTCCATACCGTAAATCTGGCGGAATTCCACCGCCTCGGTGTCGGCGGTACCGGTCATGCCGGCCAGCTTCTCGTAGAGCCGGAAATAGTTCTGGAAGGTGGTGGAGGCCAGCGTCTGGTTTTCCTGCTGGATGCGCACCCCTTCCTTGGCTTCCACCGCCTGGTGAATGCCCTCGGACCAGCGGCGGCCGGGCATGGTGCGGCCGGTGTGCTCGTCGACGATCACGATCTGGCCGTTCTGCACCACGTATTCGCGGTCCTTGTGGAACAGCGCGTGGGCCTTGAGCGCCGCGTGCACGTGGTGCAGCAGGGTCAGGTTATGGGCGGCGTAGAGGCTTTCGCCCTCCTCCAGGATGTTGTTTTCCACCAGCAGCGACTCGATCAGCTGGTGGCCTTCCTCGGTGAGCTCCACCTGGCGCTGTTTCTCATCGATGAAATAGTCGCCTTCGTCTTCCTCGGTCTGCGCCTTGAGCCGGGGAATCAGCACGTTCATCTGCTTGTACAGCTCGGAGGAGTCCGCCGCCGGGCCGGAAATGATCAACGGCGTGCGCGCCTCGTCGATCAGGATCGAGTCCACCTCATCGACAATGGCGTAATAGAGCGGCCGCTGCACCCGGTCTTCCAGACGGAACGCCATGTTGTCGCGCAGATAGTCGAAGCCGAATTCGTTGTTGGTGCCGTAGGTCACGTCGCAGGCGTAGGCTTCGCGTTTCTGTTCCTGGGGCTGCTGGGAAAAGATCACGCCCACGCTCAGGCCCAGGAATTCGTACAGCGGACGCATCCAGTTGGCGTCCCGCTCGGCCAGATAGTCGTTCACCGTGACCACATGCACGCCGCTGCCGGTGAGGGCGTTCAGGTAGGTGGGCAGGGTGGCGGTCAGGGTTTTACCTTCCCCGGTGCGCATCTCGGCGATGCGGCCCTCATGCAGGGCGATGCCCCCCATCAACTGGACATCGAAATGGCGCATGCCCATCACCCGGGTGGCGGCTTCGCGGCATACCGCGAAGGCTTCCGGGAGCAGCTCGTCGAGAGTCTTGCCTTCGGCGTGGGCGGCCTTCAGTTCGGCGGTCTTGGCCTGCAACGCGGCGTCGTCCAGTTGCGCGATCTCATCGGTGCGGGCGTTGACCGCCGTCACCACACGGCGGATCCGCTTGAGCTCGCGGTCGTTCTTGGTCCCGAAGACTGTCTTGACGATGGTAGCCAGCATGAAACGTCCGTTCTTATATCAATGGGTAGGGCGAAAAGAAGCCATTCTAAACACAATAGACCAGGGAGATAAGGTGTGAGGGCAGAGTTTCAAGTTGCAAGTGAAAAGTTGAAAGGGGCTCCTCTTGCACCCGCAACGCCGGGGGCGGCCAGCAGCGGGCATGCGCGGGCAAGGCTCGGCCCCTGGCATGGCCGGGCCCGCGTTTCAACTTGCAACTTGTAACTGCTTTTCAGCGGCGGGCGCGGTAAATATAGGGGTGCGGATTGACCTGACGCCCGTCCTTGAGCACTTCGTAGTGGACATGGGGGCCGGTGGAGCGGCCGGAGGAGCCCATCAGGGCCACCACGTCGCCGGTGCGCACGATGTCACCCACCTTCACCCGTACTTCCTTGGCGTGGCCGTAGCGGGTGCTGATGCCATTGCCGTGGTTGATTTCCACCAGCCGGCCGTAGCCGGTGCGCTCGCCGGCGTAGGTGACCACGCCGGCGGCGGTGGCCACCACCTCGGAGCCGTCCTTGCCGGCGAAATCCACGCCGCCGTGCCAGGCCAGCTTGCCGGAGAACGGGTCGGCGCGGCGGCCGAAGCGGCTGGACATCCAGCCGTGCACGATGGGGCGCCCGGCCAGGAAGGTTTCACTCTCCAGGTGCCGGTCGGCGAGCAGGTTCTCAAGGATGTTGAGTTGTTGTTCGCGGCGTTCCAGGGTGTCGGTGAGGGCGTTCAGTTCCTGCAGGAAGGACGGCGGGGTAAAGGCACTGCCCTCCTCGGTTTCCGGGCCACCCACCGCCATGCCGCCACCGAAGTCGAATTCTTCGCTGTCGATGCCGGCCACGTCCACCAGCCGCTCGCCGAGGGCGTCCAGCCGGGTGAGCCGGGCCTGGGCATCCGCCAGCTTCAGGGTCAGAGCGCGGATCTGCTCCTCGCTGAGCCGCTTCAGCTCGGAGACTTCGTGGGCCTGGGTGTTCAGGTGATCCTGGAAGCGGGCGGCCACCGCGTCGGTGTAGGACGGCGGCGCCCAGCGATAGCTGACCCAATAGGCACCCACTCCCAACAGCACCGGAATCACCACCAGCAGCGCCAGCAGCATCAACGGCAGATGACGCGGCAGCGACAACGTTCGGGAGTGGCCCCGCTTGCTGTTCAACAATATGATGTTCATGGAATGGCGAACCACCTCTTCACTCGCGGAACCTTTGCTCCGACCGATTCGGGGGAAAGGGGTTCAAAAACGGGCCATCACGGGCGCGCCCGCGGCTCGCCCGGGTAGATCCATGGCCGTGAAGCGCCCCCCGGAGGGTGAAACAAAAGGTGCCTTAAATGATTTTTTACAATCGCAGGGTAGCGTAAGGAAAAGGCATGAGCAAGAAAACCCTGCCGGACGAACTCCAGGGGCTGATCCATGCCCATCCGGCCCTGGCGCGCCTGGCGCGGGCCGCCAACCGCCAGCAACAGGGCACCCACGGCGACCCGCGGGAGTGCCTGCCGCCGGCCCTGCGCGACCGGGTGCGATTGGTGGAGCAGGAACAGCGCTGGCTGGCTTTGGTGGAAACCAGCGCCACCGCCCATCTGCTGCGCTTCCACCTGCCGCGCCTGGAGCGCGCCCTGCCCTCCGGCCAGGCGGTGAAGATCGTGGTCACCGGGCGCCGCGAGCTGGGCGCCTCGGCGCCGGGGGCGGCGCCCGCCGCCGGCCCCACCCTGGACGCCGGCAGTGCCCGGCATCTGCGCCAGGCGGCGGATTATATTGATGATCCGGACCTGGCGGCGGCTCTACGTCGGTTGGCGGGTCGGGCGGGGTCGAGTGATCGCGGCTGAAGCCGCTCCTGCGGGCGGGGGCGGCGGCCCAAAATAAGAGCGCCCCGGTCGCGGGAGACGACCGGGGCGCACAGGGAAGCATCCACCGTGATCCGTCACGGCGTGCCTGGGGCGGAGCGGGTTACTCCGCGGCCATGATTGGCTTCACGTAGGAGATCGGCGCGGTGTCCGCGTCCTCGAACGTGACCAATTCCCAGGCGTCCTCCTGCTTGAGCAGCTCACGCAGCAGGGCGTTGTTCAGGGCATGGCCGGATTTGTGACCCACGAATTCGCCGATCAGGCTGTGGCCCAGCTGATACAGGTCGCCGATGGCGTCCAGCATCTTGTGCTTGACGAATTCATCGTCGTAACGCAGACCGTCCTCGTTGAGGATGCGAAACTCGTCCACCACGATGGCGTTGTCGACACTGCCACCGAGGGCCAGGTTCTGGCTGCGCAGGAATTCGATGTCACGCATGAACCCGAAGGTCCGGGCCCGCGCCACTTCCTTCACGAAGGACGTGGAGGAGAAGTCGATGCTGGCCAGCTGGCTGCGTTCCTCGAACACCGGGTGGTCGAAGTCGATGGAGAAGGTCACCTTGAAGCCATCGAACGGCACGAAGGTGGCCACTTTGTCCTGCTCGCGGACGGTGACTTCCTTCTTGATGCGGATGAACTTCTTGGCGGCTTCCTGCTCCTTGATGCCGGCGGACTGCAGCAGGAACACGAAGGGCCCGGCGCTGCCGTCCATGATCGGCACTTCCGGCGCCGACAACTCCACATAGGCGTTGTCGATACCCAGGCCAGCCATGGCCGAGAGCAGATGTTCCACGGTACCGACCTTGACCCCATCCTTCACCAGGGTGGTGGACAGGGTGGTCTCGCCCACGTTCTCGGCGCCGGTGGAGATTTCCACCACCGGGTTCAGGTCCACCCGACGGAACACGATGCCCGTGTCGGCCGGTGCCGGCCGCACCGTCAAATAGACCTTCTCACCGGTGTGCAAACCCACGCCGGTGGCGCGGATCACGTTTTTGAGGGTTCGTTGTCTGATCATTGATCCGTCACAAAATTCCGGTATCCGTTAAGGATACAGCCATCCTCAACGCAAATAGGGGGCGATCATAACAAAAATCCCTTTTGCGCACCACGTATCCGCCGCCGTCAGTCAGCCTGACGGCGCAGGAACGTCGGAATATCAATGAAATCCAGGTCTTCCGCGGTGTTGACCGCCTGCCGGCCACCGCCAGCCGCCTGCTGCTGGGCGCGCTTGCGCTCCACCGCGGGGCGGTCCAGGTCGTTGTAGTCCACACGACCGTCGGCACCCAGGGGGGTTTGACGGCCACGCACCACCTTCAGTTCCTGCTGGGCGGCGCCCAGGCCGGTGGCGACCACGGTGACGGAGATATTGTCGCCCATATCCGGGTCGATGGCCGTGCCGATGATCACATTGGCGTCTTCGCTGGCCAGTTCGCTGACGATATCACCCACTTCGGAGAACTCGTCCAGGGCGATGGACTCGTTGGCGGTGATGTTGATCAGGATGCCGCGGGCGCCGCGCAGGTCCACGTCTTCCAGCAGCGGGCTGGAAATCGCCGCCTGGGCCGCTTCCGCCGCCCGGTTGTCGCCGCTGGCGATGCCGGTGCCCATCATCGCGGTGCCCATTTCGCTCATCACGGTGCGCACGTCGGCGAAGTCCACGTTGATCATGCCCGGGCGCACGATCAGATCGGCGATGCCCTTGACCGCGCCCTGCAGCACCTCGTTGGCCGCCTTGAAGGCGTCCAGCAGGGTGGTGGAGCCGCCCAGCACGGACTGCAGCTTCTCGTTGGGGATGGTGATCAGCGAGTGCACGTGCTCCTTGAGCGCCTCGATGCCTTCCTGGGCGGAGCGCATGCGCTTCTTGCCCTCGAACGGGAACGGCTTGGTGACCACCGCCACGGTGAGGATGCCCAGTTCCTTGGCGATCTCGGCCACCACCGGCGCCGCGCCGGTACCGGTGCCGCCGCCCATGCCGGCGGTGACGAACACCATATCGGCGCCGTCCAGCAGCTCGGCGATGCGCTCACGATCTTCCAGCGCGGATTGCCGGCCGATGTCCGGGTTGGCGCCGGCGCCCAGGCCCTTGGTGACCTGGCTGCCCAGCTGAATCACGGTTTTCGCCGAGGAATTGCGCAGTGCCTGCGCGTCGGTGTTGGCGCAGATGAAATCCACGCCTTCCACGTTTGAGCGCACCATGTGGTCCACGGCGTTGCCGCCGCCACCACCAACGCCCACTACCTTGATGACCGCGCCATGGGGTACGGAATCTTCGAGTTTGAATTGCATGGTTGATCTCCCGTTGATGCTTCCCTGTTTACTGCTTCTTTCAATCCCGTCCGGACCATCCGGGCGGGTTCGAAACCGTTTTGTTCGCGGTTTTCACCGCGATCCTCACAAATTGCCCTGGAACCACTTCTTGAAGCGTTCCAGCCAGTTCACTTCGCCACCGCCGGCCTGGGCCCGGGGGCTGCGTCCTTCTTTCTCCATGCGCTGGCCGTACAGCAGCAGGCCCACGGAGGTGGAATAAATCGGATTGCGCACCACGTCGGTGAGGCCCGCCACGCCCTGGGGCGTGCCCAGCCGCACCGGCATGTGGAAAATCTCCTCCGCCAGCTCCACCGCGCCCTCGATCTTGGAGGAGCCACCGGTGAGTACGATGCCGCCGGGGATCATGTCCTCGAACCCGGAACGGCGGATTTCCGCCTGGATCAGGGTGAACAGCTCGTCGTAGCGCGGCTCCACCACCTCGGCCAGGTTCTGGCGGCTGAGGGTGCGCGGCGGCCGGTCGCCAACGCTGGGCACCTTGATGGTCTCGTCGGCGCCGGCCAGCTGGGTCAGCGCGCAGGCGTACTTGATCTTGATCTCGTCGGCGTGCTGCTTGGGCGTGCGCAGCGCCATGGCGATGTCGTTGGTGACCTGGTCGCCGGCGATGGGGATATTGGCGGTGTGGCGGATCGCCCCTTCGGTGAAGATGGCGATGTCGGTGGTGCCGCCGCCGATATCAACGATGCACACGCCCAGCTCGCGCTCGTCCTCGGTGAGCACGGAATGGGCGCTGGCCAGCTGCTCGAGGATGATGTCCTCCACCTCCAGGCCGCAGCGGCGCACGCACTTCTCGATGTTCTGGGCGGCGTTCACCGCGCAGGTCACCAGATGCACCTTGGCTTCCAGGCGCACACCGCTCATGCCCACCGGCTCGCGCACGCCTTCCTGGTTGTCCACCACGTATTCCTGGGGCAGCACGTGCAGGGTCTTCTGGTCCGCCGGAATCGCCACCGCCTGGGCCGCGTCGATGACCCGGTCGATGTCCGCCTGGGTCACTTCCCGGTCGCGGATGGCGACGATGCCGTGGGAGTTGAGGCTGCGCACGTGGGACCCGGCGATGCCGGCGTACACGGAATGGATCTGGCAGCCGGCCATCAGCTCCGCCTCTTCCACCGCGCGCTGAATCGAGCGCACGGTGGCCTCGATGTCCACCACCACGCCCTTCTTCATCCCCCGCGACGGCTGGGAGCCGAGGCCCACCACTTCCACGGTGCCCTCCTCGGTGACCTGACCGACGATGGCCACCACCTTGGAGGTGCCGATGTCGAGGCCCACGATCATGTTGTCCACTGCGTTCGCCATTAGAGGTGCGTCCCCTGTTTGCTCATGCCTTTTGATCCCGCCAGGTCACCGCTATGCCATCGGCATAGCGCAGGTCGACCCGGGCCACTCCGCGGCTGTCGGTGCTCAGCACGCCACGGTAAAGCCGCGTGAAGCGGCGTAATTTGCCCACGTAATTTTCCCGGTCCACCACCACCTGCATCTGGTTGTCCAGGGTCAGGCGGGCGGTGAGCCGCGCGTTGACTTCCATGCGTTCGATGTTCAGGCCCACTTCCCGCAGCAGCTTGCTCATGCTGTGGTAGAAGCCCATTACCGCCTCCAGCCGCTGGTCCGGCCCGTTCAGGCGCGGCAGACCGGTCAGGTCGTACTGTTTCAGCGCCTGGAACGGCTCGCCGTTGCGCGACACCAGCACGCTGTCGTTCCACACCGCCACCGGCTCGCGCTCGGTGATGATCAGCTTGACGGTGTCCGGCCACTGACGGCGTACCGACACGTCCGACACCCAGCTGAGGCTGGCGGCGCGCTGGTAGATCGCTTCCAGCGGCAGCGAAAAATAGTTGGCGTCGCGCACCAGGGCCGCCAGCGCCGTCTGTACCTGTTGCTGACGGCGCACGTCGGTGACCCCGTCCACGCCGACCTTGCGGATCGGGTACTGATCCAGCACCCGGGGCAACCAGATCACGGCGGCCACCAGCACCACCGCCACCAACGAAGCCAGCACACCGGGCACCGCCCCCGCCAGCCGCTCGCGCAGCGGCACACGGGGCGGTTTGGCTACCTGGCGGCGGGCGCCGCGTTGGGGCGCCGCGTTGCGGGCACCGCGCTTGGCGCCCCTGGAACCCACTAAACGATCCAACGCCGCAGGAGCGGCTTTAGCCGCGATTCCGGCCGCGCGCAAGAACCCCATCGCGGCTAAAGCCGCTGCTACCGCGATTCGCAGGGCTCTAGGCATCATGGCGCGCCACCTCGCGGTCCACCGCCTCGAGCAGAATCCTCGCCACCAGGGTGGCGAAATCGTCACCGGCGGCCTTGGCGGCCATCGGCACCAGGCTGTGATCGGTCATGCCCGGCACCGTGTTCACTTCCAGCAGTTGCCACTGGCCGTGTTCGTCACGCATCACGTCCACCCGGCCCCAGCCCTGGCAGCCGACCACCCGGAAAGCGCGCAGGGCCAGCTCACGCAGGGCCTGCTCGTCGGCCTCGTCGAGACCGGCCGGGCACAGGTACTCGGTGCTGTCGGACTGATACTTGGCCTCGAAGTCGTAGAAGGCGTGGGGCGTTTTCAGGCGAATCGCCGGCAACGCCTGCTCGCCCACCACCGCCACCGTGTACTCAGGCCCACGTACCCAGGCTTCCACCAGCACTTCGCTGTCGTAGCGCCGGGCGGCGGCCAGGGCGGCGGCCAGATCCGCTTCGCCGTCCACCTTGGCCATGCCGATGGAGGAGCCTTCGTGGGACGGTTTGACCATGCGCGGGAAGCCCATGGTCGCCGGCGCCTCGGACACCCCGTCCACATAGAAATCCGGAGTGGGCAGGCCGGCGCCCTTCCACAGTTGTTTGGTGCGCACCTTGTCCATGCCGATGGCCGAGGCCATCACGCCGGAACCGGTGTAGGGCACGCCCAGGTGCTCCAGCAGCCCCTGGATCACGCCGTCCTCGCCACCGCGACCGTGCAAGGCGATAAAGGCCACGTCGAAGCCCTTCAGGGTGCTCACGCCGCTGTCCGCCGGGTCCACCAGTTCGGCGATCAGGCCCAGCTGGCGCAACGCCTGGTGCACGGCGGCGCCGCTCTTCAGGGACACCGGCCGCTCGGCGGAGTCGCCGCCGGCCAACACCGCCACCCGGCCAATGCGGGCCAGCCGTTGTTTCATGGCGTTGTCCAGGCGATTAACCACGATCACTGTCTCCTTGCGCCCCGCCATTGACCTGCGCGGCCAGATCCCGGGCGATGGCGCCCACGTTACCGGCGCCCTGGGTGACCAGCAGATCGCCGTCCTTCAATACCTGTTGCAGCAGACCGGGCAGCTTGGCCGGGTCGTCCACGTACAAGGGTTCCACCCGGGCGCGCTGGCGCAGGCTGCGCATCAGCGCGCGGCTGTCGGCGCCGGGAATCGGCTCCTCGCCGGCTCCGTAGACCTCCAGCAGCAGCAATTGATCCACCTCGCCAAGCACATCCACGAAATCCTCGTACAGGTCCCGGGTGCGGGTGTAGCGATGGGGCTGGAACAGCATCACCAGCCGCCGTTGCGGCCAGCCCTGACGGATCGCCGCCACGGTGGCGGCCACTTCGCGGGGGTGGTGGCCGTAGTCGTCCACCAGGGTGGCGCTGCCGCCTTCGCAGGGGTATTCGCCGAGCACGTCGAAGCGGCGCCCCACGCCGCCGAAGCCGTTCAGGCCGCGCACGATGGCGTCGTCGGCGGCGCCTTCGTCGGCGGCCACGGCGATCGCCGCCAGGGCATTGAGCACGTTGTGCCGGCCGGGCATGTTCAGGGTGATGTCCAGCGGCTCACCTTCGCTGCGCACCACCCGGAAGCGGGTGCGCATGCCGTCCTGCACCACGCTCTCGGCGCGCAGGTCGGCGTCCTCGCTGAAGCCGTAGCGGATCACCTGACGGTTGACCCGGGGCAGCAGCTTGCGCACCACCGGGTCGTCCACGCACATCACCGCCACGCCATAGAACGGCAGGTTGTGCAGAAACTCGATAAAGGTGTTCTCCAGCCGCGCGAAGTCGCCGCCGTAGGTGTGCATATGATCCGCGTCGATGTTGGTGACGATGGCGCTCATCGGCTGCAGGTGCAGGAAGCTGGCATCGGACTCGTCGGCCTCGGCCACCAGATAGCGGCTCTGCCCCAGGCCCGCGTTGGCGCCGGCGCTGTTAAGCCGGCCACCGATCACGAAGGTCGGGTCCAGGCCCGCTTCCGCCAGGATCGAAGCGACCATGGAGGTGGTGGTGGTCTTGCCGTGGGTGCCGGCCACGGCGATGCCGTGGCGGAAGCGCATCAGCTCGGCCAGCATTTCCGCCCGGGGCACCACCGGAATACGGCGTTCGTGGGCGGCGCTCACTTCCACGTTGTCGGTTTTCACCGCCGTGGAGGTGACCACCACGTCCGCGTTCTCCACATTCTCGGCGCGGTGGCCGATGTCCACGCGCACGCCCATCTCACGCAGGCGTGCCACCACCGGCGACTCCTTGATGTCGCTGCCGCTCACCGTATAGCCCTGGTTGGCCAGGACCTCGGCGATGCCGCACATGCCGGCGCCACCGATGCCGACGAAATGGATACCACGGATGCGGCGCATCTCCGGCACGATGTGCACGGCTTCCCGTTTCATGTCACTAGCGGCCATGGGCCACCTCCTCGCACAATCTCGCCACCCGGGCGGCGCTGTCCGGCACCGCCAGCTGGCGGGCCCGGCTCGCGATCTGCGCCAGGGCGTCCCGTTCGGTCATGCCGGCCAGGCTGCGCGCCAGGGCGCCGGCATTCATATCGTTCTGCGCCATCATCAGGGCGGCGCCCCGGTCCACCAGCCAGCGGGCGTTGAGGGTCTGGTGGTCGTCCACCGCGGTGGGCAGTGGCACGAACAGCGCGGCCACGCCGGCGGCGGCCACTTCCGCCACCGTCAGGGCACCGGCCCGGCACACCACCAGGTCCGCCCAGGCATAGGCCTCGGCCATGTCATCGATGAATTCGCTGACCCGGGCATTGAGGCCCAGGGCCTTGTACACCGGCAGCGCCTCGTCCTCGCGCCCGGCGCCGCACTGGTGGCGCACCTCCAGATGGTTGCCCAGCGCCGCCATCAGCAGCTCCGGCAGGTCCTGATTGAGCGCCAGGGCGCCCTGGCTGCCGCCCAGCACCAGCACCCGCAGGGCGCCCCGGCGGGCCTGGTAACGTTCCGCCGGCTCCATCAGGGTGGCGATCTCGGCGCGAACCGGGTTGCCCACCCAGACGCCGCCGGGCATGGCGCCCTCGAAGCCCTCCAGGGTTTCGTTGGCGAAGCGCGACAGCAGGCGGTTGGTCATCCCCGGCACCGCGTTCTGCTCGTGCACCACCAGCGGCACGCCGGCCATGCGCGCGGCCAGGCCGCCGGGGGCGCTGACGAAACCGCCAAAGCCCACCGCCAGCACCGGCTTGACCCGGCGAATCAAACGCCGGGCCTGCCACAGGGCGCGCAGCAACTGCAGCGGCCCGAGCACCTTGCGCTTGAGGCCGCCGCCGCGCAGCCGGCCCACGCCCAGGGTGGCCACCTGGAAGCCGTGCTTGGGCACCAGCCGGGCCTCCATGCCGCCCTCGGCGCCCAGCCACAGAATCTGGTAGCCCGCGTCGGTGAGCTCCCGGGCCACCGCCAGCGCCGGGAACACGTGCCCGCCGGTGCCGCCGGCCATGATCAGAACCGTTCCCTTACTCATTGCGCCCTCCCCCTGGCCTGCAGACGGGATTGCTCGGCGCCGGCGCGCAGCACCAGCGCCACCATGGCCGCCGAGATCAGCAGCGACGAGCCGCCATAGCTGACGAACGGCAGGGTCAGGCCCTTGGTGGGCAACACGCCCATGTTCACGCCCACGTTGATGAACGCCTGGGCGCAGAACACCAGCGCGCAGCCGTACACCAGATAGGCGTGATAGAGGAAACCGCGCTCTTCCAGGCGGTGGCCGATGCGGAACACCCGCCAGCCCAGCACGGTGAAGCCGGCCAGCATGGCGACCACGCCCAGCAGGCCCCACTCCTCGGCCAGCACCGCGAATACGAAATCGGTGTGCGCCTCGGGCAGGTAGAACAGTTTTTGCACGCTGTTGCCCAGGCCCACGCCCAGGAAATGGCCCCGGCCAAAGGCGATCAGGCTCTGGGTCAGCTGATAGCCGGCACCGTACTGGTCCGCCCAGGGGTCCGTGAAGCTCATCAGGCGGGCCACCCGGTAGGGTTCCGCCAGCGCCACCACCGCCGCCAGCACCACCGCCACCAGACCGATCAGCAGGAAGCGCAGGGTCGGCACCCCGGCCAGGAACAACATGCCCATGGCGGTAATGCCGAGCACCACCACGGCGCCGAAGTCCGGCTGCAGCAGCAGCAGGAAGGTGAGTGCGCCGAGCACGCCCAGCGGGATCAGAAACGCCTTCCAGCGGCTTTCCAGGGCGGCCTTGTGCTGGGCGATGTAGCCGGCCAGATACAGGATGAAGCACAGCTTCACCACCTCGGAGGCCTGAATGGTCAGGCCCGGCAGGGCGATCCAGCGGGTGGAGCCATTCACTTCCCGGCCCAGCCCCGGCACGAACACCAGCAGCAACACCACCACCGCCACCGGCAACACCGCGAAGCGCAGCCGTTCCAGCAGCCCCAGCGGCACGCAGCAATAAACGAACAGGCCCACGCCAACGCCGGCCAGCAGATACAGGCCGTGGCGCATGCCGTAGTAAAACGGGTTGCCAAGCCGGGTCTCGCCGATCTGCAGCGAGGCGGAGGTGACGATCACCAGCCCGGCCAGGCTCAACAGCGCCACCGCCCACAGCAGAGGCCGGTCCACGCCAGGCTGGCGCAGCGACATCAGCGGATTGGGGTGCAGGGACGCTTTAGCCACCGGCCACCTCCTTGGCCCGGGCGGTGAAGTCATCGCCACGGGCGGTGTAACCGCTGTACATGTCGAACGACGCGCAGGCCGGTGACAGCAGCACCGCGTCACCGGGCTGCGCCAGTTGCCGCGCCCGGTCCACCGCCGCGGCCATGTCGGTGACCCGCTCATAGGGCACGCCGGCCAGGCCCTCGGCCACCTTGTCCGCGTCCTGACCCAGCAGCAGGGCGGCACGCAGGTATTGGCGGGCCGGCTCGCCCATGGGCGAGAAGTCCTGGCCCTTGCCCTGGCCGCCGGCGATCAGGATCACCTTGCCGGGGATCACTTCGCCGATGCCGGTCAGCGCCGCCAGGGTGGCCCCCACGTTGGTGGCCTTGGAATCGTTGATCCAGCGCACTTCGCCGGCTTCCGCCACCAACTGGCAGCGGTGCGGCAGGCCCTTGAAGGCCTTGATGGTGGCCAGGGCGGTGGCGCGGTCGAAGCCCAGCGCATCGCTCATGGCCAGCACCGCCAGCACATTCATGGCGTTGTGGTGGCCGGTGAGCGCCAGCTCATCCAGATGCAGCAGCACCTGGCCCTGGTGGATCAGGGTGCGCCGCTCCGCGTCCAGCCGGTAATGGGCTTCCGGGTGGCTGCCGAAGGTGACCTCCCGGGGGGCCGGATTCTGGGGCCGGGTGGCCAGGTCGTCCCGGTTCCACACCGCCACCTGACAGCCGTCGTAAATGCGCTGCTTGGCGGCCACGTAATCGCTGAACGTGGTGTAACGGTCCAGGTGGTCCTGGGACACATTGAGGATGCTGGCCACCTGGGCGTTGAGGCTGTAGGTGGTCTCCAGCTGGAAGCTGGACAGTTCCAGCACGAACAGCTCCGCCTCGTCGCGCAGCAGGTCCAGGGCCGGCACGCCCAGGTTGCCGCCCACCCCGGGGCGGGCGTCGCAGGCCTGCGCCACTTCGCCCAACAGGGTGACCACGGTGCTCTTGGCGTTGGAACCGGTGATCGCCACCAGCGGCCGGCTGGCGGCCCGGGCGAACAGCTCGATGTCGCCGATCACTTCCTTGCCCTCGGCGGCCTGCTCGGCGATGGCCGGGGTGGACACCGCCACCCCCGGGCTGACGATCAGCCGGCGGGCCCGTTTCATCCAGCCGCTCTTGAAGCCGCCGGTATGAATCTTGAGTTTCGGGTATTCGGCCCGCAGGTCGTCCAGTCCGGCCGGAGCTTCGCGGGTGTCCAGAGCGCGCGCGGCCATGCCCTGATCCGCCAGATAGCGGATCACGGAGTGCCCGGTAACCCCGAGACCAATGACCAGATCGAACGCGTCTTTCGCCATATATTTCTTATTCCGCCCTTTAGCGAATTTTCAGGGTCGCGAGACCCACCAGTACAAGAATCACGGTGATGATCCAGAACCGCACGATGATCTTCGGCTCCGGCCATCCTTTCAGTTCAAAGTGGTGATGGATCGGCGCCATGCGGAAAATGCGCCGGCCGGTGAGCTTGAACGAGGCCACCTGCAACATTACCGATACGGTCTCCATCACGAACACACCGCCCATGATGAACAGCACGATTTCCTGGCGAACGATCACCGCCATCACGCCCAGCACCGCGCCCAGGGACAGGGCGCCCACGTCGCCCATGAACACCTGTGCCGGGTAGGCGTTGAACCACAGAAAACCAAGCCCGGCGCCACACAGACCGGCGACGATCACCACCAGTTCGCCGGCCCCGGCGATATAGGGAATCTGCAGGTAAGTGGCGAACTCCGCGTGGCCGCTGGCGTAGGCGAAGATGCCCAGGGCCGCCGCCACCAGCACGGTGGGCATGATCGCCAGACCGTCCAGGCCGTCGGTGAGGTTGACTGCGTTGGAGGCGCCGGTGATCACGAAATAGGTGAGCACCACATAGAACAGGCCCATGTTGATCGCCACGGTTTTGAAAAACGGCACGATCAGTTGGGTTTCCGCCGGGCTCTGGGCGGTGAAATACAAGGCCAGGCCGGCGCCCAGGGCGCCCACGGACTGCCAGAAATACTTCCAGCGGGCCGGCAGGCCGCGCGGGTTTTTCTCCACCACCTTGCGCCAGTCGTCCACCCAGCCCACCGCGCCAAACACGGTGAGCACCGCCAGGGTGATCCACACGAAACGGTTGCCCAGGTCCGCCCACAGCAGGGTGGCGATGGCGATGGACACCAGAATCAGGCCGCCGCCCATGGTCGGCGTGCCGGCCTTGCTCAGATGGCTTTTCGGGCCGTCGTCGCGGATCGCCTGGCCGACCTGTTTTTCCTGCAGTTTGCGAATCATCACCGGGCCGATCCAGAACGCCAGGAACAGCGCCGTCAGCACCGCCAGAATGGCGCGCAGGGTGATGTACTGGAACACCGTGAAGCCGTTGTAGAGTCCGCTCAGTTGTTCCGCCAGCCAAAGCAGCATCAGTGCTGTCCCCCGTCATTATTGGTGAGCCGTTGCACCACTTGCTCCATGCGGGCGAAACGCGACCCCTTGACCAGTACCGTGCCGCCGGCGGCGAGAATCTCGCGCGCCAGGTCGGCGGCCTGGTCGTGGTTGTCCACCGGCCGGGCGCCGTCGCCGAAGCCGCGCGCGGCGGATTCGGCGCCGGGCACCGTGATCAGTGTGTCGAGACCGGCCTGTTTGGCGTCTTCGCCCAGTTCGCCGATCAGTTTTTCCGCGTCCGGGCCCAGCTCGCCAATCGGCCCCAGTACCAGGGCGCGCGGTGCCGGGCGGTCCGCCAGCCAGGCAATGGCGGCGCGCACCGAGCCCGGGTTGGCGTTGTAGGCGTCGTCCACCAGGGTGCCGCCGCCATTGGCGATCACGTTCATGCGGCCGGACACCGGCTTGAGCGCGGCCAGCCGCGGCGCGGCGGCGGCCAGGTCGTCACCGAGGGCGGAGGCCGCCGCCAGTGCCAGCAGCGCGTTACCCACCTGATGGGCGCCCACCAGCGACAGGCGCACCGTCAGGCCCAGCGGCTGCACCACGAAGGAGGCGCCTTGCTCGTCCAGCCGCACCGACTCCGCGTACAGATCGCAGCCGTCGGTGTGGCGCACGCCCACCCGCTGAACCCGCAGGCCGTGCTCGGCGGCACGGGCGGCGAAGAAATCCGCGTAGTGGTCGTCGTTGTTGATGATGGCGGTGGCGCCTTCGGCGCAGTCGGTGAAGATCTCCGCCTTGGCCCGGGCGATGCCGTCCATGCTGCCGAAGCCTTCCAGATGGGCGCCGGTCACATTGGTGATCAGCGCCACCTGGGGTTTCACCAGCGACACGGTCCAGGCGATTTCGCCCGGGGCGCTGGCGCCCAGTTCGATCACCGCGCGGCGGTGTTCCGGCCCCAGGCGCAGCAACGTCAGCGGCACGCCGATGTCGTTGTTGAGGTTGCCGGTGGTGGCCAGGGTGCCCTGGCCGAGCAAGGCGGCGATCATTTCCTTGACGCTGGTCTTGCCGGCGTTGCCGGTCACCGCCACCCGCGGAATCGGGAAGCGGGCGGCGTGGCCGGCGGCCAGCCGGCCCAGGCCCTGGCGGGTGTCAGCCACGCGCACCTGGCGCTCGAACACGTCCTGGTCCCGGTCCACCAGCACCGCGCGGGCACCGGCGGCGCGGGCCTGCTCCAGATAGTCATGGCCGTCGAAGCGGTCGCCGCGCAGGGCCACGAACAGGCTGCCGTCCACCAGCGCCCGGGTGTCGGTGCAGACCGCGCCGATTTGCAGGTCGTCGCCGCGCAGCTCGCCGCCGGTCCAGTCTCGAATGTCGCTGAGGCGCATCATGCCGGGCCTCCCTGATCGCTCCACAGGGCCAGCGCGTCGCGGGCCAGTTCCCGATCATCCAGGGGGATACGCTCGCCCTGGATCTCTTGGTAATCCTCATGGCCCTTGCCGGCCACCAGCACCACGTCGCCGGCCTCGGCACCGATCACCGCGCGGCGCACCGCCTCACGGCGGTCCACCCGGGTATCCACCCGGGCCGGGTCGCGGACGCCGGCCAGCATGGCATCGAGAATCGCCTGGGGGTCCTCGCCACGGGGGTTGTCGCTGGTCAGCATCACCCGGTCGGCGCCGGCCTCGGCCACCGCCGCCATCAACGGCCGCTTGCCGGTATCCCGGTCGCCGCCGCAACCGACCACGCAGTGCAGGCGCCCGGAGAAATGCTCGCGCACCGCCGCCAGGGCCTTTTCCAGCCCATCCGGGGTGTGCGCGTAATCGACGATCACGGTGGGCTTGCCGGCCTCAAGAATCGGCTGCATGCGGCCCGGCACCGGCGTGACCGCGCCCAGGGCCATCTGCAGCTGTTGCGGGTCAATGCCGAAACCGTGCAGCACCCCGGCCACCGCCATCAGGTTGCTGCGGTTGAAGGTGCCGAACAGCGGCACCGACACATTCACCGCCTCGCCGCCCACGGTCAGCCGCAGGTCCATGCCGTCCGGGTGCGGCAGGCAGGCCACGCAGCGCACGGTGGCGCCGGGCTGGCCGCCGAAGGTAATGCAGCGCACGCCGTCGTTGAGCCGCGCCAGCAGCGCCTGGGAGGCCGGGTCATCGCCATTGATCACCGCCTGGGCCAGATTCGGGCGCGTGAACAGGGCCACCTTGGCGAGCAGATAGGAGTCCATGTCGCCGTGGTAATCCAGGTGATCGCGGCTCAGGTTGCTGAATACCGCGGCGCGGATCGGGGTGTCGCCCAGCCGGTGCTGGTCGAGGGCGTGGGAAGACACTTCCATGGCCACCGCGTCGGCGCCGTCCAGGCACAGGTCGCGCAGCCCCTGCTGCAGGCTGATGGGGTCCGGCGTGGTGTGGCCGGTGCTCCGTTCGTGGCCTTTCAGGCCCACGCCCAGGGTGCCCATCAGGCCGCAATGGAAACCCAGCGCATCCAGGGCATCGCGCAGGAACCAGGTAATGCTGGTCTTGCCGTTGGTGCCGGTGACGCCGATCACCTTGAGCCGCTGGCCGGGCTGCTCGTAGAAACGGGCCGCCAGCACGCCGACCTGGCGGCGCAGATCCGGAATCACCAGGTGGGCCACCGGCTGGCTGGCACGCACCATGAAGGTGTCACCCTGTTCCAGAACGATGGCGGCGCCGGCCCGCAGGGCGGCATCGATAAAGCGGCGCCCGTCGGCCTGATGGCCGGGCACCGCCAGAAACAGATCGCCGGGCCGCACCGCGCGGCTGTCCAGGCGCAGGGCCGGCACCGGCAGGTCGCCCAGCGCCGCCGGCAGCGGGTAATCGGGCAGCAGTTGGCTCAGCGTGCTCATGAGCGGCCCTCCCCGTCCAGGTCGCCGGCGATCAGGCCGTCGGTCTTGTCCGGCGGTACGTGCAGGGTGCGCAGCACGCCGCTGACGATGGCGGAGAACACCGGCGCCGCCACCAGGCCGCCGTAGTAGGCCTTGCCGCGCGGGTCGTCGATCACCACCACCGCCGCGATGCGCGGGTTGGAGGCCGGGGCGATGCCGGCGAACAGGCCGATATAGCGGTCGTCGGCGTAACCGTGACGGGTGATTTTGTGCACCGTGCCGGTCTTGCCGGCCACCTGATAGCCCGGGATGCGCGCGCGGCTGGCGGTGCCTTCCAGGCTGACCACGGTTTCCAGCATGCGCACCAGGGAATCGGCGGTGTCCGCCGCGATCACCGCTTCGCCCTTGGGCGGTTTGTCCACCTTGACCAGGGACAGCGGCACCTTGCGGCCGTGGTTGGCCATGATCGCGTAGGCCTGGGCCAGTTGCAGGGCGGACACGCTGACGCCGTAGCCGTAGGACAGCGCCGCCCGCTCCACATCACGCCAGCGGGCGCGCAGCGGCAGCATGCCCTGGCTTTCCCCGGGGAAAGAGATGCCGGTGGGTTGGCCGAAACCGAAACGCTCCAGATAGCTGGGCAGCACCTGCGGCTCCATGGACAGCGCCAGCTTGCTGGTGCCCACGTTGGAGCTCTTGGTAAGCACCGTGGTCACGTCGATGACGCCGTAATCCCGGTGGTCACGGATGGTTTTGGGGCCCACGCGCAGGTAACCCGGATGGGTATTGATCACCGTGGTCGGGGTGACCAGGCCCTGTTCCAGGGCGGCGGCCACGGTGAACGGCTTCATGGTGGAACCCGGCTCGAACAGATCGGTGACCGCCCGGTTGCGCAGGCTGGCGGTGTCCAGGTTGCCCCGGTTGTTGGGGTTGTAGGCCGGCTGGTTGACCATCGCCAGAATCTCGCCGGTCTTCACGTCCAACACCACGGCGGAGCCACCGGCGGCCTTGAAGCGGCGGGTGGCGGCCAGCAGTTCCTTATAGGCCAGATACTGCAGGCGCAGGTCCAGGCTCAGGGTCACGTCCTGGCCCGGCTCCGCCGGTTCCAGCACCTCGATGTCCTGGATCACCCGGCCGAGCAGATCGCGCACCACCTGCTTGCGGCCGGCCTTGCCGGACAGCCGGTCCTCGAACGCCAGCTCCACGCCTTCCTGGCCGCGCTCGTCGATATTGGTGAAACCGACCACATGGCTGGTGACCTCGCCGGCCGGGTAATAGCGGCGGTATTCGGTGAGCCGGTGGATGCCGGGGATGCCCTTGTCGAGAATGGTGGCCGCCTGTTCCGGCGCCAGCCCCCGGGCCAGATAGATGAATTCCTTGTTCTTGTGGCGCTCGATGCGCTCGGCGAAGGCGGCCCGGTCGATGATCGGGTTGTTGCCCAGCAGCGCCCATTTCTCCGGGTGCTCCAATGCCTCGCTGGGGTTCGCCCACAGGGTAATCACCGGGGTGCTGACAGCCAGGGGCCGGCCTTCGCGATCACGGATCACGCCACGGTGGGCAGCCACCGGCTCCACCCGCAGGTTGCGGATCTCGCCCTGGTGCGCCAGGAAGCCGTGCTCAACCACCTGCAGCTGTACCGCCCGCGCCACCAGCACCGAGCCACACAGCACCCAGAAGCCCAGCACGAAGCGCCAGCGCAGCGTCCGGTTGGCTTGGCGTTTGGCCTTTTGTGACGTTCGGCGCGCCCCTCTCATGGCCGTATCAATACTCGCTCGTCGGTTTCCGGTAATTTCATGCCCAGGTCCTCGCGGGCCAGGCGCTCCACCCGGGCGTAACTGCCCCAGGTACTGTGTTCCAGCAGCAGCTGGCCCCAACGGGTTTCCAGCCGTGCCTGCTCGCTGAGCAATTGCTGGGTGCGGTCGGTGAGCCGGCGCGCCTCATGGACGCTGTAGGCCACGCCCAGGGCCGAACCCACCACCAGCATCAATAGCAACGGCGCCAGCCAGCGGGCTCTCATGCCACTTTCTCCGCCACCCGCAGCACCGCGCTGCGGCTGCGTGCGTTGACGCGCACTTCGGCGTCGCCGGCCCGGCGCGCCTTGCCCAGCGGCCGCAGCTGCTCGGGCGGTTCCTCCATCATCGGCAGGCCACCCCGCCCCTTCGGGGCCAGGCCGGAGTGATCACGGATAAAACGTTTCACCAGCCGGTCTTCCAGGGAATGGAAGCTGATAATGGCGAGACGCCCGCCGATGGCGAGCGTCTCGAGGGTCTGGTCCAGCACGTTGCGCAAGGCGTCCAGCTCCCCGTTTATATGTATGCGCAGGGCCTGGAAGCTGCGCGTGGCCGGGTGCTTGCCCGGCTCGCCACGCCCCAGCGCCGACTCGATCAACGCCGCCAGCTCGCCGGTGGTGCGCAGCGGCTGCTGCTCCCGCCGTTCGCAGATGCGGCGCGCGATGCGGCGCGATTTACGTTCTTCGCCGTACTGATAGAGCACATCGGCGATGGCTTTTTCATCGGCGTGGGCCAGCCAGTCGGCCACGCTCTCGCCGTGCTCCGGGTCCATGCGCATGTCCAGGGGACCGTCGCGCAGAAAACTGAAGCCCCGGGAGGCGTCGTCCAGTTGCGGCGACGACACGCCCAGGTCCAGCAGCAGACCGTCGATGGCGCGGCCCTCGGCGGCGACCAGTTCCGGCAGACAGTCGAACCGGGCACGGTGAATGCGGAACCGGCCATCCTCGGCGGCCAGCCGTTCGCCGGTGGCCACTGCCTGCGGGTCCCGGTCCACGCCCACCAACCGGGCGGCGGCATCGAGACGGGCCAGCAGCGCGCGGCTATGACCGCCACGGCCGAAGGTGCCGTCCACGTAAAAACCGTCCGCGCGGGTGGGCCACATTTCCAGTACCTCCTCCAGCATTACCGGCTGGTGTTCGTACTGCTTGTTGTCGTTGCTCATACCCGCCGCCCTGACGACCCTAGAAGGACAGGGCCTGCACGCTTTCGGGCATGGCCTCCTGATCCAGGCTCTGTTGTTCCAATTGGTTCCAGGTGTCCTCGGCCCAGATTTCAAAACGGTGCATCAAGCCCACCAGCATGGCGCGCTTTTCCAGACCAACCACGTCACGCAGTTCCGGCGGCACCAACAGACGGCCGTTGCCGTCCATTTCCATCTCCGCGGCCTGCCCCAGGAAACGCCGTTTAAGGGCGCGCACCTGGGCGTGGGCATCGCTCTGGCTCGCCACCTGCCGGGCGATGTCCCGCCACTCCGGGGCCGGATACATCACCAGGCAAGCGTCATAGGGGTGTTGAGTGAGCACGACACGGCCACCGCAAGCGCTGTTCAGCGACTCGCGGTATCGGGTCGGCACGGTCAGCCGACCTTTTGCATCCAGATTGAGCGCCGTACGCCCGTTGAACACTGGCCTTCCCCTCTCTCGGGTTGAGTGCGGATCCTTCCCACTTCATGCCACCGGATGAGCGTTTTTCTCCACTTCATCCCACTTTTCACCACATTGCGACACTCTAGGTCCACGGGAATCGGCAAGTCAAGCTTGGCGGGAGAGGCGAATGTAAAAGAAAATCTTTGAAAATCAGTTTGTTAGCTGCGTCACAGAGGGGCGCGAGGGGGCATGGGAAGGGGAGTTCTGAACGGAATCAGACGCCTGAACGGCGTTTCCGAGAAAGCACTTTAAGTGTTAGATTATTTTGTTATATAAAACAGACAGAAAAGAGGACGTGGGAATCATTCCGGGTAAGCACTGACTCGCGGCGGAAGCCGGTACTGGCGGGCCTCCATCACATCCGGGCCGCATTCCAGCTGTTCAAGCCAGCTCAAAAAGGCGGACACGGTGTCCGGCCGGTCGAAATAGCCGCCGTGCTGGGGCACGATCATCGCCGGCGCCAATTCACGGACCATCCGCACCCACAGCCGGCAGGCCCGGTTGCCCGCCATATAACGGCGGTGGAACCCGGCCATGGACGGCACATGGCGCTCAAAGCTGGCCACCGCGCCCTCCTCCCCATCCAGGGAGGCGCCGATATCACCGGAGAACAGAATCCGGCTGGTCGGATCGAAGAAGCTGAAATTGCCCACCGAGTGCAGGAAGTGGGCGGGCAGCGCCCAAAGCTCCGTATCCCCGAACGGCAACCGGGCGCCCTCATCCGGCAACGGCAGAATGCGCGCCTGCCACTGCTCGCCCACCCGGCTGGTGACAAAGGTGGAGGCCAGATGCGGCAGGAACCGGGACCACAGGCGCGACACCGCCACCTTGCAATCGGAATGCAGCATCCAGCGCGGCAACGACGCGATGATGTCCGGGTCCTGGTGGGACGCCAGAATATAGTCCAGGGATTTGAGGTTGAAGTGACGGCTCAATTCGATGGTCAGGGGCGTGAAGGTGAGATCGCCGCCGGGATCGATCAGCGCGCCATGGCTACCATGACGGATGGCGAACTGGTTGGCCTGGATACCCTCGCCTTTCACCAGGTCCGCGTAACGCACCACCCGGTGGTCCTCACTCTCGAAAAGAATATCCGCTTTGGCCATGATTCCCCGTCACCCCCGTTGGTCTGCCACGGAGGATAGCCGCCGGCGGCGGCCGGCGGACTGATCGGGGTCAAGACAGAGACAGTTGAAAGTTAAAAGTTAAAAGCGCGCGGGCCACGCCGTGCCGACTTGCGGTTTATCACCGCGCGGACGTCACAACCGGCGCCACTTCGCGTATCCGGCGTCATGGAGTCAGCCTTACCAATCCCGCGCCTTCAACTTTCAACTTGTAACTTTCAACTGCCCTTAATGTTCAGGTGGACCGGTCGATAAGCCGGGTTCTGTCGTGGGCAGCCATTCATCTGGGACCCGCGTCGCCGCGGGCCTCTAGCGACCTACCCGGATCCAGCGCGGGCCACGCCATTGGATCCCTATTTGGTCTTGCTCCGGGTGGGGTTTACCCTGCCACCGCTGTTGCCAGCGGCGCGGTGCGCTCTTACCGCACCTTTTCACCCTTACCCGCTTGCGAACAAGCGGGCGGTCTGTTTTCTGCGGCACTTGCCGTGACCGCGCCGTCGCCAGCGCGGCCCCCAGGCGTTACCTGGCACCCTGCCCTATGGAGCCCGGACTTTCCTCCAGTGACGTAACGCCACCAGCGGCTGCCTGACCGGTCCGGCGCGGAGCATAGCACGACAACCCCCTCCCGTAGGAGCGACTTGTAGGAGCGACTTGTAGGAGCGACTTGTAGGAGCGACTTGTAGGAGCGACTTGTAGGAGCGACTTGTAGGAGCGACTTCAGTCGCGATAAACCATCGCGCGAACCTGATCGCGACTGAAGTCGCTCCTACACATACCCGTGCGGCCCCGCGATCATGGATCACAAGGTTTCCAGGTAGGTGTAAAGCGCCTGCCGCTTGAGGCCGGTGTGGGCGGCGAGAATGCGCGCCGCCCGGGACAGCGGCAGCTCCTCCAGCAACGCCCGGGCCAGGGCCCGGTCCCGCTCACCCAGCTCATCCCCCCGGGCCGCCGGGCCCAGCACCAGCACCAGTTCGCCACGACGCTGGTCCTTGTCGCCGCGTACCCATTCGAGAATCTCCGCCACCGGGCCCCGGCGCACGGTCTCGAACCTTTTGGTCAGTTCCCGGCACAGGGTCAGTTCCCGCTCCGGGGCAACGCGGGGCGCCAGCGCCTCCAACAGCGACAGCACCCGGTGCGGGGCTTCATAGATAAGGGTGGTGACCTCACTGCCGGCCAGCCGCTCCAGGGCCCGTTCCCGGGCGGCGCCCTTGGCCGGCAGGAAACCCTCGAACAGGAAGCGGTCGCTGGGCTGGCCGGCCACCGCCAGCGCCGCCAGCAGCGCCGAGGCGCCGGGCACCGGCACCACTTTCACGCCGGCGTCCTGGCAGGCGCGCACCAGGCGATAGCCCGGGTCGCTGACCAGCGGCGTGCCGGCGTCGCTGATCAGCGCGCCCTGGTCGCCGTCCGCCAGCCGCTGGATCAGTTCCGGGGTGCGCTGGGCCTCGTTATGGTCGTGGTAACTGATCAACCGGGTGGCGACGCCGATATGCTCCAGCAGCGATTGGCTGTGGCGGGTGTCCTCGGCGGCGATCCAGTCCACCTGGTCCAGCACCGCCAGGGCGCGGCGGGTAATGTCGTCCAGGTGACCGATGGGAGTACTGACCACATACAGGGTGCCGCTCATGAAGAGGTTCCAGAGGTAGTGTAAAAGTTGGCGACTGTCAGGGTGATTCGAGCGCCGCAAAACGCCTACAATACCGGCTCCGTTCCCGTAGTCGCAAAGGGTTGCCCCACCGTCATGGATTTTAGACCGGCCCGCCTGGCCGCGATGGCACTGATCGTGCTCGTCACCGGCTGTCAGTTACCCGCCCCTCAGGGCAACACTTCCGACCGGGACCGGGCCGCCCCCGCCCGGGAAGCCCCGCAACAGGTCAGCACCGCCAACCAGCGGCTGACGCAGTTGGCCGAACCGGTGCGCACCGACACCGCCCTGGCCTGGGCCCGCTATTACCTGATCAACGACCGCGCCGCCGACGCCGGTGAGCTGCTCGATCAGGTGGACGATGGCAATGCCCAGACCCAGGATCAGCGCTACCACTGGCTGCGCCTGCGCACCCAGGCCTGGCTGGCGGCCCAGCAACCGCGCCGCGCCCTGGAGCTGCTCGACCAGCGCCAGGCCACGCTCAACGGCTTCGACGCCGCCCGCCAGGCACGCATGAAACTGCTGCGCGCCGACGCCCTGGCGCTGGACAACCAGTTGCTGGAAAGCCTGCGCCAGCGGGTGGCGGTGGACGCGCTGCTGGACAGCGACGATCAGCGCTACAACCGCAAGCTGATCTGGGAAGCCCTGATGAGCCTGCCGCTGGAAACCCTGGAAAGCCGCTCCGAGGAAGCCACCGGCGACCTGCGCGGCTGGATGGAACTGGCGCTGCTCTACCGCGACCCCCAGGCCAACATCGATGCCCAGGTGCAACGGCTGAATGCCTGGCGTGAGACCTGGCAAAACCATCCCGCCGCCCGCCAGCTGCCGGAAATGGTCGGCGCCCTGCAGCAGGCGGCCCGGGAACGTCCCCAGCGGGTGGCCGTGCTGCTGCCGGAAAGCGGCCCCCTGGCCCCGGCGGCCGAGGCCATCCGCGATGGCATGATGACCGCCTTCTACAGCGCCGAGCAGGCCGGCAACCCGACGCCGGACCTGCGCTTCTATGACGTCAGCGGCGCGGACATGGCCACCCTGTTGCAGCGTGCCGTGGACGACGGCGCCCAGTTGGTGATCGGCCCGCTGGACAAGGAAAAGGTGGCGGAGTTGGCCGCCCTGGGCACCCCGCCGGTGACCGTGCTGGCCCTCAACTACCTGGACCAGGGCAGCCGCCAGGCGCCGCTGTTCCAGTTCGGCCTGGCGCCGGAAGACGAGGCCCGGCAGATCGCCGAACAGGCCTGGCGGGAAGGCCACCGGCAGGCCGGCGTGCTATACCCGCACAGCGAGTGGGGCCACCGGGTGAGCGAAGCCTTTATCAGCGCCTGGCAGGATCAGGGCGGCCAGGTGGTGGTGGAAAGCACCTTCAATGACGACGACCTGGGCGACACCGTCAAGAATCTGATGGCCACCGTGCGCCGCCACGACGGCAGTGCCGGCCGGCGCACCGAGTACCGTCCGGTGCGCGGCGACAACATGAGCTTCCTGTTCATGGTGGCCAGCCCCAATCAGGGCCGCCAATTGAAGCCGCTGCTGAATTTCCACTACGCGCGCAATCTGCCGGTGTACGCCACCTCCTACATCTATGACGGCACCCCGGCACCGCGCCGCGACCAGGACCTGGACGGCGTGCGTTTCGTGGACATGCCCTGGGTTCTTTATCAGGATACCCGTTTGCACCATCTGGCCAGGGAAACCTGGCCGGACGGCCACGGCCGCTATAACCGCCTGTTCGCCATGGGCCTGGACGCCTACCGTCTGCAGGCGCGGCTGTACCTGCTGCGCACGGTGACCGGCAGCGACCTGCCCGGGGTCACCGGCAATCTGCACCTGGACGGTGCCCGACTGGTGCGCCAGTCCGACTGGGCCGAGTTCCGGCGCGGCGAACCGGTGCCGCTGCCCCGCTTCGGCGGCGGCGCCGATCTGGACAACAACAGCTTCGACTGAAGGAACACCCGCATCGACCGACTCTTTCCAGGGAGGGAAAGACGCCATGGAAGGCAACAACAAGGATTGGCGCAGGCAACGGGGCCTGCGCGCCGAGCGACGTGTGCTGGACTGGCTGCGCGAGCGCGGCCTGACACCGCTGGTGGCCAACTACCGCTGCCGGCTGGGGGAAGTGGATCTGATCATGGAACATGGCGACACGCTGGTGTTCGTGGAAGTGCGCTGGCGCGCCGGCCACGGTTACGGCGGCGCCCTGGCCTCCGTGGACACCCGCAAGCAGCGCCGCCTGGTGCGCGCCGCCCGCCATTACCTCGGACGCCACCCGCTGCAGGCCCGCCGGCCTTGCCGCTTCGACGTGGTGGGCCTGGAACCGGATGATCGGGGCATGGTCCGCTATGATTGGATACAGAACGCTTTTTACGGAGACGGATAAATGAGTGTGGAGCGCATCAGACAGTTGTTCGCCGAGAGTCTGGAGACCAAGGCCAAGGCCGGCGAGGTGTTGCCCGAGGTGATCGCCGCCGCCGGTCAGGTGATGGTGGAATGCCTGCTCAACGGCGGCAAGATCCTGAGCTGCGGCAACGGCGGCTCCGCCGGCGACGCCCAGCATTTCTCCTCCGAACTGCTCAACCGTTTCGAGATGGAGCGGCCGGCGCTGCCGGCGGTGGCGCTGACCACCGATTCGTCCACGCTTACCTCGATCGCCAACGATTACAGCTACAACGAGATCTTCTCCAAGCAGGTGCGCGCCCTGGGCAACGCCGGCGACGTGCTGCTGGCGATCTCCACCAGCGGCAATTCCGCCAACGTGATCCAGGCGATTCAGGCCGCCCACGACCGGGAAATGAAGGTGGTCGCCATGACCGGCAAGGAAGGCGGCGAGATGGTGAACCTTTACGGCCCCGGCGACATCGAAGTGCGGGTACCGGCCACGTCCACTGCCCGCATTCAGGAAGTGCACCTGCTGGTGATCCACGCGCTTTGCGATTTCATCGACCAACAACTGTTTGGAGGCCCGTAATGCGTCACCTCGGCCTGATGGCCCTGCTGGCCACCCTGCTGCTGTCCGGCTGCGCCGCCCTGACCAAGAACATGTCCCAGGAGCCGGTGGACGCCGACCACGGCTCGCGCACCTTCGGCGCCTTTGTCGAGGACGGCAATATCGAGCGCAAGATCAAGATCAACCTGGCCCGCACCAGCGCCGATCTGGATGAAAGCCATATCGTGGTGGTGAGCTTCAACGGCAATGTGCTGCTGGCCGGTGAAGTGGCCAGCGACGACCTGCGCGTGCAGGCCGGCAACATCGCCGAGCGGGTACGCCATGTGCGCCATGTGCACAACGAGCTGAAAGTGTCCGGCAAGACCGGCGCCCTGGCCCGCACCAACGACAGCTGGCTGACCACCAAGGTCAAAAGCCGGCTGCTGACCCACAGCGAAACGCCGGGCTGGCGCACCAAGGTGGTGACGGTGAACGGCGTGGTCTACCTGATGGGCCTGCTGAGCCGCGCCGAGGCCGACGCGGTGGTGGCCCAGGTGCAGCAGGTGGGCGGCGTGCAGAAGATCGTCAAGATCATCGAATACATCAACTGATCAAGGCTTATCGCGGCTGAAGCCGCTCCTGCAAAACCACAGTAGGAGCGGCTTCAGCCGCGAAAGGTCTATTGCCCGCCAGCCACCCGGTAATCCTCCAGGCCGGCCAGCCCGTCCAGGGGCCCGATGCCGGGCGCGTCCCCAAGGGTGGCGACACCCTCTTCCACCCGATTGAGCGCGGCGGCCAGGTCGGTGCGCAGCGGGTTGGGATTGGAGTCCACTTCCAGGGCGCCCTCGCCGCCCACCGCCGCCAGCAGGTGGCCGGAGGCCAGCAGGCCGATGCCGCCGCCCAGATAATGGGGATAGTAGCGCAGCCCGGCGTCGTTGATGGCCCGGGCCAGCGGCAGGCCACGGCTGATACCCCCCCACTTGGCGGCGTCCGGCTGCAGGATCGACAGCGCGCCGCTGTCGATGGCGTCGTGGAAGCGCTGCTCGCCCATCAGGTTCTCGCCGGCGGACACCGGAATGTCGGTGAGCCCGGCCAACGCCCGCCAGTCCGACCAGGGCGCGGTGCACAGCAACGGCTCCTCGATCCACTTCAGCCCCAGCGGGTTCAGGGCCGGTAACTGTTGCCGGGCCTGCTCCAGGGTCCAGCCCTGGTTCACGTCCACCATCAGCGCCGCCGATTCTCCCAGGGTGTCACGCAACGCCGCCAGGTTGGCCAGGTCGCGCTCGGCGCCAAAGCCGATCTTGAGCTTGAAGCGGGTGTAGCCCCGCGCCGCCATTTGCCCGGCCAGCCGTTCCGGCGCGGTGGGATTCAGGCCACTGGCGTACACCGGAATGCGGTCGCTTTGTCCGCCCAGGTAACGCCACAGCGGCTCACCGGCGCGGCGGGCGCACAGGTCCCAAAGCGCCAGGTCGATGCCGGACAAACACTGGGCGAACGGCCCGGGCTCCGCGCATTGCAGGGCCAGCACCCGGGTGCCCGCTTCCAGCGCCAGGAAGGCCGCCTCCGGCGAACTGAACTCCCGGCCCACCAATTGCGCGCGGAACACACTCTCCACCAGCCGGGCCCGGTGCTCCGCCCCCACCATGGGAAAGTTGCACCAGATTTCGCCCCAGCCCTGATGGCCGTCCTGGTCGGTCACCCGCACCACCACCATGGGCCGGTCCAGCATGGTGCCGAAGGAGGTTTCCACCGGCGTTTCCAGCGGGCAACGGTAAACGAAGGTATCGAGGGCGCGGACGGCGACCGGATGGTTCATGCTTTCAGATCCATTTCCAAATGAATGTAATCGCCGCGATAGGTGGCTTCGGCCACATAGACGATGGTGTTGTCGGCGTCCACCAGTACCCGCCGCACATTGGCGATCGGGTCGCCCAGCGGCATGTCCAGCAGACTCGCCACCTCCAGATCCGCCTTGGCGATGGTGATGCTCTGTTTGGCCTGCGCCACGGTCAGGTCCAGGGACATCAGCACCGGCAAAATGATCTCGTTGCGAAAGCGTTTCTCCGCTTTCTTGAACACGCTCTTTTCCAGATAGATGGAGATCACGCAGTACTTCACGCCCTGGCGGGCATGCACCCGGCGCAGGTGGTGGTAGTGCGCCGCCGGCGTGCCGTCGGCCTCGGTGAGGCTGGGCGGGGTGCTGGAGTCGGAAATATTGGTGACCACCGGAGTGTCGCCCCGGTAGGCCTCCACCAGTGCCTGGAGGGTGGTTTCCACCTTCACCGGGTGCGGGCCGGTGCCGGCCTGCAGCACCAGGGTGCCGACGCCGCGCTGCACCTTGATCAGCCCGGAGCGGGCCAGCAACTGCAGGGCCTGGCGCACCGTCACCCGGGACACCGAGAACTCCTTCATCAGCACCTCGATGGGCGGCAGCATACTGCCCTCCGCCCACACGCCCCGGCCGATCCGGTAGCGGATAATGTCCGCCACCTGCACGTACAGCGGTATCGGGCTGGCGTTCAGCAACCCGCGGTCATCATTGTGATCAGCCATCCATTCCCTTCCCTTTGCTTCCCGGCAAACGCTTGACAGGAAACCTAGCATGTGGAAACGTTCGCATCAACTGATGTCCTAACATTAGGACTTCATGACTTCTCACCGCAAGGAGTACACGGTGTCAGACCAACAATACGACTACATCGTGGTGGGCGCCGGTTCAGCCGGCTGCATCGTCGCGAACCGGCTGTCCGCGAACCGCGATCACAAGGTGCTGCTGCTTGAAGCGGGGGGCTGGGACCGCAATTTCTGGCTGCATTTTCCGGTGGGCTACTACCGCTCGATTTACGATACCCGGGTGTCCCGCCTGTTCGACACCGAGCCCTGTGAGGGCAGCGGCGGACGCAATATCGTCTGGCCCCGGGGCAAGGTGATCGGCGGCTCCAGCTCTATCAACGGGCTGATCTTTATTCGCGGCCAGCGCGAGGATTTCGACGGCTGGGCCGAACAGGGCGCCACCGGCTGGTCCTACGACGAGGTGCTGCCCTACTTCCGTCGGCTGGAGCGTTACACCGGCGCCGCCGACCCAAGTCGCGGCGACCGGGGCGAGCTGGAAGTCTCGGACATGCGCACCAACAATCCGGCCTGCCAGGCCTGGCTGCGCGCCGCCGGGGAATACGGCCTGCCCTTCAACCCGGACATGAACAGCAGCGACAACCGGGGCGTGGGCCCCTATCAGCTGAGCCTCAAGGGCCGCTGGCGTTGCAGCGCCGCCAAGGCCTTCCTGACGCCGATCAAGGACCGCCCCAACCTGACCATCATCACCAATGCCCCGGCCAACCGGGTGGTGTTCGAGGGCAACCGGGCGGTGGCGGTGGAGTGGCGCCAGAACGGCCAGGTCCACCGGGCCGAGGCCCACCGGGAAGTGGTGCTGTGCGCCGGCGCCATCCAAACGCCCCAGCTGCTGCAGCTGTCCGGCGTGGGCCCCGCCGAGTTGCTGCAACGGCACGGCATCACGCCGGTCCATGATGCGCCGGAGGTGGGCGCCAACCTGCAGGATCACTATCAGGTGCGGGCCATCTACCGGCTCAAGCGCAAGCTGTCCCTGAACACCGACATCCGCAATCCCTTCAAGCTGGCCAGCATGGGCCTGGAATGGCTGCTGCGTGCCTCCGGTTCGCTGACCGTGGGCGCCGGCCAGGTGGGCGGCAGCGCCCGCACCCGCTATGCCGAGGGCGACCGTCCGGATGTGCAGTTCAACGTAATGCCGCTGTCCGTGGACAAGCCGGGCACGCCCCTGCACCGCTACCCGGGCTTCACCGCCTCGGTGTGGCAGTGCCATCCCCGTTCCCGGGGGCAGGTGCGCATCGCCTCCGCCGACCCGGCGGCGGCGCCGACCATCGAGCCCCGTTATTTCTCCGACCCGCACGACCGCAAGGTAATCGTGGAGGGCATGAAAATTCTCCGCGACATCGCCCGCCAACCGGCGTTCCGCGACCTGTGGGATGTGGAGATGGAACCCGGAGAGCAAGTCGACGGCGACGAGGCTCTGTGGGAGTCCGCCCGCCAGCGCGGCGGCACCGTGTTCCATTGCGTGGGCACCTGCCGCATGGGCAGCGACGACGGCGCCGTGGTCGACCCGCGCCTGCGCGTGCGCGGCGTGCAGGGTCTGCGCGTGGTGGACGCCTCGGTGATGCCCCAGGTGACCTCCGCCAACACCAACGCGCCCTCGCTGATGATCGGCGAGAAAGGCGCTGCCCTGATTCTTGAAGACGCCAATCCGGAGTCCCAACCATGAAATTCGATTACCAAAATCATCTCGGAGGGGGCACGCCCTTCCATACCGTGAACCCGGCGCACCCCGATCAGGTGGTGGGCGGCTACGCGGAAGTGACCGCCCGGGAAACCGTGGACCAGGTGCTCGACCAGGCCGCCCGCGCCCAGCGCGAATGGGCCCAGGTACCGCCGGTGGAACGGGGCGACCGGCTGTTGGCGTTCCTGGAAGAGGTGGTGGCGAACGTGGACCGGATCGCCGAGGCCATCACCCTGGAACAGGGCAAGCCGCTCAATGAGGCCCGCAATGAGACCCTCAAGGGCTGCGCCGAAGGCCGCTTCATGGCCGGCGAGGCGGCCCGCCAGCAACTGCAGACCAGCGCCGCCGCCCGCCCACGGGTGCGCAATCTGATCCTGCGCCGCCCGCGCGGCACCCTGCTGGCCATCTGCCCGTGGAACTTCCCGGCGATGACGCCGCTGCGCAAGCTGTGCCCGGCCATCGCCTTCGGCAACGCGCTGGTGATCAAGCCGTCCCAATTCACCCCGGCGGCGGCGTTCCTGCTGGCGGAAATCGCCGAGCGCCACTTTCCCGCCGGGCTGGTGCAGGTGCTGCCCTGCGGCGGCGCCTTCGCCAGCCAGCTCACCGCCGCCGGCCGCTTCGATGGCGTCAGCTTTACCGGCTCCGTGGCGGTGGGCCGCAAGGTCGGCCTGGCCGCCGCCGAGGGCCTGGTGCCGGCGCAACTGGAACTGGGTGGCAAGAACGGCGTGATCATCAATGACAGCGCCGACCTGGACGGCTGCCTGGACCAGGTGTTCGGCGCCGCCTTCCAGACCGGCGGCCAGCGTTGCACCAGCCTCAGCCGGGTGATCGTGCACCGCGATCTGCACCAGGCGGTGGTCCGGGGGCTCGCCGAGCGGGCCCGGGCCCTGCGTCCCGGCGATGGCCTGCAAGACACCACCACCCTGGGCCCGCTGTGCAACGCCGCCCATTTCGACAGCGTCAAAACGCTCACCGCCCGTGCCGTGGAGGAAGGCGCCACCCTGGTCACCGGCGGCGAACCGGCCACGGTACCCGGCTGCGAGGGCGGCTATTTCTTCGCGCCCACGCTGCTCGACAACGCCGGCGTCTCCGACACCGCCAGCCGCCAGGAAATCTTCGGCCCGGTGCTGTCGGTACTGCCCTACGACGACGCCGACCAGGCCCTGTCGATTCTCAACGACACCGAATACGGGCTCACCTCCAGCCTGTTCTCGGACTCCCATGCGCTGATCCAGCGCTTCCTGGACGAAAGCCGCAACGGAATGCTGCACGTGAACAACGGCACGGTGCCGGACGTGAACATGCCGTTCGGCGGCATGAAGCATTCCGGCCTGGGCGCCTACTCGGTGGGCGCTTCGGCGTCGACCTTCTACACCATCGAACAGGCCGCCTACCTGGCCTGGTAAATAACAACAGGGTGATAATCATGAGAACAATCGCCAAGCTGGCCATGCTGGCCGCCGTTTTGTGGACCACCACGGTGGCCGCCGACACCCCCAATCCATTCGACTACCGGTCGGTGCCCAAGCAAAGCGACCAGATCACCATGCGTCTGGCCCACTCCCTGAACATGGAGTGGAGCTCCCAGACCGTGGCCCTGAAACGCTTCGCGGAGCTGGTCGCCATCTACAGCAACAACCGCATCCGGCCGGTGATCTTTCCGGGCTCGCAGCTCGGCAGTGAAAAGGAAATGCTGCAACAGGCCCGCCAGGGCGTGATTCAGGTGACGCTGCCGGCCACCAACAACATGGCCCAGGTGGCGCCCAGCCTGAACGTGCTGCTGCTGCCCTATCTGACCCAGAGCACCGGGGAATCCAACTACCTGCTGGACAACATCACGCCGATCTTGCAGCCGCGCGTGATCGAGGAAGCCGGGGTGCGTATCGTCGGCTGGGAAAACACCGGCTGGCGACATTTCTTCTATAACGCGCCGGAGCCGATCCAGGTGCCGGCGGATCTGGCGCCGCTGAAAATGCGCGTGCCGCCCAACGCCATCATGCTCGGCACCTACAAATCCTGGAACGCCTCGCCGGCGCCGATTGCCTGGAACGAACTCTACAGCGCCCTGCAGCAGGGCGTGGTGGAAGGCGGCGACAGCCCGGTGAGCGACATTATCGGCATGAAGTTCGACGAAGTGATCAGCCGCATTTCGCGGCTGCATTACACCATTCTCACCCACCCCATCGTGGTCTCCGAACGCTGGTTCCAGGATCTCGACCCGGAACTCCAGGAGGTGGTGCTGCGCGCCGGCCGGGAAACCACCGAGTACGTGCGCTGGTGGCAGCCCCTGGACGAAGCCCGTTGGTGGAAGCTGGCCGAGGAAGCCGGCGTGCAGGTCACCGACATCGAGGACGAAACGCCGTGGGCCGAGAAGGCGCGCGCCGCCTGGCCGAACTATTACCACCTGATCGGTAAGGACGGCGAGGCCCTCGCCGACAAAGCGTCGGCCATTCTTGAGTCCTACAAGGCCGACCAACAATAAAACAATCCGCCCGACGCCGGGGCGACACCAGTCGCTCCGGCGGGAGAAGAACCATGTATAACTTGCTGAGAAAGTCCCAACTGGCCCTGTGCCATCTGTTGCTGTCGGGCATGGTGCTGGCCCTGCTGCTGCAGATTTTTGGCCGCAGCTTCAATGCCGGCCTGGAATGGACCGAGGAACTGTCCCGGTTCGCCTTTATTTCCTTTGTTTTCATCAGCGCCAGCTATTCGTCGCTTATGCGCGCGGACCTGCGCATCGGCGTGTTCTCCGACTGGCTGGGCCGGCGCCTGGGCCGGGGCGTGGTGGAAGGTGTCACCACCGCCCTGCTGCTGTTGTTCGATGTGCTGATGATCATTTACTGCTACCGCAACGTGATCGACGGCATCAAGTACCCCAGCGTTTCACCGGTGCTCGGCATCAACACCAACTATCTGTTCGTGGTGTTGATCCTGGCGTTCGTGCTGTCCGCGCTGGGCCGGCTGTGTGGGCGTAATGCCCGGGGCGAGGCCGGGGAGGGTCTGGCATGACCACCGTACAATGGGTATTGATTGTCATGCTGCCGGCGCTGCTGCTTCTGGGCGTGCCGATCTACGCGGCGCTGGGCCTGACCGGTTTCGCCGCCGCCTGGGTGCTTGGCGCCGACCTGGTGTTCGCCGCGCAGAGCATCTTCAACGGCGTGGACAACTTCGCGCTGCTGGCGATTCCCGCTTTTATCCTGGCCGGCAACATCATGGAAAAAGGCGGCCTGACCCACGACATCATCCGCATCTTCCGGCGCATGTTCGGGCATATTCCCGGCAGCCTGGGCATGGTGACGATTCTGTCGTGCATGTTCTTCGCCGCCATTTCCGGCTCCGGCCCGGGCACCGTGGCGGCCATCGGTTCGATCATGATTCCGTCCATGGTGCGCTACGGCTACCCGGCGCCCTACGCCGCCTCGGTCACCGCCACCGGCGGCACCCTGGGGATTCTGATTCCGCCCAGTAACCCGATGATCATCTACGCCATCATCGCCAACGTCTCCATCGCCGACGTGTTCGCCGCCGGCCTGCTGCCGGGTCTGTTGATGGGCGTGGTGCTGGTATTCACCGCCTATGTGATGGCCAAACGTTCCGGCGCGGTGGTCAACCCGGTGCACGAACAGGAGGATGAGGACGAAAGCCTGGGGTCGCTGATCTGGCAGGCCAAGTTTGCCCTGTTCCTGCCGGTGCTGATTCTCGGCGGCATCTACTCCGGCCTGTTCACGCCGGTGGAAGCCTCGGTGGTGGCGGTGTTCTATGCGCTGGTGGTGGCCCGCTTCGTCTACCGGCAACTGGACGCCCGGGCGCTGCACGAAGCCTTCGAGCAGACCCACCGCATCTCCGGCGCGCTGATGATCGTGGTGGCCTGTTCGGCGCTGCTGGCCAAGGTGATCACCCTGGAAACCATCCCGCAGCAAATCTCCGCGGTGATGTCCGGCGTGTCCACCAACCCGCTGGTGATTCTGCTGTGGATCAACGTGTTCCTGATCCTGGTGGGCACCTTCATGGAAACCATGTCGGCGATCATCATCCTGGCGCCGATCCTGGTGCCCCTGGTCACCGCCTTCGGCATCAACCCGGTGCACTTCGGCATCATCCTGGTGACCAATATCCAGATCGCCTTCCTGACACCGCCCCTGGGGGTCAACCTGTTCGTATCCAGTCAGATATCCGGGGTACCGGTGGAGAAGATCATTCGCAGCATCTGGCCGTTCCTGCTGGCGCTGCTGGGGGTGCTGACGCTGGTGACCCTGTTCCCGCAGATCAGCCTGTGGCTGCCGGACCTGCTCAGATCGTTGCGCTGAGCTTCCTTCGACCCGCCTCTCCGGCGGGTCTTTTTTCTTCAGCGCCCAAAACCGCCAACAGGCACATCAAAGCGGGTCTGTGTTACGCCCTTCCGGGACCCTTGAGAACAGGACGTTCGAAAGGGAGCCTACAGGGACGTACTTGCGGCGTTCCCGGAAGGGAGTAACACAGACCCGCGCCCCCGATGGAGGGTGCTCAAGGTTGGTTGTGGCGAAGCATATAGCGGGCGGTCTGGTAGTAGCCTTCCAGCATCGCCTTGCGTTGCTCCAGCAGTTCCGGACGGACTTCGTTGACCGGCTCATTCAGGGCCGGGTTCCGCAGATCGTACAACCGTGGCCGGTCGCCGTCGTACTGCATGCTCATATGGTAATCGTCACCCAGCAGCCCGATCAGCGGGTCCTGGCTGCGGTTGCCGCCGAACGTCAGGGCGTAGAACGGCGCCTTGGTGTGCAGCAGGTCGCGGCCCAGGGTGCGGTTCTCGTAGGGCAGCCCGACGATGCCCAGGGCGGTGGGCATGATGTCCACCAGGCTGGCCGGATGCTCGATCACCCGGGGGCCGTCCAGCACGCCGGGGCCGTACAGGATCAACGGCACATGGTGCTTGTCCAGGCCCAGGGACTCGCTGTAACCCATATGGTTTGACGACTCGGAGCGGTCGTTATGATCGCCATAGAGGATGTACAGGGTGTTATCGCCGTAGGCTTCGCTGGCGGCCAGTTCGTTGATGAAGCGGCCCACGTTGTGGTCCAGCAGCCGCACCGCGTTGTACTGGTCGTTGCCCAGAAAGCTGTGCTTCTGAACTTCCCCTTCCGGCGGCTGTTTGGTTTCGAACTCGGAGCCGTCGTCGGGAATGGTGAAAGGACGATGGTTGCCGGCGGTCTGGATAAAGGCAATGAACGGCTGGTCCGGGTCCAGTTCGCTGAGGCGCCGGTGGGCGGCGTCGAACAGGGAGCGGTCGGAGATGCCCCATACGTCCACGTTGGGCGCGTCGTAGTCGCCGGCCTCGTGCAGCTCCAGGTCGCGGATATTGTTGGTCAGCAGGCCACTGATGTTGGCCCAGCCCGCGTTGCCGCCGATAAAGTAGAACCGCTGGTAGCCCTTGAAGGCGTTCACCAGGGTGTATTGATTGACGATCTGCGGATTGCGCGAAGCGGTGGACCCGCCCCAGGTCACGTCGGGAATGCCGGTGACCAGGCCGAACACGGTGCGCGCCGTGCCGCTGGACGGCACCATGAAGTTGGGGAAAAAGTAGCCCTGGTGGCCGAACGCGTCCAGGTTGGGCGTGGCCTCCATGGGGTTGCCGTACAGACCCAGCCGGTTGGCGCCCATGGATTCCAGGTGGATCAGGACCACATTGGGCGGCCGGCCATCGCGCCGGTGCCCGGCCACCTGGCGGGCGAAGTTGAACTGGCCGTCTTCGCCGTGGCGTGCGTCCTTGGGCACGCCCAGGTAGTCCGCCATCCACTCATAGTGGCGGGCCAAAGCGTCCGGGTCGTGCTTGCGGGTGCCGGTGGTCAGGGTGTCGTAGAAGAACACCGCCGGGTTCAGACCCAGGGCGGCCACTTCCTGGTTGTTGGCGAAATAGGCATCGCTCCAGCGCAGTGGCACTTCGCCGAACTGCCCCATGATGCCGAGCGCGTAAAGATAGGTGCAGGCCACGCCCACCAGGGTACCGGCCAGCCAACCCCGGCGCGGCGGGCTGGCGGCGGTGAAGCGGCCGATCCAGCGGCGGCCGGCCCAGCCGCACAGCAGAGCGGCGGCGAGCAACAGCAGCGCCAGCGGAATCACCGGGTAGCTTTCCCACACCATCAGCAGCGAATCCCGGCGGTCCTCGAAGAAACGCAGCACCGAGCTGTTCAGGCGCTCGGCCAGATAGCTGTAATGGGCGAAGTCCGCCACATAGATCAGGGTGAGAGCGGCGCCGGCCAGGGCCAGCCAGGCCACCGCCAGCCGCCGGGCGATGCGGCCCCGGCGCAGACCGGCCACGCCGGGCAGCAGGCTGAGCAGGGCCACCGGCAGGGTCACCAGCAAGGCCACGCGCAGATCGAAGCGCGCGCCGATACCGAAGGCCCGCCACAGTTCCTGGTGATTCAGGTCCTGGCCGGCCAGGAAGGTGAGGAAAAACGCCGCGCGCAGGATCAGCAGTGCGACAAGGGTGACCAGCGCCACCCCCAGAACCAGCCGCAGACGCGGCGACAGTCGCATTATTTGACGACCTTCAGATGACTGGCGCGGGCCGGTTTATCGGCCTCGCCCTCGTCGGTATCCGGAGTCGGCGGTTCCGGCGGCGGTTCCACCGGTTCGAACGCCATGCCCTGGCCGTTCTCCCGGGCGAACACCGCCATCACCGCTTCCACCGGCACCCGCACCGTGTGCGGCACGCCGCCGAAGCGGGCGGAGAAGGAAATTTCCTGATTGCCCGCTTCGAAGGCGGTGACCGCCCGCGGCGCGATATTCAGTACGATCTGGCCGTCCTGGACGAACTCCTGCGGCACCTCGGCGCCGGGGTAACGGGCGTCCACCGCCAGATGGGTGGTCAGGCCGTTATCGCAGATCCATTCGTGCATCGCCCGTATCAGATACGGGCGATTGGGGGTCATCTCGTCACTCATGGCTTACAGTTGCTGACGCAGTTCGCGCTCGGCCTCGGACAGGCTGACCTGGAAGGCATCCCGGTCAAACAGGCGCTCGGCGTAGTCGATCAGCGGCTTGGCCTGCTTGGCGGGCAGATCCACGCCCATGGCCGGCAGCCGCCACAGGATCGGGCCGATCACGCAGTCCACCAGGGTGAACTCCTCGCTCATGAAGAACGGCAGCTCACTGAAGATCGGTGCCGTGGCGATCAGGCTTTCACGCAGTTCCTTGCGGCGCTTGTTCAGGGAGGCTTCTTTCTCCTCGCCGATCAGCAGCGCGTCCACGTGATGGCACCAGTCGCGCTCGATGCGGTGAATCAGCAGCCGGCTTTGCGCCCGGGCCACCGGATACACCGGCAACAGCGGCGGATGCGGGAAGCGTTCGTCCAGGTACTCCATGATCACCGTGGACTGATACAGCGTCAGCTCCCGGTCCACCAGGGTCGGCACCTCGTTATAAGGGTTCAGCGAGGCCAGGTCTTCCGGCTTGTCACCGTTGTCCACGTCGACGATGTCCACGGTTACACCCTTTTCCGCCAGAACGATGCGTACCCGATGGCAATAATGATCGTTCGGGGAAGAAAAGAAGGTCATCGAGGAACGTTTGGTCACCACACCCATGGTCGAGTCATCTCCACGCTATATCGCAATAACACAAACAGGGTAGCCGCTCGCGCGGTTACCCTGTTGCTCGCTGGAACAGGTTCCAGGCGGGAGTAAACCCGCCTAGTGAACGTCCTTCCAGTATTCCTTTTTCAGCAGGTATGCCGGAATCAGCAGAATCGCCAGGAACACCAGCACATATACACCGATCCGTTCGCGGGTGGGGGCAATGGGCTCCGCCGCGTAGGTCAGGAAGTTGGTGATGTCGCCCATATTGGACTCGAACTCTTCCTCGCTCAAATCCTGCTGCATGCCGGCCATCACGTGGGGCATGCCCACGCTCGGGAATACGTGGTTGTTGTACCCGTAGGGACGGGCATCATCCTCATAGAACCCGATCAGATAGGAGTAGATCCAATCCGAGGAGCGATGGCGGGCGGCCAGGCTCAGATCCGGCGGCGGGTTGCCGAACCAGGCCTTGCCGTCCTCGGCGCTCATGCCGTTCTTCATCTGATCACCGATCTTGTCGGTGGTGAAGTTCAGATACTTCAGCGTCAGCGCGTCGGGCATACCCAGGTCATCGGCCATGCGGCCGTAACGCAGGTACTCCAGGCTGTGACAGCCCATGCAATAGTTGACGAACAGTTTGGCGCCATTTTGCAGGCTTACCTTGTCCTGCAGATTCACCGGCGCTTTTTCCAACTCCACATCGTGGCCGCCGGCCGCGCTGGCGAACGCGGGCAGGCAACTGAAAAGCAACGCAACAACCAGCTTCTTCATCAGTGACCCCCCGTTACACGTTCAGGAACCGGCTTGGACTTCTCGAATCGGTGTGCCAGCGGCAGACCAATGAAGAAGAACAGGAAGTAGTAGACCGTGCCAATCTGCGCCAGGGTCTTGTACAGACCGGAGGCCGGCTGGGTGCCCAGGAAACCGAGCATCAGGAAGTCCAGCGCGAAGATCAGCAGCAGGGTCTTGCTCAGCCAGCCCTTGTAACGGATGGATTTCACCGGATGGCGGTCCAGCCAGGGCAGCAGGAACAGCACCACGATGCCGCCGCCCATGGCGATCAGACCCCAGGACTTGGCGGACATGCTGAACCATTCAATGGTGGTGGCCCGCAGCATGGCGTAGTAAGGCCCGTAGTACCACACCGGCGCGATGTGATCCGGCGTCTTCAACGGGTTGGCCGCCACGAAGTTGGGCTTCTCGATCAGATAACCGCCGCCGGTGGGGAAGAAGAAGATCACCACCGCGAAGATCATCAGGAACACGATCACGCCCGGCAGATCCTTCACCGTGTAGTACGGATGGAACGGGATGCCGTCGCGGGGGATGCCGTTCTCGTCCTTGTTCTGCTTGATCTCGACGCCGTCCGGGTTGTTGGAACCCACTTCGTGCAGCGCCAGGATGTGCAGGAACACCAGGGCCACCAGCACCAGCGGGATCGCCACCACGTGCAGGGCGAAGAACTTGTTCACCGTGGCGGTGGACAGCAGATAGTCGCCGCGCACCCAGGTGGTGAGCGCCTCACCGATTTCCTTGGCGTCCTTGGCGTCGATGAACGGCAGCATGTCGAAGGGAATGGCACCGGCCAGGGAGATGATCACCTGGGCGCCCCAGTAGGACATGTTGCCCCAGGGCAGCACGTAACCGAGGAAGCCTTCCGCCATCAGCGCCACGTAGATCAGCATGCCGAAGATCCACACCAGCTCGCGGGGCGGCTTGTAGGAGCCGTACAGCAGGCCGCGGAACATGTGCAGGTAGACCACCGCGAAGAAGGCCGAGGCGCCCACCGCGTGCATGTAGCGGATCAGCCAGCCCCATTGCACGTCGCGCATGATGTATTCCACCGAGCCGAAGCCGTCGGACGGGGAATAGAACATGGTCAGCCAGATGCCGGTGAGCAGCTGGTTGATCAGTACCACCATGGAGAGCACGCCAAAGTAGTACCAGAAGTTGAAGTTCTTCGGAGCGTAGTACTCCGACATGTGCTTTTTGTAAGTGTTGACGACGGGGAGACGGGCATCCACCCAGTCGATCAAACCGTTCACCAATCTCATGCCTTGGTCTCCCCTTCCTCGGAACCGACGATGATCACGGCATCACTGACGTAGGAGTGAGGCGGCACCACCAGGTTGGTGGGGGCCGGCACGCCCTGATAGACACGGCCGGCCAAGTCGAACTTGGAACCGTGACAAGGGCAGAAGAAGCCGCCGTACTTGAGTTCCACGGTGGGCTCTTCCTCGAACAGAGGCGAACAACCCAGGTGGGTACAGATACCGATCAGCACCAGATATTCTTTTTTGATGGAGCGCCACTCATTGGCCGCGTAGGGCGGCTGCTGGTCCTCTTTGGACTGCGGGTCCTTGAGCTCACCGTTGAGTTTGTCCAGGTTGGCGATCATGTCGTCGGTGCGACGCACCACCCAGATCGGCTGGCCACGCCATTCGGCCACCACGCGCTGCCCCATCTCGAGTTTGCTGGCATCCACCTCCACGGGGGCGCCGGCATTCTCAGCTTTCGCGCTGGGTTGCCAGGATTTGACAAAAGGTACCGCCGCGCCGATGGCACCCACCGCACCGACCGCTGAGGTCAGGCCGATCAAAAAGGTGCGGCGGCTGGTATTTACGCCGTCATTGCTCATTGAATTATTCTCCCCTTAGATCCCACGCTCGGGGGGTGATCCGAGACTCGAGGTCGGTGCTCGTGCTCCGGGCGGAGTAAGGCGGCGGAAATGGTAATGAAAAAGACCACATCTGACAACCGGTTATTGCTTGTCAGCGCCTTGCTAAACCACTGATTTATGCACAAAAAAAGCCCAGCAGTGCCGGGCTTTTTCGGGGTTCGACAACGCCGGGCGTCGTCTTACCGCTTGGAGTACTGCGGACGCTTACGCGCTTTATGCAGACCCACTTTCTTACGCTCAACCTCACGGGCATCACGAGTCACGTAGCCGGCACGACGCAGGGCGCCACGCAGCTCGCCGTCGTATTCCATCAGCGCACGGGTGATACCGTGACGGATGGCGCCGGCCTGACCGTTGTTGCCGCCGCCACTGACGGTGACGTAGACGTCGAAGCGCTCAACGGCGTCCACCAGCTCCAGCGGCTGACGCACCACCATGCGGTTGGTCTCACGACCAAAGAACACGTCCAGCGGACGGCCGTTAACGGTAATGTTACCGCTGCCGGGGCGCAGGAATACACGAGCGGCGGCCGTCTTGCGGCGACCGGTTCCGTAATCGGCGTTTGCAGTTGCCATCGACTGACCTCTTAAAGTTCGAGCTGCTGCGGCTGCTGAGCAGTATGCGGATGCTCGGTGCCGGCGTAGACTTTGAGTTTGCGCAACATGTCGCGACCCAGCGGGTTGCGCGGCATCATGCCCTTCACGGCTTTCTCGATCACCATCTGCGGTTTTTCGCGGATCAGGGTCTCGAAATTGGCTTCCTTGATGCCGCCCGGGTAACCACTGTGGCGATAGTACATCTTGTTGGAAGCTTTTTTGCCGGTCACGGCCACTTTTTCCGCGTTGATCACGACGATGTAGTCGCCGGTATCCACGTGCGGCGTGTATTCCGGCTTATGCTTGCCGCGCAGACGGCTGGCGATTTCCGCGGCCAGCCGGCCCAGCGTTTTGCCGGAGGCGTCCACCACATACCAGTCGCGCTTTACGCTTTCCGGTTTCGCGCTGAAGGTCTTCATGGGAGTCTTCCCTAAAATTTGTGCCCTGAATTCAATACGTTACGGGTTCAATCAACCCTCCGGCGAGAGCCCGCCGGGCAAGAGGGTGCGAATTGTACTTAACCGCCCCGATAAAGACAAGCGGAAAGACAGCCTCACGGCAAAGGCTGCAAGCGGCGCGCCGGAATGCCCCAAAGAAGGCCCCCACCAGCAGCAAACCAGCCACACTCCACCCCCTCCACAACCCGCTTTCCGCTTGTAGCCTGTAGCTTGTGGCTTGTCACTCTCCCCCTGCTATAGTCGGGGCCTTTCCGCCGGCCCGAGCCGGCATTTGAATCGTAGGAGAGAGCAATGGAGTACCGCCCGCTGGGTAATACCGACCTGAAGGTCAGCAGCATTTGCCTGGGCACCATGACCTGGGGCAATCAGAACACCGCCGAGGAAGGCTTCGCGCAGATGGAACTGGCCCTGGCCCGTGGCGTCAACTTCTTCGACACCGCGGAAATGTACGCGGTGCCCGCCAGCCCGGAGACCTCGTTCCGCACCGAGGAGATCATCGGCGAGTGGTTCGCCCGCACCGGCAACCGGGACAAGGTGGTGCTGGCCACCAAGGCCGCCGGCCCCGGCGAGTACGTCAAACACATCCGTGGCGGCCCGCGCTTCACCGCCGACAGCCTGCGCGACGCCGTGGAAGGCAGCCTCAAGCGGCTGCGCACCGATGTTATCGACCTATATCAGCTGCACTGGCCGGAACGGCCCACCAATTTCTTCGGCCGGCTCAACTACAAACATAAGGAAGCGCCGGAAGCGGTGCCCATCGCCGACACCGTGGCCGGCCTCAAGGCACTGGTGGACGCCGGCAAGATCCGCCATTGGGGCCTGTCCAACGAAACCCCCTGGGGCACCATGACCTTCCTGCGCGAAGCGGAGAAGATCGGCCTGGCGCCGCCGGTGTCGATCCAGAACCCCTACTCCCTGCTCAACCGCAGCTTCGAGGTGGGCCTGGCGGAGGTGGCGCACCAGGAGAAGGTGGGTCTGCTGGCCTACTCCCCGCTGGCCTTCGGCATGCTGACCGGCAAATACCGCAACGGCCAATGGCCCGCCAATGCCCGCCTGACCCTGTTCAAACAGTTCGCCCGCTATAACGGCGAGCAGGCCGTGGCCGCCACCGAGGCCTACTGCCGCCTGGCGGAAGAACGCGGCGTCAGCCCCACACAGCTGGCCCTGCAGTTCGTCACCACCCGCCCGTTCGTGACCAGCAACATCATCGGCGCCACCAACCTCAACCAGCTCCGCGAAAACCTGGACAGCGTCGACCTGGCCTGGGACAAGGACCTGGAACAGGCCCTGGAAGACATCCACACCCGCTTCCCGATCCCCGCGCCCTAAACCCGCGCCGCCTCTATTGTAGGAGCGACCGTAGGAGCGACTTCAGTCGCGATAGACGCCCCCACACACGTCAATCGCGGCTGAAGCCGCTCCTACAGTTCCACCGACTGCCCCACCGGCCGCCTTGACGCCCCCGCCAAACCGGCGCAATGTGCACAGTGTGTACTTTCAGGGAGCGAACCCATGGCAAGTCCTCAACCCAGCAGCCTGCGCGTCGGCCGCCGCTACCGCGCCAACCGCCTCGACGGCCCCTACGACGCCCTGGTGATCGGCTCCGGCATCGGTGGCCTGACCGCCGCCGCCTGCCTCAGCAAGATGGGCTGGAAGGTGGCCGTGTTCGAACAGCACTACACCGCCGGCGGCTTTACCCACAGCTACGAACGCAACGGCTATGAATGGGATGTGGGCGTTCACTACATCGGTGACATGGGCCGCTCGGATACCCTGGGCCGGCGCCTGTTCGACCACATCACCGACGGCCAACTGCAATGGGTACCCATGGACCCCTGCTACGACCGCATCCATCTGGGCGACCGCCACTATGATCTGATGGCCGGCCCGGAGGCGTTCCGCGCCGAGCTGCAACGGGCCTTTCCCGACGAACACGACGCCATCGACACCTACCTGCGCGCCATCAAAAAGGCCGCCGGCGCGATCCAGCCGCTCACCGTCACCCGGATGCTGCCCGGGGCCCTGGCCAAGGTCGCCCGCATGGGCCTGGATCGCGGTGCCCTGGGGCGCTACAACCGCACCACCCGGGCGGTGCTCGAGGAGATCACCGACAACCAGGAGCTGATCGCCGTGCTCACCGGCCAGTGGGGCGACAATGGCCTGCCGCCTTCGCGCTCCAGCTTCCTGATCCACGCGCTGATCGCCAGCCATTACCTGCACGGCGGCTACTACCCGGTGGGCGGCGCCTCGCAGATCGCGCGCACCGTGATTCCGGTGATCCAGCAAAGCGGCGGCGACGTTTTCACCTACGCCGATGTCACCGAGGTGCTGGTGGAGAACGGCCGGGCCACCGGCGTGCGCCTGGCGGACGGCCACGAAGAGCGGGCCCCCTGCGTGATCAGCGACGCCGGCGTGTTCAACACCTTCACCGAACTGCTGCCGGAACACGCCCCCGCCCACGCCTTTTACCAGTGCAAGCTGGCCGGCGTGCAGCGGTCCATGGCCAGCGCCTGCCTCTATATCGGCCTGAACGACAGCGCCGAAAACCTGGGCCTGCCGAAAACCAACTACTGGATCTACCCGGACAACGACTACGAAGCGCGGCTGGACCAGGCCCTGGCCGACCCGGACGGGCACGACATTCCGCTCACCTATATTTCGTTCCCCAGCGCCAAGGACCCGGATTTCGCCCGCCGCTACCCGGGCCGCGCCACTGTGGAAATCGTCGCCGCCGCCCCTTATGACTGGTACCGGGAATGGGACGGCACCACCTGGGGCCAGCGCGGCGAGGACTACGAAGCCCACAAGGAAGCCTTCGCCCGGCGCCTGCTGGAAAAACTGTTCGAGAAACACCCCCACCTGCGCGACCACCTGGACTACTACGAGCTGTCCACGCCGCTCTCCACCGCCTGGTTCTGCCGCTACCCCACCGGGGAAATCTACGGGCTGGACCACGACCCGCAACGCTTCGACCAGGACTGGCTGCGCCCGAAAACCCGGGTGCCGGGCCTGTACCTGACCGGCCAGGACATCCTCACCTGCGGCGTGGTGGGCGCCCTGGTGTCCGGCCTCACCACCACCCTGGCGGTGACCGGCCGCAAGGGCCTGCCGCTGGCCCGCAGCATGTTCGTGGGCTGAGACAGTGCGCTTCTGGCTCGCCCTGGTGCTGCTCGCCCCGCTGCTGTTCTGGCAGGGCCGCCGCGCCCGACGCAACACCCCGCGCCTGCCGGAAGCCGGCGGCGCCGACCACGGCCAGGCCGGCACCGGCCCGGCGCCGCTGCGGCTGCTGGTGGTGGGGGAATCCACCGCCGTGGGGGTGGGCGTGGGGGAGCATCATCAGGGACTGGGCGGGCAACTGGCCCGGGTACTTCAGCAACGGCTGCACCGCCCGGTAAGCTGGCGGGTGGACGGCGTCAACGGCATCCGCGCCGGCGATCTCGCCACCCGGCTCGCCCACCGACCGGCGCCCGGCGAAGATCTGGTGGTGGTCAGCCTGGGGGTCAACGACACCACCGGCCTGTCCTCTCCGAGCAGCTACCGGCGCGACCTGGAACGGCTGATCGCCACCCTGCGACGGGAGCGGCCGAAGCTGCCGGTGGTGCTCCTGGCGGTGCCGCCAATGCAGCACTTCACCGCCCTGCCGCGCCCGCTCCGTGATGTGCTGGGCCTGCGCGCCGGCCAGCTCGACCGTGCCCAGCGGGCCCTGGCGGCGCGCCTGCCCGACACCCACCATCTGACCTACCCGGTGATCGCCAACCCGGCCGGGTTGGCCGAGGACGGCTACCACCCCGGCGAAACCGGCTACGCCCACATGGCCGAGGGCGTGGCACCGGCGCTCACCGACCTGCTGACGCCCCCGGCGGCCAGGCCGCCGCCGACAAATGATCCCATGGCTGTCCCGCCCTCGCGGACGGCGCCCCCTCACTCCCCTGCTCGCTCCCGGTAAAAGCGCAAAGCACCCGCGCCGAGTCCTCATCCAGGATCGCCAGAGGCAGCGACTCCCCGTTATCCGGGTGGGCACACCACACGTCGGGCCCGTAAAGAGTGCGCCTCGGCCGGGCGCCGCGATAGGGACATTCACTGCAACACATCAACATCTTCCCGGGCCTCCCTTTCCGTTTCGATCGATTCCAAGCGCATGGCAACGGCGGCATCCGGCCGCACCATCCAACCAGCTTGTCAGAGCCCCACCGCACCCGTAAAGGGGCCCCACGGGAACCGGAAAACGCCAAGCAACATGCCCGAGCGGTTCCAAAACGCGGGACAACTCAAAAAGATGCAGAATAGCCACCGACCGACCGGCCCTACGGTCAAGTGAAACAGTTCACATAAGGTGATATTTTGAGCAAATAAGAAAAACCCAGCACTCTACCGCCCCTGGGGTTAAGCATGGACTCGCTTATCGTCAACCTGTGTTCGGACGACCAACCCGACAAAGCCTTTCAATGTGACGCCATCCGAATGGAAGGCGTAATCTGCCTGGTTCCCGAATGGGTCTACTCAGCGGACGGCCGTGACCGCGTCCCGGCCCGACTGATCCGCCTGCTCGATCTGCCACTGGAGCGACTGCCCGGCTACCGGGAAAGCTACCACCTGCAACGGCCCCTGCCCCGCCGCGTGCTGGCCGGTCAGGTGCCGGCGGAACTGGACGGCAAGATTGACGTGGTGTTCGTGCCGTTGCGGTTCGCGGGCAAGGCTCCGCCGTAATCCCCACCGCTCCCGCCGAACAAAAAAAGCGGGCCCGAAGGCCCGCTTTCTCGTTTCGCTTTAGCGAACGGCGTTTAGAACTGGTAGTTCAGCTGCGCGCCGATCACGTTGGCGTCCAGTTCGTAGGTGCCAGCCAGCGGCGGCTTGGTGCCGTCCTGACGACGGATGTCCGCGTCATCCACCCAGATATGGGCGTAGGCCACGTCGATGCTGAGGTTGTCGGTGGGCTGGAAGCCCGCGCCGATGGTCGCCCACACCCGGTCGGAGTCCGGGGAGATCGCGGAGCGATTATCGGTGCTCTGGGTGGACTCTTCCTTGGCCAGGCCAAAGCGCAGCACGGTATCGCTGGGCAGGGTATGGCGCAGGCCGATGGAATAACGGGTGGTGTCGTCCCAGTTAAAATTCTCCACCGCGGGATTCGGCAACGGTGCCGGACCGGCATGGTCGATCACCAGACGGTCCAGGCTGTGCCAGTACATGTGCTCAACGCCCAGCAGCAGTTGAGTGCGGTCGTTCAGCTCACCCGCGTAGGACAACTGCAGGGTCGCCGGCAGATCCAGATCCGTCTTACCTGCAAACTTCAGGGGGGCCGGCGCACCGGTCACCGGGGGCTTGAAGGTAATATCGCCGTCGATGTCATAGCTGATTTCGGAGCGATAGGCGATGCCGAAGTGGTTCTTATCATCGGCGCTGTAAGTCAGGCCCAGGTTCCAGCCGAACGCATCGTCATCACCTTCCAGACGGGTCGCCGCGTTTTCGATATCGGCATCGATCCGCTGATAGCTGACGCCGGCGCCGAGGCGGAGGTTGTCGGTGATCTGAATGCCCACCGCCGGGTTGACGTTAATGGTCTTAACGTCTGATTTCTGCGCGTAGAAATCACCGGAGGTGACGCCGGGCGCGACTTGATTACCCCAGTTGTCCTGGTACTCGATCTTGGTGCCGAACGGGGCATTGATGCCCAGGCCGAAGGTCACCCGGTCGTTGAACGGTACCGCCAGGAATACGCTGCCCACGAAGGGTTCCACGTCGTCGAAGTCGCCGGGGCCGGCGGGGCCGTCGGCTTTAAAGCTGGTGTCGATCCAGACCTGGTGGGTGGCCACGGAAAACTGGGCGGATGAAAGTCCGGCCAGGGTGGCGGGGTTGTACCATTGGTTGGTGGCGTCCTCGCTGAGCACACCGGAGCCGGCATAGGCGGTACCCATGGCGGACACGGACTGGTAGGAAACGCCAAAACCGGAAGCGAGGGCTGTGCCGGAAGCCAGCGACAGCACGGAACCCGCGAGCAACGCGCCTCTTCTTTTCATCATATTGTTCTCCATCGTATCGAGCCGGAGGCGTCGGGCCGCTTCATCCACACAGGCCCGGACACCCGGAAAAAGTCGGTATACACCGACGGTGTAAGAATAAACTTGCAAGACGGGGGCGAGAAGCCGGCGAATGTAAAACCGGCCGTTTTTTCGACAAAAAAGGCGACCACCCGGTCGCCTTTTCCGTAACACCGGGCCGTGACCGTCAGTCCGCCAGCACCGCCCGGGCCACGATGGTCTTCATGATCTCGTTGGTGCCGCCATAGATGCGCTGCACCCGGGCGTCGGCGAACATGCGCGCGATGGGGTATTCCCACATATAGCCGTAACCGCCGTGCAATTGCACGCACTCATCGATGATCTCGCACTGCAGGTCGGTGACCCAGTACTTGGCGCCGGCGGCGGTGGGGATATCCAGTTCCTTCTTGAGGTGCAGCTCCAGGCAGCGGTCCACGTAGGCCCGGGCCACGTCCAGCTTGGTGCGCATTTCCGCCAGTTTGAACTGGGTGTTCTGGAAGCCGGAGATGGGCTGGCCGAAGGCCTTGCGCTCCTTCACGTAGTCGACCGTGTGCCGGAACGCGCTCTCGGCCATGGCCAGGCCGTTGATGGCGATGCCCAGGCGCTCCTGGGGCAGTTCCTGCATCAGGTAGACGAAGCCCATGCCTTCCTGGCCGATCAGGTTCTCGGCGGGCACCTTCACGTCCTGGAAGAACAGCTCGGAGGTGTCCTGGGCTTTCATGCCCACTTTTTTCAGGTTCTTGCCCTTCTCGAAGCCTTCCATGCCCTCTTCGACGATGATCAGGCTGGTGCCCTTGGCGCCTTTCGCCGGGTCGGTCTTGGCCACCACGATGACGATATCGGCGTTCTGGCCGTTGGTGATAAAGGTCTTGGAGCCGTTCAGGATGTAGTGGTCGCCGTCCTTGACGGCGGTGGTCTTGACGCCCTGCAGGTCGGAGCCGGCGCCGGGTTCACTCATGGCGATGGCGCCGATCATCTCGCCGCTGACCATCTTGGGCAGGAACTTCTGCTTGAGCGCCTCGGAGCCGTAGTGCTCGATATAGGGCGCCACGATCTCGGTGTGCAGCCCCCAGCCGATGCCGGTGAGACCGGCCCGGGAGATTTCCTCGCTGATCACCACGCTGTACAGGAAGTCGGTGGCCAGGCCGCCGTATTCCTCGCTGACCATGGGGCACAGAAAGCCCTGTTCACCGGCCTTGCGCCACAGCGCCTTGGGCACCTGGCCGTCCTGCTCCCACTGTTCATGGTGGGGCACGGCCTCGTTTTCCAGAAAACGGCGAACGGTATCGCGGAGCGCTTCGTGGTCGGAATTGAACAGGGTACGCGGGATCATGGCTGTCTCCGGTTGTATGGAACGGGAAACAGAGTGTCTAACCGGCCGGAATCAGGGGCAATGACCAAAACGCTCAGGCATTGGTGCAAGCTGCAAGCTGCAAGCTGCAAGCTGCAAGCTGCAAGCTGCAAGCTGCAAGCTGCAAGCTGCAAGCTGCAAGCTGCAAGCTGCAAGCCAGGACAGGGTGGCGGCGGGGTGGTGCCGGTCAATCGCCGGTTGAAAGTTAAAAGTTAAAAGTTAAAAGTTAAAAGTTGAAACGCGGGTGGGGCCTTGGGGGTTGGGAGGCCGTGCCCGCGGGCCGGGGCCGGGGGCGGTTTAGCTTGTAGCTTGCGGCTTGTAGCTTGTAGCTTCTTCACCTGGCTAGGCCAGATGTTCCCGGGTGAGGTATTCCTGGGATTGCATTTCCAGCAGCCTGGAGCGGGTGCGTTCGAATTCGAAGCCCAGGCGGTCGCCGGCGTAGAGGTCCTCGATGGGGGTTTCGGCGGTGATCACCAGTTTCACGCCCCGGTCGTAGAATTCGTCCACCAGGTTGATAAAGCGGCGTGCCCGGTCGTCGCTGCCGGCGCCCATGCGTTGTACGTCGGAGACCAGCACGGTGTGGAATTCCCGGGCGATTTCGATGTAGTCGTTCTGGCTGCGCGGGCCGTCGCAGAGCGCGGTGAATTCGAACCAGACCACGTCGTCGGTGGATTTCACCGTGGCGATCTTGCGCCCTTCCACCAGGATGTTGCCGTTGGCGCGGTGGCGGCCGTGCTCCGAGGACAGCGCCGCGAAGCGTTCCTCCATGAAGCGGTCCGCCTCGGCGCCCAGGGGGCAGTGAAACAGCTCCGCCTGCTCCAGCACCCGCAGCCGGTAGTCATGGCCACCGTCCACGTTCATCACCCGGGTGTGCTGCTTGAGCAGTTCGATGGCGGGCAGGAAGCGGGCGCGCTGCAGGCCGTCCCGGTACAGGCCGTCCGGCTCGATGTTGGAGGTGGCCACCAGGGTCACGCCCTCGTCGAACAGGGTCTGCATCAGGGTGGCCAGAATCATGGCGTCGGTGATGTCGGTGACGAAGAATTCGTCGAAGCACAGCACCCGGTAGCGGCTGGCGAATTCCCGGGCGATGCTGGTGAGCGGGTTTTTCTCGCCCTGGCGCTCGCGCATCTGGCGGTGCACTTTCTGCATGAAGCGGTGGAAGTGCATGCGCCGCTTTTCCTCGAACGGCAGGCATTGGAAAAACACGTCCATCAGGTAGGTCTTGCCACGCCCTACCCCACCCCACATGTAGAGGCCCTTTTCCGGCGTGCGCTTCTGCTTGCGCAGCTTCGCCAGCAACCCCGCCGGGGGACGCGCCTGACACAGCTTGTGATGGAGATGGTCCAGGGCACGCACCGCCTGCTCTTGGGCGGCGTCATGGACAAACTCGGGGCGCGTCAGGTCGGCCTGGTATTTCTCAAGGGGCGTCATGGTGTCCAAAGGGTGAACGAACGGCGGGTCAATGTAGCGTTCCGTAAGCGGCCTGACAATAACGCCGGGACCAAAGGGTCGCAGGGGATCGCGGCTGAAGCCGCTCCTACAAGGCGCCAGCCGCGCTCGAAGGCGCCACGGGATTCAGGGCAGCCGCGACGCCGCCACTTCCTTCAGGTCCACCAGCTTGCCGTGGAAGAAGTGCCCGCTGTCCGGGAAGCGGATCAGGTCCGGGGTCAGCGGCGTGTGCTCGGCCCAGCGGAACACCTGCTCGGCGGGCACCACTTCGTCGTCCTCGCCCTGCACCACGGTCACCGGGCAGCCGGCGTTCTCGATGCCCTCGAAGTCAAAATGGTGCACCGGGGGCGCCACCAGCATCAGTGCCTTGGGGGCCTGGCCGTTGGCGGCCAGCACCTCGGCGCCCCGGGCCGCCACGAAGCTGCCGAAGGAGAACCCGGCCAGCCACAGCGGGCGGTCCGGAAACTCCCGGGTCAGCCAGCGGTGCACGGCGATCAGGTCCTCGGTTTCACCGATGCCCTCGCTGAACGCGCCCTGGCTGTTACCCACGCCCCGGAAGTTGAACCGCAGCACCGCCGCGCCGGCGTCCCGGGCGGCCCGCGCCAGGGTGGTGACCACTTTGTTGTCCATGGTGCCGCCGAACAGAGGATGGGGGTGGCAGACGATGGCGATCATCGTCGGGTTGTCGGCATCGCCCTCCAGGGCCGCCTCCAGGGTGCCCTCCGGGCCCTCCAGGGCCAGACGATCACGGCTCATGTTTCCTCCCGATACAATTTACTCTGCGGTTCGCTTGGCGCGGCCACGGGTCTGTGCTGCAATGTGGCTGCTTGAGGAGTATGACATGGATACGCTGACAACCCACCTGCTCACCTTTTTCGCCGGCCTGATCGTGGGCGCCGGCCTGCTGTATTGGCTGATGCCGGCGCGCCGCCAGGCCAGCCAGGTGATTCGAGATCGTGACGAGGCCCGCAACGCCCTCAACCATTACCGCGACCGGGTGGATCACCATTTCCTGGAAACCGCCGACCTGATCAACGATCTGACCCAGTCCTATCGGGCGGTGCATCAGCATCTGTCCCGGGGTGCCCACGATCTGTGCAGCGAAACCGGCCGCAAGAAGGCCGCCGCCAAGAGCCTGGACGCCGCCTACGAGCCGGAGGCGCCGCTCTCCCAGCCGCTGGATTACGCCCCCAAGGCCCAGGGCACCCTGTCCGAGGATTTCGGCCTGCAAAAGAAAGCGGACGGTCCATTCAGCCCGGTGAACGTGGGCGACGACGCGCCCTCCACGGTGATGGAGCCGCCCCGCGACTACGCCGATGTGCGTGACGATGAGGACGAGAGCGACCGCCCTCGCTGAGCACCTTCCCGGCCAGCCCCTTCCAGATACGGTAGGAGCGGCTTCAGCCGCGATTCACGCTTGGGTCGGCTTATCGCCAACGGGTGCGAATCGCGGCTGAAGCCGCTCCTACGTTTAGCATGCCTACGTTTAGCATGACGAGACCACCGTGGGCGGGGTCAGTGGATGGCGCCGGGCCAGCCCCGGCGCGGTCGTTCTGTCTTCAGCGGGCGGAGTGCCCTTTCAGTTCCACCTTCACCTTCTCGTGGTCCTGCAGCCCTTCGTAATAGGCGCGCAGCACCGCCAGCACTTCCGGCCGGCTGAAGTTGTCCGGCACATCGCCGCCTTCGCTGAGCAGCTTGCGCAGCTTGGTGCCGCTCACCAGAACCCGGTCCTCGGCGCTGTGCGGGCAGGTGCGCATGCTGGCCATGGTGCCGCATTTGTCGCACCAGAAGGTCCAGTCGATCTTCAACGGCTGGGTGATCAGGGCATCCTCGGGGATTTCGTCGAAGATGTGGTGGGCGTCGAACGGGCCGTAGTAGTCGCCCACGCCGGCGTGGTCACGGCCCACGATCAGGTGCGAGCAGCCGTAGTTCTGGCGGAACAGGGCGTGCAGCAGCGCTTCCCGGGGCCCGGCGTAGCGCATGTCCAGGGGGTAGCCGGACTGCACCACGGTGTTTTCCACGAAGTAGTGTTCCACCAGGGTGCCAATCGCTTCCTGGCGCACCTCGGCGGGGATATCACCGGGTTTCAGGTTGCCCAGCAGGGAGTGGACCATGACACCGTCGCAGATCTCGATGGCGATTTTCGCCAGGTGTTCGTGGGAACGGTGCATGGGGTTGCGGGTCTGGAACGCCGCCACGGTTTTCCAGCCACGGGCCTCGAACATGGCGCGGGTTTCTTCCGGGGTCATGTAGATGCCGGCGTACTTCTCCGGGAACTCGCCCTGGCTGAATACCTTCACCGGCCCGGCCAGGTTCACCTCGCCCTGGGCCATCACCATTTTGACGCCCGGGTGCTCCTCATCTGTGGTTTTGAACACCTGTTGGCATTCGTGGGCCTTGTCGATGGTGTACTTCTCGTTCACCACCATGGAACCCATGATCTCGCCGTCGGCGTCCACCAGCGCCACCTCGCTGCCTTCCGCCAGGCCGTCGGCGGTGACCGCGTCGGTGGAGAGCGTGATGGGAATCGGCCAGAACACCCCGTTGGTCAGGGCCATGTTGTCGCACACGCCCTGCCAGTCGGCTTGGCCCATGAACCCGTCCAGGGGGGTGAAGCCGCCGATCCCGAGCATGATGAGATCACCGCGCTCACGGGAACTGAGGGTGACTTTCGGCAGGTCCGCGGCGGCGGCCAGGGCCTGTTCCCGCTCGGCGCCGTCCAGCAGCAGGATATTCAGCGTATCGCTGCCGTGGGGTTTCACCAGTTGCGACATGTTCACTCCCTAGATAGTTGGTCGTTGGGGTTGGCGGCGGATTATACCGGCGCCGGCGTGACCGCCTCCAGCGCTGCTAAGATCAATCCGTTTGGGGCTTATGCTCGGATCGCGGCTGAAGTCGCTCCTACCACGGCAACGGGTGCAGGAGCGACTTCAGTCGCGAAACGCGCTATGCCCAGGGCACCCGCACCGCCACCGGTTCCGGCTCCAGCTCGATCTCGGCGGGCAGAAAGCCGGCCGGATCGCCGTCGGTCTGCACCGGCTCCAGGCCGGGGGCGGTGATGGTGACGCGCTCGGCGCTCAGTGAGGTGACGCCATCCACCCGCTCCATGCGGCCGAACAGCAACGCGGTCAGGCAGCGCAGCAGAAACAGCCGGCCCGGCCGTTGAAACAGCAACACCTGCACACTGCGGCGGTTGAGATTGGCCTGGCGGCTGAGGATGAAACTGCCACCGTAATAGCGGCCGTTGCTGATCACCGCCGAGAAGCAGTCCAGCGGCCGGCCGTCCACGGTGACCCGAAAGCGCACCTCGCCATAGCGCAGCACCTGCCGCAGCATGCTCAGGGCATAGGCCAGCTTGCCAATACGGCGTTTGGCGATCAGATCCACCTGATCCACCACCCAGGCGTCGTAGCCCACCCCGGCCACCACCAGAAAGCGGCGACCGTTGAGCCGCGCCGGCGTGATCATCAGGGTGCGCCCTTCCAGCACCACGGCGGCGGCGGCCTCCGGCTTGCGCGGCAGGTTCAGCTCCCGCGCCAGCACATTGGCGGTGCCGATGGGGAACAGGGCCAGCGCCACGCCGGGCTTGAGCCCGTTAATCACATCGTTGGTGGTGCCGTCGCCGCCGGCGGCGACCACGCATTCACCCTGGTCGGCCAGCCCGTTCAAATAACGGGTGGCGTCGCCGGGGGCGCGGGTGTGATACAGCCGCACCCTGGCGCCGCCCTGTTCCAGCGCGCGCACGAAATGGCGCAGCCGCCGGTCCCTGCCGCCGCCGGCGGTGGGGTTGAAAATCACGGTGATATTCATGGAATTCCTTGGCGCCGCGCCGCGGCCGCGGGCGGCCTTCGAATCGCGGTTGGCACCGCTGCTACGCTCCGCTTCCGGCAAGCGGCGGATTACACCGGGTTGTCGATGTCGATGAAGATGTGCTCCACCCCGTACTCATTGGCCAGCCATTCCCCCACCGCCTGCACGCCGTAGCGCTCGGTGGCGTGGTGCCCGCAGGCAAAGTAATGGATGCCGGTTTCGCGGGCGAAATGGGTGGTCGGCTCGGAGATCTCACCGCTCAGGTAAGCATCCACGCCGAGGGCCTGGGCCTGTTCGATAAAGCCCTGGGCGGCGCCGGTGCACCAGGCCAGTGTCTCGATCTCGTCCTGGCTGTCGCCGATGTGCAACGCCTGGCGTCCCAGCACCGCTTCCACATGGGCGGCGAAGTCCTCGGCGCTCATCGGTTCGTCCAGCCGCCCCACGTTACCGATGGAGAGCGGGTTGTCCGGCTCCAGACCACCCTCCACATGCAGGCCCAGGCGGCGCGCCAGCTGGGCATTGTTGCCCATCTGCGGATGCGCATCCAGGGGCAGATGGTAGGCGAACAGGTTGATGTCGTGGCGCAGCAGACTTTGCAGGCGCTGCTTTTTCATGCCGCGCACGCGCTGGTCCTCGTTTTTCCAGAAGTAGCCGTGATGCACCAGAATGGCGTCCGCCTCCTCGACGATGGCGGCGTCCACCAGCGCCTGGCAGGCGGTCACGCCGGTGACCAGCCGGCGCACCTGTTCGCGGCCCTCCACCTGCAGTCCGTTGGGACAATAGTCCTTGAAACGATGGGTTTGCAGCGCTTCGTCGAGCACCCGCAGCAAGTGGTCGCGCTTCAGCATCGGCGTTCTCCCCTGTGCTAACATTGCGCGCAGTTTACATGATTCGTGGGGGCAAACTCAGTGCTGAACAAGCTGCTTCGCTTTCTGGCGCCGCCGGTGGTGGCCGGCCTGGCCGTGGGGCTGGCCGTGCTGTGGTGGTATGAGCAGGGCCCGGGCGCGCAGCGGCACGGCGCCGAGGGCGCGCCGCCGGCGGTGGAGAGCTATGCCAGCGCGGTGACCCGGGCGGCGCCGGCGGTGGTCAACGTCTACACCACCCAGATCGTCACCCGTGGCGACAGCGTCAGCGATGACCCTCTGTTCGACCGCTTCATGGAAAGGCCGCGCCGGGAACGGGCCCTGGCCAGCCTGGGCTCCGGCGTGATCGTCTCGCCGGACGGTTATGTAATGACCAGCTATCACGTGATCCGCGACGCCGACGAAATTCTGGTGGCCCTGCGCGATGGCCGGGACGCCCCGGCGCGGGTGGTGGGCACCGACCCGGAAACCGACCTGGCACTGCTGCAGATCGCCCTGGAAAATCTGCCGGTGATCGATCTGAACGGGCCGCAGCCGGTCAATGTGGGCGACGTGGTGCTGGCCATCGGCAACCCCCTGGGCGTGGGCCAGACCGTCTCCATGGGCATCGTCAGCGCCACCGGGCGCACCCATCTGGGCATCGCCACCTTCGAGAATTTCATTCAGACCGACGCCGCCATCAACCGGGGCAATTCCGGTGGCGCCCTGGTGGACACCCGCGGCCACCTGATCGGCATCAACACCGCCATCCTGTCCCAGGACGGCAACTGGCAGGGCATCGGCTTCGCCACCCCGGCCTCCATCGCCCGCGAGGTGATGAGCGACCTGATCGAGCATGGCCGGGTGATCCGTGGCTATCTGGGCGTCAGCGTCCAGGACATCAACCCGACCCTGGCGGAAACCTTCGGCATGCAGGACGTGCGCGGCGGCGTGATCACCGAGGTGGTATCCGGCAGCCCGGCCCAGCAGGCCGGCCTGCAGGCGGAGGACGTGCTGGTGGGCATCAACGGCGAGGCCATGGGCGACGGCTACGAAGCCATGAACCGCATCGCCGGCACCCAGCCCGGCACCACCCTCACCCTCAACGTGCTGAGGAACGGCCAGCCCGTGGATCTGGAAGTGACCATCGGCACCCGCCCGCCAGCCGGGAAATAACGTCCTTTCGCGGCTGAAGCCGCTCCTACAATGGGATGACGATGTAGGAGCGGCTTCAGCCGCGATACCCCCACGATCAAAGCAGCGCTTCAAGCGCCTCAATCAGTGCCTGGTTCTGATCCGGCCGCCCCACGGTGATACGCAGGTGGTCACGGATGCGTTCCGGCTTGCCGAAGTGGCGCACGATAATGCCCTGCTCGCGCAGGGCCGCGGCCAGGTCGGCGCCGGTGTGGGCCGGGTGGCGGCAGAACAGGAAGTTGGCCGCCGAGGGCAGCACCTGGAAGCCCATCTCTTGCAGGGCACGGCGCAGGGTTTCCCGTTCCTCGATAACCAGTTCGCAGCCACGCTGGAACCAGTCTTCGTCCTCGAAGGCGGCCTTGCCGGCGGCGATGGCGAGCCGGTCCAGGGGGTAGGAGTTGAAGCTGTTCTTGATCCGTTCCAGACCTTCGATCAGGGCCGCGTCGCCCACCGCGAAGCCGATGCGCACACCGGCCAGGGCCCGGGATTTGGACAGGGTCTGGGCGACCAGCAGGTTGGGGTAACGGTTCACCAGGGCAATGGCGCTGTCGCCGCCGAAGTCCACGTAGGCCTCGTCCACCACCACCACGGAGTCCGGGTTGGCCTGGAGCACGGTTTCGATGGCGTCCAGCGGCAGCAGGCACCCGGTGGGGGCGTTGGGGTTGGGGAAGATGATGCCGCCGTTGGGGGCGCCATAGTCCGCCGGGTCGATGGCCAGGTCGTCGTCCAGCGGCACCAGCCGGTAGTCGATGTCGTAGAGCCCGCAGTAGACCTTGTAGAAGCTGTAGGTGATGTCCGGAAACAGCAGCGGCCGGTTCTGCTTGAACAGGCCGAAAAAGATGTGCGCCAGCACCTCGTCGGAGCCGTTGCCGACGAACACCTGGGCGGTGTCGACGCCGTAATAGGTGGCGATGGCGCCTTTCAGCTCGCTGGCGTCCGGGTCCGGGTACAGGCGCAGCCGTTCATCGGCGGCGGCGCGGATCGCCTCGATCACTTTCGCCGAGGGGCCCAGCGGGTGCTCGTTGGTGTTGAGCTTCACCAGACGGGTCATTTTCGGCTGTTCGCCGGGCACGTAGGGTTCCAGGTCGCGGACGAACGGGCTCCAGAATTTGCTCATAATGCTTCGCGGCTGAAGCCGCTCCTACTATCGGTGGTGATCGCGGTTGAAGCCGCTCCTGCGATGGGTGGTGATCGCGCCTGCAGCCGCTCCTACGGGGGGTTGTAGGAGCGGCTTTAGCCGCGATACGGGTTTATGGCTTGATCCTCAATTCGGCACTGCGGGCGTGGGCGGTAAGCCGCTCGCCCCGGGCCAGCACCGATGCCACCCGCCCCAGGGCGCTGGCGCCTTCCGGGGAGCAGCCGATCAGCGAGCTGCGCTTCTGGAAGTCGTACACGCCCAGCGGCGAGGAGAAGCGCGCCGTGGCGCTGGTGGGCAGCACGTGGTTGGGCCCGGCGCAGTAGTCGCCCAGGGCCTCCGGCGTATAGCGGCCCAGGAAGATGGCGCCGGCGTGGCGCACTTTTTTCGCCCAGCGGCCGGCGTCGTCCATGGACAGCTCCAGGTGCTCCGGGCTGATCCGGTTGACCACCTCGAAGGCGTCGTCCAGGTCCCGGGCCAGAATCAGCGCGCCCCGGTTGGCCATGGAGGTGCGGATAATCGCCTCGCGCTCCAGGGTCGGCGCCAGACGTTCCATGGCCTCGGCCACCCGCTCCAGGAAGTCCGCGTCCGGGCTGACCAGGATCGCCTGGGCTTCCTCGTCGTGTTCCGCCTGGGAGAACAGGTCCATGGCGATCCAGTCCGGATCGGTGTGGCCGTCGCAGACCACCAGAATCTCGGAGGGGCCGGCGATCATGTCGATGCCCACCTTGCCGAACACCTGGCGCTTGGCCTCGGCCACATAGATGTTGCCCGGGCCGACGATCTTGTCCACCGCCGGAATCGATTCGGTGCCGAACGCCAGCGCCGCCACCGCCTGGGCACCGCCCACGGTGAAGAAGCGTTCCACGCCGGCCACCGCGGCGGCGGCCAGCACCATGTCGTCCAGTTCACCGTCCGGCGCCGGGCTGACCATGACGATCTCGCCGACCCCGGCCACGTGGGCGGGCAGCGCGTTCATCAGCACCGAGCTGGGATAGGCGGCCTTGCCGCCGGGCACGTAGATGCCGGCCCGGTCCAGGGCGGTGACCTGCTGCCCCAGCAGGGTGCCGTCCGCGTCCCGGTAGCTCCAGGAATCCTGCTTCTGGCGTTCGTGGTAATCGCGCACCCGCACGGCGGCGGCTTCCAGGGCCTGGCGCTGCTCGGCGGGCAGCCGCGCCAGGGCCGCTTCCAGGGCGTCGCGCTCCACGGTGAGGTCGGCCAGGGTGGCGGCGTCCCGGCGGTCGAAGCGGTTGGTGTACTCGACCACGGCGGCGTCGCCCCGTTTCGCCACGTCGCGGAGAATGGCGCGCACCCGATCGCCCACCTCCTCGTCGCGCTCCTCGCTCCAGGCGGTGAGGGCGTTCAGGCGTTCGATGAAATCGTTGTCACGGGTGTCGAGGCGGGTGGTTTTCATGCCGGTGTCCGTCGTTTCGCTACCGCTTGTTCCAGTTTATCCAGAATACCCTGAATGTCTCCGTGACGGGTCTTCATGCTGGCGCGGTTGACCACCACCCGGGACGAAATATCGTCGGCGATGATCTCGGTGGGCTCCAGCCCGTTGGCACGCAGGGTGTTGCCGGTGTCGACGATGTCCACGATGCGGTCCGCCAGCCCCACCAGCGGCGCCAGTTCCATGGCGCCGTAGAGTTTGATGATCTCGGCCTGCTTGCCCTGGCGGGCGAAATAGGCGCGCGCCACATTGACGAACTTGGTGGCCACCCGCACCCGGCCACTGACCGGAGGCGCGTCCTTGAGGGCGGCGACCATCAGCTTGCAGCGGGCGATTTCCAGATCCAGGGGCTCGAACAGGCCCTCGGCGCCGTGCTCCATGAGCACGTCCTTGCCGGCCACGCCCAGATCGGCGCCGCCATGTTGCACGTAGGGCGGCACGTCGGTGGCGCGGATCACGATGATGCGCACATCCTCGCGGGTGGTGTCGAAAATCAGCTTGCGCGACGCGGACGGGTCCTCCAGCAGCTCGATGCCGGCTTCCTTGAGCAGCGGCAGCGTCTCCTGGAGGATGCGGCCCTTGGAGAGGGCAATGGTCAGCGGTGTCTCGGTCATTTCAGGCGCGGTCCCAACTCAGCCCGGCACGCGACGGATAATCGCGCCCAGGGATTGCAGTTTTTCCTCGATGCATTCGTAACCACGGTCGATGTGGTAGATGCGGTCCACGGTGGTGTCGCCGGAGGCGGCCAGGCCGGCGATCACCAGGGACGCCGAGGCGCGCAGGTCGGTGGCCATCACCGGCGCGCCGGTGAGGCTTTCCACGCCGCGACAGATGGCGGTGTTGCCCTGCACTTCAATGTCGGCGCCCATGCGGTTCATTTCCTGCACGTGCATGAAGCGGTTCTCGAACACCGTCTCGACGATGGTGCCGGTGCCCTCGGCGATGATGTTGAGGGCCATGAACTGGGCCTGCATGTCGGTGGGCATGGCCGGGTACGGCGCGGTGCGCAGGCTCACCGCCTTGGGCCGGCGGCCTTCCATGTCCAGGCTGATCCAGTCGTCGCCGGTCTCGATGCGGGCACCGGCTTCCTCCAGCTTCTGCAGCACCGCGTCCAGCAGGCTCGGGTCGGTGTCCTTGCACTTGATGCGCCCGCCGGTGATGGCGGCGGCGATCAGATAGGTGCCGGTCTCGATGCGGTCGGAAATCACGTCATGGTGGCAGCCGCCCAGCTTGGCCACGCCTTCGACGACGATGGTGTCCTTGCCGGCGTCACGGACCTTGCCGCCCATGGCGTTGATGAAATTGGCCAGGTCCACCACTTCCGGTTCGCGGGCGGCGTTTTCCAGAATGGTGGTGCCGTCGGCCAGGGCCGCCGCCATCATCAGGTTCTCGGTACCGGTCACGGTGACCGTGTCCATGACGATGCGCGCGCCCTTCAGGCGCCCCTCCACACTGGCGTGCACGTAGCCGTTGGTCACCTCGATGTCGGCGCCCATGGCTTCCAGGCCGCGCAGGTGGATGTCCACCGGCCGCGAGCCGATGGCGCAGCCGCCGGGCAGGGACACCGAGGCGCGGCCGAAGTGGGCCAGCAGCGGGCCCAGCACCAGGATCGAGGCGCGCATGGTCTTGACCAGATCGTAGGGCGCCACGAAGTCCTCGATGCGGGACGCGTCCACCTCCACGTTGAGGCGGTCGTCGATCACCAGCTGCACGCCCATGCGGCCCAGCAGTTCGATCAGGGTGGTCACGTCCTGCAGATGCGGCAGGTTGCCCACCGTCACCGGCTCGCTGGCCAGCAGCGTGGCGGCCAGGATCGGCAGCGACGAGTTCTTGGAACCGGAAATACGAATCTCGCCGTCGAGGCGCTTGCCGCCGGTGATGATCAATTTGTCCATGAATAGTCTCTTAAAACCCGGGCTTCAGGCGATGCCCATCTTCTGGGCTTTGTCCCACTCGGCGCGGGTGAAGGGTTTGAGGGACACGGCGTGGATGCTGTTGTCCTTGATTCGGTCGTTGATGCAGGCGTAGATCAGCTGTTGGCGTTTCACCGGCATCAGCCCTTCGAAGGCGTCGGACACCACGCGGATCAGAAAGCGGTCTCCCTCGCCTTCCACCGCCACATCGGCATCATCGAAACCGGTTTCCACCAGCGCCTTCACGTCGTCGGGATTCATGGTCGCTCCTTATTGCTGAGGGGCGAATGATACGCGAGGGCCACCGGGGTTGTCATGCCGGGACCGGCGGGCGCCGGCCCCGGGGAAAGGCTGCTTACTGGCCGCCCTGGGGGGCGCCTTCGATGTTCACCTTGTCTTCCACGTCGGCGTTCTGGGCGGACCAGTTGTCGATGGCCTGGTCCAGGTCACCGTACTGCTGCATGGACTGGGCGAACTGGGCCTGATAAACGGCGCGCAGGTCCAGGCCGTTGACGAACACGTTCACCACCTTCCACTGGTCACCATCCTGGAACAGGGTGAAGTACACCGGGATCACCTTGCCGTCGTCGGTGGTGCCCTGCACCCGCACCCGGGCGTAATTGCCCTTGCGGTCTTCCTCGCGCATCGGCAGCACCTCGATCTTCTGGCCCTGGTACAGGGTGACGCCGGACGCGTAGGTGTTGATCAGGCTGTTCTTGAACACATCCAGGAAGCGGTATTTCTGGTCCCGGCTGGCATCGTTGAAGTAATCACCCATCACCATGCGGGTGATGCGCTTGAAATCCACCAGCGGCACCAGCTCTTCACGGACCAGCTGGCGGGCGTACTCCGGCTCCTTATTAAGGCGGTCCCGGTTCTGGTCGATCAGAGTGGTCATGCGGTCCAGGGTATCCTGCACCAGCTCGCGGGGGTCCTGGGCGGCCTGCGCCAGGCCCGCCGTGGCCAGCATCAGCAGCGCCAGCACCGCCGCGAAAGGTTGTTTCAAGGTCATACGTCACTCCCTGTCGTTGTCTTGGGCTCCGGTTGTACGGTTTTCGCACCGAAGTGTCCAGGCGTTTACCGTTGGAGTGCGGTTGCCGCCGTCCGGTTCCTCACGTTGGGGGTCGCGGCTGAAGCCGCTCCTACGGCAAAGAGTGTAGGAGCGGCTTCAGCCGCGATAACAACGCGATAACTACAAGCCATCGCGGAACGCAGCCACCCCAAGAGAGGTCCGATCTGGGCCGAGGGCAGTCATCAGCCCGCCCGCCAGTGTATAATCGCCGCCAGCGAGGAGACACGAGACACCATGAGCAACGATCACATCGCCATCGCCCGCCGCGTTCTCGACGAGGAAGCGCGCGCCGTGGCCGCGCTGAGCGAACGCGTCAGCGACGATTTCGTGCGCGCCTGTGAGCGCATTCTCGAATGCAGCGGCCGGGTCATTGTCACCGGCATGGGCAAAAGCGGCCATATCGGCAGCAAGGTGGCCGCCACTCTGGCCAGCACCGGCACCCCCGCCTTTTTCGTCCATCCGGGCGAGGCCTCCCACGGCGATCTGGGCATGATCACCGGCGCCGACGTGGTGCTGGCCCTGTCCAATTCCGGCGAGACCGGCGAAATATTGACCATTCTTCCGGTTATCAAGCGCAAGGGCGCCGGCCTGATCAGCCTGACCGGCCGGCCCGGGTCGTCCCTGGCGCGGCTGTCCGACGTGCATCTGGACGTGGCGGTCCAGGAAGAGGCATGCCCCCATAATCTGGCGCCCACCTCCTCCACCACCGCCACCCTGGCCATGGGCGACGCCCTGGCCATCGCCCTGCTGGAAGCCCGGGGCTTCACCCCGGAGGACTTCGCGCTCAGCCATCCGGGCGGCAGCCTGGGCCGGCGCCTGCTGCTCAAGGTCGACGACATCATGCACACCGGCGAGCAACTGCCCCGGGTGCCCAAGGATGCCAGCCTGCCCCAGGCGCTGCTGGAAATGACCCACAAGGGCCTGGGCATGACCACGGTGGTGGACGACGACGGCCGCCTGATCGGGCTGTTCACCGACGGCGACCTGCGCCGCACCCTGGAAAAGGGCCTGGATATCCGCCAGGCCGGCATCGCCGAGGTGATGTCCCGCCAGCCGGTGACCATGGCCCCGGGCCTGCTGGCCGCCGAGGCCCTGCAAATCATGGAAACCCGCAAGATCAACGGGGTGATCGTCTGTGACCAACAGGGCCGCCCGGTGGGCGCCCTCAACACCCAGGACCTGCTGCGCGCCGGAGTGATGTGATGGGCTTTTCGATTTCCAGCGCCGACGCCCGCGCCCTGCGCCTGATGGCCTTCGACGTGGACGGCGTGATGACCGACGGCCGTCTGCACTACGGCCCGGACGGCGAAACCCTCAAGGTATTCCATGTGCACGACGGCCACGGCCTCAAGAAGCTGGCCGCCAGCGGCGTGACCCTGGCCATCATCACCGGCCGTGACACCCCCATGGTGGCGCGCCGTGCCCGGGAACTAGGCATCGAACATGTGATTCAGGGCCGTGAGGACAAGGCCGAGGCGCTGGCCGCCCTGGCCGCCAGCCTCGGGGTATCCGCCGAGGAAACCGGCTATGTCGGCGACGATGAGCCGGACGTGGGCGCCCTGCGCTGGGCGCGCATCGCCTTCGCCCCGGCCAACGCCCAGGCCTGTGCCCGGGAGGCCGCCGGCCACATCACCGGCGCCCGCGGCGGTGAAGGCGCGGTACGCGAGATCTGCGACGCGCTGCTGACGCTGCGGGAGACACCATGAGACGTCAGGGCCTGCTTAGCGCCTCGGGCATCCTGCTGCTCGGCCTGATCGTGCTGATGACACTGCACGAGTGGGACAACCCGCTGGATGGTGACCGCGAGGCCTTTCTCAGCGCGCCGCTGATCATCGCCGACAACATCACCGCCAAGGCCTACGACCGGGACACCGGCAAGGTCAGCTACGACCTGAAGGCCGAGCACCTGGAGCAGTATCAGCGCGAGGCCCTGACCACGCTCAGCGCGCCGGATCTGCGCATGGAGAACGAAAACGGCGTCTGGACCATCCATTCCAAGCGTGGTGAAGTGCGCGACAATGGCGACCAGATCGTGTTTCTCGACCAGGTTGAAGCGCGCAGCGAAAACAACGGCGTCACGCTCAGCACCGAGCGGCTGGAATACCTGAACGACGCCGGCCAGGTCCGCTCGCCGGGCGCGCTGACCCTGAAACACCGCGACGGCAGCACCCGGGCCGGCAATATGGAATCGAACCTGACCAGCGGCGAAATGACCCTTGGCAAAGGAGTGGTAAGTGAATTCACGGGCAGCAATTAAAGGGATCGGCCTGGCCGGCCTGCTGGTGGCCGGCCTCGCCGGCGCCGCCCAACCCCCCGGCGGCCAGTCCGTGGAGGTGAGCGCCGACAGCGCCACCTTCGAGCAAAGCGCCGGCACCGGGGTCTACCGGGGCAACGCGGAGCTGATTCAGGGCAACCGGCGCATGAATGCCGACGTGATCCGGCTGTTCACCGAGAACAACCAGCTGGTGCGGGTGGAAGCCACCGGCAATCCGGTGCGCATGCGCGAAGGCTCGGAACTGCAGGCGCGCGCCAAGAACCTGGTCTACGACCTGAAAACCCGCCGCCTGGTGCTGACCGGCGATGCCCATGTGGACCACCAGGGCAACACCTTCGAAGGGGCCCGGGTGCAATACAATCTGGATTCCCGGCGGGTGGACGCCAGCAGCGAAGGCGACAAGCGCGTGCGCCTGGTGATCCCGGCCAAGAACACCGAGCAGGGCACCGCCCCGGACAACGGCGAAGAGGGCGCCGGCGACGGCGCCGCCAATGACAACGCCACCCCCAACCCGAACGGCACCGACGGCGGCAAGGCGGAGACCCCCTGAATGGCACACCTGAGCGCCCATAATCTGGCGAAGAGCTACAAGAGCACCCGCGTCATCGAGGACGTGTCCCTGGAAGTGGAAGCCGGCCAGATCGTCGGCCTGCTGGGCCCCAACGGCGCCGGCAAGACCACCTGCTTCTATATGATCGTCGGCCTGGTGGCCGCCGACGCCGGCCGCATCGAGATCAACGGCGACGACATCACCCACCTGCCCATGCACGGCCGCGCCCGCCGGGGCATCGGCTATCTGCCCCAGGAAGCCAGCATTTTCCGCCGGCTCACCGTGGAGCAAAACATCATGGCGATCCTGGAAACCCGCAAGGAAATGTCCAAGGCGCAGCGGGAAGAGCAACTGGAAAGCCTGCTGCAGGAATTCCACATCGACCACATCCGCGACTCCATGGGCATGAGCCTGTCCGGCGGTGAGCGCCGGCGCGCGGAAATCGCCCGGGGGCTGGCCACCAATCCGGATTTCATCCTGCTGGACGAACCCTTCGCCGGCGTCGACCCGATCTCGGTGAACGACATCAAGGGCATCATCCGCCACCTGAAGGAACGGGGCATCGGCGTGCTGATCACCGACCACAATGTGCGCGAAACCCTGGACATCTGCGACACGGCCTATATCGTCAGTACCGGCCACATCATTGCCCAGGGCGACTCCTCCAGCATCCTCGGCAACCAGCAGGTGCGCGACGTTTATCTGGGCGCGGACTTCCGGCTCTGAGCGCCAGCGGCCGCCCCCGGCGGCCCTGCCCTACACCCTCCTCCCACAAAACGCAACACTTGGCATGATTATTGCTTAAAGCAAAATAATGCTGCTATGCTGCCTGTCTTCAAAAGCCAGCAAACCCAGGCAGCATGAAACCCACTCTGCAACTGCAAATCGGCCAGCAGCTGACCATGACGCCCCAGCTGCAGCAGGCAATCCGCCTGCTGCAGCTGTCGACGCTGGATTTGCGCATGGAAATCCAGCAGGCGGTGGAAAACAACCCGCTGCTGGAACTGGAAGAAGGCGCCGAGGAATTCGGCCCCGACGACCTGGACAGCGAGGCCGATAGCGACCTGGACCTGGAGCGCGATGACGCCCTGGATGACCTGGTCGAGGGCAAGGTGGAGACCGACAGCGAGTGGGACGACCTCTATGTGGGCCAGAGTGGTGCGGGCGCCGGTGAAGGCGACGACGCGGACGCCTGGCAACAACGCCACGCCAACCCGGACACCCTGCTCGACCATCTGGAGTGGCAGCTCAACCTGACGCCGATGAGCGACCGCGACCGGGTGATCGCCCAGATCATCCTGGAAGCCCTGGACGAGCGCGGTTATGTCACGGTTTCCCTTGAGGATCTGGTGAGCACCGCCGAAACCCAGATCGCCGACCCGGACGACCCCCTGGAAGAAGACGAAGTGGTGGCGGTGCTGCACCGCCTGCAACAGTTCGATCCGGTGGGCGTGGCCAGCCGCGACCTGGCCGAATGCCTGGGCGTGCAACTGGCCCAACTGGCCGCCGACACCCCCCACCTGGATACCGCCCGCGCCCTGCTCGCCCACCAGGAGCTGCTGGAGAAGCACGACTACGCCGGCCTGCGCCGGGCCCTGGCGGTGAGCGAGGCGGACCTGGTGGAGGCGCTGGCGCTGCTGCGCACCCTGGACCCGGCGCCGGGCCAGCAGATCGGGGGCGACACCGCCGACTACGCGGTGCCGGACGTGGTGGTTCGTGCCCACCGGGGCGGCTGGCGGGTGGAACTCAACGAGGAGGTGCTGCCCAAGGTCAACCTGCAGGCCCAGTACGCGCAGATGGCCCGCCAGGTGGGCGGCGACGACGGCCAGTACCTGCGCAACTGCATGCAGGAAGCCAAGTGGTTCCTGAAAAGCCTGCAGAGCCGCAACGACACCCTGCTCAAGGTGGCCAGCCGTATCGTCGAGGTGCAACAGGACTTCTTCAACTACGGCGAGGAGGCCATGAAGCCGCTGGTTCTGGCGGACATCGCCGAGGCGGTGGAGATGCACGAATCCACCATCAGCCGGGTGACCAACCAGAAATTCATGCTCACCCCCCGGGGCGTGTTCGAGCTTAAATATTTCTTCTCCAGCCACGTGGACACGGACGGCGGCGGTGAGTGTTCCTCCACGGCCATTCGTGCCATCATTAAGAAGCTGGTCGCCGCCGAGAACCCTCGCAAGCCGCTCAGCGACAATAAGCTGGCAAGCCTGCTTAACGATCAGGGCATTCAGGTGGCGCGCCGCACCGTCGCCAAGTACCGTGAGGCGATGCGAATCCCGTCCTCCAGCGCGCGCAAGCGGCTGGTCTAGGCCGGACCGGAACGGATATCTCTTTGATAGAGAGAAGGAGCCAGCTATGCAAATCAACCTCAGTGGCCACCATCTGGACATCACCGACGCCCTGCGTGACTACGTGGACGAGAAATTCGCCAAACTGGAGCGGCACTCCGATCAGATCACCAGCGTTCAGGTGATCCTGTCCCCGGAGCCCAAGAGCCATAAGGCGGAATCCACCATTCATATATCCGGAGCGGACCTGTTCGCCACCGCCCAGGCGGACGACATGTACGCGGCCATTGATGCGCTGACCAGCAAGCTGGACCGGCAAATTCTCAAACATAAGGAAAAGACCGTGGGCCGCAAGCACGGCCACTAGGTCCCCCAGAACCCCATTATGCGAGTACGCGAACTGCTCACCGAGGACCGCACCTACGACGAGGTGGAGGTCACCAGTAAAAAACGGTTGCTCGATCAAATCGCCCAGCTGGCCGCGGCCAGCTGTGGCGGTCTTAACGAGCAAGAAGTCTTCGACGCTCTGGTGGCCCGCGAAAAGCTCGGGTCCACCGGGATCGGCGAAGGCATCGCCATCCCCCATTGCCGGCTGGGTCACTGCGATGCCGCCATCGGACTGCTGCTGAAGCTGTCCGAGCCGGTGGATTTCGACGCGGTGGACGGGCGTCCGGTGGATCTGGTGTTCGTGTTGCTGGTGCCGGAGCAGAATCCGGAACAGCATCTCAAGACCCTCAGCCACCTGGCCAACCTGTTCAACGACGACGACTACCGCAGCGACCTGCGCCACGCCCACGGCAACCTGGGTCTTTATCAGACCGCGGTGGAATCGGAGGCCGAGATCCGTCTGGCCTCCTGACTCTGATCGGCCGGGACCGTCGCACCTTATGAAACTGACCATCCTTAGCGGACGATCGGGATCGGGCAAAACCACCGCCCTGCAGGCTTTGGAAGACCACGGCTACTATTGCGTGGACAACCTGCCCCTGGGCCTGTTGCCGACCCTCGCCGCCCAATTGCAAAAAGAAGACCACGCGCCGGAGCGCGTGGCGGTGGGCGTGGACGCGCGCAACCTGCCGCGCCAGCTGCTGGCCTTCAACCGCACCATCGAGGAGCTGCGCCAGCACCCCCTGGACACCGAGATCATCTTTCTGGAGGCGGAGCCGGCCACCCTGCTCAAGCGCTTCAGCGCCACCCGGCGCCGTCACCCGCTGAGCGGCGACGAGCGCACCCTGGCCGACGCCATTGCCCTGGAAGCCCGGCTGCTCGCCGACATCCGCCAGCTCGCGGACCTGGTGATCGACACCAGCAATCTGGACGTGCACACCCTGCGCAACATGATTCGCCAGCGGGTGGCGCGCCGGGAAGTGCGTCTGTCGCTGCTGATTCAGTCGTTCGGCTATAAGAACGGCCTGCCGCATGACGCCGACCTGGTGTTCGATGTGCGCGCCCTGCCCAACCCCCACTGGCAGGGTGACCTGCGGCCGCTCACCGGCCGCGACGAAAAGGTCGCCGAGTTCCTGCGCGGCCATCCGGAAAGCGAAGACATGCTCGGTGACATCTTCCGGTTTCTGGATCGCTGGCTGCCCGCCTACGGCGCCAACGACCGCAGCTACGTCACCGTGGCGGTGGGCTGCACCGGCGGCCGCCACCGCTCCGTCTACATCGTCGAACAGCTGGCCCACCGGCTGCGCAACCAGGGAGTACCGCTGCATGTGCGCCACCGGGAGCTGGATGGATGATCGAGCGCGACCTGACCATTACCAACAAACTCGGCCTGCACGCCCGCGCCGCCGCCAAGGTGGTGAGCGTGTCCTGCCGCTACAGCTGCACCATTCAGGTTCGCCAAGGCGAGCGGCTGATCGATGCCAAGAGCATCATGGGCCTGCTGACGCTGGGCGCCGCCAAGGGCACCACCCTGACCGTGCAGGTGGACGGCGAGGACGAGGTGCCGGCCATGGACGAACTGGCCGACCTGTTCGAACGTAAATTCGACGAAGGTGAATAGCGGCCTGCCGGCCGCGATACAGCCTGAGTCCTGTATCGCGCCGCGCAGCGGCGCTTGTTGATCGCAGAAGGAGCCCCGATGGCGGAGGAAAGCCAGCACAAGCGCAATCTCAACGCCGTCAACCGGGCCCTGGCCGGGGGCACCTTTTCCCAGGTACGCCAGTTGCTTAACAGCCTGCCCGGCGCTGAAACCGCCCACCTGCTGGAATCCTCGCCGCCCCGGGAACGGGAAATCCTCTGGCGCCTGCTCAGCCAGGAGCAGGAAACGGAAGTGCTGCAGTACCTGGGCGAGGAAGTGCGCGTGGAACTGCTGCGCGACCTGCCCACCGAAGAACTGGTCCCGCTGATCGAGGACCTGGACACCGATGACCTGGCCGACCTGCTGCAGGAATTGCCCGAGCAGGTCACCAGCCAGGTGCTCGCCGCCCTGGATGCACAGAACCGGGAACGGCTGGAACAGGTGCTCAGCTACCCCGAGGACACCGCCGGCGGCCTGATGAACACGGACGTGATCACGGTGCGCCCGGAGATCACCTTCGGGGTGGTGCAGCGCTACCTGCGCCGCCGGGGCGAAATCCCGGAAACCACCGACAACCTGCTGGTGGTGAACCGCAAGAACCAGTTTATCGGTGTGCTGCCGCTCACCCGGGTGCTGATTTCCGACCCGGGCACCACCGTGCGCGAGGCCATGCGCACCGATGTGGAGGCGATCCCCGCCGACCGTTCCGCCGACGACGTGGCCAAGCTGTTTGAACGACTCGATCTGGTCACCGCCGCGGTGGTGGACGAAAACGGCGTGCTGGTGGGCCGGATCACCATTGATGACGTGGTGGACGTGATCCGCGAACAGGCCGATCACTCGTTGATGGGCATGGCCGGCCTGGACGAGGACGAGGACACCTTCGGTTCGGTGTGGCACACGGTGCGCCGCCGATCCCTGTGGCTGGGCATCAACCTGCTCACCGCCCTGGCCGCCTCGGCGGTGATCAGCCTGTTCGAAAACACCCTGGAAAAAGTGGTGGCCCTGGCGGTGCTGATGCCGATCGTGGCCAGCATGGGCGGCATCGCCGGCAGCCAGACCCTGACCCTGGTGATCCGCGCCATGGCCCTGGGCCAGGTGCAGGAGGGCAACACCCGCTATCTGTTCACCAAGGAACTGGCGGTGGGCGCCCTCAACGGCCTGCTGTGGGCCCTGGTGATCGGCGCCACCGCCGCCCTCTGGTTCGATGACACCAGCCTGGGCGTGATCATCGCCTCGGCCATGGTACTCAATCTGGTGGTGGCCGCCGGCGCCGGGGCCCTGATTCCGATCCTGATGAAACGCATGGGCATCGACCCGGCGCTGGCCGGGTCGGTGGTGTTGACCACCATCACGGATGTGGTGGGGTTCTTCGCGTTTCTGGGGCTGGCGACGATTTTGTATGCCAGCCTGCTTTAGGGAGGGGTTGAAAGTTAAAAGTTAAAAGTTAAAAGTTAAAAGTTAAAAGTTAAAAGCGCGCGGAATGGGCCGTGCCAATGCCTGTGTTTCCGTCGCGCGAACACATTTCGCGTGCAGGGCGTCGAATATCAGAACGGCCTCCGGGGCGCGCTTTAAACTTTAAACTTTCAACCGGCGCTCCAGCGCCGTCACAAATCCGGAGTAGCGTCCGGTTCGTCGTCGCCGACGCCGAAGATGTCCCGGAACGAGGCGTAGATCGAGACCATGGTCACGGCCATGAAGAACAGCATCAGCACCAGCGCCAGCAGGCCGGTCAGCACGCCCACCAGCACCATGGCCAGGCTATCCCCGCCGAACACCAGGCTGGCTCCGGCCAGCAGCAACCCGATCACCAACGCCACCAGCAGCATGAACGGCACCGGCACCAGGCCGTACCAGAGCATCGGCCGCCAGTTGCGCAGCACCGCCACCAGGCTTTCCTTCAGCGCCGGCAGGGGCCGGCGGTCGCCGAACAGTACCAGCGGCACCTGGAACCAGATCATCGCCATATAGGGGATCGACACCGCCATCATGATCAGCATGAGCAGTGTGGTTTTGATCACGCTCATCGGTCCCAGGCCGGCCATGGAGGCCGGGTCCACCGGCGCGCTCTGGAAGGCGGCGGAGAACAGGGCGGCGATTTCCGGGCCGAACAGCACCAGCGCCACCACCACCATCACCAGGGTGAACAGGATCTGCAGCACCACCTGGGTGAGTCCGGTCAGAAACAGCGGCCCGGTGCGCACGGAAAAACCGGCGAACAACTGGCCGAAATCGAATTCCTCATCGTGCCAGCGCCGCCAGGCCAGCTGCATCAGCCCGGCCACCAGCACCGGCCCGATCAGCGTGGGCGCGAAATTGCCGAGCACCGGAACGAACAGCCCGACCAGGCTGATGCCCATGACCACCGCCATGAACACCAGCAGCGCCAGACACCACAGCACCCGGTTGGCGGCGGTGAGCCGCCAGGCCCGGCGCCACCACAGCCAGCCATGGCCCATGGGACGGCGCCGGGGCGGACCGACCCGCTCGGCGGCCGGCCCGTCCGGGCCAAGGTCCGCCTCGGGTCCCTGGTAGGGATTGGTCATGACTCGGTGAGGATCTGTTTGAAGGACAGGTAGAAAGCGCCGGCCAGGATCGGCATCACGAACAACCAGCCCAGCAGTGCCGGAATGGCGCCAAGGGCCACGATCACCATGGCCACCAGACCATAGATCAAGATCGGGGCCAGGTTGGCGGTGCAAGCCTTGAAGCTCAGCGCCATGGCCCGGCCCGGGCCGGTGTCGGTGAGCATCACCAGCGGCACGGTGAAGTAGAACAGAAAGGCCACCAGCACCATCACCGCCAGCCCCAACAGGGCCATCAGCAGAACCCCCACGCTCATGCCACCGCTGGCCAGCCCCGGGTCCATGCCCTGGGACATCGCCGCGCCGGTGCCGGCGAACATCAGCACACCAACACCGACCAACAGACCGATGGCGATAAAGACGCCGAGTTGCGCCAGTGACAGCAGCAACAGGGGACCGGTTCTCTGTGAGAAGCCGGCGAACAGATCAGTGAAATCGGACTGGCCGGTGGTGTCGATGCGGTGGAACATTTTCACCAGACCGCCGTACAGCAGCGTCATCAGGAACGGTTGCGCCAGCGGACCGATCAACGGCACGAACTGCACCACCGTGGCGAGCAGAAAAATGACCAGCAAGGCGCCGATCACCACGCCCCAGTGCCCGGAAACCAGTTTCATGCCATCGCCGATCCAGGACATAGCCTGGCCCACGGTGATCTTGTGCGGCCCCCCCAGGGTCATTTGGTCGGGCAGCGCCCCATCGCGCACCACTTCGGCTTCCGGTTGTTGATACGGATTGACTTCACTCATGGATAGCATCCCTTGCATTCAAAAAATGGAACAGAAACAACGATTCAAACGCCGGCCACCTTCATCGGGGCCAGCAAAAGTGATCCGGAGGCAATGTTGCCGCGGCGATCCACATCGGTACCGCTCCCCTGTATGCCGGCAAACATGTCCCCCAGATTTCCGGCAATGGTAAACTCTTGAAGCGGCTTCTGTATGACACCGTTCTCAATCCAGAAACCCGCGGCGCCCCGCGAATAGTCCCCGGTCACCAGATTGACGCCCTGCCCCATCACCTCGGTGACCAGCACGCCGGTGCCCATGCGCCGCAGTAACGCCGCCTGATCCTCGCCGGTGTCGTTGATCGACAGGTTGCGCACGCCGCCACCATTGCCGGTGGGGTCCATGCCGAGCCGGCGGGCGGCATACAGACCCAGCGCGTAGCGCTTAAGCACGCCCTCTTCCACGAACGCCTGGGCGCGGGTGGGCAGGCCATCGGCGTCGAAGCCGGAGGAGCCGTTGCCGCCGGCCAGCAGGGGGTTTTCACGAATCTCGATGCCGGCGGGAAACAGCTTCTCGCCGAGCCGGTCGCGCAGAAAAGAGGCGCGCCGGTACAGGGAGCCGCCGCTGATCGCCGACACGAAATGCGCCAGCAGCGTGGCGGCGATTTCCGGCGACAGCAGCACCGGCCACTGGCCGGTGGAAGGCACCTCGGCACCCAGCCGCGCCAGGGTCCGGCGGCGGGCTTCCTCACCCACCTGCTCCGGGCTGGCGATCAGGTCCGCGCGGCGGTTACCGTCGTACCAGTAGTCGCGCTGCATGCCGTTGGCGTCCTCCGCCACCACCGCGGAGCTGCGCGAGTGGAAGGTGCCGGCGTGGCCCTGCAGAAAACCGGCGCTGGTGCCCAGCACCTGCACGCTGACCCCGGTGCTCACCGAAGCGCCTTCGGAATTGACGATGCGGGCGTCGTCGCGGGCCACGTTTTCGCAGCGCAGGGCTTCCTCGATGGCCTGTTCGGTGGTCAGCGCCCAGGGGTGATACAACCCCAGGTCCGGCTCCGGCCCGGCCAGCTGATCCGCCGCCGCCAGGCCGGCGTGGGGGTCTTCCTCGGTGTGGCGGGCAATGGCGCAGGCGGCGGCCACCGCGTCACGCAGGCTTTGCGGACTGTCGTCGGAGGTACTGGCGTGGCCCTTGCGCTGACCGAAGAACACGGTCACCCCCAGGCCACGGTCGCGGTGGAACTCCACCGTTTCCACCTCGCCGAGGCGCACGTCCACGGACAGGCCCTGGGCCAGATTCAGGCGCGCCTCGGCGGCCGTGGCGCCCTGGCGTTTGGCTTCATCAAGCACGCGCGCGACCAGATCGCGGGCGGCGCCCAGGGAATGAGGACCGAGTTCGGCTGTCACGCTGGCGTTTTCGGACATAAAATACGACTTTCTCTTTTCGCGTTGACGATATGACCGAGTATAACGATCCACCGCCGAGCAAGACACGCCGCAAACTGGAAATGCAGGAACTGCAGGATGTGGGACTGGAACTGATGGCGTTGAAGGCCGCCCAGCAGGCCCGTCTGCCACTCAATGACCCGCTGCGCGCCGCCCTGGAAGAAGCGCGCCGCATCCAGAACCCGGATGCCCGCCGCCGCCACGCGCTGTATGTGGGCCGGCTGATCTACGATTCCGACTACGAGACCCTGCTGGCCGCCCTGGAATCACTGACCGATCCACTGCGCCAGCAGCGTTTGCAGCAATGGACCGAGCAGATCCTGGCCTGCCCCACCGCCCGCGACGCCGAGCCGATCGTGCAGCGGATTCTGGAGTACTACCCGGAGGGCGACCGCCAGGCGCTGCGCAATCAGGTACGCAACCTGCTCAAGGCGCGGCCGGAGGGTGAACTGCACGAGGCGGACCTCGAGCAGCGCGCCCGCCTTAAGCGGGAGCGCAAACGGTTCCTGGGGCTGCTCAACGACCTGGACAAGAACAGCCCGCTCTACTGAGCGTCGTCTTCCCAGGGGCGCGGCGGTGTCACCACCGTTTGCACCACCGGATCGTCCAGGTCCCAGCCGCCGCCCAGGGCGGCGGCCAGCGCGATGGAGGCGTTCAGGCGATCGGCGAGAATCCGCACCCGCGCCCGCCGGGCGTCCAGTTCCAGATCCTGGGCGGTGGCCACTTCCAGGAAGGTGACCATGCCGGCGCGGTAGCGGTTGGTCACCACCCGCAGGTTGTCCCGGGCCAGCGCCAGCAGCGCTTCCTGCTGTTCCCCCTGTTCATCCAGGTAGCGCAACGCCGCCAGGGCGTCCTCCACTTCCCGCAGGCTTTCCAGCACCGTTTGCCGGTACAGCGCCACCTGCTCGTCGTAGCCGGCCAGGGCCAGATCGTTGGCGGCGCGCCGGGCGCCACCATCGAACAGGGTCTGCGCCAGGGACGGCCCCACCGACCACACCCGCACCGGCGCGTTGACCAGGTCCGAGAAACGGTCCGCCTCCACGCCGTAGGAGGCGGTCAGGGTCAGGTCCGGCAGCCAGGCCGCCCGCGCCACGCCGATGCCGGCGTTGGCGCTGGCCACCTGGCGCTCCGCCGCCACCACATCCGGGCGGCGGCTGATCAGCACCGCCGGCAGGGTGGCCGGTAGCACCGGTAATTCAGGCAACCGGTCCACCGGGGCCAGGCCGAAGTCCGAGGGAGCCCGGCCGATCAGCACCGCGATGGCGTTCTCCTCGGCGGCCCGCTGGTTGCGCAGATCGGACAGCTCGGTGCGCAGGGACTGGGCCTGGGTGCGCGCCTGGATCACATCGGAGCGGGCCACGATGCCGGCGTTGTATTGATTGCGGGTCAGCTCCAGGGAGCGGTCGTAGGTCTCCATGGTCTCGCCCAGCAGCGCCATCTGCCGGTCCAGGGCGCGCAGCCGCACATAGCTTTGCGCCAGTGACACCCGCATGCTCAACCGCACCGCCGCCAGATCCGCGGCGCTGGCCTGCAGGCCGGCGCGCTCCGCCTCCACCTGCCGGCGCACCCGCCCCCACAGATCCGGCATCCAGTTGAGATTGAGGCCGGCGCCGTAGGACTCGGTGATGCGACCGCTGCGCACGGTGCTTCCGGTGACCACGCTGCGTGACTGGTCACTGCCACGGCGCTGGCCTTCCACGGAAGCACTGAGCACCGGGCTGTAGCCGGCGCGGGCATCGGCCCAGCGCGCCTCGGCGGCCCGGAAGCGGGCCTCGGCCTGGGCCAGGGTCTGGTTGGCGGCGGCGGCCTGGTCGAGCAGACCGGTCAGCACCGGGTCGTCGAACGCCAGCCACCACTCGCCGCTGGCCTCCCAGCTTCGCGGCGGCACCGTGCGCCAGCCCTGCTCATGTTTGAAAGCGGCGGGCAGGGGCGCCTCGGGACGCTGGTAATCGGGCCCCAGGGTACAGGCGGCCAGCAGCAGGCCGGCGGCGAGAAGCGGAACGAGGTGCAAGGATCGGTGCGGGCTCATGGGGCGGACTTCACGGTGTCGGAGGAACCGGCGCGGCGCAGCGACCACTGCCGCAGCCGTTCCAGGTACAAATAAACCACCGGCGTGGTGTACAGCGTCAACAGCTGGCTGAACGCCAGCCCGCCGATGATGGTGATGCCCAGCGGGCGGCGCAACTCCGACCCTTCCGACAGGCCCAGCACCAACGGCACGGCGCCGAGCAGGCCGGCCAGATTGGTCATCAGGATCGGCCGCAGGCGCAACAGCGCCGCCTGGCGGATCGCCGCCGCCGGGGCCAGCCCCTGGCGGCGCTGGGCGGCCAGGGCGAAATCGATCATCAGGATGGCGTTTTTCATGACGATGCCGATCAGCAGAAACAGACCGAGCAGCGCGATCAGGCTGAACGGCGTGCCGCTGAAGCGCAGCGCCAGCAGCGCGCCGACCCCGGCCGGCGGCAGGGTGGAAAGAATGGTCAGCGGATGCAGGGTGCTTTCGTACAGCACCCCCAGCACCAGGTACACCGCCACCAGCACCGCCAGGATCAGCATCGGCTGGCTCAGTTCACCGGTCAGGTTGGGGCCGCTGCTTTCCGGCGCCACATGCACCTCGGTGGGCAGCATCAGCCGGTTGAGCATGGCGTCGATGGCGGCCTGGGCTTCGGACAGCACCACCCCCGGCGCCAGGGCATAGCCCACCCCCATGGAGGCGAACTGGCCCTCGTGGCGCACCCGGTCCGGCGCCATGCCGTAATGCCAGGTGGCGAAGGTGGACAACGGCACCCGCTGGCCGTCGGCGGTGAGCACCTGCAGCTGGCCCAGCACCGAGGGGTCGGCGGTGTAGCGCGGGTCCAGCTCCATCACCACCCGGTACTGGTTCAGCTCGTCATAGAGGGTGGCCACCTGGCGCTGGGAAAAGGAGTTGTTGAGCACCGTGGCCACGGTGCGCATATCCACCCCGTAGCGGCGCGCCGCTTCCCGGTCGATGTCCAGGGTGATCTGGCGGGTCTCCTCGTTGCCAGCATCATCCACGTCGGTAAGCTCCGGCAGCTGCTGCATGGCATTGGCCACCTTGCGGCCCCAGATATCCAGCGCTTCCAGGGAATCGGAGCGCAGAATCAGTTCGTGCTCGCTGCGGCTGAACGGGCTGCTGAGCATGATGTCCTGGTCCACCATCAGAAACAGAAAACCACCGGCCACCGGCGGCGCCGCCGCCCGCAGCCGGTTCACCACCTGCTGGGCGGACACGCCGCGCTCGGCGCGCGGCTTGAGGCGGATGGTGAGCTGGGCGTTGGTCAGGCCCCGGTCGCCGCCGGAAGTGCCGGTGACATCGGCCACCGCCGGGTCGTCCAGAATCAGTTGCCGGAACGCTTCCACCTTGGGCTGCATCACCTGGAACGAGAAGCCGTCGTCGCCGCGCACGAAGCCGCGAATCTGTCCGGTGTCCTGCTGGGGCAGCGTGGTCTTGGGGATCGCCACGTACAGATAGAGATTGCCGCCGATCACCGCCGCCAGCACCAGTAGGGTCACCACATGGTGGCGCAGGGCCCAATCCAGGCTGCTGGCGTAGCCCTGGCGCAGGTCCTCAAACAGGGCGGCGCTGCGGCGCGCCAGCCGCCCGGGCACCTTGTGGCTTTCATCCTTGAGCCAGCGCGCGCACAGACTGGGCGTCAAGGTCAGCGACAGGGCCAGGGAAATCAGCATGGCCGCCGCCAGGGTCAGGGAAAATTCCCGGAACAGCTTTTCCACCACCCCGCCCATGAACAGAATGGAGACGAACACCACCACCAGCGCCAGGTTCATGGCCAGCAGCGTGAAGCCCACTTCGCGGGCGCCGGTGACCGCCGCCTGCACCGGTGGCAGCCCCGCCTCCCGGTGGCGCTGCACGTTCTCCAGCACCACGATGGCGTCGTCCACCACCAGGCCGGCGGCCACGATCAGCGCCATCAGCGACAGGTTGTTCAGCGAAAAACCGTAAAAGTACATCACCGCGAAACTGCCGATCAGCGACACCGGAATCGCCACCGACGGAATCAGCGCGGTGCGCACGCTGCCCAGAAACAGCCACACCACCAGCACCACCAGCAGCACGGCGATCAGCAGCGTGGTTTGCGCCTCGCTCAGGGAGGCGCGGATGCCCGGCGAGCGGTCCATCACCACCGACAGCTGAGTGTCCGCCGGCATCAAGGCGCGCAGCGCCGGCAACTCCTCCCGGATGGCGTCGATGGTGCTGACGATATTGGCGCCGGGCTGACGGCTGATCTCCACGATCACCGCCGGCCGCTGATTGTGGAAACCGCTGGTGTAACGGTTCTCCACCGAATCGGTGACGGTGGCCACGTCGTCCAGCCGGGTCACCGCGCCGTCGCCGGCCCGCACCACCAGGGGCCGGTATTCGGCGGCCCGGTCCAGGGCCTTGCTGAGGGTGATGCCCCAGCGTTGCCCGCCCTCCTCCACCACGCCCAGGGGCTGCAGAGCATTGGCGGCGCTGATCGCCGCGCCCACCTGGTCCAGGGCGATACCCCGGGACACCAGCGCGCCCGGGTTGAGCTGCACGCGCACCGCCGGCAGCGAGGCGCCGTCCACCCGCACCTCGCCGACGCCGCCAATCTGCGCGATCTTCTGGGCCAGTACCGTGGAGGCGGCGTCATAGAGCTGCGCCGGCGACAGGTTCGGCGAACTCAGCGCCAGCCCCATGATCGGCGCCTGGGACGGATTGATCTTGCGGTACTGCGGGTTGCCGGGCATGCCGGCGGGCAACTGGCCGCGCACCGCATTGATGGCCGCCTGCACTTCGCGGGCGGCCTCGTTCAGATCCCGGTCCAGCTCGAAGATCAGGACGATGTCGGTGGAGCCCTGGCCGCTGCGCGAGGAAATCGAGGTGACCCCGGAGATGCCGCCCAGGGAACGTTCCAGGGGGGTGGCCACATTGGCGGCCATGTTCTCCGGGCTGGCGCCGGGCAGGTTGGCGCTCACCGTGATCACCGGCAGGTCCACCTGGGGCAAAGGCGCCACCGGCAACAGCCGCCAGGCCAGCAGGCCACCGAGCACCACCGCCAGGGCGATCAGCACGCTGGCGATGGGCCGCGCGATGAACAGCGCCGCCGGATTCACCGGGCCGCCTCCCCCCGGCGCCGGGACAGCCGGTCAAAGAACAGGTACACCACCGGGGTGGTGAACAGGGTCAGCACCTGGCTGACCAGCAGCCCGCCCACCATCACCAGGCCCAGCGGCTGACGCAACTCCGCGCCGGACCCGCCGGCCAGCATCAGCGGAATGGCGCCGAACAGGGCCGCCAGGGTGGTCATCAGAATCGGCCGGAAGCGCAGCAGCGCCGCCCGGTGGATCGCCTGGCGCGGATCGAGCCCTTCGTGGCGCTGGGCGTCCAGGGCGAAGTCCACCATCATGATGCCGTTCTTCTTGACCAGCCCGATCAGCAGCACCACGCCGACCACCGCGATCAGATCCAGCGGCCGGCCGGTGAGCAGCAGCGCCAGCAACGCCCCCACCGCCGCCGACGGCAGGGTGGACAGAATGGTGAGCGGGTGGATAAAGCTCTCGTAGAGCACCCCGAGCACGATATACATCACCACCACCGCCGCCAGAATCAGCCACAGGGTGTTGGCCAGGGACGCCCGGAACGCCTCGGCGGCGCCCTGGAAGCGACTCTCCACCTGACCGGGCAGGCCGATCTCCCCCTGCACCTGCTGGATGGCGTCCACCGCTTCGCCCAGGGACGCGCCCGGGGCCAGGTTGAACGACAGGGTGGCGGACGGGAATTGCCCCTGGTGGTTGATCTGCAGGGCGCCGCTGCGTTGGGTGACCCGGGCCAGGGTCGCCAACGGCACCGGCTGGCCGTCGCCGTTGCTTACATAGGTGCGCTCCAGGGCCGGCAGCCCCTGGGCGAAACGGGGGTCCGCCTCCAGGATCACCCGGTACTGGTTGGACTGGGTGAACAGGGTCGCCACCTGGCGCTGCCCGTAGGCGTCGCGCAGGGCATCGGCGATGTCCGCCACGCGGATGCCCAGCCGCGCGGCCATGTCCCGGTCGATATCGATGTAGGCCTGGGGGGCGCGCTGCTGCAGGTCGCTGGCGACGTCACGCAGTTCCGGACGTTCCGCCAGCGCCGCCACCAGCAACGGCACCCATTCCGACAGCACGTCGCTGTCAGGAGTGGTCAGGGAAAACTGGTACTGGGTGCGGCTGACCCGGTCCTCGATGCTCAGCTCCTGCACCGGCTGGAACCAGGCTCGAATACCGTCCACCTTGGCGGCCCGTTCCGACAGGCGGTCCATCACCGTCCGCACCGATTCGTCCCGGTCGCCGTGGGCGGGCAGATTGATCAGCATGCGACCGCTGTTCAGCGCCGTGTTGGTACCGTCCACGCCGATGAACGAGGACAGGCTGGCGATGCCGTCATCTTCCAGCAGCGCCGCCGCCAGCGCCTGCTGGCGCTCACCCATGGCCTGGAACGAAATACTCTGGGGCGCCTCGGTGATCACCTGGATCACGCCGCTGTCCTGCACCGGGAAGAAGTCCTTCTTCACCGCCAGATAAAGCAGGCCGGTGAGCGCGATGGTGGCCACCATCACCAGCAGCGTCAGGGTCTGCCGCGCCAGCACCCAGGTCAGAGCGCGGTCATAGCCCGCCAGCACCCGGTTCATCAGCGACGGGGCCCGCGGGTCCTGGTCCGGCGGCCGGCGCAGCATGCGCGCGCTCATCATCGGCGTCAGCGTCAGCGAGATCAGCAACGACAGGCCGATGGCCACCGCCAGGGTCACCGCGAACTCATGGAACAGCCGCCCCACCACGTCGCCCATGAACAGCAGCGGAATCAGCACCGCGATCAACGACACCGTCAACGACACCAGGGTGAACCCGATCTCCGCCGCGCCACGCAGGGCGGCGTCCAGCGGCGACGCGCCCCGCTCCCGGTGGCGGGCGATGTTCTCCAGCATGACGATGGCGTCGTCGATCACGAAGCCGGTGGCGATGGTCAGCGCCATCAGCGTCAGGTTGTTGATCGAGTAGCCGGCCATGTACATGAACACGAAGGTGCCCACCAGCGACAGCGGCACCGCCACACTGGGAATGATGGTGGCCGGCACACTGCGCAGAAACGCGAAGGTGACCAGCACCACCAGGCCGATGGCGAACAGCAGTTCGGTCTGGGTGGCGCGCACCGAGGCGCGGATGCTCTCGGTGCGGTCGGTGAGCACCGCCACGTCCACCGACGCCGGCAGGGTGGCGGTGAGTTGCGGCAACAGGTCGCGGACACTGTCCGCCACCTCGATCACATTGGCGCCGGGCTGGCGCTGGATGTTCACCAGCACCGCCGGCTGGCGATCCGCCCAGGCCGCCAGGAAGCGGTTCTCGGCGCCATCGACGATGGTGGCCACGTCGCCCAGCCGCAGCGCCACGCCGTCCCGCCAGGCAATGATCAGGTCGCGGTATTCCGCCACCGAGCGGATCTGATCGTTGGCCTCCAGCATGGTGCTGCGGAACGGCCCGTCGAAACTGCCCTTGGGCTGGTTCACGTTGGTGGCGGCGATGGCGGCGCGCACCTCCTCCAGGCTGACGCCGTAGGCGGCCAGCGCCATGGGGTTGGTCTGTACCCGCAGGGCCGGCCGCTGGCCGCCGGCCAGACTCACCAGGCCGACCCCGGACAGCTGCGCCAGCTTCTGGGCGATGCGGGTGTCCACCAGGTCGTGCACCTCGGGCAACGGCAGGGTGGCGGAACTGATCGCCAGGGTCAGGATCGGCGCGTCCGCCGGGTTCACCTTGCGATAAATGGGCGGCGTGGGCAGGTCGCCGGGCAGCAGGTTGTTGGCGGTATTCATGGCCGCCTGCACCTCCTGCTCGGCCACGCCCAGATCCATGGCCAGGTCGAACTGCAGGGTGATCACCGAGGCGCCGGCGGCGCTGGTGGACGACATCTGCTTGAGGCCGGGGATGCGCCCGAGCTGGCGCTCCAGGGGCGCGGTGATGGTGCGGGCGGTGACCTCCGGGCCGGCGCCGGGCTGGAAGGTGAACACCTGGATCACCGGATAATCCACCTGCGGCAGCGCCGCCACCGGCAGCAGCCGCCAGGCCAGCAGGCCGGCCATCAGCAACGCCGCCATCAGCAGCGAGGTGGCCACCGGGCGCAGGATGAACGGGCGCGACATGCTCATGGGCGCCGCCCCCGCCATCGGGCTCGCCGCCGACCCGCGGCGTGCCGGGCAATCACGGACTCGGGCTCGCTTCGGTGATCACCTCACGGCCCTCGCGCAGCCGGTCCAGCCCTTCCAGCACCACCTGCTCGCCACCGCCATCGGGCTCGCCGCCGACCCGCGGCGTGCCGGGCAATCACGGACTCGGGCTCGCTTCGGTGATCACCTCACGGCCCTCGCGCAGCCGGTCCAGCCCTTCCAGCACCACCTGCTCGCCACCGCTCAGCCCCTCTTCCACCGCCACCCGGTCGCCCTCGGTGGGGCCCAGGGTGATGCGGCGCAGGGTCGCCTTGCCGTCTTCCACCAGATACACATAGGTGCCCTGGGAACCGTACTGCACCGCGTCGCTGGGAATCACCACCGCCTCGTCCAGGGCGCGCAGTTTCAGGCGCACATTGACGAACTGATTGGGGAACAGCAGCCCCTCGGCGTTCTCGAAGCGGGCTTTCAGGCGCAGGGTGCCGGTGGCGGTGTCGATGCGGTTGTCCACCGTGGTCAGCTGGCCGCTGGCCAGCACCCGGCTTTCGTCCCGGTCGAGCGCGTCCACGGTCAGCGGCCGGTCGTCGCCGCGGGCTTCCAGCAGTTCCTGCAAACGGGTTTCCGGAATGGTGAATTCCACCGCGATGGGCGCCATCTGGGTGATCGTCACCAGGCCGTCGGTGTCACCGCTGCTGACCAGGTTGCCGGCGTCCACGGCGCGCAGCCCCAGGCGTCCGGAGATCGGCGCCTCGATGCGGGTCCAGGACAGTTTCAATTCGGCGTCGGCCACCGCCGCCCGGTCCGTGGCCACGGTGCCTTCCAGTTGTTTCACCCGGGCCTTTTGCTGATTGAGCTGCTGGCCGGCGATGGAGTCCTGGCGGTCCAGCAACTGGTACAGCTCCAGGTCTTCCCGGGCGCCCTGCAACTCCGCCAGATCCCTCTGGTATTGCCCCCGGGCCTGATCCAGCGCCACCTGATAGGGGCGCGGGTCGATGCGCGCCAGCAGGTCGCCTTTCTCCACCCGGGCGCCTTCCTCGAAGCCCACTTCCACAAGCTGACCGTCCACCCGGCTGCGCACCACCACCGTATTCAGGGAGGTGACGGTGCCGATGGCGCGTACCTCCACAGTGAGCTGCCCGGTGGTGGCGGTCACCGTGCTGACCGCCACCGGGCCGTCCCAGGCGGCACCCCGGTGACCACCGGCCATACCACCATCCGGGGAGCGGCCCAGCAACCACCAGAGTGCCAGCAACAGCACCACCACAACGAGCGCGAGCACCCAGCGACGCCGGCGGGGCCCCGGCCGGGAAGAAAGAGAGGATTCGGACATGGAATCAGACCAGCATGGGCGCGGGTCGGCCCATGGCCGCCCCACCCTTGAACGTATTAGTGACGCACGGACCGCCGGCGCCCCGAAAAATGATAATGAGTTGCATTCTAAGAACGCCCGGCGCCCTCGGCAACCATGCATTCTCCGGACGCTCTATTTACGATCACCGAAACCTTTTCCGGTTCAACCCGGTGGCGTGGCAGCCACCCCGTCCGGCTGGATCGGCGGCCCTTCGGCCACGCGGATGCCGGCCACCGCCTGGGCCACGGTCACCCCCATCAGCAGCCACATGGGCAGCATCCAGTTACCGGACAGGTCATAGAGCGCCCCCAGGGTCACCGGCCCGGTGGCCGCCAGCAGATAGCCCAGGGACTGGCACATGCCGGACAGACCCGCCGCCACCCGGGCGTCGGCGCCGCGCACGCCCATCAGGGTCAGCCCCAGGGCGATCATGCAGCCCTGCCCGAAGCCGAGCAGCACCACCCACACCACCGGGGCGCTGAGCGGTGCCGCCAGCAGCCCGGCCATGCCGATCAGCGGCGGCAGCTGCAGCAGCCCCACCGCCAGCCGGCGGCGCCGGCGCAGCAGGGCGAACAGCAGCGGCGCCAGAAAGTTGGCGGGCATGCCGGTAATGGTGAACAGGGTCAGCAGCCGCCCGGCTTCCGCCTCGCCGAGCCCGGCGTCCACATAGAATTTGGCCAGCCAGGCGGTGAGCGTATAGAACAGCAGGCTCTGGGAACCGAAGAACAGGCTCAGAATCCAGGCATCGCGCTGCCGCCACAGGGACGGGCGAGGGCCGGCCACGGTGCCGCGCAGCGGCTTGACGCGCAGCATCGGCAGCCAGGCCAGGGCCCCCACCAGGGCCACCGCGCCGCTGGCCGCCAGCGGCCAGCGCCAGTCGCCCTGGAACAGATCGCGCACCGGCACCGCCAGCGCCGCCGCCGCCGAGGCCCCGCAGGACATGGTCACCGAATAGAGGGCGGTGACCGCCGCCACCCGGTGGGGGAAGCGCTGGCGCACCAGCCCCGGAGTGAGCACGTTCATCACCGCGATGGCGGCGCCCATCACCAGGGTGCCCCCCACCATCAGCCAGTAGAACCCGAAGGCCCGGGCCATCAACCCGGCCAGCAGCAGCCACAGCACCATCAGCAGCGCCCGCTCCAGGCCCAACCGGTCGCCCAGGCGCGGGGCGAACAGCGACAGCACCGCGAAGCACAGCAACGGCAGAGTGGTCAGCAGCCCCAGGGAGGCGGCATCCAGATTCAGGTCCTCGCCAATGCCGTCGGCGAGCGGCCCCAGCACCACGATACCGGTGCGCATATTGGCCGCCAGCAGCATCAGCGCGACCAGAAAACCCAATAAAGGCCCGCTACGGCGCAGGGCGCCGGGGGTCCGGGAGGATGGAGACATGAACGGCCTCGAAAACAATGAAGTAAATACTTAAAAGCGCAGCACACAAGGATAACGCAAAATCGTTGACCTTTGCGCCCCGAAACGGGTTATTGCCGCGGGTCCTCGGCGTACACCACCAGCCGCAGGTGGCGATCCTCGTCCACGATCAGGGTGCTGTGCTGGTAGACCCGCGGGCCGTCTTCCCCAAGCAGCCGGCGCGCGCCGCTGCACGGCGCCACCACGTCCTGGCTGCGCCACCCTTCCAGAAATTCCGGCGACACCCGCTGCAGGGTTTCCACCAGCCCGGTCATGGCCGGGTCGCTGGCGGCGCGCACGAAATCCCGCCGGAAACTGGCCAGCATGCGCGGCGCATCATCGTGCCAATCCACGAAGCGCCGGCGCAGGCCGTCGTCGGTGAACAGCAACCACAGCAAATTGCGCTGCTCCGCCGGCCATTGCTGGAAGCCGAACAGCGCCTCGGCGGCCCGGTTCCAGGCCAGCACGTCCCAGCGCAGGTTCAGCACATAGGCGGGGTGATCCGGCCAGTCGTCCATCAACCGGCGCACCAGCGGCGGCACCGTGCACCAGGTGCGGCCGGGCTCCACCGGCGGCCGGTTCTGGGCCAGCAGAAACAGATGCCGGCGCTGGGTGCCGTCCAGTTTCAGGACCCGGGCGATGCGTTCCAGCACCGGCGAGGAGACGCCGATGTCACGGCCCTGCTCCAGCCAGGTGTACCAGGTCACCCCCACCCCGGCCAGGGTCGCCACCTCCTCCCGGCGCAGGCCGGGGGTGCGGCGGCGGCCGGACTCCGCCAGCCCCACCTGCGCCGGGGTAATCGCCTCCCGGCGGGCGCGCAGAAAAGCGGCCAGTTCATGGCGGGTTCGTTGCAGGCGCGGCACGGTCATGGGGCCCTCCTCGGGGCGCATTGGGGCTTACCGGGTGTAATAGCATAAACAGCTAAATTGTAATGCGATAACCAGAGCACAGAATAGCGCCTCCCAACTCTTTGTGGAGCATTCCATGGCGTCCCCCCCTCGCGCCGGCGTACCCGGCCTGCCGGTGTTGCTGCTCGGCGGCTTCGTCACCATCTTCGATCTGTTCGTGGTCAATGTGGCCATTCCCAGCCTGCAGCGGGATCTGGACGCCAGCTTCGCCCAGATCGGTTTCGTGCTGGCCGGCTACGAGCTGGCCTTCGGCGCTCTCCTGATCACCGGCGGCCGGCTCGGCGACCGCTTCGGCCGGCGCCGGCTTTATCTGCTCGGCATGGCGCTGTTCACCCTGGCTTCCCTGTGGTGTGGCCTGGCCGGTTCCGCCACCGGGCTGATCGTGGCGCGTTTCTTCCAGGGCGCCGCCGCCGCCCTGCTGTTTCCACAGATTTATGCCTGCCTGCGGGTGCTGTACGCGCCGGAGGCCCAGCGTCGGGCGTTCGCCTGGCTGGGCATGACCCTCGGGCTGGCGGCCATCGCCGGCCAGGTGGTGGGCGGCGCCCTGGTGCATCTGGATGTGGCCGGGCTGGGCTGGCGCACCGTGTTCCTGGTGAATCTGCCCATCGGCCTGGTGACGCTGCTGCTGGGCGGGCGCATCGCGGAAACCCGGCTGGCGGACAAGCCGTCCCTGGACGGCGCCGGTCTGCTGTTGGCCGCCACCGGCCTGACCCTGTTACTGGTGGCGCTGCTGGAAGGGCCGTCCCATCATTGGCCGGCCTGGTCCTGGGCGTTGCTGCTGGCGGCCGGCCTGTTGTTGGCGGCCTTCGTGCGCCAGCAGGCCGGGCGCGGCCGCCAGGGCCGGATGCCGCTGGTGGACATGGCGCTGATGCGCCAGCCTGCCTTCGCCCTGGGCTGCCTGTTGGTGATGCTGGTCTATTCCACCTCCAGTTCCTTTTTCCTGAGCTTCGCGCTGCTGGTGCAAACCGGACTGGGCCTGGACCCGCTCCAGGCCGGCCTGCTGTTCGCGCCGGCCAGCGCCGCCTTCATGGCCTCCTCGCTGCTGGCGGCGCGCTGGGTGGCGCGGGCCGGCACACGGGTGCTGGTGGCCGGCGCCGCTTTCTATGCCCTGGCGCTGGCGGCCATGGTGGCGCAGATCGGGCTGAGCGGGGCCGGCGGCCCGTCAGCCTGGTGGGTGCCGGTGCTGATGCTGGTGGGGTTCGGTCAGGGGCTGGTGATGACGCCGCTGCTCAATCAGGTGCTGGGAGTGGTGGCGCCGGATCGGGCCGGCATGGCCTCCGGCGTGGTGGCCACCCTGCAACAGGTGGGCGCGGCCCTGGGGGTGTGCGTGATGGGCATCCTGTTCATGGGCGGCCTGCGCGACGCCGGCGGGCTGGATCCGGCGACCGCCCATGTGCGGGCGTTCGTGGCGGCCATGCTCTATAACGTGGTGGCGGCGGCGTTGTGTTGCGCGCTGCTGTGGGTGCTGCGCCGGTGGCAGCAGCCGGCCCGGTGAACCGCTACCACCAGTCCAGGAACGCCGGCCCCAGGGACATGCGGGGCCGCGAGCGTTGCCCGTCCTCGATGCCCTGCTCCGTCTCCATGGCCTCCACCCGGGCGCGGGCCGCTTCGAACAGTGCCGCCGGATCGTCCAGGCCCTGACTGTCCAGGGCCTCGCCATAGAGCGCCTCGCTGAACCAGGTGCGTTCCGAGTCGTCACCGCAGCCGAAGGAGGTGCGGTCGCCGGCGGCGGCGGTGAAGATCAGCCGGCGACGGTCCGCCAGGGGTTCGATCCACTGGCCGGAGTAGCAGGCCGACACCACCAGCCACAGATAACGGGGACGCATGGCGTCGAGCCAGCCGTGCAGGTCCGCCGGGGTCAGGTCATTGAGGCGCAGGCCCGGCTGGTTGAGCACCAGCTCGCCATCGCGGCCACCGTGGCTGACCAGATGCACGAAGATCAGATCCTCGCGGGGATCGGCGATGCTATCCAGCGCGGTCAGCGCCTCGTGCACACTGGTGCGGGTGGCCAGCGGCAAACCACCGTGGTCACCGTTGGCCAGGGTCAGCAGGTGGCCCCGTGGGTCCCAGTGGGCGCCCAGGCGTTCCGCCACCCATTGCACTTCGCGGGTGAACACCGTCTGGCGGCCGTCGCCGCCCACCAGCAGCACATAGATATCCCGCTGGCCACGCTTTTGCGGCAATAACGCCGTCAGCGCCCGCTGCAGCCGTCGTTCCTCGGAATAGAGCCGCTGCTCCACGTGCTCGGCGCGCTGCCGGCGGCGTTGCTGGTAGCCGTCCGGTTCGGAGAAAAATTCGCCGTGGGAGAAAAATCCCTGTTCGGTGGTTTCCTTGCCGTCCGCATTGACGGTAATGCGCCGGCCCGGGCCATCCAGAACGCCCTGCTGGAAATGGCCCCGGCGGCGTTCGCCGTCGGCCAGGAACAATTCCCCCTCGCCCTGGAAAAAGCCGTCCTGGAAGCCACCGTGGTAAACCCGCTCGCCGTCGTACAGATAGTCGCCCTGGACGATTTCACCGTCGGCGAAGGTGCCCCGGTAAACGCCGCCCTCGGCGCCGGTCCAGGTGCCTTCACCGTGGGGTTGCCAGTGGCGCAGCGCGCCCTGGTAAATGTCGCCCTGGTCGTACTCCACCCGGCCCTGTACCGGTTCGCCGCCGGCGAAGGTGCCCTGGTAAACCATGCCCTGGCAGACATAGCGGCCCTCGCCCTCCGGCAGGCCGGCGACGAACTGGCCTTCATAGACGCAGCCGTCCGGGTCCTTGAGGCGGCCGTCGCCCTGCATCAGGCCATCCACGAACTGGCCTTGGTAGCGCCGGCCGTTGGGCCAGGTCAGCGTGCCCTGGCCGTGGAAAAGCTGATCGCGGCGTTCACCGTCGTAAACGGCGCCGTCGGGCAACCGGTAGTCGCCGGGCAGTTGCTCCGGCCCGCAGGCGGCCAGCAGCACGGCACCGTAGCACAGCAGAGCGGCAAGCAAAGGGCGTGGCATGGAAGTCCTCTAGGGCAACATGAAGCGGGCCAGCCGCGAGGAAGTCTGGCGCAGGTTCTCGCACAGCAGGCGGGCGATGTTTTCCATCATCAGCGCGGCGGCATGGGGCTGCCGCCGGCGCAATTGTTCGAAGCCCTTACGGGTCAGCACCACCAGGGTGGTGTCCTCGGCGGCCCGTACCGTGGCCGAGCGCGGCTGGTGGTCCACCAGCGCCATTTCGCCGAGGGAGTCGCCGGGGGTCAGGTGGGCGATCACCGCCGCGCCGCCGTCCTCGCCCTGGGCCTTGAGAATATCCAGGCGGCCGCGCACCACGAAACAGACAAAATCGCTGCGGTCGCCTTCCCGGCACACCGTGTCGCCGGCCGCCACCCGGTTGACGAACACCAGCTTCTCGGCGTCCGCCAGCTGTTCCGCGTCCAGGCCGTTGAACAGGCGCATGCGCGCCAGCACTTCGGCCACCGCCACGCTCATCAGGCGGTGCCGCCCACCGTCAGCGCGTTGACCCGCAGGGTGGGCTGGCCCACCCCCACCGGCACCGACTGTCCGTCCTTGCCGCACACGCCGATGCCGGTGTCCAGGGCCAGGTCGTTGCCGACCATGGAGATGTTGTTCATCACTTCCACGCCGCTGCCGATCAGGGTGGCGCCCTTCACCGGGCAGACGATTTTGCCCTTCTCCACCAGGTAGGCCTCGCTGGTGGAAAACACGAAGCGCCCGGAGGTGATGTCCACCTGGCCACCGCCGAAGTTCACCGCGTAGATGCCCCGGTCCAGGCTGGCCAGGATTTCCTCGGGCTCGGATTCGCCGGGCAGCATGTAGGTGTTGGTCATGCGCGGCATGGGCAGGTGCGCGTAGGATTCCCGGCGGCCGTTGCCGGTGGGCGCCACGCCCATCAGCCGGGCATTGGTCTTGTCCTGCATGTGTCCCACCAGGCGGCCCTTTTCGATCAGCACGTTGTAGCCGCTGGGGGTGCCCTCGTCGTCCACGTTCAGGGAACCGCGCCGGTCCGGCAGGGTGCCGTCGTCGACCACGGTGCACAGGTCCGAGGCCACCGGCTGGCCCATCTTCTTGCTGAACATGGAAGTGCCCTTGCGGTTGAAGTCCCCTTCCAGGCCATGGCCCACCGCCTCATGGAGCAGCACGCCGGGCCAGCCGGGGCCGAGCACCACCGGCATGGTGCCCGCCGGCGCCGGCTGGGCTTCCAGGTTCAGCAGCGCCTGACGCACCGCGTCCCGGGTCCAGCTCTCCAGGCGGCCGTCCTGGCGCAGCCAGTCGTAGGCCACCCGGCCACCACCGCCGGCGCTGCCGCGCTCGCGGCGGCCGTCGCGCTCGGCGATCACGGAAATACTGAAGCGGATCAGCGGGCGCACGTCGGCGGCCAGGGTGCCGTCGGTGGCGGCCACCAGCACCACATCCTGCTCGCCGCTGAGGCTGACGGTGACTTCCTTCACCGCCGGGTCCAGGGAGCGCGCCAGGCGGTCCATCTCGCACAGCAGCGCCACTTTCATTTCGCTGCTCCAGCCGGGCAGCGGGTCCAGGGCCTCATAGCGCCGGGGCACCGAGCGCGCCGGTTCGATGCGCACCGGCTTGTCACCGCCCTGGCGGCCGATGGCGGCGGCGGCGTTGCCGGCCTGCCGCAGGGTGTCCAGGGAGATGTCGTCGCTGTACGCGAAGCCGGTCTTGTCGCCACTGACGATGCGCACGCCGGCGCCCCGCTCCAGGTTGAAGCTGGCGTCGCGCACCAGGCCGTCCTCAAGCACCCAGGCTTCATGGCGGCTGTGCTGAAAATAGACGTCGGCGTAGTCGGCGCTGCCCGCCAGCTTGCCGCCCAGCAGCGTTTGCAACTGGTCGGTGCCCAGGTCGGCGGGCGCCAGCAGAATGTCGGACGCCAGGGAAAGGCGTTCGCTGTCAGAGAGCCGTTCTTGGTCAGAGATCCGTTCTTTGTCAAAGCTCATAGGGACCGCTCACTTGGAATCGTTGATGGGTATGCACCGGCAAGCCGGAGCGTACGGTTTCGAGCACCGCCGGGTCCACCAGCCCCAGCACCACGCCGGGTTCGTCGCCGCCCTCGGCCACCACCCGGCCCCAGGGGTCGATCAGCTGCGAGTGCCCGTAACTGGCGCGCCGGTCGCTGTGCCGGCCGCATTGGTTGGCGCCGAGCACGTAGCAGCCGCTGTGGATGGCGGCGGCGCGCAGCAGCACCTGCCAGTGGGCGGCGCCGGTGGTGGCGGTGAAGGCGCTGGGATAAACGATCAGGTCGGCGCCGCCGTCGGCCAGGGCCCGGGTCAGCAGCGGGAAGCGCAGGTCGTAGCAAATCGCCAGGCCCACCCGCAGGCCGGCCACGTCCGCCAGCACCACCTGGTCGCCGGCCTCGAACACGTCGGACTCCCGGTAACGGCCCTGGGCGTCGGCCACGTCGGCGTCGAACAGGTGCAGCTTGTCGTAGCGGGCCTGGATGCGGCCATCCGGGCCGGCCAGCACCGCCCGGGTGCGCACCCGGGGCGCCGGCACGGCGCTGCCGTCCGGCCGGGTCAGGGCCGGCAGGCTGCCGCCCAGTATCCACAGGCCCAGATCCCGGCCCCGTTCGCCCAGCCATTGGCACAGGGCCTCGTGGCGCTCGCCCAAGGCCCGGTAGTCGACCCCGTAACCGGCGAAGTTTTCCGGCAGCACCACCAGCCGGGCGCCGTCCTCGGCGGCCCGGATCAGGGCGCCGTCGGCGGCGGCCAGGTTGGCGTCGGTGTCGGTGCCGCTGGTCATCTGCACCGCGGCCACCCGCGTGGCGTTGCTCGCTTTACTCAAGAAAACCCTCCGTTTCCTTGACCTTGGGCTCGCCCCAGGGCCCGGAAACCTGATATTTCATGGTGGTGGTCTTGTCCAGCTTATCACCCCAAAGGCGCTCCACCACAAAGATGCCGGCGCATACCGCCGGGCCCGCCAGGCAACCGGCGTAGAGGTTGCTGGAAAGCGGCAGGGTCATGCCCACTTCCAGGTCCAGGGTGCGCTTGTCGAGCTGCGCTTCGCCGCTCACCTCGAAGGCCGCCGACGGCGAGGCGATGGCCAGCTTGCGGGTGGTCAGCAGCGGCCCCTGGAAGCGGAAATCGCCGTCGATGCCGTCACAGGACAGGCCTTCCCGGTACAGGTCCGAGAAGTCCAGCCGCAGACGGCGCTGCAGGTTGGCCAGGTTGACGATACCCAGCACTTTCAGCAACGAGGTGCGGCCTTCCGGGTCCGGCAACTGGCATTCGCCGATATCCAGGGTGGCGGTGCCGTTCAGGTCCAGGTAGTCCGGCCGCAGGGGCCAGTCGTTCCAGGCCAGGTCCACGTTGGCCCGGGCGTCGTCGGTGACCACCAGCGCCGGCATGCCCAGCGCCTGCAAGGCGGCCTTCAGATCGTCGGAGGCGATGCTGCCCTGGTAGCGGCTGCGCTGGCCCTGGCCAGCCTCGGTCCAGGTCAGTTGGCCGTCCAGATTCAGGTGGTTCCACTGGCCACGCAGGCCGTCCACGCGCACGCCCCCGTCGATGGGTCGCAGGCGCCCGGACCAAGCGCCCAGGGCCTGGCCGCCCAGGCGCAGGTCGTGCAGGTCCACGTCCATGATCGGCACCCGGGAGGGCTGGATCGGCGGCGCCGGGCGGCCTTCACCGCCATCGCCAGCGGCCTTGTCCTCGCCGCTCAACGGATTGGCCGGCAGTCTCAGCCGATTCACGGTCAGCGCCAGGGGCGTATCACCCCGGGGCCGGTAGTTCTCCGGCAGCCGCACGGTGCCGGCCACCGCCGGGCTGGCCAGCCCCAGTTCCCAATCGCGGCCCCGGGGCGCGGCGCTGAAGCGGGCGCTGGCCAGTTCGCTGCCGAACAGGTCGAGCCGGTCGATGGACAACGTCACCCGGTTGATCAGGTCGCTGGCGCCGTTGCCGCCTTTTTTGCTGCCCGGCCGGCCCGGGTCGCCCGCCGGCGTCAGATTACCGATGAAATCGAGCCAGTCCGCCGCCGACGCCCGCGCCACCCGGCCCTCGATGTTCAAGCCCCGGGCCGGCATCGTTGGCAAATCGCCGCCGCCCAGGCGCAGCGCGCCGGCCAGGCTGTTGTCGCCGAGCACGAAGCGGCCTTCGCCCAGGTCGCCGTAGAACACCGTCAGTTGCTTGGCGCGGCCCTGCTGGCGCCATACCAGGCGGCTGCCGCGGGCCTGATTGGCGGGTTTGCCCAGGGGCGCGGGGGCGTCCACCTTGACCCCTTCCAGGGTGGACCGGCCCTCCAGGCGGAACGGGCGGCCCTGCCAGGGCATGGCCAGTTCCAGTTCCAGCGGCAGGGTGCCCGAGGCCGGCGCCAGCCAGTCCGCGTCCAGCCAGTCGCGCAGCCGCTTCACGTCCACCTTGCCGGTGAGCTGCATCTGGCTGTCCGGGCCCCGGGTCAGCCAGCTGCCCTGGAAACGGGCGCCCAGGGCACGGCCCTCCAGGGTACGCAGAGTGATGCCGCGCTTGAGATGGAAATACACCGGCGCGGTGACCTCGGTGAGGGTCAGATTGAGCGGGTCGTTGCGCAGGGTGATGCCCTCGCCGCCACCGTCCACGATCACCATGGGGGCCGGGCCCGGCCGGGCCAGGGGCAGATCCAGCAACAGGTGGCCGTTGACCCGGCCATCGCGGAACCGCCAGTCCAGCAGGCCGTCGGGCAGTTGCTTGCTCAGGGGGCTGTCGTGGAACAGCCGGTCGAGATCGGCGGCGGGCCCGTTGGCAAGGCCCTGGATCACGATATGACGCTGCTCCGGCGCCGACACCTCCGGCAGATCGATGCTGACGTCGGTCACGTCGCTATTGAGCAACCGCCCGCGATCGGCGTGCCCGGTGACGCGGCGGCCGTCGATCAGCACCTGGGCGTCCACGCCGGTGGCCGCCGGCCAGTCCGGCAGGAACGACAGGGTCACGTCACGGGCCTGGAACAGCATCTGGAAGGTGCGATCCTGCTGGCGCTCCGGTTCGATCTTCACCGGCCCCTGGTAGAGGAACCGGCCCCGCTCCAGCTTGCCGCCCTGGAACGCCTGGGCCAGCCAGTCGCCCAGCGAATCCTTGAGCTTCTCCAGGGGAATATAGTGACTGGCGCGGGCGCCGTTGCCGTCGATCACATCGGCGAGCAGGCGCAGTTCCGGCACCGGCAGGCTTTCGCCGCCGTCCACCCGCAGCATGGCGACGCCCCGGGCGTCGGCGTTGGCGGCGCGCAGTACGCCGCTCTCCAGCCGCCACCGGTCGTCACCGATGTACCAGCGCAGCGGCCCGTTGAAGGCGGCACTGAGCGGGTGATCGTAGAGTCGCGGCACGGTCAGTTGCAGGGGCTCGCCGTTGACCCGGGCCACCCCATGGGTGGCGGTGCCGGCCAGCCAGCCGGTCAGCCCGGCCACCCCCGGCACCCGGTCCAGGGCATCGCTGGCGAGGCCGGCGAAACGGGCCTGCAGGGCATCCACCCGGCCTTCCTCGCCCTGCATATAGACCGCCTCCAACACGCCACGGGGCTCGTGTTCACGGAGCCAGTCGCGCACTTTGTCCAGCCCTTCGGGCAGCACGAACGGCCATTGGGCGAGCTGCCGGGTCAGGGCGTGGATGGCCAGATCGCGGCCCTCTAAATGCCAGCGACGGCGTTCCCCGTCGGTGCGCCAACGCAGCGCCACCGGGCCCGGCGCCACCGCCCCCGCCGGTGTTTCGCCGGTGAGCGATGTCACCGACAGCTGGCTTTCACCGTCGCTGCCATGGCGCCACAGGGCGTCCAGGTTCAGGTCGCTGAGCGGCCATTGGTGGGTGCCGTCGGTGAGGGTGGCGTGCGACCTGGTCAGCCGTACCTGGCCGTCGCTCAGTTGGCCGTCACGCACCCGGCCCCAGGCGCGCACCTGGCCGTTCAGGGTAGCCAGATCCAGGGGCCAGTCGCGGCTCTCCGGCAGCCACTCCTGCAACCGCTCGCCCTGCACGTCCAGGTAGCCCCGGCCGTTGACCTGCTCCAGCGACAGGGGCGCGCCGTCCAGGCTGAGCCGGGCGTCCACCGAGAACGGCCGGTCGCGGGCGGTGACCCGCACCGAAATATCATGCTGGTCGCCATCGTTGACCATGGCCAGGGTCAGGGACGAGGCCGCCAGCGGCGGCAAACCGGGCCAATCCAGGGAAAAACGGGCGTCCTCGATCTGGATACGGTCCTGGCGATAAAGGGTGCGCAGGGCGTCCTTGGGGTCGCCGCCTTCCCGGCGCAGGGCGTCCAGGCCGCGCAGGCGGATGCCGCCGTCGGCGTCACGGACCAGATGCAGGTCGACGCCGCGCACGCTCAGTTCGCGCAGATAGGGTTGGCGGTGCCACAGGGTGGGCAGCACCCGCACGCTGACCGCGACCTGATCCAGGCGCAGGGAGGGTTCGCCGTCGGCGTCCGGCAGGGTCAGACCGCGCACCTGGAAACGGGGCGACAGACCGTCCATCTCGCCGCTCAGGTCCTCGATCTCGATGGGGAAGCCCAGGCGCTGCTCCAGCAGCGTCTCCAGGTCGTGCCGGTAATCCGGCACCAACAACATCAACTGTCGGGCCACCACCACATAGCCGGCAAGCAGCAATACCGGCACCGCCACCAGCCACCAGAGCTGGCGGCGCAGGGTGTTACGCCAGCGCGCGCTGCGGTTCGTCACTGCCAATAGGGAACTCCGGCCCATTCCAGGAGCGATACGGTCTCCGCCAGGGGCAGACCGACCACTCCACTGTAACTGCCCGTTATGGAGGCCACCAGTGCCGCGCCCCGGCCCTGGATGCCGTAGGCGCCGGCCTTGTCCAGGCCCTCGCCGGTGGCGGCGTAGGCGGCCAGGGTGGCGCGGTCCAGCTGGCGCAGACGTACCCGGGTTTCCGACACCGCCAGGCGGTGGTTGTCGGCGAGCCTCACACAGACCGCCGAGATCACCCGGTGTTCCCGGCCGTTGAGCGTTTCCAGGGTGGCCAGGGCGTGGTCGGCGTCGTCGGGCTTGCCGAGAATCCGGTCGCCCAGCACCACCGCGGTGTCGGCGCCCAGTACCGGGCCACCCGCCGGCGCGCCGCTGGCGCCGGCCGCCGCTTTCTCCCGGGCCATGCGCTCCACATAGGCGCGGGGCGACTCACCGGGGGCCGGGGTTTCGTCGATACCGGGGGCGCGCAGCACGGTGAAGGGCACGCCGATCTGGGCCAGCAGCTCGGCCCGCCTCGGCGAACCGGAGGCCAGATAAAGCAGGGAGCGGGTGGCGCTGGCCATCAGCGCACCAGGAAACGCAGCTGTACCCAGCGCAGCAGCCCGCACATGGGGCGCCAGATCACGGCGCTGGCAGCGGCGGAATAGAGAATCGTATAGGGCGGGTAGAAGGTGCGGCCCACGGACTCCTGGATCAGGTAGGCGAGCAGTTGCGCCGACCCCACCAGCAGGAACACCACCGCGCTCTGCTGCAACAGGGGAAACACCCGCATGCGCTTGTAGGCGGCCAGCATGAAGTAGGCCCCCAGGGCATAGGCCAGGGCCCACTGGCCCAGGGTGGTGCCCACCAGCACGTCCTGGTAGAGGCCCACCATGAAGCCCCACAGCACGCCGATACGGTGCGGCAGGGACAGCACCCAATACAGCAGCACCAGCAGCATCCATTCCGGACGCACCCAGTTGAGGGTGTCGTTGAGGGGCACCACTTCCAGCAGCGCCGCCAACAGGAAGGTCACCAGGATCACCCCGGTGCCGGCGGGACGCTCGCTATTGATTCGCATCGGCTCCCTCCGTCGCGCTGGCCTCGGCGCCGCCGTCGGCATTCATATCCGGGGCGCTGACCGGCTCCATGGACTGCACCAGCAGCACATGGCTGACCCGGTCCAGATGGGCGGTGGGCTGTGCCTCGATGTCCGAGAACGAGGCGCCGGATTGGTGGTTCACGCTGACCACCCGGGCCACCGGGTAGCCACGCGGATAGAGCTTGCCCAGGCCGGTGCTGACCAGCAGATCGCCTTCGCGGATGTCGGCGGTGTCCGGCACGTACAGCAGCCGCAGGCGGCTGCCCTGGCCGGTGCCGGCGAGAATGGCGCGCACCCCGTTGCGGTTCACCTGCACGCTCATGGCGTGGCTGGCGTCGGTGATCAGCAGCACCCGGGCGGACAACGGCCCGGTTTCCACCACCTGGCCAATCAGCCCCTCGGAATCCAGCACCGCCTGCCCCTGGGTCACCTCGTCGCGGGCGCCCTTGTTGATCACCAGTTCCTGGCGGTTGGGGTCCGGATCGACGCCGATGATCTCCGCCACCAGCACCGAGGCGTCCAGATTCGCGGACGAGTTGAGCAGCTCGCGCAGGCGGGTGTTTTCCGCCTGCAGCACCGCCAGCCGCTGCACCTTCTGCTCCAGGATCAGTACCTGGCGCTCCAGGCGCTCACGGGATTCCATCAGGCGGGTGCGGGTTTCGGTCAGGCGCATGAAGCTGTTGCCGGCGTCCACGGGCAGGTGCGCCAGATATTGCACCGGCGCGGTGATGTAGCCGAGCACGTACCGCAACGGGTCCACCCAGCGGCTGCGCTGATCCAGGCCGATCAGCACAACCGCCAGGACCAGGGCGATCAGCAGGCGATAGGTGGGGTTGGCGGAGGACATGGGGCTAGGGCCTGTTCACACTACTTGCATCACGCCTGCTGGATATCATTTTGGTCTCCAGCCAGGCGGAGGGAGCGCCGTTTGGTCCTTCCAAATAAGCGACCGACAACGACGCCGGAGGCCAAAAGGGCGCTAGCCCATGGCCAACATGTCCAGACCCTGGGTATCCATCAGTTCCAGCGCCTTGCCGCCGCCACGGGCCACGCAGGTCAGCGGGTCGTCGGCGATGATCACCGGCAGGCCGGTTTCCTCGGACAGCAACCGGTCGATGTCGCGCAGCAGGGCGCCGCCACCGGTGAGCACCAGGCCGCGCTCGGCGATGTCGCTGGCCAGCTCCGGCGGCGAGGCTTCCAGGGCGTTCTTGACCGCATTGACGATCACCGACAACGGGTCCTTGAGCGCTTCCAGGATTTCCTCGGAGTTGAGGGTGAACTGGCGCGGCACGCCCTCGGCCAGGTTACGGCCGCGCACGTCGATTTCCAGGATCTCGCCGCCCGGGTAGGCGGTGCCGATCTCGTGCTTGATGCGCTCGGCGGTGGATTCGCCGATCAGGGAGCCGTATTCCTTGCGCACGAAGGCGACGATGGCCTCGTCGAAGCGGTCACCGCCGGTGCGCACGGATTCGGAGTAGACCACGCCGTTCAGGGAGATCAGGGCGATCTCGGTGGTGCCACCGCCGATGTCCACCACCATGGAACCACGGGCCTCTTCCACCGGCAGGCCGGCGCCGATGGCCGCCGCCACCGGTTCCTCGATCAGGTACACGTCCCGGGCCCCGGCGCCGAAGGCGGAGTCCTGGATGGCGCGGCGTTCCACCTGGGTGGACTTGCACGGCACGCATACCAGCACCCGGGGCGCCGGCGGGAAGAAGCCGGTGTCATGCACTTTTTTGATGAAGTACTGCAGCATCTTCTCGGTGACGTCGAAGTCGGCGATCACGCCGTCCTTCATGGGCCGGATGGCGGTAATGTTGCCCGGGGTTCGCCCCAGCATGCGCTTGGCGTCGGCACCCACCGCCGCGACGCTCTTCTGGGCGCCGTGGTGGCGGATAGCCACTACCGAGGGCTCGTCCAGGACGATGCCGCGGCCGCGCACATAAATAAGGGTGTTGGCGGTGCCAAGGTCGATGGAAAGATCGGTGGAGAACATCCCCCGAATGCGCTTGATCACGGACATCCTGGCCTGTTTCCTGAGAGTTCGAGTAGAAATAGCGGGGCCGCCGGCGGGATCGTCACACGCCAGCAACAAGATGGCGCAACTCTAGCAACGGCGGGGGGAATCGGCAAGGAGAGCCGCCCGGTTGCGCGCCCGGCGTCACCACTTTCGTATCCACAACGGCCCCCTGGATGTGGTATTTTCCCGCCTTTCCCCCGAGATTTGCGGAGAACCCCATGGCGATTGACTCCCAGGTGGTGGCGCGTGTGGCCCATCTGGCCCGTTTGCAGGTGGACGAAGGCGAGCGCGAGGCGCTGTCCGAGCGGCTCAACGAGATCCTCGGCATGGTCGACCAGTTGCAGCAGGCGGACGTGGGCCAGGTGGAACCCCTGGCCCATCCCCTGGAGCTGAGCCAGCCCCTGCGGGACGACCGGGTCGACGAACCGGACGTGCGCGACAAGGTGCTACCCATCGCGCCGGCCAGCGAGGACGGCTGTTTCCTGGTACCGCGGGTGATCGAGTAAGCCAATGCATAACAAGACACTGACCGAACTGAAAGCCGGCCTGCAGGCGAAGGATTTTTCCGCCCGCGAGCTGACCGAGCATTTCCTGGACCGTATCCAGGCCCGCGACGGCGAGCTGAACAGCTTTATCACCGTTACCCGCGAGCAGGCCCTGCAACAGGCGGATGCCGCCGATCAGGCCATCGCCGCCGGTGACCACCGGCTGCTCACCGGCCTGCCCATCGCCCACAAGGACATCTTCTGCACCGAGGGCGTGCGCACCAGCTGCGGCTCGCGGATGCTGGATAACTTCATCGCGCCCTATACCGCCACGGTGGTGGAGAAGATGGCCGGCGAAGGCGCCATCATGCTGGGCAAGACCAATATGGATGAGTTCGCCATGGGCTCCTCCAACGAAACCAGCTTCTATGGGCCGGTGCGTAACCCCTGGGACACCGAGCGGGTGCCCGGCGGCTCCTCCGGCGGCGCCGCCGCCAGCCTGGCGGCACGGCTCGCCCCCGGCGCCACCGGCACCGACACCGGCGGCTCGATCCGCCAGCCGGCGGCCCTGAACGGCGTCACCGGCCTCAAGCCCACCTATGGCCGGGTGTCCCGCTGGGGCATGATCGCCTTCGCCTCCAGCCTGGACCAGGCTGGCCCCCTGGGCCTCAGTGCCGCCGACTGCGCCCTGATGCTGCAAGCCATGGCAGGCCACGACGACAAGGACTCCACCTGCCTCAACGAGCCGGTGGACGATTACCTGGGCGGCCTGGATCAAAACCTGGACGGCCTGCGCATCGGCGTGCCGGAAGAGTTCTTCCCGGACAACCTGGACGGCGCCATCGCCGACAACGCCCGCGCCGCCATGGGCGAGCTGGAAAAACAGGGCGCCAAACTGGTCAAGGTGTCGCTGCCCAGCATCAAACTTTCGGTGCCGGCCTACTACGTGATCGCCCCGGCGGAAGCCAGCTCCAACCTGTCCCGTTTCGATGGCGTGCGCTTCGGCTACCGCTGCGAAGATCCGAAGGATCTGGAAGACCTGTACAAGCGCTCCCGTTCCGAGGGCTTCGGCGCGGAAGTAAAACGCCGCATTCTGGTGGGCACCTACGCCCTCTCCGCCGGCTACTACGACGCCTACTACAAACGCGCCCAGCAGGTTCGCCGGCTGATCCGCGACGACTTCGCCCGCGCCTTCAAGGAAGTGGACGTGCTGATGGGCCCCACCAGCCCGGAAACCGCCTTCAAACTGGGCGCCAAGGCCGACGACCCGGTCAACATGTACATGGCCGACGTGTTCACCATCGCCGTGAACCTGGCCGGCCTGCCGGCGCTGTCCATGCCCAGCGGCTTTATCGATGGCCTGCCCGCCGGCACCCAGGTGATCGGCAATTACTTCCAGGAAGGCCGCATCCTGAACGTGGCGCACCGCTATCAGCTGGCCACCGACTGGCACCAACGGATCCCGGGAGCGTTTCAATGAGTTCCTCTCTTTTCAATGGCTGGGAAGTGGTGATCGGGCTGGAAGTGCACGTGCAGCTGGCCACCCGCTCGAAAATCTTTTCCGGCGCCAGCACCGCCACCGGTGACGAACCGAACCGCCACGCCAGCCTGATCGATCTGGGCATGCCCGGCACCCTGCCAGTGGTCAACAAGGAAGCGATCCGCAACGCGGTGCGTTTCGGCCTGGCGATCAACGCCGAGATCGGCCGTCGCTCGGTGTTCGAACGGAAGAATTATTTTTATCCGGACCTGCCCAAAGGCTACCAGACCACCCAGTTGGCGGAGCCCATCGTCGGCCCCGGCGAGGTGGTGATCCAGCTCGACGACGGCAGCGAAAAAACCGTGCGTATTCATCACGCGCACCTGGAAGAAGACGCCGGCAAGTCGCTCCATGAAGACTTTCATGGCATGACCGGCATCGACCTGAACCGGGCCGGCACGCCGCTGATCGAGATCGTTTCCGAACCGGATATGGGCAACGCCGAGGAAGCGGTGGCCTTCGCCCGCAAGCTGCACGCCATCGTTACCTCGATCGGCGTGTGCGACGGCGACATGTCCCAGGGCAACATGCGCTTCGACGTGAACATTTCCGTGCGCCGCCCCGGCGAGCCCCTGGGCACCCGCACCGAAACCAAGAACCTGAACTCTTTCCGCTTCATGGAAAAAGCCATCAAGCTGGAAGTGGAACGCCAGATCGACGTGCTTGAGGACGGCGGCAAGATCGTTCAGGAAACCCGGCTCTATAACGGCGACACCAACACCGCGCGCTCCATGCGCACCAAGGAAGACGCCAACGATTACCGCTACTTCCCCTGCCCGGACCTGCTGCCGGTACTGGTCAGCGAGGAAGACATCGAGGCCCTGCGCGCCGAGATGCCGGAACTGCCGGACGCCCGCAAGGCGCGCTTTATGGACGCCTATCAACTGTCCGACTACGACGCCGCCCTGCTGGCCTCTTCCATGGCCACCGCCCGCTACTTCGAAACCGCCGCCGACCATGGCGGCGACGCCAAGCTGGCCGCCAACTGGGTAATGGGCGACCTGGCCGCCAAGCTCAACGCCGAGGACTTGGACATCGCCCACTGCCCGGTGTCCGCCGAGCACCTGGGGCAACTGATCCAGCGCATCAAGGACGGCACCATCAGCTCGAAGATCGCCAAGCAGGTGTTCGAAGCCTGCTGGGCCGGCGACGGCAGCCCGGACCAGATCATCGAGTCCCAGGGCCTCAAGCAGATGAGCGACAGCGGTGAACTGGAAAAAATCATCGACCAGATCATCGCCGACAGCCCCGCCCAGGTGGAGGACTACCGCAACGCCGACGACGCCAAACGCAAAAAGAAAATCGGCTACTTCGTCGGCCAGGTCATGAAAGCCACCCAGGGCAAAGCCAACCCGCAGCAGGTCAACGAGCTGCTTCAAGAGAAGCTCTGATCGCGACTGAAGTCGCTCCTACAAGGGCTCCGGGGATGATCGCGGCTGAAGTCGCTCCCGAGCCTCTCGTAGGAGCGGCTTCAGCCGCGATACGGGTTGTATCCTTCATTCTGAATCCTGTATCGCGGGCACGGCCCGCCTGCCTGCCCGAAAGGACTCCCCATGAACGAACCCCGCGTCACCCTTTCCATCGACGAAAACATCGCCACCGTCACCCTGAACCGGCCGGATAAATACAACGGTCTGGATCTGCAAACCCTGGAGGCGTTGGTGAAAACCGCTCGCGTTATCAGGAAAAACCGGGACGTGCGGGTGGTGATTTTGCGTGGCGCGGGCAAGGCATTTTGCGCCGGGTTGGATTTCCCCACGGTGACCAAAACGCCGATGAAAATGCTGCTGGCGTTCACCAAATTCGGGGTCAAGAAAACCAATCTTTTTCAGAAAGCTTGCTGGGCCTGGCGGGAGCTGCCGGTGCCGGTGATCGCCGAGTTGCACGGCTATTGCTACGGCGGCGGCTTGCAGCTGGCGCTGGCGGCGGACTTCCGGGTGGCGGCGCCGGACTGCGAACTGTCGGTGATGGAAATCAAATGGGGCCTGATCCCGGATATGACCGGCACCGTCACCCTGCGCGAACTGGTGCCCCTGGACGTGGCCAAGGAACTGGCCATGACCGGCCGCCGTTTCGACGCGGTGGAAGCCAAACAGCTCAACCTGGTGACCCGGGTCGCCGAGGACCCGCGCGCCGAGAGCCTGGCCCTGGCCCGGGCCCTGCTGGAACGCTCCCCGGACGCGGTGAGCGCCACCAAGGCCCTGTTCCAGCGCACCTGGAACCAGACCGAGGACCAGGCCTTCCACGAGGAATCCCGGCTGCAGTTCAAGCTGCTGCGCGGCAAGAACCAGGGCGAAGCCATGGCCGCCAACTTCAAGAAGCGGGCTCCCGACTTCCGCAACCGGCAACGGGATTACTAGCTAACCCGCCTTGGTGGCCAGCCACACCGCCGCCGGAGCCATGGGGAAATCCCGTTCGCCGCGCCGCTCCACCGTGTCGAAGCCGGCACGTTTCAGCAACATTCCGATCTCCCCCGGGCCCGGCACGAAGTGGCCTGCCAGCATCATCGGCAGGTAAAACGGCAATACCCGGGCGCTGGCCGGCGCCGTGGCGCCGCGCTCGCCGTGGGCGCAGATCAACACCCCGCCCGGGGCCAACGCCTGGTAAACGCGGCGCAGAACCGCCTCCGGCTCGGCCACGAAATGCAACACCGAGGAACACCAGATCACGTCGTAACCCTGGCCCGGGTCGCACACCGTGATGTCGCCGCCCAGGGCCACCACGCGGTCCGCCAGGCCCGCCTCGGCGATATGCTCCCGGGCTACTTCGGCGGTGGCCGGCCAGTCCAGCACGGTGGCACGCAGGTCCGGGAAGGTCTGGGCCAGGGTCAGCGCCACCCGGCCCGGGCCGCCGCCGAGATCCAGCAAATGGCGCCGCCCGGCCAGCTCCGGCCACTCCCGAAACAACGCCACCGCCTCCGGCGCGGTCACCGCCCGCTGCTCCTGGTCGATCTGCCGGCGGGCGCCTTCCGCCCAGGCTTCGCCGGGCGGCGGTGTCGGCGTGGCGCCATGGCGCAGCAACGGCTCCAACTGCGCGGCCGCGCCCTGCAAGCGCGCCAGCCGGTTGCTCCAGGCCCGCCGGCAGTCGCCCTCACCAGGGCGCCAATACCAGGCCGACACCGGGCTCACCCGATAACGGGGCGCCGCGCCTTCGCTGACGCGCTCCAGGCAACCCAGGCTCCACAACATCTCCAACCAGGCCCCGGTGGCCCAGGCATCGAGGCCCAGGTCCCGGGCCACGGCATTGGCGTCCGCCGCCGTCTCCAGGCCGGTGAACAGGTCCAGTTCCAGGGCCAGACGCAGCGCCTCGGCACCTACCGCCGCGCCGGCCAGATTCCAGTAAGGTTGCAATGCATGCATGGGAAAGACCTCGTCATTACAGCGTCACGATGAACGGCGGGCCCCTGGTGACAGGGCACCCGCCAGGGCATGGACAAAGCATAGAGGCGGGGTTAATTTTATTGATTCTTATTCTTATCTGATTCGGACTTTCTGCTATGCGATCCGGTCCTGTCCCCGCACCCGAGCCTTCACCGGGCTGGCAACACCAAGGCCACGCCGACGCCAGCGGCGAGACCCGGATTGCTCGCTACACCGTGGAGCCCGGTTTCACCCTGGTGCGCTCCCAGGTGCGCGGCCACCGGACCCGCCGGGAAAGCAGCCAGCGGCCACCGGGCGAGCGGCTGCTGATCATCACCTACGGCCTGAGCGGCACCTCCTCGTTCCACGAACGCCGGGGCCACCGGCCCCGCTTCCAGGCCGGTTTCACCACCGTCACCGGCTTCGACGACGTGGACGGCGAACGCGTCTTCCCGCCCCAGCAGGAAATCGGCCAGCTGCGCCTGATCCTCACCGAGCAGGCCCTGGCCGGCTATGTGGGCCGCCGCCAGACGGCCACCCTGCTGCAGGCCGGCGCCCCACCCCGCACCCTGGACTTCAGCGCCACCGACCGCGCCAGCCAGGGCCATGTGGCCGCGCTCTACCGGGCCCCGGAGCGACCGCCGCCACATGCGCTGGCGCTCAAGACCACCGCGCTCACCCTGCTTGGCGAACCGCTGCAACGCCTGCTGGAGCGGCACGGTGACACCCAGCCCCATGCCCTGGAAAAGGTGGAACGGGCCGATGCCCTGTTGCGTGATGCTCTGGACCAGCCGCTGTGCCTGACCACCCTGGCGGCCCGGGTCGGGCTCGGCGAGCGCCAGCTCAGGCGAGGTTTTCAACGGGTGTTCGGCGTCAGCCCCCGGCAACGCTTTCAGCGTCTGCGCCTGGAATACGCCCGGCAACTGCTGGCAGGGGGCGCGCCGGTGTCCGGGGTGGCCTACCGGCTTGGCTATGCCCACCCGGCCAATTTCACCGCCGCCTACCGGCGCCATTTCGGCCAGCCCCCCAAATACAGCCGCCGCTGAAGTGGCCGTATTAACGTCCGGGCGTAGCGAATACGGCCAAAAGTGGCCGTATCAAGTTGCTTTCTGGCCGTATCCCCATTAATTTTGGCCGTATATTCCTTTATACGGCCAACTTCCATGTCCAGGGACGACAACAAGGAACGCATTCTGACCGCCCTCCAGGAGCTGGGAGGCCCCGCCAGCCTGCCGGAAATTCTTGAGCGCCTGCCCGCTGACTTCGCCGAGCGTTCCGTACGGCGCTGGCTGGTCCAACTGGTCGAGCAGGGCCGGGTCCGGAAAAGCGGCCGCAAGCGCGGCACCCGCTACCAACTGGCCGAGGCCGGCGCGCCCCTGGCGGTGCGCGAACCGGTGGAGCCGGCCCTGTTTCATTTCAGCGAGGCCGCCCGGCACGCCCTGAATCGGGTCCGCCAGCCCCTGCTGAACCGGGCGCCGGTGAGCTACAACGGCCAGTGGCTGGAGCAATACCGGCCCAACCGCGACCGTTACTTCAGCCAGGCGGACATCGATCTGCTGAGCGACAAGGGTCGCCGCACCGACCACCCGGAACCCGCCGGCACCTATGCGCGGCGCATCTACAACCGCCTGCTCATCGATCTCTCCTACCACTCCTCACGGCTGGAGGGGAACACCTACTCGTTGATCGAAACCCAACGTCTGCTGCTGGAAGGCACCGGCGCCACCGGCAAGCTCGACGAGGAAGCGGTGATGATCCTCAACCACAAGGAGGCGATCCGCTACCTGGTGGAACGGGCCGGCCATCTGGAACCCAGCTACGAGGAAATCTGCACCCTGCACTACCTGCTTTCCGACGGCCTGGTACCGCCCGACGGCTCCGGCAAGGTGCGCGACCACGGCGTGCGCGTGGGGGCCTCCAGTTATATTCCCCTGGACCGGCCCTCCGAGCTGGAACGGCGGCTGCGGCAAATCGCCGACAAGGCCATGGCGATCAACGAACCCTACGAGCAAAGCCTGTTTCTGCTGGTGCACGTGGCCTACCTGCAGGCGTTCACCGACGTGAACAAACGCACCTCGCGGCTGGCCGCCAACATTCCCCTGGTGACGCGCAACCGGGTACCGCTGTCGTTCAACGCCATCGAGAAGGACGACTACGCCTCGGCCATGCTGGCGGTGTACGAACTCAACGACCCGGGCCCGCTCATGGAACTGTACCGGGCCTCCTACCTGCGCGGCTGCCAGGAATACGATGCCACCGCCGAAGCCCTGGGCGTGGACGCGGTACGGGTACGCTACCGCGCGCAGCGGCGTGAGGTGCTACGCGGCGTCATTCAGGAACGTCTGGCCGGCCGGGCCCTGGAGGCACGGCTGCGGGAAGCGGCCGAGGCCATCCCCGGCGCCGACCGGGCCGCCTACCTGGAAGATCTGGAAGAAGACGTGCGCGAACTGTCTCCGCAGCGTCTGGCCGGGCTGGGCGTGACCCGGGAGGAATATCAAAGCTGGCGGGATTGCCAGCCGCAATCGCCCAGCCGCTGAAGCCGTGCCACCGGCAACGGGAGCAACAGCGGCACGGACATCAATCGCGCATTTTGCGCAGCAGCCCCAGGGCCATGACCACCACCAGGCCGGCGCCGAGCAGCAGGATGCCCCACAGCACGATGCGCCGGGTGGGCAGCGGCTCCGGTGCCGGACGCAGCGCCGCTTCGCCACCCAGCTCCCGCACCGGCAGCGCCTCCGCCGGCGCCGCCGGCTCCAGCCGCGCGCAATCGATCACCTGGGCCGGCGGCGCCGTGCCACTGCCATAGGCCAGCAGGAACGGCCCCTCGCCCTGGGCCAGGAACGCCAACTCCAGGGGCGCGTAGCCCAGCTCCAGGCGCACCGGCGCCGAGCCCAGGGATTCGGCGCCGGACAAAATGCGCAACCGCCACAACCGGTCCGGCGGCGTGGCACTGGAGCCGGTGGATTGAGCGCCGGTCAGCGACTGATCCGGGCCGGATGCCACGGTGCCCTGGAAGCGGGTGCGCCACGGCCCGTCGGGGTCGGCCCGGGAACTCAGCGCCACCCGCAATACCCGGTTGGGGCCGGGCAAATCCAGGCGCCACTGCCGCGCCGCCAGCGGCCGTTCCGACCGGAACCGGAGCGCGCCATCGGCATCCGCCGCGCCGGTTTGCGCGGCGGCCACCCAGTTCAGCGCCGGGCCGTCGCCGGCGTCCGGAAGCGGCAACGCGGAAGCGCCCCGCAGCCAGTCCCGGGCGCGCTCATCCAGGGGAATCAGGCGCAGGAAACGATAGCGCCGTTGCGGCAGGGTCACGGTGGCCACCTCCAGGGTGTCGTCCTCCACCCGCAACAGGGTGCTGCGCGGCACCACCGTACGCCACTGGTCCAGGTCTTCGCTGGCCTCCACCCGGATCGGCAATTCCGCGCGGCCTTCCGGCGAGCGCCAGCGCCAGTCCAGGCGCACGCCGGTAAGCTGCGCATCCAGGTCGCGGGCATCGAGAATATATTCGAACGCGCCGGAGGCCGGCACCGGCCCCTGGGAGGGCGCCTCCCGCCAGCGCATGCGCAGGCCGTCGGCGGTCTCGATGGACAGGCCGGCGCCCGCCGCCTGATCGCCGCGCCCCGCCGGCAACCCATGCACCGGCAGCGGCCGGGCGGTGTCCACCGACGGCGCCGGCGGCGAGCAAAGGGCATGCTGCACCACCTGGCCGGCCCGATTGAACACACGCAGGTCGCCAAGATCGTCCCGCGTGCTCAGGGCGTACACCGCGTCCGGCAACGGCAGCCGGTAGGCGCTGGCCGGGGCCGACGCCTGTAACGGGATGCCCTCGGCGAAATCCTCCGGCGCCGGCGCCGCCGCCACGGCCCGCGCCAGCCCCACCGCCATGATTACCACCCATGCCAGACGACCAACCATCAAGACGACTCCTTTGCTCGCGGCGGCATCGGCGAGAAGTACCCCACCACCAGCAGCACCAGACCCACGCCCAGGAACGAAACGGTACGCGCCAGCGTCTCCGTGCCGGCCAGGTCCACCAGAAACAGTTTCACCACCACCACGCCCAGCAAACCCATGCCGGCCATCCACACCCGGCGCCAGCCCTGGCGCGTGGCGGTGATCATGGCCACCAGCCCGAGCAGAGCCCAGAACAGCGACAGGGCCATTTGCACGGTCACCGAACGCATCATGCCGTCAAGGTACAGCGGCGTGCCCACGCCATAGTGCAGCGCCCGCACCAGGGCGGCGCTGAGCCACACAAACACCAGCGCCGCAGCCACCGTGACGCCGGTGCTCCAGCGTGCGGGCCAGGCGGCGCGCCACCAGCCCAGGCTGGCCAGCAGGACCAGGGCCATGCTGATATCGAGTGGATTAAGCAGCGGCACATAGGGCAACGGCGCCGGGTTACCGGGGCTGCCCAGATTCACCACGGCCACCCAGATGGCCAGCCACAACGCCAGCGGCGCCGCCGCCAGAGTGAGGTAAGCGCGGCGGTGATCACGCCATGGCCACAGCGCCGGCGGGCGGGTGCACACCACCAGCAGCAGAGCGGGAATCAGCCCCCAGCCGAGAGCCGGCCAGACACCGGCCAGCGACTGGCCGATCCACCAGGGCAGTTCCCCCAGGGCCACCCAGGCCAGGCTCCATACGCCCAGGGCCATGAGACCCGGCGTGATGCCCGGCAGCCAGGCGCCGGCATCCCGGTCCCGGCGCCACAGCGCGCCATGGTAAACCAGCCACAGCAGCGGCCAGCCCAGCCAGGCGCCGCGCATTAGCGGGTGCTCAAGCACGGTCAGCGCCAAGGTCGCCAACGCCAGGAAAGTGGCGCCCAGCAACGGCGCCACACGCTCACTGGCGGGCCAGGCCAGCCAGCGGCCGAGCAACGCCAACAGGGCCGTGACCAGCGCCGGCACCGCCAGCAACCCGCCGGCTTCGCCGCCCAGGGAAACGAACGCATCCACCTCCCGCACGCCGGCGAGCAACGCCCACGGGATCGACCAGCCCAGCAGCAGCGCCGGCAGGGGCCGCTCGTAGGCGGCGCGCGCATCCCCCAGGCGGAACAGGAACAGCCCGCTCAGGTAACCGGCGATGGCCAGGCCCGCCAACGCCATGAAGGTGCCGTTGAACACCGGCAGGCTGGCCGGCGCGCCGCCGTCATGGGCCCAGGACAACGCCGCCAGCACCTGCAACAGCAGGCCGAAGACCCGCGTCAGCCGGCGCCCCTGGCGGCCGCCCAGCCACACCAGCCCGGCGCCTTCCAGGGCCCAGCTCACGGCGGTGGCTTCACCGGACAGCACCAGCGGCACGGTGAGCGTGGCGAAGATCACGCCGAGGGCGGCGAACGCTTCCGCCATCAAACGCCAGGCGGCACCCCGCCCACGCCACAGCACCGCCGCCAGCACCAGGTAGAACACCGCCAGTGTCAAGGCGCTCCAGGCCAGGGCGTGCTCGATGTGGCCGACCAGGGAGGCGTGCAGGGTGAAGGCGGCCACCGGCAGGCCGAACACCAGGCTGCCGGAGATATAGTCGACTCGGGCGGCGGTGCGCTGGCGGGCGAACAGCAGCGACACCGCCACGTACATCAGGAAGAACAGAACCAGGAAGGCATCGGTGCTGAACAGATGCTCGGCGCCGTAGCCGGTACCACGCCACAGCGCACTGACGCCGAAGGTGAACAGAAAGCCGACCAGGTTCAGCGAACGCCAGGCCCGGAACCAGGCCACCGCGAACACGCCCAGGTTGAGTACCGCGTAATAGCTGAACAGGGTGATGTGGCTGCCGCCGCCCTCGGAGGTCAGCAGCGGCGCCAGGAAGCCACCGGAGAAACCGATCACCGCCAGGGCCAGGGCGTTTTGCGCCACCGCCAGCACCGCCGCCGCCAGCGCCACCACCACCATCAGCGCGAACGCCAGCCCCGCCGGCAGCACGCCGAACAGGCGGAACCCCACATACAAAGTCAGGTACAACAGGGCCACGCCACCGCCTTGCAGAATCAGCGCATAGCCCTGATGCCGCAGGCGCAGCCGCCAGCCCAGGCCGAGCAGGCCCATGCCCAGCAGCGCCACCGCCGCCAGCCGGGCTTCCAGCGGAAACCAGCCGCTCTCGGCGGCGTATTTGGCCAGCAGGGCGGCGCCCACGAACAGCACCACGATGCCCACCCGGGCGATGCTATTGCCGTTGCGGAACCAATCCACCGCGCGCCGCCAGGCGCTGGCCAGGCCGGACGGCGGCGCCTTGGCGGGGGCGGAGCGGGCAACGGCGGGCTGGGCGGGCATAGGCGCCGGCTCGGGCGCGGCGGGAGCCGGCGGCGGTTCCACCGGAGCGGTGTTTTGCGCCGGCTCCGGCGGCGCCGCGGGGGGCGGCTCCGCCGCCTCTGGAGCGGCACTGTCCGTGGAGGTGCTCTTCTTGGTGGTGCTCTCCTTGGTGGTGCTCTCCTTGGTGGTGCTCTCTCGGGCCCCGCCCTCCTCCAGGGCCTGGATCAGGCTCAGCAGACGGTGCTCCGTGGCCCGCACCCGCTCACCGATCAGCGCCACCAGCACCAGGGCGAACCCGACCAGGGCGCCGACACCGGCGAACACCGAGGCGGACACCATGGCCACGGTCCAGGAGCCGGCCCAGCCGCCCAGCAACAGCCCGGGCAGCGCGAACAGCAGCGCGCCGCCAATGGCGCCCACCAGCGACAAAAGTACCGTGGAGAATAGTGGCCAGGCCGCCGGTTGCTGGGCCCTCATGGTCTGCTCCCTGCCCGTCATTGCGATCCCTCTGATTGAATAGATTGCGGCGGCTTATGTCCGGGACCGAGCGCACACCGGGCAGTGCGGGTCCTTGCGAAATGCCATCTCGCGCCAGGCCAGCGTGCGACCATCGAACAACCGCAGACGTGGCGCCACCGGTTTACCGGTAAGCAGATGCAGGGCGAGCAGCGCCTGCAGGGTGCCGATGGTGCCCACCACCGGGCCAAGAATACCGGCCTCGCTGCAGGCCAGGTCGCCATCGGTACCGTCCCCGTAAACGCACGCATAGCAGGCGCTGTCCGGGTCACGCAGATCGAAGGCGGCAAGCTGGCCGTCCAGGCGGATGGCGGCGCCGCTCACCAGCGGTTTGCGGTGGCGTACGCAGGCGGCGTTGATGGCCTGGCGGGTGGCGAAGTTGTCACAGCAGTCCAGCACCAGATCCACGGCGGGCAAGTGTTGGTCGAGCCAGTCATCGCCGGCCATGGCGGCGTGGGGTTCCACCTTAACGTCCGGGTTCAGGGCGTTGAGCTGGGCGGCGAGAGCAGCGGCCTTGCCCTGCCCCACCTGGTCGCCCCGGAAGGCGATCTGGCGGTGCAGGTTGCTGGTGTCCACGGTGTCGTCGTCCACCAGCACCAGCCGCCCCACCCCGGCGCCGGCCAGGTACAGGGCGGCGGGATTGGCCAGCCCACCGCAGCCCACCAGCAGCACGGTGGCGCCGGCGATGGCCTCCTGGCCGTCCAGGTCGAAGTCCGCCACCAGCAGTTGCCGGCTGTAGCGTTGCAGTTGCTCGTCGCTGAGCAGGTTCTGGTTAGACATGTCCCAAGGTTACCCTGTCGTTGCCGCCCAGGTCGCCACGGGTGGTGACGTCCTGGAAGCCGTGTTCGGCAAGCAGGCGGCGCACCACGCCGCCCTGGTCGTGGCCATGTTCCAGCATCAACCAGCCGCCGTCGGTGAGCCGCTCGCGGGCCTGGGCGGCGATCACGCGCAGGTCCGCCAGGCCCCGGTCGTGGGCGGCCAGGGCCGAGCGTGGTTCGAAACGCACATCGCCCTGCTCCAGATGGTGGTCGTCCGGGTCCACGTAGGGCGGGTTGCTGACGATCAGATCGAAGGGTCCGGCCAGGGCCTTGAGCCAGTCGCCGCGCACCAGGGTCACGGCGGCGCCCAGCGCCTCCGCATTGTCCCGGGCCACCGCCAGGGCGGCGGCGCTGGCATCGGTGAGGGTCACCCGCCAGTCGCGCCGCTCCAGGGCCAGGCTGATGCCCACGGCGCCGGTGCCGGTGCCCAGGTCCACCACCCGGGCCGGGCCATCCGGCAGGGTTTCCAGCGCCGCCTCCACCAGGGTCTCGGTGTCCGGGCGCGGAATCAGGGTGGCGGCGGTGACCACGAAGCGGCGGCCATAGAATTCCCGTTCGCCGGTGAGGTGGGCCACCGGTTCGCCGGCGGCGCGGCGTTTCACCAGCAGATCGAACAGCCGCTGCTGGTCGCCGTTAAGGGGCTTTTCCGGCCAGGCGTAGAAGTAGCTCCGGTCCCGGCCGAGTACCCGGCTGAGCAGCAATTCCGCGTCCAGGCGGGCGGTCGGTGATGCCGCCAGCGCATCCCGGGCCGCGCGCAGCGCCTCGTCGATGCGCATGGCGTCAGCCCTGGCCCTCGGCCAGCGCCGCCAGTTGCTCCGCCTGGTGCTCGGCGAGCAACGCGCCCACCACCTCGTCCAGGTCGCCGGCGACGATTTCGTTGAGGCGGTACAGGGTCAGGTTGATGCGGTGGTCGGTGAGCCGGCCCTGGGGAAAATTGTAGGTGCGGATGCGCTCGGAGCGATCGCCGGAACCAACCAGGGATTTGCGCTCCGCCGCCTGTTCGGCGTGGGCGGCGCTTTCGCGGGCGTCCAGCAGGCGCGCCTTGAGCAGCGACATGGCCTTGGCCTTGTTCTTGTGCTGGCTGCGCTCGTCCTGGCATTCCACCACCACGCCGGTGGGCAGGTGGGTGATGCGCACCGCCGAGTCGGTGGTGTTAACGTGCTGGCCGCCGGCGCCGGAGGAGCGGTAAGTATCGATGCGCAGATCCTCGTTGCGGATCTCCAGGTCGCCGGCTTCCTCGGCCTCGGCGAGGATCGCCACGGTGCAGGCGGAGGTGTGAATGCGGCCCTGGGACTCGGTGGCCGGTACCCGCTGCACCCGGTGGGCGCCGGATTCGAATTTCAGGCGCGAGTAAACGCCGTCGCCGGCGATGCGCGCGATCACTTCTTTATAGCCGCCGTGCTCGCCTTCGCTGGCGCTGATCAGTTCCACCTTCCAGCCCATCTGGTCGGCATAGCGGGAATACATACGGAACAGATCGCCGGCGAACAGGGCCGCCTCGTCACCCCCGGTGCCGGCGCGGATTTCCAGGTAGACGCTGGCGCGGTCGCGGGGGTCCCGGGGCAGCATCAGGCGCTGCAGTTCGTCTTCCAGGTCCTGGGCGCGCTGTTCCCCTTCGCGCACTTCCTCGGCGCCCATCTCGCGCATTTCCGGATCGCTGTCGTCGAGCATGGCCCGGGCGGCGTTCAGGTTTTCCAGGGTGGCGCGGTAGGCGCGGTAGGCGCCGACCACGTCTTCCAGTTCCGCGTATTCCTTGGACAGGGCACGGAAGCGGTTCTGCTCGCCGATCACCTCCGGGTCCGCCAGCAGGCCACTGATTTCCTCGAACCGCTCCATCAGCCGGTTCAGTTTGCCCTCTAACGACGCCTTCATGATTCCTCGCTGGACGCTTCGCCGTCCTGATCAAGCAGAATTTCCCGGGCCATCAGCAATGCTTCGGCACGATCCTCGGCGGCCAGCCGGCGCAGGGTGACACTGGGCCGGTGCAGCCATTTGTTCACCAGATTGTGCTTGAAGCGGCGCAGCACCTGCTCCGGGTCACCGCCCTGCTGCAACTGCGACAGCGCCCGCTCCAGCTCCTGATCGGCCAGTTCGGTGCGCTGGCGCCGGTAATCGCGCAGCACGCCCACGGCGCGTTTTTCCCGCCGCGAACGGTGGTGCTGGGTGACCGCCTCGGCGATCAGGCCGGCGGCCTCCTCGGCGGCCTGCTCGCGGGCGCGCACGTTCTCCTGGATCGCCTCTTGCAGGTGGTCGACGGTATAAAGATAGACGTCGTCCATCTCGCCCACCTCCGGCTCGATGTCCCGGGGCACGGCGATGTCGACCATGAACATCGGCTTGTGGCGGCGCCGCTTGAGGGCCCGCTCCACGATGCCCTTGCCCAGGATCGGGATCGGCGCGGCGGTGCAGGCAATCAGAATATCCGCGTGTTCCAGGGCCACCGGCAACTCATCCAGGGCGATGCCCCGGCCGCCCACCTGATCGGCCAGGGCCCGGGCGCGCTCGGCGGTGCGGTTGGCGATAACGATTTCACGGACCTGCTGCTCTTCCAGATGGCGGGCCACCAGCTCGATCATCTCGCCGGCGCCGATCAGCAATGCCCGGCTTTTTTTCAGGTCGGCGAAAATATGCCGCGCGAACGACACCGCCGCATAGGCCACCGACACCGGGTTGGCGCCGATGCCGGTTTCCGTGCGGATGCGTTTGGCCACCGAGAACACGTCCTGGAACACCCGCCCCAGGTCGCCATTGATCAGGCCGGCCTCATGGGCACGGGCGTAGGCTTCCCGCATTTGCCCGAGAATCTGCGGCTCGCCCAGCACCAGGGAATCCAGGCCGCCGGCCACGCGCATCATATGTTCCAGGGCGCGGTCACCGTGGTGCTGATAGAGGGCCTGGCGCAGGGACGCCGACGGCATGCGCCGCTCGGCGGCCAGCCAGTCGCCGAAGTCCGGCGCCTCGCCTTCCACCAGGCAATACAGCTCGGTGCGGTTGCAGGTCGACAGCAGGGCCGCCTCGCGGACCCCGGGCAGTTGCTCACGCAGCCGCTCCAGCGCCCGGTCGGCCTGGTCCGCGGAAAACGCCAGTTGCTCACGCAACTCCACGGCCGCGGTGGTGTGATTAACGCCAACTGCGATGAGATTCATAGGAAAATGACGACGACCCGATGGGATGCCCAGACACGCGCAAGGGTGACGCATTTTGCGCGAATTGGCCCTTTAAAACAATGTGGTAGCCCGGAAGGGGGGCACCGTGAACGCCGCGACGATCCTTGGGTGCGACCGGCGGGTGTGCAATGATAGCGGCTCGAAACGAGGACCGTATCGCCGATGAATGCACGCCCATCGCTTGTTGTCGCCGCCCTCCTGACCTTGGCGGGCTGCGCCCAGACCCCGCCCGCGCCGGCTCCCACGCCGGCCCCGGAACCCCGTGACCTGCCTCCGATTCAGTACGATGGCGAAACCCTCGGCGATCTGCTGGTGGCGGAAAGCGCCGCCCAGCGGCAAAGCCTGACGGTGACCCTGGACTACTATGACCGGGCCGCGCGTACCACCAACGACCCGGTGGTGATCGCCCAGGCCACCAAGCTGGCCACCTACCTGGAACAATCCCGGCGTGCCCGGGAACTGGCCGACCTGTGGCTGAACCTGGAACCGAACAACGCCGACGCCCTGCGGCTGGCCGCCCTGGCGGCCATCCGCGAAGGGGACAGCGACGGCGCCGCCACGCTGATCGACCGGCTGCTGGCCGGCCACGGCAGTGATGCGCTGCTGCCGCTGGTGGCCGAAGCCAGCAATATGAACGACGCGGACAACCAGGAATTGCTGGAAGCGCTGTCGAAACTGGCCGACCGTTATCCCCACCAGGCGCCGCTGTGGTACGCCCGGGCCCTGGAGCGGCGTCAACAGCAGGACCTGCCCGGCGCCCTGGACGCGGTGAAACGGGCGCTCAAGGAAGACCCGGATCACCTGGAAGCGGGCCTGCTGCAGGGGCAACTGCTGTTCGAAGCCGGCCAACCGGAAAAAGCCCTCAAGCGGGTGGCGCGGCAGGTGGCGGACCACCCGGACAGCCGCCGCGCGCGCATCGCCTATGTGCGGCTGCTGCTGGCCGCCGGTGACTACGACGGCGCCCGCGAACAGCTGGACGTACTGGCCGAGCAGAATCCCCAGGACCTGGACCTGCAGTATTCCCTGGCCCTGCTGGCCCTGGAGGCCGGCGCCGAACCGGCCGCCGAGGAAATTCTGCAGCGGCTGCTGCGCCAGGGTTACCGCCCCGACGAAATGCGCCTGCACCTGGGGCAGGCGGCGGAGGCCCGCGGCGCCGTGGACGAGGCCATCGACGACTATCTCCAGGTCAAGGGGCCCGACGCCCTGCAGGCCCGGGTGCAGGCCGCCCGTCTGCTCTATGCCAGCGAGCGCGGTGAGCGCGGGCACGCGCTGATCAACGATCTGATCAACCAGTTCCCCGGCCGCACCATCGTGCTGCGCATCAGCGAGGCGGAAATGCTGGTCGATGCCGGCGACCCGGAAAGCGCCCTGGCGCTGCTCGACAAGGCCCTGGAAGCCACCCCGGACAGCACCAATCTGCTCTATGCCCGGGCCATGACCGCCGGCCAGGCCGGCCGCCCGGAGCAAATGGAAGCCGACCTGCGCCGGGTACTGGAACTGACCCCGGACGACGCCGCCACCCTCAATGCCCTGGGTTACACCTGGGCGGACCGGGGCATCCACCTGGAGCAGGCCCACGACATGATCCGCCGCGCCCTGGATATGCACCCCGAGGACCCGGCGATCCTGGATTCCATGGGTTGGGTGCTGTACCGGCTGGGCCGCCCGGCGGAGGCGCTGCCTTACCTGCGCCGCGCCTACCAGCAACAGCCCGACGCGGAAGTCAGTGCTCACTATGGCGAAGTGCTCTGGGTCCTGGATCAGCGCGACGCGGCGCTGCGGGTGTGGCGCGCGGCCCTGGCCAACGACCCGGATTCCACCCTGCTGCTCGACACCCTGCAACGCCTGGAGGTGACCCCGTGACCCGGCTTTGGTGGCTGCCGCTGCTGGCGTTACTGCTCAGCGCCTGCCAGACCCGGCCGGTGACGACCACGGACTTCACCCGCCCGGAGCAGATCCAGCGCTGGGAAATGAACGGCAAGCTCGGCTACCGCACCCCGCAAGACGGCGGCTCCGCCACCTTCGACTGGGATCAGACCCCGCGCCACGGCGCCATTCATTTTTCCGGCCCGCTGGGCTTCGGCAGCGCCGAACTGACCTGGCGGCCGGGCAGTGCCCGGCTGGAAACCGGCAAGGGAGAATGGCGGGCCCGTTCACCGGGCGAGCTGGCCTGGCACCTGACCGGGTTCTGGCTGCCGGTATCGGCGCTGGAATACTGGAGCCGGGGCCTGGTCTGGCCCGGCGCCCCGGCGCAGGCCGAGGAAGACGACAGCGGCCGGCTGGTGCGCCTGCGGCAATTGGGCTGGAATCTGGAATTCGACCGCTATCAGGCGGTCGGCCAGGTGACCCTGCCCCACCGCATCAAAGCCAGGCAGGACGATAATCACTTCACCCTGCTGATCCGGGAGTGGCGACCGCTGCCATGACCGATACCACCGTTCACCGGCCCGCCACCGGGGCCGGCTTTGCGCTGCCGGCGCCGGCCAAGTTGAATCTGCTTCTTCATATCACCGGCCGGCGCGCCGACGGCTATCACGACCTGCAAACCCTGTTCGTGCTGCTCGACCACGGCGACACCCTGCACTTCCAGGCCGACCCGGCGCTGACCCTGACCTGCGACCATCCGCACCTGCCGGTGGACGATGACAACCTGGTGCTGCGCGCCGCCCGTCTGCTGCGCGACGCCACCGGCTGCCAGCGGGGCGCGCGCATGCATCTGCAAAAGCGTCTGCCCGCCGGCGGCGGCGTCGGCGGCGGCTCCTCGGACGCGGCCACCGCCCTGCTCGGCCTCAACCATCTGTGGCAACTGAATCTGGGGCTGGATCAGTTGGCGACGCTGGGTCTGCGGCTGGGCGCCGACGTGCCGGTATTCGTGCGTGGCCGCAACGCCTGGGCGGAGGGCGTGGGCGAACGTCTGCAAGCCGTTGATCTGCCGCCACTCTGGTTTCTGGTGGTGGATCCGGGCGTAGCCGTTTCAACCGCTCGAATTTTCGGCGACGGGGAATTGACAAGGCACACCCCCGCCATTACATTACCGGCCTCGCTTGGGGCGGCCACTTTCGAGGCCCTTCTCAACAACGGGCACAACGACTGCGAAGCCGTGGCCCGGCGCCTTTTTCCCCCTGTGGATCAAGCGCTTGAGTGGCTCCAACGCGAAGCGGGCAACGCCCGCATGACCGGCACCGGCGCCTGCTGTTTCGCACGCCTTGCCGGGGCGCAAGCGGCCCGCGATCTGAAGCGGCGCTTGCCAGAAAACTGGACAGCTTTTGTGGCTCGAAGCACTGAACTCTCACCTCTCCACGAGGCACTGGCGACGCTTCGAGCCAAACAACATCCAGGTCCGGCGTTCAACGACAACGCCACCTGACCGGTTAGTGTTGGGGTATAGCCAAGTTGGTAAGGCAGCGGGTTTTGATCCCGTCATTCCCAGGTTCGAGTCCTGGTACCCCAGCCATCTTCTTTATACGTTCTTCTATATAAGGGAACGTGAGTTCCTGAAACCCACTTCCTGATAGTCAGGGGACGCCAGTGTCCAAACTCGTGGTTTTTTCCGGTAGCGCCAACCCCGACCTGGCCAAGGCCATGGTCAAGCAGCTCAATATTCCGCTTGGCGATGCCGACGTGGGCATTTTCAGCGACGGCGAAGTGTCCGTGGACATTCAGGAAAACGTGCGTGGCAAGGACGTGTTCATCGTCCAGTCCACCTGCAACCCCACCAACGATCACCTGATGGAACTGCTGGTCATGGCGGACGCCCTGCGCCGCTCCTCCGCCGGCCGCATCACCGCCGTGATGCCCTACTTCGGCTACGCCCGTCAGGACCGCCGGGTACGTTCCGCGCGGGTACCGATCACCGCCAAGGTGGTGGCCGACATGATCACCGCCGTGGGCATCGACCGGGTGGTGACCGTGGACCTGCACGCCGACCAGATCCAGGGCTTCTTCGATATTCCGGTGGACAACGTCTACGGCACGCCCCTGTTCGTGGCCGATATCGAGCGCCAGAAACACGACGACCTGATGGTGGTGAGCCCGGACGTGGGCGGCGTGGTGCGCGCCCGCGCCCTGGCCAAGCAGCTCAACGACGCGGACCTGGCGATCATCGACAAACGCCGGCCCAAGGCCAACGAATCCCAGGTGATGCACATCATCGGTGAAGTGGAAGGCCGCACCTGCGTGCTGGTGGACGACATCGTCGACACCGCCGGCACCCTGTGCAAAGCCGCCCAGGCCCTCAAGGACCACGGCGCCGCCAAGGTCTACGCCTACTGCACCCACCCGGTGCTGTCCGGCCCGGCCATCGACAACATCAGCAACAGCGCCATGGACCAGCTGGTGGTCACCGACACCATCCCGCTGTCAGAGCAGGGCCGCCAGTGCGACAAGATCCGCGTACTGCGCCTGGCTCCGATGCTCGCCGAGACCGTGCGCCGGGTGAACAACGAGGAATCGTTGTCCGCCATGTTTGATCGCCTGGAACTGGTCTGACCCCTCCTTCACCGCTGTAGGAGCGGCTTTAGCCGCGATCCGGAGCCTGATTCCGGCGCCCATCCCGGCTCAAGCCACTCCTACATCAACTTCTGGCCTGCCGGCCAGATTTCGGGCATAATCCGGCCCCCTTTATCAACCCTTCCCATCGCACCTGGTCGCGGGGCGGCGGGGAGCTTTACGGAGACATCACCATGTCCAACGAATTCGAACTGACCGCGGAAAGCCGCAGCGACGCGGGGAAAGGTGCGAGCCGCCGCCTGCGTCGTCTGCAAGGTCGGGTTCCGGGCATCATCTACGGTGGCGAAGGCGAGCCGCAGATGATTTCCCTGGAAGCCCGCGAGCTGAAGAAAGCCCTGGAAACCGAGGCCTTCTACAGCCACATCCTGAAGATCAAACTGGACGGCAAGACCCAGCAGGCGGTACTGCGCGATCTGCAGCGCGACCCGGCCCGCGGCTTCCCGATCCACGCCGACTTCATGCGCGTTGACGCCTCCCACAAGATCACCATGGTGGTACCGCTGCACTTCACCAACGAAGAAGCCTGCATCGGCGTCAAGAAGCAAGGCGGCGAGATCCACCGCAACATTTCCGAAGTGGAAGTGAGCTGTCTGCCCAAGGATCTGCCGGAATATCTGGAAGTGAACATGCTCGCCGTGGAGCTGGATCAGGTGATTCACCTGTCCGAGATCAAGCTGCCCGGCGGCGTGGAAATCGTCGAGCTGACCCATGGCGAAGACCATGACCAGCCGGTGGTTGCCGTGCACAAACCGAAGGTCCGCGCCGAGGAAGAAGACGGCGAGGAAGGCGGTGAGGAAAGCACCGGCGACGACAAGGCCGACCAGGAATAATTCTGGCCGTGGCGGATCCGGTACGACTGATCGTGGGCCTGGGCAATCCGGGCCCCGAATACGACGCTACCCGCCACAACGCCGGTGTCTGGTACATCGATGCCCTGGCCCGTGCCCAGGGCATTTTCCTTTCCGAGGAAAAGAAATACTTCGGCCTCACCGGCACCTTCCAGTTCGAGGGCGAGACCGTGCGTCTTTTGGTGCCCTCCACCTATATGAACCGCAGCGGCCAGGCCACCTCGGCGCTGGCGAACTTCTTCAAGATTCCCGTCACGCAAATGCTGGTGGCCCATGACGAGCTGGACCTGCCCCCGGGCGTGGCCCGCTTCAAGCAGGGCGGCGGCCACGGCGGCCATAACGGTCTGCGCGACATCATTGCCCGCCACGGCAACAGCAGGGATTTTCACCGCCTGCGTATCGGCATCGGCCATCCCGGCAGCGCCGACCTGGTCACCCCCCATGTGTTGAGCAAGCCCCCCGCCCGGGACCGCGATCTGATCGAGCGGGCCATCGACGAGGCGGTGCGCTTCACGCCGGATCTGCTGCGTGGCGAGCTGAATAGCGCCATGAACGGGCTGAACGGCTTCCGCGCCTGATTTAAAGCGCCGGTATCGCGGCTAAAGCTGCTCCTACAACGCGGCGCTGTGCGAACTCCCGCGATACCGGCGCCCGTTGTAAGTTGTAGGAGCGGCTTCAGCCGCGATCCCCAAACACCTCAACGATCGCTGCGATAACGCTCCAGAATCCACTGTCCCGCCGGCCGTTCCCGCATGTCCTTGAGCTTCTTTTGCAACGCCGGCGACAGGGTGCTCTCGTCGAACACATCCCAGGGCGTGCCCGGCGGGCTGACCAGCGGCGCCAGCAAACTGGCGGCGCTGATGTCCGCCAGGGTCAGCCGGTCGTCCACCAGGTAATCGCCGCCGCCCTTGGCCAGCGCCTCTTCCACCAGGGCCAGGCCCTCCTCCACGCGCTGCTCTGAATACACCACCGCCTTGGGCTTGATGGCGTACAGCCGCCGCACCCCTTCCCGGGTGAGCGGCACCAGGGCGCGCTTCAGCGGCCCGGGCAGATGGTAGGGGTCGAGCATGGCATCCATGATTTCCGGCCGGTTCAGCAACTGCCCGTAGAGCCAGCGGCGCACGTGCACGCCGATGCGGTCGAAATGCTGCTCCAGCTCGATCATGCGCCCCCGGCTGTCCGGGTCCTGGGGCACCAGCGGCCGCTCCGGATAATACTTCTCCAGGTAGTAGGCGATCTTGGTGGAATCCCCCACGTTACGGTCGCCGTCGCGCAGGATCGGCAGGGTGTTGATGCGCGCCAGCCACTGGGTGCGCAACCGGTGGGGGCCGGGCAGCAGATTGCGCGGCCGGTAGTCGAGGCCCTTGTAATCCAACTGCCAGCGGGTCTTCTCGCAATAGTGGGAGATGGGGAACTGATACAGAATTCGCATGATCGTCGTGCCGCCGGCTTTCGTGACTCCTCAGTCTAGCCAAACCCGGCGCCCGCGCTCCCGGCATCAGAGCCCCGCCCTGGCGGCTCCCTGGCAATTGGCCCCGGCGCCGGGCAAAGGCGTCGCGGTGCCGCTTCCGGTCGCATTTTGGGCGCACCTTGAGTAGCATTGCGCCCTCGAAAACGGAGGTGCAGTTATGGGTATTCAGTGCGGTATCGTGGGCCTGCCCAATGTGGGCAAATCCACTCTTTTCAACGCCTTGACCAAGGCCGGCATCGATGCCGAGAACTTCCCGTTCTGCACCATCGAACCGAACACCGGGGTGGTACCGGTGCCGGACCCGCGTCTGGACGCGCTGTCCGCCATCGTCAATCCGGAACGGGTAATGCCGGCGACCATGGAATTCGTCGACATCGCCGGGCTGGTGGCCGGCGCCTCCAAGGGTGAAGGCCTGGGCAACCAATTCCTGGCCAATATCCGCGACACCGACGCCATCGCCCACGTGGTGCGCTGCTTCGACGACGAGAACGTGATCCACGTGGCCGGCAAGGTATCGCCCCTGGATGACATCTCGGTGATCAACACCGAGCTGGCCCTGGCCGACCTGGACTCCGTGGAACGTGCCCTGCAACGGGCCCAGAAAGCCGCCAAGGGCCAGAACAAGGACGCCCAGGCGATGATCCCGGTGCTGGAAAAGCTGCTGCCCCTGCTCAGCGAAGGCGAACCGGCCCGCGCCGCCGACCTGAACGCCGATGAGCGCAAGGTCATCCGCAGCCTCAATCTGCTCACCCTCAAACCCACCATGTACATCGCCAACGTGGAAGAGGACGGCTTCGACAACAACCCGCTGCTGGACATCGTGCACCAGCAGGCGGAGAAGGAAAACGCCTCGGTGGTACCGATCTGCGCCAAGATCGAATCCGAGATCGCCGAACTGGATGACGAGGAAAAAGCGGACTTCCTGGCCGACCTGGGCATGGAAGAACCGGGCCTCAACCGGGTGATCCGCGCCGGCTACCAACTGCTCGGCCTGCAAACCTACTTCACCGCCGGCAAGAAGGAAGTGCGCGCCTGGACCATCAAGGTCGGCGCCACCGCCCCCCAGGCCGCCGGTGTGATCCACACCGACTTCGAGAAGGGCTTTATCCGCGCCCAGACCATCGCCTACGAAGACTTTATCGCCGGCAACGGCGAGCAGGGCGCCAAGGAAGCCGGCAAAATGCGCGCCGAGGGCAAGGACTACGTGGTCCACGACGGCGACGTACTGAACTTCCTGTTCAACGTCTGATCCCGGAATCGAGGGCGCCATGGCTTCCAATACCGGGAAAGGCACCGCCCTCGCGTTGCTGGCCAGCGCGCAATGGGGCGCCACTGGTATTTGGGTGGCGCTGCTGCGCGACCTGCCCACCGGCACCACCCTGGTGTTCCGGTTTCTTACCGCCACCCTGCTGCTCACCGTGCTGCTGGCCGCCCTGCGCGGTTTCCGCCGCCCCAACCGGGCGGCGCTGGAAGGGGGTGTGCTGCTGGCCGCTTACTATGTGCTGGCCACGGTGGGCTTTTATCTGAGCGACGTGGTCACGGTGTCGCTGCTGGTGGCCACCTCCCCGTTCTTCGTGATGTTGCTGCGGCTGCTGCGCCGTGAGGGGCTGCACGGCCGGGAGGTGCTGGGCGGGCTGCTGGCGTTCGCCGGGGTGGCCATGGTGCTGCTGCTGGGTGGCCCGGCCTCCGCTGAGAGTCATCTGGTCGGCGACCTGTGCGGCCTGGGCGCGGCCCTGGTGATGGCGTTGTATTCCCGGGCCGGCGACCGGCTGCGCGGCCAGGGCTGGAACGTGGTGTGGATCGCCTGTGCCCTGGGGCTGCTGGTCAGCGTGCCGTTCGCCGACCCCATGGCGTCGGTGCCGGACGGGGGCCAATGGGCCCTGTTCTTGGGCCTGGCGGCGTTTTCCACCCTGGCGCCGGGCTACCTCTATCCCCTCGCCTGCCAGCACATCAGCGCCACCTCGGCCACGGTGGTGCGGCTGAGCACGCCATTTTTCACCGCCCTGTTCGCATTGCTGGTGCTGGGCAGCGCCCTGGGCGTGCAGCACCTGCTGGGCGCGCCGCTGGTCCTGGTCGGCGTTTACCTGACCCTGCCGAGACGCTAGCGACAGATTCCGAACCCGCGCAGGCCGAAATGAAAATGGTCCCCGTGGGCGGCGTTGTAATCCGGGCCCAGGGACGTGCCAAAGAACCGGCAGGCGCCGTCGAAGGCGTCGTGCAGAAAGGCGCCTTTCTCCCCGTTGTCGTCCCAGTGCCGCTGCACCGAAATACGGGTGCCGTCACGCAATGACAGCGCCGCCACATCCAGGGCCGAGGCGGTGGCGTGGTCGCTGCGGCGGTCGTCCTTGCGATGGTAGATATTGCGGCAGGCGAAGGTGCCGTAATGCCAGACCTCCGCCACCGGCTGACCGAAATGCGCCCTTGCCAGTGGCTGCAGCTGGTTGCGCTCATAAAGGACCCAGGCCGCCACCAGCGGGCAACGGGCCACGAAGCGGTTGTTGAAGTCCACGCCGGTGGCGCGCACTCGCACCACGTTGGTCAGCGGGCAGCTTTCCACCGGGGTGTAATCCTCCAGGGGCAGATAATCCAGCGTGCCCTCCGGGGCGGTGCGCAACGCCGCCAGACAGGCCTGGGGATCGTCACCCAACCGCCGCAGCTTCCAGCGTGTCACCGGCGTCACCGGGTCTTCAAGATGCAGCGCCATGAACGGGTTCCAGTGGCGCGGCACCGGCCACCACTGTTGTTTGAGGCCGGCGATGAACAGGCCGGTGGCCAGCGCCAGAATCAGAATCACCGCGAGAAAACGTCCCATCACCACAGTGTACCGGGCCGGCTTTCAGATTGAACGCCGGCTTTCAATCTGCATCCATGGAGCCGCCAGCACCAACCCTCCAACCATTTGATTTTCAAGAAGAAAAAATCACACGCCGATTGGCCCGTATCTTGCCTTCATAGTCATCAACGACGACGGAGGACCTATGAGTAAAAAAATCAAAGTCATCATTCCGATCCCCATGGACCAGGCCGGTGTCGACGCCCGCGCCGCCCAGTTGCCCGCCGGCTTTCTGCCGGACGACTACCAGGTCGTGTTCGAACCGGTGAAGGCGGGAGCGGCCCTCGCGGACAGTTACCACGACACCCTGCTGATGGATGTCAGCGTCACCGAGGCCGGCCTGCGCGCCGAGGAGGAAGGCTACGACGCCATCTGTATCGATACGGTCAGCGATTCGGCGCTCAATGCCCTGCGCTCCTGCCTGACCATTCCGGTGATCGCGCCGGGCGCGTCCAGCTTCTATCTGGCCTGCAATCTGGGAAAACGCTTCGGCATCGTCACCATGTGGGACGAATGGTTCCACCTTTATGAAAAGACGCTGACCGAATACCACCTGTGGGACAGACTGGCGGGGATGCGTTCCATCAATACCCGGCCGGATCTGGCCGAGCTGCTGGCCGGCAAGGAAGAAGTGGTGTTTGGGAAACTGCTGGAAGCGTGCGAAGCGTTGATCCACGAGGACGGCGCCGACGTGATCATTCTCGGCTCCACCACCATGCACCAATCCCACGGTTTTCTGGCGGAGCGCTTGCCGGTACCAGTGCTCAATCCCGGCCAGGTGAGCTTCAAGACCTGCCAGATGATGCTGGAACTGCAGCTTACGCACAGCAAGCGCGCCTATCCGGCGCCGGAAGTGCCGCGCCACGACCTGTTTCATGCTCTGGTAGGGGCCTGACCCCGCCCGTCTTTTCGCCGACCCACAGGAGTCAACAATGAAGAAACTGAATCGACAACAACTGATCGACCTGGCGACGCAGAGCTACTTCGCCAATGTGGACAAGAAGGACATGGACGCGGTACTCGCCAACTTCCACGACGACGCGGTGTTCACCATCCCCACGGACCCCATTGTCCATGAAGGGAAGCAGGGCATCCGCGCCATGTTTGAGAATCTGTTCGGCGGCTTCGAGGAAGTGTGGCACGGGGATTTCGAGTGCACCGCCGACGAAGAAAGCCAGAGCGTGTCCGCGCGTTTCAACGTTTATCTGAAAACCGCCGATGGCACCGAAGTGCGCCTTTCCAACTGCAATTTCTGGTACGTGGAAGACGGCAAGTTCTCCCGCGTGTTCGTATTCATGAGCGGCGACAACGTTCTGAAATAGGCAACTCCACTTAGATGCCTTTCCATCACGGCGCCTTCATGGCGCCGCTTTTTTAACATCGCCGTTCAGCGCCCCCCTTTTTGTAGGAGCGACTTCAGTCGCGATAACGACGGCTCCGGGGTTGATCGCGGCTAAAGCCGCTCCTACGGCAATCCCAAGCCAACACCTCGATAAACCTCCCGCCCCCTCTTTTGTAGGAGCGACTTCAGTCGCGATGACGACGGCACCGGGGTTGATCGCGGCTGAAGCCGCTCCTACGGCAATTCCAAGCCGACGCCTCGATACACCTCCCACCCCCTCTTTGTAGGAGCGACTTCAGTCGCGATAACGATGGCACCGGGGTTGATCGCGGCTGAAGCCGCTCCTACGGCAATCTCAAGCCGACGTCTCGATACACCTCCCGCCCCTCCTTGTAGGAGCGACTTCAGTCGCGATAACGATGGCACCGGGATTGATCGCGGCTGAAGCCGCTCCTACAGGAATCTCAAGCCGGCGCCTCGATAAACCTTCCGCCCCCTCTTTTGTAGGAGCGACTTCAGTCGCGATAACGATGGCACCGCGTTTGATCGCGGCTGAAGCCGCTCCTACGGCAATTCCAAGCCGGCGCCTCGATACACCTTCCGCCCCTCCTTGGTCGCGATAACGCGGCTCGGGGGGAGAGGCTGTTAGCCCGACTGCTTTTTCTTGTCCAGTTCCTTGAGGCGGCGCCACAGGGTGGTCTGGCTGATGCCCAGATATTCCGCCGCCTGGCCCCGGTTGCCGTTGAACTGCTCCAGCACGCGCAGAATCTCCTCCTGCTCTTTTTGCCGCAGGTGGCCCTGGTCACCGCCACCGGGGGAGCCGGGCTCGAACAGCTCCGGGGCCAGGTGGCGGATGGCGACGCCGAATTCGTTCAGGTCCTCGTACATGGACGAGGACACCAGCAACCGTTCCAGCAAATTCTCAAGCTGACGCACGTTACCCGGCCACTGGTAGGGCTTGAACACCGGCAACAGCACCTGGCAGAAGGCGTCTTCCTCGATATCCAGCTGATAACGGCGGGACAGGCGCTGGATGAAGTAACGGGTCAGCGGCTCGATGTCCTCCGGCCGCTCGCGCAGGGAGGGCAGCTGCACCGTGAACACATTCAGGCGGTAATAAAGGTCCTCGCGGAAGCGACCGGCGCGCACTTCTTCGAGCAGATCGTGGTTGCAGGCAGCCACGAACTTGATGTTCAGGGCCACCGACTTGCGTGAGCCCACCGGGCGCACTTCCCGGTCCTGCAGCACCCGCAGCAGCTTGGCCTGCTGGGGCATGGGCAGGGAGTTGATTTCATCCATGAAGAAGGTGCCGTTGTTGGCCGCTTCCAGCAGCCCGGACTTGCCGCCACTGCGGGCATGGGTGAAGGCACCGTCGGCGTAACCGAACAGCTCCGCCTCGAACAGTTCACTGGGAATGGCGGCACAGTTGATGGCCACGAAAGGGCCGTCCCGGTTGACGCTGGCCTGGTGCACTTCCCGGGCGGCCAGTTCCTTGCCGCTGCCGGTTTCCCCACGCAGCAGCACCGAGCCGGGGGTGGCGCCGTAGACGCTGAGCAGGCGGGTCGCTTCGTGCATGCGCCGCGAGCAGAACACCAGTTCCACCCGGTCGCGCCCCTCCTCCACCCGGGAAACCGGCGCCGCCTTGATGGAATAGATATGGCCGACCCGTTCCTCGTCCACATCGAAGGCGCGCTTGCTGACCCGGCACAGCCGTTCATTGAGCAGAATGCCCTCGGCCACGGTGTCGTCGGTGTCCAGGAAGCGCTTGTCGAGCAACTTGTCGATGCGCCGCCCCCGGTAGAGGTTGCTGAGCAATTCGCGGGCCTGCTCATTGAAGGCGATTACCCGCTCCTCCCGGTTGGTCACCAGGGTGGCGGTGCCGGTGTTGGCGAGCAGGAAATCGGCGAATGCCTGCTGCTGGCGTTCCCGCTTGTACTCGCCGGCCAGATTGATGGCGCGCCGCAGCAGCAGCCGGCAGGAGGCCCGCGAGTAGATCATCACATAGGGAATGCCCGCCTGTTCCGCCAGGTCACAGATGTAGCTGGAGCCGACCACGGCGCCAAAACCCTGCTGGCGAAGGCTGTGGAAGATGTTGTTGGCGTCATCGGCGGTGACATAGCTTTTCTGAACAATCTCCACCCCGGGCAGGTAGGAAAGCATCTCCCACTCCACCGCCTGGTCCTCATGGAGCAGGATCAGAATTTTGTGGGAGATGGCCCGCGCCTTGAGCACCGCGCTGATCAGATCGCTTTGCCGGATTTTCAGCGCCACCACCGGCACCGGCAGGGTGTTCTTCAGGTAGTAGGCATTGGCGCCGGCGCTGACAAAGATGTCCACGTTGCCGCGCTCCACCAGATCCCGGGCGGACAACAGGGCGTCGCTGAAGATGTTGTCGATAATCGAAATGTCCGCCGCCGCCTGAAACTCGGGAATCAGCGAATGCACCATCTTGCTGAGCTTGGAATTACCGATCAGGCAGACCCGGGCCCGCGACAATTCGGCGTTCTCGAACTCCATAGGTTTCTCCCGGCCATTATCGTCCCGCCATATGGAACAGCCAAGGCTCCTCGCGGCGGCGTCTGGCTTCGTATTGTTGTATTTTTTCGGCCCGTTCAAGGGTGATGCCAATGTCGTCCAGACCGGCCAGCAAGGCTTCCCGGCGGGCCGGGTCGACCTGGAACGACCAGCTCTCATCACCCCAGGATACCTGGTTTTCCTGGAGGTCCACGCTTATTTGCTGCTCCGGCTGGCGCCCGCAAAGCTCGAACAGTTGCTCGATCTCGGACTCGGGAAGCACAATCGGCAGCACGCCATTATTAAAACAATTATTGTGAAATATCTCACCAAAGGACGGCGCGATCACCACCCGGATTCCGAAATCCTGCAACGCCCACACCGCGTGCTCCCGGCTGGAACCACACCCGAAATTGGCCTGCGCCAGCAGCACACTGCCCCGCCGATAGGGTTCCTGGTTAAGAATGAAGTCCGGATTGGGCCGGCGCTGATCCAGCGGGGTGTCCACATCGCCCGGGTCCAGATAGCGTTCGTCGTCGAACAGGTGGGCACCGAAACCTTCCTTGTCGATCTTCTTCAGATACTGTTTTGGCAGAATCGCGTCGGTGTCCACATTGCGCCGTGGCAGCGGAATCACCACGCCGGCATGTTGCGTGAAGGCCTGCATATCAAAGTCCCCGGACGTCGGTGATCACGCCGGCAAGGGCGGCGGCCGCCGCCATCGCCGGACTCATCAAATGGGTACGGCCGCCCTTGCCCTGGCGCCCCTCGAAGTTACGGTTGGAGGTGGAGGCGCAGCGCTCTCCGGGGGCCAGCCGGTCGTCGTTCATGCCCAGGCACATGGAGCAGCCGGCGGCGCGCCATTCAAAGCCGGCGCATTCGAAAATGTCCGCCAGCCCTTCCCGCTCCGCCTGCAGCCGCACCAGCCCCGAGCCCGGCACGATGATCGCCTGCTTGATCCGTGGCGACAGCCGATGACCGCGCACCAGGCTGGCCACCTGGCGCAGGTCCTCGATGCGCGCATTGGTGCAGGAGCCGATAAAAACGCGGTCAATCGGCAGCCCTTCCAGGGGCTGCCCGGGCGTTAGTCCCATGTAGGCCAGCGCCCGCTCCAGCTCGCCCCGGGCGCCGGCGGGCAGAGTGCGGGGGTCCGGTGTCTGGCCGGTGACCGGCACCACCATTTCCGGTGAGGTGCCCCAGGTCACCTGGGGTTCCAGCGCGCCGGCGTCGAACACTTCTTCCCGGTCGAAGCGCGCCCGCGGGTCACTGACCAGCCCGCGCCAGTGGGCGGTGGCCTGGTCCCACTCGGCGCCGTCCGGCGCGCCGGGGCGATCGCGGACATAGGCTTCGGTGACCGCGTCGTAGGCCACCAGGCCGGCCCGGGCGCCGGCTTCGATGCTCATATTGCACAGCGTCATGCGGGCTTCCACGGACAGCTGTTCCACCGTCTCGCCGGCGTACTCGATGGCGTAGCCGGTGGCGCCGGCGGTGCCCAGCCGGCCGATCATGGCCAGCACCATGTCCTTGGCGGTGACGCCTTCGTCCAGCTCGCCATGGAACAGTACCCGCAGGGTCTTCAGCTTGCGGGTGCGCAGCGTCTGGGTGGCCAGCACATGCTCCACTTCGCTGGTACCGATGCCCATGGACAGCGTGGCCAGGGCGCCGTGGGTGGAGGTGTGCGAGTCACCGCACACCAGGGTGATGCCGGGCAGGGTCAGGCCCTGCTCCGGGCCGACCACGTGCACGATGCCCTGGCGCTGGTCGGTGAGGTTGATCAACGGAATGCGCAGGTCCCGGCAGTTGTCCTCCAGCCGGCGCACCTGCTGACGGGCCAGGCCGTCACGGATGCCGGGCACGCCCAGTTCCCGGTTGCGGGTGGGCACGGCGTGGTCCGGCACCGCCATGTTGGCGTCCGGGCGCCAGGCCGGCCGCTGCTTTTCGCGCAGGGAGGCGAACGCCTGGGGCGATGACACCTCATGGATCAGGTGCCGGTCGATGTACAGCAGCGCTTCTCCGCCGGGCAGGGTATCCACCACATGGCGGTCCCAAAGTTTTTCGTACAGGGTTTGTTGTGTCATGGCGATTCCTCGGTGCGCGCGGCGCCGCCCGGCGGCGGCCAGGCCACCCAGCGGTACAGGTTCGGCCCGTCCCGGTCCGGCAGGCGAAACCCGCACCAGCTGTCCAGCTTGCCGCCCTGGAGCGGCTCGATAATGCAGCGCGGCCGGCTGCACTGGTCGGCGTCGAGACCCTGGTCGGCCAACTCCCGGCGCAGGCGTTCCAGCTCCTGGCGGGCGCCAGTCTCGGCCGCCTCGTCGTGACGGCTGAGCGCCGCCACATGGCGGTGGAAGGCACGCACATAGTGATTGCGATAGGCCTGGCAGGCGGCCGGTTCGGCGGCCAGCCGGGTGGCCAGCTCCGCCGGTATCCCGCCGTCCGCCGGCGGCCCGTGCCGGCAGCCGGCGAGCAGCGCGACGGCCAGACTAATCCAACAGAGCCAGGGTCTCGTCCAGCGACAGCACGTCCGCATACTTGATTCCCAAATCCTTGAGGTTGGCCTGGTGGGCGTCCGGGTCCCGGTCGCCCACCGCTTCCCGGGGGACCACGGTGCGAAAGTCGTTCTGCAACGCATCCAGGGCGGTGGCGCGCACGCAGCCGCTGGTGGTGAGGCCGGTGACCACCACGCCATCCACATCGGCGGCGCGCAGGCGCGCCGCCAGATCGGTGGCGAAGAAGCCACTGGCCCAGTGCTTGACCAGCACCGGCTCGCCCTCCCGGGGGGCCACCCGGAGGTCGATGTCCTCCAGGCCGGAGCCAGCGCGTAGCACCTCCAGGCCGGGCAGCTTGTCGCGGAACACCCGCGCCTGATCGTCCCGGTGATAGGCCACCGTGGTGTAGAACACCGGCAGCGACCGTTGCCGGAACGCCGCCAGCAGGCGAACGTTGGCGTTGACCACGTCGTCGGCCTGGCTGGCCAGCGGACTGAGCGCCGGGTTGGTGAAACCCAGGCTCAGATCCACCAGCACCAGGGCGTAGCGGCGGGCGGCGGCGAGGCGCCGTGTTTGCAGCGTCATGGCGCCCCCTCAGCTTTCCCAGACCGGCGTGCGAGGCGCCGGCAGGCCGGTTTCCTCCAGACAGCGCGCCTTGATTTCCTCCAGCGTGCCGCCCCGGTTGAACACCTCCTCGATGGGGCCGCGCTGCTCCGCCATCTCCTTGCGCAGGGTCTCGGTGGCGGCCTGATCCACCCGCCCCCGGCCATCGCAGACCACGCCGTAGCGGCGCGCGCCGCCCACCGTGACCAGGCCGCGCAGCACATCGGTGCCCACCGCCGCCGGGTCCCGTTCCAGGGGGTCGCCCCAGCCACCGCCGCCCCAGGTGTCGAAAATCACCAGGTCGCCCTTGGCCACCTTGATGTTGTCGCACTTGGAAGGCAGCACCTGGCGCTCGCCGTTGGCGCGTACCAGTTCCTTGCGGCTGCGCTGGCCGGGCAGGCCGCCGTTAACGCCCCAGGGATAGGTGAGCCAGCGGTCGTCGTGGATCGACACCTCGCCGTCCGCCAGCAGTCGATAGCCCACGCGGATGCCGTTACCGCCCCGGTGCTGGCCGGCGCCGCCGGAGTCGGCGATGGATTCGTAGGTTTCGATGCGCAGCGGGAAGTAGGCCTCCACGAACTCGTTGGGCACGTTGGTGAAGCCCGGCCACAGGCTGTGGCCGTCCGGACCATCGCCCAGGGGCCGGCCGGGAATGCCGCCGAAGCCGATCTGGAACAGCTGGAACCATTCGCCGTTGTCGTCATAACCGGAGTACATGAAGTGCGGCGAGTCGGAGAAACCGGCGCCGCTCATCGCTTCCGGCGTGCCCTGGCCAAGCAGACCGCCCATCACGTCGAAGATGCGGCCCAGCAAGTGGGTGCGGCAGGACAGCGCCGCCGGGAAGTCCGGCTTGAGAATCGAGCCCTGGGGAATGCGCACTTCCACCAGATCATAGAAGCCGTCGTTGAACAGAATGGACGGGTCGAACAGGTTGATGGTGTAGGCGCCGAAGAACATCTTGAACATCTCCTCGTTGAGGTAGAAGTTCACCGAGGACGGCGCCTGGGGATCGGTGCCCTCGAAGTCGAAGATCGCCTTGTCCCCTTCCCGCCACAGGGTGCAGCGGATGGTGTAGGGGCCGATGCCGGCGCCGTCGTCGCAGATGTAATCCTCGAAGGATTGGCGGGTTTCCGGCACCACCTTGCGAATGATTTCGCGCATCGCCGTGTAGTTGCGGTCCAGCATCATCTGCAGGGCGCTGACGTAACAGTCGTCGCCGAAGCGCTCGGCCATGTCCAGGCAGCGGCGGCCGGCGGTGCGGCAGGCGGCGACGATGGCGTTGAAGTCGGAGCGGTTCCAGCTCGGCATGCGCACGTTGTGCAGGATCAGATCCAGCACGTCGTTGTTCAGCTCGCCGTTGCGGTAAATCTTCAGCGGCGGAATGCGAATGCCTTCCTCGTAGATGCTCTTGGCGTCGGTGGGCAGACTGCCGGGCACCTTGCCGCCCACGTCGGACATATGGCCGAACATGGCGGCCCAGTTGATCAGGCGGCCGTCCTTGAAGATCGGCACCATCACCAGCCAGTCCGGCAGGTGACTGACGGCGCCGTCGCACATGTAGGGGTCGTTGGTGAGGAACACATCGCCCTCTTCCACGGTGCCCTGGTAGGACTGCATGAAGCCGTAGATGAAGGAGCCGAACTGGCCCACCACCATCTTGCCGTCCTGGTTGGCGATCATCGGAAAGGCATCACCCTGCTCACGGATACCCGGCGACATGGCGGTGCGGAACAGTACCGCGTCCATCTCGTTGCGGGCGTTGGCCATGGCGTTCTCGATGATGTCCAGGGTCACCGTGTCCACGTCCTGACGTTGGAACGGCTGGTTGTTGGTCTGTATCAAAGTGGCAGCCATGGTTCACTCCTTCTCGTTGTTATCGGCCGGTTCGATCAGCAGGTTGCCGACACCGTCCACCCGCGCCCCGTAGCCGGGGAAAATCACCGTGGTGGAGTCCATTTCCATGACGATGGCGGGGCCCGCCAGCTGGTGCCCCGGCCACAACCGGGCGCGGTCGTACAGCACCGCGTCGTAATCGGCGCCCTGGAAATAAATCTGACTTTCGCCCACCACCGCGTCCTGCAACGGCGCCGCGTCGCCGCCGTAATCGCGCTCGGCGATGTTGGGGCGCGGCGCCCGGGCAATGGCACGCAGGTTGACCAGCTCGTGCTCCTCGTCCAGGGCGAAGTTGAACAGCTGCTCGTGCTCGCCATCGAAGGTCTCGCCGATCAGCGCCAACCCCCGTTGCGCCAGCTGTTCCCGATCCAGATCCTGGGTCAGCAACAGGGCCTGGCCCTGATAGCGCACGTCCGCCTGCCAGGTGATGGTTTGGTCGGCGGTTTCGATGCCCTGGTGGGAGAGCGAGTCGGTGACCTGGCCGGTGAGCTGCTCAAGGATGTGCGTCACTTCCTCGATGGACAGCTGGGAGAAGCCTTTCACCAGGGAGCGGGACGCTTCGTCCTTGACCCGGGTGGTGGCGTCGCCGTAGGCGCACAGCACCCCCGGCGACGGCGGCACGATCACCGGCCAGGCGTTCATTAGTATGCCCAGGGCGTTGGCGTGCAACGGGCCGGCGCCACCGAACCCGCACAGGGCGAAGTCGCGGGGGTCGTAGCCCTGTTCCACGGAGATCAGCCGCAGCGCCCCGAACATGTGCTCGTTGGCGATGCGCACCACCCCCTCGGCGGCCTCCTTGAGCGACAGGCCCATGGGTTCGGCCACCTTGGCCATGGCCTTCTCCGCCAGGTCCCGGCGGATTTCCATGTCGCCGCCCAGCTTCTGGTCGGCGGGCAGGTAACCGAGCACCACGTTGGCGTCGGTCACCGTGGGCAGCTCGCCACCCTTGTTGTAGGCCGCCGGGCCGGGATCGGCACCGGCGCTGTCCGGCCCCACCCGCAGGGCCTTGGTTAGTTCCGGCACGAAGGCGATGGAGCCGCCGCCGGCACCCACGGTGCGCACGTCCACGGAGGGCGCGCGCACCGCCACGTCACCGACCCGGGTTTCCCGGCGCAGGCGGGCGCTGTTGTTCTCGATCAGCGCCACGTCCGTGGAGGTGCCGCCCACGTCAAAGGTGAGAACCTTGTCGTAGCCACCCCGGGAACAGAACCAGATGGCCCCGGCCACGCCACCGGCGGGCCCGGAGAGCAGCAGGTTCACCGGGGTGTCGCCGGCCAGATCGCAGGCGGACAGGCCGCCGTCGGAACGCAGGATCGACAGGGAGACGTCGTCGGCCAGCCGCTTCTCCAACTCGCGGGCCAGGTTGTCCAGGTAACGGGACACCTCCGGCCGCACATAGCTGTTCACCACGGTGGTCTCGGTGCGCTCGTACTCCTGCATTTCCGGCACCACCCGGGAGGAAATCGACACCGGGATTTCCGGCATGATCTCCCGGGCGATGGCGGCGATGCGTTCCTCGTGCTCACCATTGGCATAGGCGTTGATCAGGCACACGGTCAACGCTTCGATGCCGTCTTCCTTGAGCGCCTTCAGGTTGTCGCGCAGGCTTGCTTCATCCAGCGGCGTGACCACGGCGCCGTCGGCGCCGATACGCTCGTCGGCCTCGATGGTGTCTTCCAGGGCCGCCAGCACCGGCTGCTTGTTGAAGATCACCCAGCCGCCGATACCGCCCGGCACATAGGAGCGGGCGATATGCAGCACCTGTTTGTAGCCACGGGTGGTGACCAGGCCGACGCGGGCGCCGCGCCGGGTCAGGATGGCGTTGGTGGCCACCGTGGTGCCGTGCATCACCTTGTCGATGTCACGGGGGTTCACGCCGGAGGTACGGCAAATCTTGTCGATGCCGTTGAGCACACCGATCGACGAGTCGCTCGGCGTGGACGGTACCTTGGCGGTATAGGTGGCGCCGGTGTCATCGTTGATCAACAGCAGGTCGGTGAAGGTGCCACCCACATCAACACCCAATCGATAACTCATTCTTCGTCTCCGTTACTTATTCTTACGAGGCTTTGTTAACCGGCCTCAGCGCACCGCCGCCTGTTCCAGTTCACGCAGGCTGATATCGCCGGGATCGACCCCGGGGGTATTCAGCCGTGCATCCGGGCTGAGAATGAAAATGGTGGCGTGGCGGCGTTGGTAGTCGATGGTGAAACCGGCGGAGGACACGATGCCGGTGTCACCGTCCTCGGTCTGGATGGTCTTGAGGTGGTAGTCAAACCACTTCCAGAACTCCCCCTTCTTGTCGTAGACGTCGGCCATGTAGAAGCGCGGGAACTGGGTGTCCATGTACATGATTTTCTTGCTGTACGGATGCTCCGGCGGCGCGATGGCCTCGATTACCCATACCTCACGGGGTTCCCACTTGTCGAGGGGATTCCAGTGCGGCGCGTTGGCCAGATCCACCACCGGGAACTCGGCGTCACCCTTGGCACCTTGGTCCCAGGCTTTCACGGAGCTGTGCGCCACCGCCAGCACGGTGCGCTTGCCGAGCAGCTTGTACTCCGGGTACCAGGTGGGGTGGGCGTTGAAGATCTCGATATCGTCGTTGAGCTGGTCGGTACCGCCAATGGGGTCCATCCAGGTGCCACCGGACAGGCGGCGCGTACGACGCACGGACTTCAGATAGGCCCAGCTGTCATCCAGCTGCGGGCCGTCGTAACGCACGGTGTACAGGCCCAGGCCACGGATGTCGTTGGGGTAGGTGGCGTACAGAAGCTGCTTGAACAGGGTTTTGCCGTCACCGACCTCGGTGCTCTCTTCACCCAGGCGCCCCTTGGTATAGAAGCGCTTGAACACCCACTCCTGACGACGTTCCAGGCCACGGCTGTCGTCCACGAACAGATAGGCGAACTTCGGATAGTCCTGGAAGTTCTTGGTGGGCTGGGCCACGTGGTGGTTCCAGATCAGCTTCTCGGCGGCGTAGGGGGTGTCCTCGGTAATGTTCGGGAACGGCATGCCCGCCTTCCAGCCTTTCATCAGCCGGGTGTCCGGGTCGTAGGTCACGGCGCCGGAATATTTTTTGGTGGCGGCCAGGTAGTCCTTGCCCAGCTTCACCGGTTCGGAGTGCTTGAGGGTAATCACCAGACCCTCGTCACGGATCAGACGCTTCTGCACATCGGTTAGAAGGCTGTCGATGCTGTGACCTTCGAAGGTGTCCTGCAGGCGGCCGTCCAGGTTGCCCGCGTTCAGGGTATCGCCGGCGGACAGCTCGGCGGCCAGGGCCGGCGTGGCGGCGAACGCAGCCAGCGACAGCAGCGCCACGGAAAGATGCTTGATTATTGTCATGATGATCTCCTCAGAACTGATAGGTGAGCCGGGCCACGAGCTGGTCGTTACCCGCGAAATAACCGAACAGATTGGTGTCGTTGAAATCCTGCAGCGGACGGTCCTGGTCCTGGCGGTCGAAGAAGATGTCCGCCTCCAGACGCACGCGGATGTGGTCGCCGTAGACGAATTCCACGGACGGAATCACGAAGCCGCCGCCATAGGTCAGGTCGCTGCCCACCGCCAGGGTCGGGTTGATCTGATCGTTGGCGTAGTTGGTGGCCAGGACGGCGGTGACGATGCTGCTGAATTCCTTGGTGTCGCCGCTGAAGCCGGCGGTGTTGACCAGTTGCTCATCCTTTTCGAAATCGGCGATCCAGTTGTTGAACACCTGCACCGACAGGAACGAGGGACGGCTGGTACCGAGCACGCCGGTCAGGTCCACCTGCTTGTCCAGGCGGAACATGGAGCGGAACAGGTTCTTCTCCTCGATGCCGCAGAAGCCCGGGAAAAAACCGCAACCGCGGCCCTGGCTGTTGCTCATGATGCCGGCGTTGTAGGGCGCGTTGGGGATATAGGCCAGCTCGGTGCTGAACACCACGTCCAGGGACTGGAAGTAGTTATTGGCGGACACCCCGAACACATCGATATACGGATAGATGAACTCACCCGCTTCGCCCGGCCCACCTTCATAGGTGCCCTCGTAGGGGCCCCGGAAAAGCTCCGGAGCGGCGTTGTTGGTGGCCGGGTTGGGGTTGGCCACCGGGTTCGGGTTGGGGCCGTGGAACCAGGCCAGGGAGTAACCCCAGTCACCGGCCAGGCCGTTCCAGCGCAGACCGTAGGAGTCGTCGTCCATGTCCGCGTCCGGGTGGTGATAGTTGTAGCGCACGTTGGCGCCGAACGGCGCGGTGGCGAACGGTACGCCCCGGTTGGGTTGGTTGGCCCAGCGGCCACCTTCCACATCGTAGCTGTTGCCCCGGTCTTCCTCGTCGTTGAGCCGGCCGGGAATGTAGATCAGCTGCAGGCTGCCACCGGCGTCGTCGAAGCGCTGGGTCAGATTGACCATATTGAGCGGCTTGCGCAGTTCTTCGTTCTCCGGCTCCAGGAACGAGCGCCAGCGGAAATCGTAACCGTGGATCACGTCCATCAGCTGGAAGAAGTCGGTCTCGCCCCAGACCACCTGCTGGCGGCCGATCTTCAGGTTGAGGCTGTCGGTGAGATCCCCTTGCAGCCAGAACTCACGCAGTTGCTCGTCGTCGTAGCTGTCGTCGATCAGGTCCACGGAGGATTCCGATACACCGCCGGTGCGTGCCCAGGCGTCGGCCACGTCCTGCACATCGTCCAGGTAGCTGGTGGACGCTTCCCGGGACACCCGGCCGGTGGCTTTGAAACGCACCGCGCCGAAGTCGCGGAAAATATTGAGTTTGCCCACCGTGCGCACCATCGACAGGTCGCCCCGGTAATCGCCTTCCTGACGACCATCCAGACCATTGGGTCCGGGCCCGATCAGCGTCGGGTTCTCCAGGTTCCAGGACAGGTACTGGCGGGCGTAGCCGCTGATTTCCCAGTCCTTGGTGAGCCAGTTATCGTCGTCGGCATGGACCGTGGAGGTCGCCGCCAAAGCGGCGACCAGAGCCAACCGGCCCGGCAGGCGCCGCTCCGGTCTATACGATTTCTTATTGTTGAATCCATACATGGCAATTACCCCGTGTTGTTGCTCGATGGCGTTTTATTTACTCGTTGACAAAGAAGCCGATTCCACCGATGTCTTGGACTCGGCGTTTTGTTTCGGCGGATCGAAAATGAAAGCGGGCTTGAGAATGCGCACCAGCGACGGCATCACCAGCAGCGACGTGAACGCCGACACCAGCAGCCAGAGGCCGATCAGCATCCCCATCTCGGCCTGGAAGCGCAGCGAGGAAGCGGCCCACAGCAGCACCCCGGCGGCCAGCGTCACCGAGGTGAGCAGCACGCCCCGGCCGGCGGAAAACAGCGCCTGGCGGATGGCATCGCGGGGGTCCGCGTCCGGGTACTTCTCCAGGTATTCCTTGATCGAATCGACGATATAGAAGGCGTAGTCCACCCCCAGGCCGATCCCCAGGGCCACCACCGGCAGGGTGCTGATGCTCATGCCGATGCCCTGCCAGGCCATGAACGCGAAGGTCACCACGTTGGAGATCAGCACCGGCACGATGAAGAACACACCGCTGGCGGAGGAGCGATAAACCAGCAGGCAGGACACGATCACCACCAGCAGCGCCAGGGCGATGGCCTCGATCTGGTCGGACAGCAGCACCTCGTTGATGGCGGCGGTGATGCCCATCGAACCGCCGGCCATGCGGATCTTGAAACCGTCCAGCGGGTTCTCGTCGATAAAGTGCTTAATCTGATAGATCGCCTGGCGCAGGGTGTCGCCGCGCCGGTCGCGCAGCATCAGCAGCACCGAGCCGTTCTGGAACAGCGGGTCGGCGAACTGGGCCAGGTCGTCCGGCGCCGCGCCCTGCATATAGAAGCTGATCAGCTCGCCGTTCTCGATCTGCGAAGCGCCCAGTTCCCGGTAGCGCGGATTGCCTTCGTACAGGTTGCGGCGCACGTCCACCACGATGTCCGCCAGGGACACGCTGCCGCCCACCTGGGGCAGCCGTTCCATGCGGCGCTGGAAGCGTTGCATCCAATCCAGGGCATCGACCCGCTTGAGGGCGTCGGTGCGGTCCCCTTCCAGCACCACGAACATCTGCTCGGTGCCCGGATAACGCTTATTAATCAGCGCGCTGTCCTGATTGAAGCTCGCCTGCGGCCACAGGATCGGCGAGCCAGGCGCCGCGTCACCGATGGTCAGCCCGGTGGCCTTGGCCAGCAGCAACGCCACCAGAATGATGGTCACCGGCAGCACCATATAGGCGCCCCGGCCGGCGGCCAGCCGATAGGCCACGCCCAGCACCGCGTCGAGAATGAAGCGCAGGTTCAGCGGATGGGCGTAGCGCAGCGGCACCTTCACCCAGCTCAGCAGCACCGGCGTCAGCACCACCGCGGAGAACATGATGGTCATCACCCAGATGGCGCCGATGATGGACACCTTCTGCAGCAACGGAATCGGCGTGAGCAGCACACACAGAATGGCGCCGGCATCGGAAATCAGCCCCAGCAGGCCGGGCCGGAACAGCTCCTTCATGGTGGCTTCCGCCGCCGCCCGGGGCGCCAGGCCGTCGCCGTCACAGATATCGTCGAAGCGTGTGATCAACTGCACCGAGTGGCTGAAGCAGCGGGCGGTAATGATAAAGGCCACCACGATCACCAACGGGTCGAAGTTGAAACCCAGCATCACGCCGATGGCCAGCGCCCAGATCGCCGACACGGTACCGCTGAGCAGGGGCAGCAAAGCGCCGCGCCAGGTGCGGTTGAGCAGGAACAGGGCCAGCAGCATGGACCCCAGCGACAGCAGCGCGATCACCACGGTTTCATCCAGATAGTGATCCACCCAGCCGTACAGGATCGGCTCGCCCACCAAGTGATAGGACACCTGATCCGGGATCGGCGAGGCATCGAAGATGGCGTTGATCTGCGGAAAGATTTTTCCGTAATCCACCTTCTGGTCGTAGAAATCCACCTGGATCAGCGCGGACTCCAGATCCCGGTCCACGTAGATGCCATACACCAGCGGGTTATTGATCACCGCCTCGCGCAGTTGGCGGATACCGGCGGCATCGGCGGGCACGTCCGGCCACATCAGCGGCAGGCTCTCGATGCCCATGGAGGAGGCGTTAACGGACTTCAGTTTGCGTGAGGCCAGCGAGACGATCTGAAACGGATTGACGCCGCTGACCTTGGCCAGCTCCCGGGTGACACGCTGGATTTCCGCGAGGACGGCCGGCTGAAAAATTTCGCCGTCCTCACTTTTCACCACGATGGTGACCTTGTTGCTGCCACCGAAGGTCTCCTTGTACTGCTCGTGAACCTCCACGTAGGGATGCCCCTTGGGCACCATGTCGCTGAACACGGTGCGCACGTCGATGCGCAGCAGCACCAGCGACATCAACAGGGTGATGCCCATAATCAAAGCCACCACCAGACGACGGTGACGAATGCACAGCTCGGACAGGCCGATGGCGAAACGGCTCATTGACATTATTTTTTCTCCTCCGCCGGCCAGGCGGTCCAGGTGTTCCCGCTCACCAGGCCCAGGTCTTCCCCGGTAACCACCAGCCCCCGGGCCACGGGCAGCGCCCGGGTGTGATAGCCGTTACTGAAACCACGGGCCGCCAGCGGCGACCAATGGCGCCCCTGATCGGAGGCCAGCAGCACGCCGCCGGCCCCCACCGCCAGCCAGCGCCGGCCGTCGTAAACCACGTCGTAGAGATGTTCATGGGTGCCGCTGTCCACCGGCTGCCAGGAGACGCCGGTGTCCTCGGTGAGATAGATGCGGCCCTGGTTGCCCACGGCCACGCCGCGCGGCCCGTGAAAGGCCACTGCCTGCAGGGTTTCGCCCTGCAGTTCACGGCGCTGCCAGGTCTGGCCCTGGTCGTTGGACTGGAACAGGTTGCCGAATTCGGCGGCGATCCAGAGGCTGCCATCATCGGCCCGGGCGATGTCGTTGAGGCCCACGTCGGTGTCCAGGCTCAGGGCCTGCCAGGGGCCCTGCCCATCGCCGCGAAAGATCACGCCCATCTCGCCGGTGATCCAGAACGCCTGGTTCAGGTAGTGCACGCTGATCAGCTTGCCGGCGAAGTCGGACACCGGCAGTTTCTCCCCTTGCCAGCCGTTGCCGTCGTCGACGAACACCCACCCCTGGTTGCCCACCGCCACCACGCGGCCGTCCCCTTCGGCGATGCCTTGCAGGTTCACCGGCTGTTGCAGTGCCAGCCGATGCCAGTGGCCGTCGGCGTCGCGGCTCAGCACGGTGCCGGCGTTGCCGGCGAACCAGAGCGCGCCGTTACCGTCGCCGGCCACATCCAGGAAATGATCCCGGGGCTCCACCAGCGGCTGCGGCAGCGGCAGCGGCTCCACCGTGGGTTTCACAAAGGCCGCCGCGTAACCCAGGCCGACAACGATGGCCCAGGGTGCGATACGGGCGACCCAGCTCAGCAGCTTAGCGATCATCGCCCTGCCCTCCCCCGGTCTTGGCGTATTGACCGCTCAGCCAGCGGAACGCCTTGCCGCCCAGGGTGGCGCCGGTGAGGCGCTCCGCTTCACGCACCACCGGCACCAGATCCAGCACCTGAATGCCGGTATCGAAGCCCATGCTTTGCAGCATCAGCGCCACGTCCTCGGTGGCCACGTTGCCGCTGGCCCCCGGCGAGAACGGGCAGCCGCCCAGGCCGCCAATGGAAGCGTCGAACTCGCGCACGCCGGCCAGCACGGCGGCGTGGATATTGGCCAGCGCCATACCCCGGGTATCGTGGAAATGGCAGGACACCCGCGCCACCTCCACCTGCTCCAGCAGCAGACCCAGCACCGCGTCCACCTTGGCCGGGTCGGCGGCGCCAATGGTATCGGCGACGATCACCTTGCCGGCGCCGGCGTCGTTCATGCGCTTGCCGTAATGGGCCACCACCCGCGGGGCCACCGGCCCCTCGAACGGACATTCGAAAGCCACCGCCAGATAGGCCTGGGCATTGACGCCCTCGTCGGCGGCCCGCGCCACGATCTGCTCGCAGACCTCGGCGGTGCGCTCCAGGGACATGTTGATGTTCTTGCGGTTCATGGTCTCGGTGACCGAGAGCACCACGTTGACGGTGCGCGCGCCGGCGGCCACCGCCCGTTCATAGCCCTTCATGTTGGGCACCAGGGCGGCGTACTGAATGCGTTCCGGCGACGGCAGCCGGGGAAACAGGTCCTCGGTGCCGGCCATTTGCGGCACCGCCTTGGGCGACACGAAACTGCCGGCTTCCATGAAGCGCAGGCCGGCACCGGCCAGTGCCTGTGCCAGCTGCAACCGTTCGTCCACGGTCAGGGTCTTGCCCTGGCTTTGCAGGCCGTCGCGCAGCCCCACTTCATTGATGCGGATATCCATGGTCCCCTCCTATCCGATCACGCCCTGGGCCATGAGCTCCTCGACTTGCGACTCGCTGTAACCGAGCGCACGCAGGACCTCACGGGTGTGTTGGCCAAGACCGGGCGGGGTGGTGAAGGCTTCCTCGGAATCCACCGACAGCTTGATCGGATTACCCGGCGCCTTGACCGCGCCGCCGTCGCTCTGCGGAATGTCCACCACCATGTTGCGGAACAGCACCTGGGGATCACTGAGCGCTTCGGAGAATTTGTTCACCGGCGCGCAGGGGATGCGCGCGCTGGACAGCAGATCCACCCAATGGGCGGTGGTGTTGGTGACCAACAGTTCCTTGAGGATGCCGTTGATCTTGTCCTTGTCGGCGAAGCGGCCGGGCTGGGTTTTGTACTTTTCATCGCGCAGTTCAGCGATGTCGAGCAGCGCCACCAGGTTGTCCCAGAAGCTGTCGAAGATCACCGCGATGATCACGAAGCCATCGCTGGTCGGGAAGGCGTCGTAGGGCACATGCACGAAGTGGGAATTGCCGATCGGCTTGGGATCATCGCCGCTCAGGAAATACATGGTGGCCATGTAGTTGAGCATGGAGATCTGGCAATCCAGCATGGAGATATCCACGTGCTGGCCGTAGCCCCGTTTCTCCCGGGCGTGCAGCGCGGACAGCACGCCCATGACGGCGAACATGCCGCCGCCCAGATCGCCGATGGGAATGCCGGCGCGGGCCGGATGGTCCTGGTCGTGGCCGGTGATCGACATGCCACCGCCGATGCCCTGCACCACCTGATCAAACGCCGGCCGCTGGAAGTTGGGCCCGGCCTGACCAAAGCCGGTCACGGAGCAGGTGATGATGCGAGGATTGATCTTGGAAAGATGGTCGAAATCGATCTTCAGTTTGGCGGGAACGCCGGCGGAAAAGTTGTCGAGGACAATGTCCGCGTCTTTCACCAGGTCATAGAAAACCTGCAGACCCGCCTCGCTTTTCAGGTCGATACAGACGCTTTTCTTGTTGCGGTTCAGGGTAAGAAAGTAAGCGCCCTGACCGCCGTAGGAATTGTTCGGGTCTTTTGCAAGCAGGCTACGGGTGCCCTCGCCTTTAAGGGGCTCAACCTTGACGGAATCGGCGCCGAGGTCGGCGAGAATCATGCCGGCGTAGGGACCGGAAAGCATGTGCGTCAGATCGAGAATCCGGACGCCTTCTAATGGTTTTGTCATATGTCGTCAGCATGTTGTGTTTGTTGAAGGGTCTGCCCTCCCTATCGCAAACACGGTGCCAACTTTTCCAAAACCCACCGCCGATTGATTAGACGCCTGTTTTTAAAGTCTTTTTTACAATGGCGGCGCGGCGCACCCCAAGCGCCCCCGGACAACCGGCGCTTTCATTCGGAAATCACCACCTTTCAGCCTGAAAGAAAAACCGCCGCCGCCCGGACGGCCGCCTGAACGCCGGGGCGCGGCGGCCACGCCACCGCCAGCACGTTCAATTTGAAAGGCCTCTATGCCCTCTGAAAGACGCCGGGCCCCGGGTCCGACCCCGCCTTTTTTGGAAAAAGGCTTGTGATTCATCCGGTTATTTCAATATCGCCAAACTGGCATGTGTCTTGCCCTTTCCCTTGTCACCGCCGCCCTTTTCATCCGGCGCCGATTCAATAACAGCAACAAAAGGAAAGACACATCATGAGCGACTCCCTAGCCAGCGCCCGCTACCCGCATCTGTTGAGTCCGTTGAAAATCGGCAACGTCACGGTCCGCAACCGGCTGATGCAAACCGCCCACGCCAAGGGTTTCCACGCCGGCAATGGCCTCACCAACGACCGCGACATTTACTATCAGGCGGAGCGCGCCAAGGGCGGCATCGGCCTGATCGTTACCGGCGCCCGCCACACCCATCCCCATTCCACCGGCCCGGGCCGCACCCTGGCCCGGGGCAACCGCGAGGAAATCATCGAGCGGGACCGGGAGATGTGCCAGGCGGTGCAGGCCCAGGGCGGGCGCATCGTCGCCCAGCTGATTCACTTCGGCCCCCAGGGCCGCAGCGGCGCCCTGGATGACTACCGGGTGCTGTGGGCGCCCTCCACCATGAAGTCCCCGGCCTATAACGAGTGGGCCAAGGAAATGACCAAGGCGGAGATGGACGAGGTGTCGGAGAACTTCGCGCTCACCGCCCGCTATTCCAAGGAAGCCGGCTTCGACGGCGTGGAGCTGCACTACTCCCATGGCTACCTGCACCAGCAATTCCTGTCGTTCGTCTACAACAAACGCACCGACGAATATGGCGGCAGCCTGGAAAACATCGTGCGCTTTCCCATCGAAACCCTGCAGCGGGTACGGGACGAAGTGGGCCCGGATTTCATGGTCGGCATCCGCGTGTCCATGGACGAATGCACCGTGGACGGCATGCACGCCGACCAGGCCATCGAGATGACCCGGCTGATGGTGCGCACCGGTCTGGTGGACTATGTAAGCGCCACCGCCGGCACCTACGCCGCCCACGCGGACCAGATTCCGCCTGGTGACTACCCGGAGAACTGGCTGGTGAAGGACGGCGCGCGCATGCGCCAGGCGATCCGCGAGGAAGCGGACATTCCCATGTTTATCGTCGGTCATATCGTCGACCCGGAGGCAGCGGACCAGCTGGTGGCCAACGGCGCCGCCGACATGGTGGCCATGACCCGCACCCAGATCGCCGATCCGGAATTCGCCAATAAGCTGCGCGACGGCCGCGAAGACGAGATCAACCACTGCATCCGCTGCAATCAGGCCTGCATCGCCCGGCTGATGGTGGGCAACGCCATTTCCTGCGTGGTCAATCCCGCCGCCGGCCGCGAGCGCCGCTTCGGCGCCCATACCCTGATGGCGGCGACCACGCCGGCCCACTGGCTGGTGATCGGCGGCGGACCTGCTGGCATGAAGGCGGCCCTGGTGCTGCGCCAGCGCGGCCACCGGGTGACCCTGGTGGAAGCCGGCGACCGCTTGGGCGGCCAGCTCAATCTGGCGGCGCGGCTGCCGCGCCGGGAGAAGTTCGGCTTCCTGCCCCGGGACCTGGAGCGCCAACTGCGCAAGGCCGGCGTGGAGATCCGGCTCAACACCCGCCTGGACGCGGACCAGGTGGCGGCGTTCGGCGCCGACGGCGTGATCGTGGCCACCGGCTCCCGGCCGCTGAAAACCGGCTTCACCTCCACCCGGCCGGCGGTGGACCGGGTGCCCGGTCTGGACCAGGACAATGTGCTGAGCGTGGTGGAAGTGCTGGAAAACCCGGACGCGGTGGGCCGGCGGGTGGTGCTGTTCGACGAGGACGGTGGCCGCTACGCCCTGGGCACCGCCGAGTTCCTGCTCGACCGGGGCCATGAGGTGCATCTGGTCAGCCGCTTCAACGCCCTCTCTCCCAATCTGGCACTGACCCTGGACCTGCCGGTGAACTACCGGCACGTGTTCGAGAAAGGGCTGGAATACACCATTAACAGCTGGGTGCGTTCGGTGGACGGCCAGCGCGCGCAACTGTTCAACCTGTTCACCGACAAGAACAGCCAGGTGCTGGAAGCGGACACCTTCGTGATCGCCGCCGGCCACGCCGCCGAGAACACGCTTTATCAATCATTGCAGGACCGGGTGAGCAATCTGCATTGCATCGGCGACGCACTGCTGCCCCGCCCGCTCCAGGACGTGATCTACGAAGGCATGCTGGCCGGCCGCGAGATGCTCAACGACCCGGACCGCTTTATCGAGCAGGGCGAACTGGAAAGCTTCGACCACGACTGGCGCGAGACGCTGGGCACCCAGGCGCAATAGGAGACAGCACATCATGACTCAGGAACGTTATCCGCATCTGTTCCGCCCGCTGCGAGTGGGCAACATCGAGATTCGTAACCGGCTGATGCAGTCCGCCCACGCCATGGCGTTCAACACCCGCGACGGCCTCACCACCAACCGGGACATCGAGTACCACGCCGCCCGCGCCCGCGGCGGCATCGGCCTGATGATCACCGGCAACCGCCTGATCCACCCCACCTCCAACACCTTCTGCCGGGGCTACGCCTACGGCTACCGGGATGAAATGGTGGAGCGGGACCGGGCCCTGACCCGGGCGGTGCATGACCACGGCGCGCGCATCTTCGCCCAGCTCAACCACTTCGGCGTGATGGGCGAAACCCACGCCATGGACGACTACCGGGTGCTGTGGTCGTCGTCCAACATCAAGTCGCCGGTGTTCGGTGAAATGGCCAAGGCCATGGAGCGCCAGGACATGGACGAAGTGGTGGAAGGCTGGACCCGCTCCGCCGAGTACGCCAAGGCGGCGGGCTTCGACGGAGTGGAAGTGCATCTGGCGCACAGCTACCTGCTGCATCAATTCATCTCGCCGCTGTTCAACAAGCGCACCGACCAGTACGGCGGCGCCTTCGAAAACCGCATGCGCTTTCCGCTGGAAGTGGTGCGCGCGGTGCGCGAGCGGGTGGGCCGGGATTTCGTGGTGGGCGTGCGCCTGACCCTGGACGAGATGGTGCCCGGCGGCCTGCAAGTGGACGACTGGATCAAGGTGGCGCGCACCGTGGAAGCCACCGGCTGCATCGACTACATCATGACCACTGCCGGCGTGTACCAGTCCGCCAGCTACATCATGCCGCCGGCCGACGTACCCAACGGCTGGCTGGCCGACCCGGCGGCGCGCCTCAAGCAGGCGGTGGACCTGCCGGTGTTCGCGGTGTCCGGCATCACCACCGCCGCCGAGGCGGAAGCGATCCTGGCCCGGGACGGCGCCGACATGGTGGCCATGACCCGGGCACAGATCGCCGATCCGGATTTCGCCAACAAGACCCGCGAGGGCCGCGAGAACGACATCTACCACTGCCTGCGCTGCAACCAGGGCTGCGTGGCGCGGTTGTTCTACGGCACCTCCATGACCTGCCAGGTGAACCCGGCCACCGGCCGCGAGGAACGCTTCGCCCCGCACACCGAGGTCCCGGCGGCCACGCCCGGCCACTGGGTGGTGGTGGGCGGCGGCCCCGGCGGCATGAAGGCGGCGGAAGGCCTGGCCCGCCGTGGTCACCGGGTGACACTGCTGGAGAAAGAGGACCGGCTGGGCGGCCAGGTGAACCAGATGGTCAAGCTGCCGCGCCGGGACAGCTTCGCCTGGATCACCAAGGACCTGGGCAGCCAGTTGGAGAAACTGGGCGTGGACGTGCGCCTGAATACCGAGGCGGACGTGGACGGCGTGCTGGCCCTGCAACCGGACGGCGTGATCGTGGCCACCGGCTCCACCCCGGACCGCAGCGGCTACTCCGATATCAACCCGCTGGTGCCGAAGATTCCCGGCATCGACGCGCCCCATGTGCTGACCACCGTGGACGTGCTGGAAGGCGCCGAGGTGGGCAAACGGGTGCTGGTGCTGGACGAGGAAGGCAACCGATATTCCGCGGGCATCACCGAGTATCTGGTGGAGCGGGGTCATCACGTGCACCTGGTGACCCGCTGGAACGCCCTGTTCCATAAGCTGGCCCAGACCCTGGATCAACCGGTGGTGTACGGCAAGCTGCCCGGCGACCGGTTCCAGGCCACCCTGAACAGCTGGGTGAGCAGCTTCGAGAACGGCAAGGTGGATCTGTACCAGCTCTACACCGGCGAAACCCACACCCTGGACGACGTGGATACCGTGGTTCTGGCGGTGCGCCATCTGCCCCTGGAGGCGCTCTACCTGGACCTGGCGGCGCGTCACCCCAAGGTGCACCGGGTGGGCGACTGCCAGGCGCCGCGCAAGACCGACCATGCCATCTTCGAAGGCTTCCTGGCCGGCCGGGAGGAATTCGACAACTGGACCCGCTACGTGGAACCGGGCGCCCTGGAACAGTTCGACCCGACCCTGCCGGAACGGCTCAAGGTCCTGCAGGCCTGAGGCTCAGCCCCGGGGTTCATCCCCGGGGTTACGGCGCCGCCAGTACCAGGCCAGCAATGAGCCGGACAGGTTGTGCCACACACTGAACAGGGCCCCGGGCAAGGCGGCGCCGGCGGAGAAATGCTTCACCGCCAGCGCCACCGCCAACCCGGAATTCTGCATCCCCACCTCGATGGCCAGGGTACGCGCCCGCGCCACATCCAACCGCAACAGCCGGGCACCGCCATAGCCCAGGCCCAGCCCCAGCAGGTTGTGCAGCACCACCGCCAGCATCACCAGCAGGCCACCGGTGGCGATGCGCTCCCGGTTGAGCGCCACGATCACGCCGATCACCAGCACGATGGCCACCACCGACACCAGCGGGAAGACATTGCGCACCGGCCCCAGCCGGGCACTGAAAAGGCTGTTCAGAAAGGTGCCCGCCGCCACCGGCAGCAGGATGATCTTGACCAGGGAACCGAGCATGGACGCCACCGGCACATCGATGGCCTGGCCCTGGTAGAGCCACACCAGCAGCGGCGTGGCCACCACCGCCAGCAGGGTGGACACCGAGGTCATGGCGATGGAAAGCGCCACGTCCGCCCGCGCCAGATAACAAATCACATTGGAGGCGGTGCCGCCCGGGCAGGCGCCCACCAGCACCAGCCCCAACACCCACTCCGGCGGCAGGCGCAGCAACGCCCCCACCAGCAACCCCACCAGGGGCATGATCAGGAACTGCAACGCCACCCCGGCGCCGATCACCGCCGGGCGCTTGCCCACATCGGCGAAATCCGCCCAGGTCAGGGTCATGCCCATGCCGAACATGATCAACATCAGCAGCGGCACGATGGCCCAGGACAGGGTGGCCAGGCCATCGGGAAAGGCGAACGCGAAGGCGGAGAACAGCAGCGCCCAAAGCGGGAACAGGCGCGTGAGGGTTTGTATCATTGGTGGCCTCCATCGAGCCCGCGTCCGCCGGCGAGCGGTATATGCAGGAGCGACTTCAGTCGCGATCATCGACGGCCCTGGTCGCGGGGCCGTGTGTTGATGATCGCGTGATGATCGCGACTGAAGTCGCTCCTACAAAGGCGCTCTTACAAAGGCGCTCCTACAGTGTGTCTGGGCGGGTCAGTCGTTGCCGCCGCGGGCCTTCACCGACTCGAAATCCTCGCTTCTCAGCTCCGGCAGCTTTTCGTCGCAGCCCTGGATGCCCTGGCGGCGCAGGTTGTCGCACACCCGGTCCAGCTTGCCGTCCACCGCGTGCAGGTGGTCCAGCAGCGCGCCGATGGCCTCGGCCACCGGGTCGGGCATGTCGTTGCTGACGCCGTAGGCCTGGAAGCCGATTTTGTCCGCCATTTCCTTGCGGTTCTTTTCCTGCTCGGTGGCCGGCTGGCCGATTACCCGGCCGGGGATGCCGACCACGGTGGCGCCCTCCGGCACCTCCTTGGTGACCACCGAGTTGGAGCCGATCTTGGCGTTCTTGTGCACCGTGAACGGGCCCAGCACCTTGGCGCCGGCGCCCACCACCACGCCGTCTTCCAGGGTCGGGTGGCGCTTGCCCTTGTTCCAGCTGGTGCCGCCCAGGGTGACGCCGTGATAGAGGGTCACATCGTCGCCGATCTCGGCGGTCTCGCCGATCACCACGCCCATGCCGTGGTCGATGAAGAAGCGCCGGCCGATGCGCGCACCCGGGTGGATCTCGATGCCGGTGAGCCAGCGGCTGAAGGTGGAGATCAGCCGCGCCAGCTGCTTGATGTTCCGTTGCCACAGCCAGTGGGCCAGGCGGTGGAACAGCACCGCGTGCAGCCCCGGGTAGTTGAGCAGCACTTCCAGGGTGTTACGCGCCGCCGGGTCGCGGTGAAAAACGGACGCCACGTCCTCTTTGATCTGCTTTAGCATAATTACCTCGAATCCGGGCCCCGCAGGCGCTTCTCCAAAGCCACCAGGGTGCCACGCAGAATACTGATCTCCATTTTGTCCGGGCGGGCGCGCAGGAACAATCGCCGCATGCGCGTCATTACCTGGCCGGGCTGCTCCGGGTCCAGGAACCCGCTGCCTTCCATGACCCGCTGCAAGTGATCCAGGAACTGCTGCACCGCCTGGTTGCTGGCCGCCGGCTCGTCCCAGAACATCTCCGGCAGCGGCATCTGCGACCGGCGCGAGCGCGCCTCCGGCAGGTCCGCCTCCTCGCCCACCAGCGCCAGGCGCAGTTCATAGGCGATCAGCTGCATGGCCGACGCCACATTGAGCACGCCATAGTCCGGGTTGGTGGGCACGGACACGTGCAAATTGCAGCGGTGCAGCTCGTCGTTGGTGAGCCCCCGGTCCTCTCGGCCGAACAGCACCGCGATGCGGGTGTCCTCCGGTTCCCGGGACAATTGCGCGGTGAGCTGGCGCGGCGTCAGGCAGGGCCAGGGAATGCGCCGCTGCCGGGCACTGGTGCCGATCACCAGGGTGGCGCCTTCCAGGGCCTCGTCCAGGGTGGCGCACACCTGCGCCGCGGCCAGCACATCACCGGCGCCGGAGGCCCGGGCGGTGGCCTCGGCACTGGGATGAATCTTCGGCGCCACCAGGCGCAAATCACCCAGGCCCATGGTCTTCATGGCCCGGGCGGCGGCGCCGATGTTTCCCGGATGGGTGGTTTCCACCATCACCATCCGCACCTTGTCGAGCATGTCGGTTGTCCGCATCGATAGTGGGGGCGGGATTCTAGCAGATAACGGCCTGCCCTCCTTCCTTCCGCTCTGTTACAATCCGCCTCCCATCCGGCCCCACCCCTCCGTGGAGCCCGCTCTTTCAAACCGATAGGATGATTGCATGCACGCGCCGCAAGTGAATATTGCCCTGCGAGCCGCCCGCCAGGCGGGCACCCTGATCCGCCGCGCCGCGGAGAACAGCGACCCGCTCAAGGTGGATCGCAAGGGCGCCAACGACTTCGTCACCCAGGTGGACAAAGCCGCCGAGGCACGCATCATCGAGGTGATCCGCAAGGCCTACCCGGACCACGGCATCCTGGCCGAGGAAGGCGGCGAACAGCCCGGCCGTGGTGATGGCGCCGATTACCTGTGGGTGATCGACCCGCTCGACGGCACCACCAACTTCATCCATGGTTTTCCCCAGTACGCGGTGTCCATCGCCCTGAAAATCAAGGGCCGGGTGGAGCACGCGGTGGTCTACGACCCGCTGCGCGAAGAGGAATTCACCGCCAGCCGGGGCCGTGGCGCGGCGCTCAACGGCCGCCGCCTGCGGGTCACCGCCCGTGCCAGCCTGGAAGGCGCCCTGATCGGCACCGGCTTCCCGTTCCGCCCGGATCAGCTGGCCTATCTGGATGCCTATATGGGCATGTTCCGCGCCATCGCCGAGGACGCCGCCGGCCTGCGCCGCCCCGGCGCCGCCGCCCTGGACCTGGCCTGGCTGGCCGCCGGCCGCACCGACGGCTTCTTCGAACTGGGCCTGCAGGAATGGGACATGGCCGCCGGCACCCTGCTGATCACCGAAGCCGGCGGTCTGGTCGGCGACCTGGTCGGTGGCCACAACCACCTGAGCCGCGGCAACCTGGTCGCCGGCACCCCCAAGGTGTTCAAGGGCCTGCTGCAGAAGATCAAGCCCCACCTTACCGACAGCCTCAAGCGCGGCTGAGCCGCGCTCGCCCCCCGACCTGCCTCCTCGTAGGAGCGGCTTTAGCCGCGATAGCGCCGTCCAATCACGGGAAGCTATCGCGGCTAAAGCCGCTCCTACGCCGTTTAGAGACGTAAAAGCCTGCTTCAAGGGATAGGACTCACCGCCAAGCTCTGCTAGCGTTAAACCCATTAAGTTTGCACGAAGATGCTTCTTCAGGAGAGCCCGATGAGTCAGTTTCAACTGAAAGACAAAGACCTGTTCCGCCAGCAGTGCTACATCAATGGCCAGTGGTGTGATGCCGAGGACGGCGCCACCATTGACGTGGACAACCCCTCCACCGGCGACATCATCGGCCAGGTACCGCGCATGCGGGAAGCGGACACCCTGCAGGCCATCGCCGCCGCCGACCGGGCGTTCCCGGCGTGGCGCGACAAGACCGCCGACGAGCGCGCCCAGCTGCTGTACCGCTGGTATGAACTGATGATGGAGCACCAGGACGACCTGGGCGCCATCATGACCCTGGAGCAGGGCAAACCGCTGGCGGAATCCAAGGGCGAGATCGCCTACGCCGCGTCCTTCCTGAAGTGGTTCGCGGAAGAAGCCCGCCGCGTTTACGGCGACACCATCCCCGCCGCCAAGCCGGGCCAGCACATCGTGGTGATCAAGCAGCCGGTGGGCGTCACCGCCGCCATCACCCCGTGGAACTTCCCCGCATCGATGATCACCCGCAAGGCCGGCGCCGCCCTGGCCGCCGGCTGCACCATGGTGGTCAAGCCGGCCAGCGCCACCCCCTACTCGGCCCTGGCCCTGGGCGAGCTGGCCACCCGCGCCGGCATTCCCGCCGGCGTGATCAATGTGATCACCGGGTCCGCCGCCGCCATCTCCTCCACCATCACCAGCTCGCCGGTGGTGCGCAAGGTCAGCTTCACCGGCTCCACCGAGGTGGGCAGCCAGCTGATGTCCCAGTGCGCCGAGCACATTCAGAAGGTGTCGCTGGAACTGGGCGGCAACGCCCCCTTCCTGGTGTTCGATGACGCCGACCTGGACAAGGCGGTGGAAGGCGCCATCGCCTCCAAGTTCCGCAACACCGGCCAGACCTGCGTGTGCGTGAACCGCTTCCTGGTGCAGGACGGCGTGCACGATGCCTTCGTGGAAAAACTCAAGGCCGCCATCGAGAGACTGAAGGTGGGCGACGGTTTCGAGGACGGCGTCACCCAGGCACCGCTGATCAACAAGGGTGCCGTGGACAAGGTGCTGGAGCACATCAAGGATGCCCGCGAAAAAGGCGGCAAGGTGATCCTTGGCGGCGAAGCCCACGAGCGCGGCGGCAACTTCGTGCAGCCCACCCTGATCGTGGACGCCACCCAGGACATGGAGTTCTGCGTGGAGGAAACATTCGGCCCGCTGGCGGCGGTGATCCGCTTCCAGGACGAGCAGGAAGGCATCCGCCTGGCCAACGACACCCCGTTCGGTCTGGCCTCCTACTTCTACAGCGAGAACATCCACCGCGTATGGCGGGTGGCGGAAGCCCTGGAAGCCGGCATGGTGGGCATCAACGAAGGCCTGATCTCCAACGCGGCGGCGCCGTTCGGCGGGGTCAAGGAATCCGGCCTGGGCCGCGAGGGCTCCAAATACGGCATCGAGGAATACTGCGAGGTGAAATACCTCTGCATGGGGTAAGCCAGCTGCAAGCTGCAAGCTGCAAGCTGCAAGCTGCAAGCTGCAAGCTGCAAGCTGCAAGCTGCAAGCTGCAAGCCAGGACAGCGTGACGGCCCACCAAAGCCCGTCAAACCATCCTGGAGGTGTTTCGCTTGTAGCTTGCGGCTTGAAGCTTGTAGCTCCCCTCCCGCCACTGATACGAGGACATCACCATGCCCCTTCAACACCGCATCGCGCTGTTACCCGGCGACGGCATCGGCCCGGAGGTGATGGCGGTGGCCGAGGCGGTGTTGAAGACACTGATCCACGGCCACCGGCTGCCGCTGGAGTACGACGTTCTGCCCTGGCCGGCCACCGACTGGCATCGCCGCCATGGTGAGATGATGCCCGAGGACGCCCTGCAGCGCCTGCGCGCCTATGACGCCCTGCTGCTGGGCGCCCTGGGCGACCCCGGCCCCCTCAACGACCCGGGCCGCTACCGGCTGCCGGACGGCGTCTCCCTGGCGCCGCTGCTGACCCTGCGCAAGGGCCTGAACCTGTGGGCCTGCGAGCGACCGGCCCGCTTCTACCCCGGCACCGTCCAGTACCTGGCCGATCCCCGCGCCCGGGACCTGGACATGCTGGTGATCCGTGAAAACAGCGAAGGCGAGTACGCCGGCCAGGGCGGCCGGCTGCGCGCCGGCACCCGCGACGAAATCGCCACGCAACTGGAAGTGTTCACCTACGCCGCCACCGAGCGGCTGATCCGCCATGCCTTCGAGCGCGCCCGGGCGCGCCGGGACGAACGGCAACAAACACAACGCCCGCGCACCTTCACCCTGCCCGATGGCGACACCCGCCAGGCCCAGGTGTGCCTGATCACCAAGCGCAATGCCCAGGCCTTCTGGGGCGATCTCTACGACCGGGTGTTCGAGGAGGTGGCGGCGGACTACCCGGACATCGCCACCCACCATGAACTGGTGGACGCCGCCGCCATGAAATTCGTGCAGGCCCCCTGGCGCTTCGACGTGGTGGTGGCCAGCAACCTGCACGGCGATATCCTCACCGACCTGGCGGCGGTGCTGGCCGGCGGCCTGGGCGTGGCGCCCTCCGCCAACCTCGATCCTTCCGATCCGGACCAGCCCGCCCTGTTCGAGCCCACCCACGGCTCGGCGCCGGACATCGCCGGCCAGGGCGTGGCGGACCCCCGCGCCACCCTGTTCAGCCTGGCCCTGCTGCTGCACTGGCTGGGTGAAAAAAACGCGATTTTCTATGGCGCGGCGCGTCATTTGCATGAGACGCTGACAGCAGACCTGGCCGGAGAACATCCGGCAAGCGGCACCGATGCGGTCGGTGTGCGGATTCAAGGCGCCCTGGGCGGGAACCTGTAAATCCGGTCTTTACGCAAGGCCGGCCTCCCCGCCCGGGTTCATGACGTGGGAGGAGCAAGCCATGAATCACCTGTCTCCATTGCTGGTGCAATCCAGCGGGATTTGCGCGGAACGCGGCGAAGGAAGCTGGCTCTACGACGGTGAAGGTCGTCGCTGGCTGGACTTCACCTCCGGTATCGGTGTCACCGCCACCGGCCATTGCCACCCCAAGGTGGTGGAAGCGGCGCAACGGCAGGTCGCCACCCTGGTACACGCCCAGTACACCACCGTGACCCACCCCAATATGCTGCGGCTCACCGACCGCCTCTACGAGCACCTGCCGCGCTCGCTGGACGCGGTGGCGTTCGCCAATTCCGGCAGCGAGGCGGTGGAAACCGCCCTGCGGCTGGCCCGCCAGGCCACCGGCCGCCCCAACATCATCGCCTTCACCGGCGGCTTCCACGGCCGCACCCTGGCGGCGGCCTCGATGACCACCTCCACCACCAAGGTGCGCAGCGGCTGGCATCCGCTGATGGCCGGGGTCTGCTTCAGCCCGTTCCCGCACAGCTACCGCTACGGCTGGAGCGAGGAGGAAACCGTCGATTTCTGTCTGCGCGAGCTGGACCACCTGTTCCTGACCCAGACGCTGCCGACGGAAGTGGCCGCCATGATCATCGAACCGGTGCAGGGCGAATACGGCTACTACCCGGCGGGGGCACGGTTCATGCAAGGCCTGCGTGAGCGCTGCGACCGCCACGGCATTCTGCTGATCGCCGATGAAATCCAGGCCGGCTACGGCCGCACCGGCCGCTTCTGGAGCCATCAGCACTTCGACGTGCAGCCGGATCTGCTGGTCACCGCCAAGGGCCTGGCCAGCGGCTACCCGCTGTCGGCGGTGGCCGGCAGCCGCGCCCTGATGGCGGAAGGCTGGCCCGGCTCCCAGGGCGGCACCTACGGCGCCAACGCGGTGGCCTGCGCCGCCGCCCTGGCGACCCTGGATGTGATCGAGCAGGAAGACCTGGTGGCCCGGGCCGCCGAGCATGGCGACCACCTGGCGCAACGGCTGGACGGTCTGAAAACCGAGTACGACTGCGTCGACGAGGTACGCGGCATGGGCCTGATGCGTGGCATGGAAATCGGCCAGGGCCCGCGCCAGCCGGACGGCGAGCGCGCCGCCGCCCTGCTCAAGGCCGCCGAACGCAACGGCCTGCTGCTGCTGCGCTGCGGCACCCACGGCCAGATCGTGCGCTGGCTGCCGCCGCTCACCGTCAGCCGTGAGGAAATCGACCGCGCCGTGGACCTGTTCCGCGACGCCCTGGAGGACACCGCATGAGTGACACCCGGGTGACCGTGCTGCTGGCGCCTGACGAACCGCCGCTGCCGGGCCTCAAGGCCCTGGAAGGCCAGGCCCGGGTGCGCCAGTTGCAGGGCGACGACGGCCTCGCCGAGGCGCTCGCCGACACCGATGTGCTGGTGGTCACCGACTTCCGGGTGGAGGCGCTGGAAGCGGCCTGGCCCGATCCCTGCCCGATCCGCTGGGTGCACGCCACCAGCGCCGGCGTGGACGCGCTGATGATCGCGCCGATCCGCGACGGCGACTTTCCGGTGACCAACGCCGCCGGCATTTTCGACCGGGGCATCGCCGAGTACGTGCTGGGCGCGGTGCTGCTGTTTGCCAAGGACACTCTCACCAACCTTTCCCGGCAGCGCCAGCGCCGCTGGGACCACCGGGAAACCGCCCTGATCCGGGGCGCCCGCGCCCTGGTGGTGGGGGCCGGTTCCATTGGCCGGGAAGTGGCCACGGTGCTGGGCGCCGTGGGCATGGACCTGATCGGCACCGCCCGCCGGCCCCGGGACGACGACCCGGCATTTTCGCGGGTGTACGGCCAGGAGGAGCTGCCGGCGCTGCTCGGTGACGCCGACTACGTGATCGTCACCGCGCCACTGACTCCGGACACCGAAGGGCTGTTCGACCACGACCACTTTCTGCGCATGAAGCCCGGCGCGGTGTTCATCAACGTGGGGCGCGGCGCCATCGTCCGCACCAAGGCGCTGATGGATGCCCTGGACGGCCACCTGGCCGGCGCCGCCCTGGACGTATTCGAACAGGAACCCCTGCCGGCGGACCACCCGCTGTGGGGCTTCGACAATGTGATGCTTTCCGCTCATATGGCCGGCGACTTTATCGGTTGGCGCCGGGCCCTGGGTGAGCAGTTCGTGGACAACTTCAACCGCTGGCGGCTCGGCGAGCCGCTGGCTAACCCGGTGGACACGGCGCGCGGATATGGACGCCGTTGAAGGAGGAGAAAAGCCATGGCCGAAGATATCAGGGCACTCACCGCCACGGCGCTGAAACGCGCCTTCGAAAGCGGCGAACTGTCGCCGGTGGAGGTGGCCGCCGGCCTGCTTGACCATGTGCAGCATAACGATCACAGCATCAATGCCTGGTGCCTGATCGACCGGGAAACCACCCTGGCCGAGGCCGGCGCCGCCGAAGCGCGCTACCGCAAGGGTGAACCCCTGGGCCTGCTGGACGGCATCCCGGTGGCGGTAAAGGACGTGTTCCTCACCCCCATGTGGCCCACCGTCAAGGGCTCGCGCACCATCGACCCGCAAAGCACCTTGAACAAGCGCTCGCCGGCGGTGGCGGCGCTGGAGCGCCACGGCTATGTGCCCCTGGGCAAGACCACCACGCCGGAGTTCGGCTGGAAGGGCATCACCGACAGTCCTATGTGCGGACCCACCAACAACCCCTGGAACCCGGAGAAAACCGCCGGCGGTTCCAGCGGCGGCTCGGCGGCGGCGGTGTCGGCGGGCATGGCGCCGCTGGCCCTGGGCACCGACGCCGGCGGTTCGATCCGCATTCCCGCCGCCTTCTGCGGCATCGTCGGCCACAAGCCCACCTTCGGCGAAGTGCCGCACTGGCCGGCCAGCCCCTTCGGCACCCTGGCCCACGCCGGGCCCATGACCCGCACGGTCGAGGACTGCGCCCTGATGATGCAGGTGCTCACCGAGGCGGACAGCCGTGATTCCCAGGCGGCGCCGCGCCGCCAGGTGGATTATCTGGCCGCCCTGCCCGGTGACCTGAAGGGCCTGCGCATCGCCTACAGCAACAACCTGGGCTATGTGGACGTGGACCCGGAGATCGAGCGGGCCACCGCCGACGCCATGGCGGTGTTCCGCGACCTGGGCGCCACCGTGGTGGAAGTGGACCCGGGCTTCAGCAATCCCCTGGCCGCCTTCGGCCATCTGTTCTATGGCGGCGCCGCCAATGCCTGCCGGGACCTGGGACCACGCAGCCGGGCACAGATGGACCCGGGGCTGGTGCAGGTGGTGGAAAAGGCCGAGAAGCTGTCGATGCTGGATTATCTGGCGGCGGTCAATGAGCGCATGGCGCTGTCGGAGCGGATGGCGGTGTTCCATCAGAAGTACGACCTGCTGCTCACCCCCACCTTGCCGATCACCGCCTTCGACACCAACCGGGAGGTGCCCCGGGACTGGCCCAACACCCGCTGGCCCACCTGGACGCCCTTCACCTACCCGTTCAACCTGACCGGCCAGCCGGCCCTGTCGCTGCCCCTGGGGCTGGCCTCCGACGGCCTGCCCATGGGCCTGCAGATCGTCGGCCGGCGCTTCCAGGACGAGCTGGTGCTCAAGGCCGGCCATCAGTTCGAACAAACCCGGCCGTTTACCGGCCGCCCACCGTTGGCCACCGCCGGCCGGGAGGCGTGACCATGAGCAACATCAATCTGGACACCGACTTCTACGAAACCGAGGACCCGATCTGGAACCCGGCGCTGCTCACCATTCCGGTGCCGGGCATCCGTCGCATGGTCAACCTGGCGGCGACCATGGACGATGTGATCCATCTGTCCATCGGCCAGCCGGACCTGAAGCCGCCGGAACATGTGGTGCAGGCCACGGTGGACGCCCTGCAGGCGGGCCAGACTGGCTACACCATGGACGCCGGCCTGCCGGAACTGCTGGAGGCCCTGGCCGAGTACTACGGGGAGCGCTATAACCGCACCCTGGTGCCGGAAAACATCATGATCACCACCGGCGCCACCGAGGCCATCTATCTGGCGCTCACCGCCACCTCGGCGCCGGGCCGCGAGTTCATCGTGCCGGAGCCGTCGTTCATGCTGTACGCGCCGCTGATCCGCATGAACGGCGGCGTGGTCAAGACCATCCCCACCCGCGCCGAGAACCAGCACCAGCTCGATCCCCAGGAAGTGATCGACGCCATCGGCGCCAATACCTACGCCATCGTGCTGAACTCACCCAGTAACCCCACCGGCACCGTCTATCCCCGGGAAACCGTGGAGGCGATTGTCCAGGAGGCGGCCTACCGGGGGGTCTATGTGATCAGCGACGAGGTCTATGACCATCTGCTCTATGACGGCCGGGAATACCCCAGCGTGCTGTCATGCTGCTCGGACCTGGACCACGTCATGGTGGTCTCCAGCTTTTCCAAGACCTTCAGCATGGCGGGCATGCGCATTGGCTGGCTGATGGCCAGCCAGGGGGCGATCAAGAAACTGCGCCGCTACCATATGTTCACCACCACGGTGGCGAACACGCCCTGCCAATGGGCCGGGGTGGCCGCCCTGCGCGGCGACCGCACCTTTATCGACGATATGCTCACCGAGTATCAGCGTCGCCGGGACCGGCTGGTGGACCTGGTGGAACAGACCCCGCACCTGACCGGCTACCGGCCGGACGGCGCCTTCTACCTGTTCCCGTCGCTGCCCGAAGGGGTCAACGGCGGCAATGTGGCGCTGAAACTGCTGCGAGAAACCGGGGTGTGCACGGTGGCCGGGGAGACCTTCGGCGACAGCTGCGCCAACGCGCTGCGCATCAGCTATTCCACCTCCCTGGATCAGATCGAGGCGGCGTTCGAGCGCATCATTCCGTGGATGGAAAAGCAGGACTGGTAGGAAAGGAAAGGAGACCGCCGTAGGAGCGGCTGGGAGGCATTCCGCTTCAGCCGCGATCGGGTCAGACGGTGATCGCGGCTGAAGCCGCTCCTACGACAGAGTGGGCGGGGCCCGCCCTCAGGGCATCTCGTCGATTTCTTCCTTCTCGGGGATCAGGAAATCTTCCTTGGAAACGCCCAGGGTGAACAGCAGGTTGGCGACCACATAGATGGACGAATAGGTACCCACGAAAATACCCACCAGCAGCGCCTCGGAGAAGGCCCGCATCACCTCGCCGCCGAAGAAGAACAGCGCCACCAGCACCAGCATGGTGGTGAATGAAGTGTTGATGGTACGGGTCAGCGTCTCGTTGATGGCGCCGTTGACGATCACATGGGGATCGGTTTCCCGGGTGTTGCGGAAGTTCTCGCGGATGCGGTCGGCGACCACGATGGAATCGTTCAGCGAGTAACCGATCAGCGCCAGCACCGCCGCCAGCACCGTCAGGTCGAACGGCCAGCGCAGCAGCGAGAACAGCCCCAGCACGATGATCACGTCGTGGAGCAGCGCCGCCACCGTGGCGATACCGAATTTGTTGGTGAAGCGGAACCACACGTACACCAGCATCAGCCCCAGGGCCATCAGCAGCGCCAGGCCGGACTGGTCACGCAGTTCATCACCCACCTGGGGGCCGACGAATTCCACCTGCTTGAGCTGCAGCTCCCCGACCTTGCCTTCCAGGGTCTGGAACACCCGTTGCCCGACCTGATCCGCCTCGATGCCCTCCTGGGGCGGCACGCGGATGCTGAGATCCCGCGACGAGCCGTATTGCTGCACCACCGCGTCCTCGAAACCGGCCTGCTCCAGGGTCTGGCGGGCCTTGGCGATGTCGATGTCGGTGCTGCTTTCCACCACCACGTTGGTGCCGCCGGTGAAATCCAGGCCCAGATTCAGGCCCCGGGTGGCGAGCAGGATGATGGAGCCGATCACCAGGCAGATCGACATGATGCCGAGTACCTTGCGCGCCCCCATGAAGTTGATCATTTTCTTGCTCCCGGACATAACCACCTCAGATGCTCAGTTTGGACGGCGCGCGAGCGCCGCGACCATAGGTCATTTCCACCAGCGCACGGGTGCCGATGATGGCCGTGAACATGGACGAGAGAATGCCGATGAACAGTGTCACGGCGAAGCCCTGCACCGAGCCGGTACCGGCGGAGAACAGGATCACGGCAACGATCATGGTGGTGATGTTGGCGTCCAGAATGGTGGTGAAGGCGCGGTTGTAGCCTTCATCGATGGCCTCACGGGGACGGCGCCCGTTGCGCAGTTCCTCGCGGATGCGTTCGTAGATCAGCACGTTGGCGTCCACCGCCATACCCACCGTCAGCACGATACCGGCGATGCCCGGCAGGGTCAGGGTAGCGCCCGGGATCAGTGACATAACACCGACGATGATCACCAGGTTACCGAGCAGGGCGATATTGGCGAAGATGCCAAAAACCTTGTACCACAGCAGCATGAACACCAGCACCAGGGCCATGCCCAGCACCATGGACTTGAGGCCCGCTTCGATGTTCTCGCGGCCCAGGCTCGGGCCGATGGTGCGTTCCTCGACGATGGTCACCGGCGCCGCCAGCGAACCGGCGCGCAGCAACAGCGCCAGCTCGGAAGCCTCCGCCGGGCTGTCCAGGCCGGTGATGCGGAAGCGGCTGCCCAGGGTATCCTGGATGGTGGCCACGTTGATCACATAGCGGTCGGTGGTGCTTTCCGGCACCTGGCGGCGCTCGCCGTTCTCGTCCTCGACGGTCTTCATGTCCGTCTTGGTTTCGATGAACAGCACCGCCATCGGGTTGCCCACGTTCTTGGAGGTCACCCGCTGCATGCTGCGGGCACCGGTGGAGTCCAGCTCCACGTTGACCTGGGGCGTGCCGCTCTGCTGATCGAAGCCCATCTGCGCGTTGGTGACCTGATCGCCGGTGGCGATCTTGGATTTCTCCAGAATCACCGGCCGGTTGTTCTGATCACGGAACGGGAAAATCTCGGTGCCCGGGGGGGCGATGCCGGTGGCGGCCCGCTGGGCGGAATACTGATCCGCCACCAGACGGAATTCCAGGGTGGCGGTGCGGCCCAGAATACGCCGCGCCTGGGAGGCGTCCTGCACGCCCGGCAACTGCACCACGATGCGGTCGGCGCCCTGGCGCTGCACCACCGCCTCGGCCACGCCCAGCTCGTTGACCCGGTTGTTGAGGGCGGTGCGGTTCTGCTCCACCGCGTAGTCCTGCAGTTCTTCCAGGGTCGAGGCGTTCAGGGTCAGCGTCAGGCGAGGGGTTTCCTCGGCCTGGTTCAGGGTGAACTCCGGCAGCGCCTTGCGCAGCGGCGCCCGGGCCGCGTCGGCGGCCACCTGGTCATCGAAGGTGGCCACCAGCTTGCGGCCGTCGATGGCCACATCGCGGTAGCGGATGCCCTCGTCGCGCAGCGCCATCTTGGCCTGGCCGGACCAGGCTTCCATGCGCTGCCCGATCACCGTTTCCATGTCCACCTGCAGCAGGAAATGCACCCCGCCGCGCAGGTCGAGACCCAGGTTCATGGGCGACGCGCCCACCGCGCGCAACCACTGCGGCGTGGTGGGGGCCAGGTTGAGGGCCACCACATAGTCGTCGCCGAGGCGGTCACTGATCAGTTGCCGTGCCCGCAGCTGGTCGTTGGTGCTGTCCAGCCTTACCAGCCAGGAAGTGTTAACGGTCTCGCCCGGGCCATGTTCCATGCCGGCCTGGTCCAGGGTCTCGGCCACCTGACGGCGTACCGACGCGGGCACTTCCTCACCGGCGGCATTGGCGCTGATCTGGACGGCGGGCACATCCGGAAAGATGTTCGGCAGGGCGTACAGGCCGCACCCCAAAAGCACGGCCAACAACAGAAAAAACTTCCAACGCGGATAGCGGGTCATAAGGCGTTACTTCAAATTGATTTGATGGTGCCCTTGGGCAGCGTGGCCTGGACACTCTGTTTTTGCAGCTTGATTTCCAGATTGTTGGCGATCTCGAGCACCACGAAGTCATCGGTGACCTTGGTGACGCGGCCGAGGATGCCGCCACTGGTCATCACTTCGTCGCCTTTATTCAGGCTCTGCACCAGATTCTTGTGCTCTTTGGCGCGCTTTTGCTGGGGGCGGATCAGGAAGAAGTAGAACACCACCACCATTACCACCAGCATGATCAGCTCAATGCCACCGCCGCCGGGTGCGGCGCCGCCAGCCTGAGCGTGGGCGGGAGAAATCAACCAATTCATTTACGTTACTCCACGTTATCGTCGTTAAAGCGCGGGTACGGGACGGCCCAGGGCCGCGTAGAAGTCACTTATAAAGGCGCTCAATGTACCCGCTTCGATTGCCCCCCGCAATCCAGCCATCAGGCGCTGATAGTAGCGCAGATTGTGGATTGTATTGAGCTGCGCGCCGAGCATCTCGTTGCAGCGATCCAGGTGATGCAGATAGCTGCGCGAGAAGTTCTGGCAGGTATAACAGTCGCAGTCTTGCTCGAGGGGCCCCAGATCGTGACGGTGCCGGGCGTTGCGAATCTTGATCACGCCCTCGGCGGTGAACAGATGACCATTGCGCGCGTTGCGCGTCGGCATCACGCAGTCAAACATGTCCACGCCACGGCGCACCGCCTCGACAATGTCCTCCGGCCGCCCCACCCCCATCAGGTATCGCGGCCGTTCACCGGGCATGTGCGGCGTTAGTTCGCCCAGGGTACGCAGCATTTCTTCCGGCGGTTCACCGACACTGAGCCCGCCGATGGCGTAGCCGTCGAAGCCGATATCGGTGAGTCCGGCCAGCGATTCCCGGCGCAGGTCGTCGTACATGCCCCCCTGTACGATGCCGAAACAGGCCGCATCGTTCCCGAGATCATCGAAATGGGCCCGTTTGGACCGCTCCGCCCAGCGCAGGGACAGCCGCATGGAGTCCGCCGCTTCCTTTTCGGTGGCCGGGAAGGGGGTGCATTCGTCGAAGATCATGCAGATATCGCTGCCCAGATCCCGCTGCACGCGCATGGCGATTTCCGGACCCAGCTCGATGCGGTCACCGTTGATCGGGCTGCGGAACACCACACCCTGTTCGCTGATCTTGCGCAATTCGCCCAGGCTGAACACCTGGAAGCCACCGGAGTCGGTGAGAATCGGCTTGTCCCAGCGCATGAAGCCGTGCAGGCCACCGTGGGCGCCGATCACCTCGGTACCCGGCCGCAGCATCAGGTGGAAGGTGTTGCCCAGGCAGATTTCCGCGCCAATATCGGCCAGATCCCGGGGCAGCATGGCCTTCACCGTGCCGTAGGTGCCCACCGGCATGAACGCCGGCGTTTCCACGGTGCCGCGCGGAAAGGTCAGGCGGCCGCGCCGGGCGCGGCCGTCGTTGCCCAACAGATCGAAGGTCATTCGTGACATCAGGCTTCCTCTTCGCCGTGGCCGGCGCGTTCGATGAACATGGCATCCCCATAGCTGAAGAACCGGTATTGCTCGCGCACCGCCTCCCGGTAGGCCGCCAGCACCGGCTCGCGGCCGGCGAAGGCGCTGATCAGCATCAGCAGCGTGGACCGGGGCAGGTGAAAATTGGTGACCAGGGCGTCCACCTGCCGGAACCGGTAGCCGGGATAGATAAAGATGTCGGTTTCCGCCTCGCCGGCGCGCAGGGCGCCGTCCGCCGAGGCCGCCTCCAGGGCACGCAGGGCGGTGGTGCCCACCGCCACCACCCGGCCACCCCGGGCCCGGGCCGCCGCCACCTGCTCCACCAGCGCTTCGGGAATACGGAAACGCTCGCTGTGCATATGGTGGTCTTCCACCCGGTCCACGCGCACCGGCTGGAAGGTGCCGGCGCCCACGTGCAGGGTGGCGAAGCCGGTGTCCACCCCCTGGCCACGGAGCTGCTCCAGGAAGGGCTGATCGAAATGCAGGCCGGCGGTGGGCGCCGCCACGGCGCCCGGTTCCCGGGCATAAACCGTCTGGTAGCGTTCCAGGTCGGCGGCCTCGTCGGGCCGGTCTATATAAGGTGGCAGCGGCACATGGCCGATTCGCTCCAGGGCATCCAGCACACTGTCGCAGCCGGTGAACAGCAAATGGAACAGCTCGCCGCGCCGGCCCCGAACCTGGGCGGCCACGCCCTGCTCAAAATGCAGCCAGCCGCCGGGCTTCGGCGACTTGGAGGCGCGCACATGGGCCAGCGCCTCGTGGCCTTCCAACAGGCGCTCCACCAGCACTTCCACCCGGCCGCCACTGTCTTTCTGCCCGTGCAGCCGGGCCGGGATCACCCGGGTATCGTTGAACACCAGCAGATCGCCGGGACGCAAATGGGTGGCCAGATCCGGGAACCGGCGGTGGCCCAGACCGTCCCCGGTCAGGGTCAGCAGCCGGGCGTCGCGGCGCTCGGCGGGCGGATGACGCGCGATCAGCGCATCGGGCAGCTCGAAATCGAAGTCGTCTACACGCACGGAACCGTCCTCACCGCTTGCCGCTTTTTCCGCTCTTGCCCTTCGCGCCGCCCTTGGCGGCGGCGCCGGGCCGGGGCAACACCACGGTGGCGGTGAGCGACAGGCGGTCATGCAGGGTCTGGTGCGGGTGCACCAGCACCACCAGATAACCGGCGCCGAGGGTCAGCCAGGACAGCCCGGCGGCGGCGAAACGGGCCACCGTCTGCCAGAAACGCATGGGGCCGCCCCGGTAGTCGCGCACCTGCAGGCGCCAGGCGCGCATGCCCAGGGTCTGGCCGCCGTGCAGCCAGAACCAGGCGTAAAAGGCCCAGGTTTCCAGGATCAGCAGCGGGAACAGCACGCCGCGCAGCACCATCGGGTCGGCGCGGGTGACGCCGTTGATGTCCTGCACCGGCAGGCCGGTATGGTTATAGAGAAGCACGAACAGGCCGGCGCTGACGAACCACAGGGCGATCACCAGGAAGCCGTCGTAAACCAGGGCCATAAAGCGTTTGAGCAAACCGGCGGGTTTGGCGTCTTCAATCATGGGGGCTCCGACGGGCGGACCAGCGTCTGGCGACGAACGGATACGGAATAAAAAGCCCGCGTTTAGCGGGAGCTTCGTTTCATGCTGGGTAGCAGAGCGGGACTTGGCCCAATGCGCGAGTGTAGCAGAAACCGATTCAAAACCGCCAATGATCCGCCACCGGGCGCCTCTTGCCCAGACCCACTTCTGGCGAACTTTCTGTCGTGATCAATCCAAAGACCGCGCCTTGCCGGAGCGGGGTTCACCGAGGCGCCGATGCTCCGGGGCCTGACGTTAGAGCCATAGGGGCGCCGATCAACCGTATTCAGTCCGCACATCGTGCCGGCGCTCCTTTAGCACCGCGTCCCGGATCATGCGCCAGACAAAATCACCTATCTCCTCTAGCGTGTAGCGACCATCGTCGCTAAACCAGGTGGCTACCCAGTTGAGCGCGCCGAGGCCTATAAGCCGCAGCAAATCAAGATCCACTTCCTTTCGAATTACCCCTTTCTCCGCCAGTGACTTGAGCATAGTCGCCCAGAGGGACTCATAACGGTCGCGCAACTTGATCATCTCCTTACGTGCCTCGCCGCGCAGAGAACGCCACTCAAACAACAGTACATAGACCATGTCCGAGCCGCTGACCAGCATCTGAAGGTGCGCATTGATGCCTCTACGCAACTGCTCCACGGGTTCCGCCGCACCGGCCACGGCTTCGGAGACAGCAGTCGAGGTTTGCTCCAAACCAAGGCGCATCAGATCAACAAGAATATCCTCCTTGGCCTGATACCGGTAATGAAGGCTGCCGGGCAGCAAATTACACGCTTTTGCGATTTCTTTCACCGTGGTCCGGTCATAGCCCTGCTCACGAAACAGTCGAGCGGCGGATGTCAATACAAACTGACGATCAGACCGGGCCGGACCGGCCGGGCGCTTTTTTCTCATGGTTTTTCTCCTCCGGCCTCGGGGTACGGCGCGAATCCGAATTGCGAGAGTCCATTGCCTGCGTCAGACCGACGACTTCCCCGTAATGGCTCGTCACGCCGAAGATCCGCGCGGCCCGCTGATTTTCTCACAAGTCATCGGCTAAGCACCACCGGCCTTGGTCAGCTGGCCAGGGAGGAGGTCCGGGCCGTGTACGGTCTGCGTCGCACCGAATGCCGATGCTGCTTCGGTATCATGCCTTATACCAACGATTTCAATTCGGTGCTCGGATCTTTCAATGCTTCAACATCGACGTCCTTGCCTTGATATACAAGCTTCTTCCCGACCATGAAGGCCATGGGCAGATTTACCGCGTCAACGGCCACCAGCCGGCTTCCGCGTAAATAGAATACCACAAACGCTTCATCCGAGGGATCACCGCGAACCACCCGCTGATCGTGGTTTTGAGATAACCCCACCATTTGTAAGCGTACGTTAAACTGGTTCGACCAGAACCACGGCACGCTTGTGTAGGGCACGCGCTCACCCATAAGCGTCGCCGCCGCAGTACGAGCCTGATCGACGGCATTCGCCACGGACTCAAGTCGTTGCATCTTTTCAAATAACAGATTCCGGTGGCGGGTACAGTCGCCGATCGCCAGGACAGCGGGATCCGCGGTACGAGTAAACTCGTCAACGACAATACCGTCATCACAGGGCAAGCCCGCGGCCTCGGCTAGAGCGGTTTCCGGAAGAACACCGATGGAAACAAGCACGATATCGGCCGGCACGATACCGCCGTTCGCCAATCTCACGCCCGTCACACAACCTTGCTCTCCCGCTTCGAAGCCGGTAACCGCGGTGTTCAAACGTACGTCCACGCCGGCGTCAGTATGCTTGGCGTAAAAGAATGCGGACATTTCCGGCCCAGTAACCCGTTGCATAAGCCGATCAGCGGCTTCCAGTACGGTGACATCGACGCCGCTCTTGTTTGCGCTGGCGGCGACCTCGAGACCGATATAGCCGCCACCCACGATGACCAAACGTTTCCCTGCAACTAATTGTTGGCGCAAGTTATCCGCATCGGCTATATCATGCAAATAGTGAATGCCTTTCAAGTCCGCTCCCGGCGCATTCAAACGCCGAACACGCGATCCCGTGGCCAGGACAAGTTGATCGTATTTCAAGGTGCTCTGGTCCGACAACCGGATGATTTTGTTGTTTCGATCGATTTGCACGACTCGCACACCGAGCCGCAACTGATGACCCGCCTTTTCATATATTGAACTTGGCTTCAAATACAGTGAACCCTGATCAACTTCGCCTGTCAGGTAATTCTTGGACAGAGGCGGGCGCTGATAGGGTGGGTGGGGCTCTTCGCCCACCAGAATCACTTTATGCTGATATTTCTTTTGCAACAGTGTTGTCAAAAGCGCTCCCGCCGCGTGCCCGCCGCCAACGATGACCGTCGTTTGTTTCTGATTGTTCGTCATAGCCTATCTCTTTTCTACTGTGCCTTGGGGTCCGATTTCACGATTACAAACGCCATGGGGACGAGCACGCCGCACTCAATACCGCGATCGGCCGCGGGAAACCTTGAAATCCTCGAGAATCATCTCGGCCCCCTTCTCGCCAATCATGGTCGCCGGCTGATGAGTATTTCCGCCCACCAGGGTCGGCATAACGGAAGCATCAACCACCCGCAGGGACCGGAGGCCATGCACGCGCAGTCGGGGATCGACCACCGCCATTGGATCCAACCCCATCTTACAGGTACCTACAGGGTGGTAGGCCGACTCGCCGCTACGCCTCACCCATCTGGCGAGGTCTTCGTCACTGCGCAGCGTCGGTCCCGGCGATATCTCGACCTCGTGGTGAGACGCGAAAGCCGGCTGCTCCAGAATCCTGCGGACTAAACGCACCCCCCGAACGAGTCTCTCGACATCGGCGGGCTCAGCCATATAATTGGGGTCTATCAGCGGTGCCGCGAAGGGATCGGCACTGTGCAAACCGACGTGGCCGCGCGACAAAGGCCGGAGCCCATAAATCATCACGATGTAACCATAACCGCTCATCGCGGTCTTCATATCCCGCCCGTGATCAGCGTACAGCATCGGCCCGAAATGCAGTTGCAAGTCGGGGATCGGCTCTTCCGCACGGGAACGAATAAACCCACCGGCCTCGGCGCCGTTACTCGACAGTAAACCGCGACGACCGCTCAGATACTGCAGCAGGGCCCGAAGGCCCTTGAACCAGTAGCTCGGATGCATGGAAATGCTCTGGCGGTCGCGCGCTCTAACACGCACGAACACGTCGATGTGATCCTGCAGATTCCGTCCCACGCCCTCCAGCTCATGACGCAATTCAATCCCGTGCCGGGACAGTTCACCGCGCGGCCCGATTCCAGAAAGCATCAGCAGCTGCGGAGAATTAAACGCGCCGCCGCAGAGAACTACTTCGCGCCGGGCACGGACCTGAGCCAGCCCCTTCCCGCTCCGATATTCGACACCGGTGGCATGGCCGCCCTGGAGCAACACACGCGTGACGTGCGCTCCGCTGCGGACAGTCAGGTTGGACCGAAACGCCGCGGGTTCGAGATAGGCACGCGCATTGCTACAGCGCGCGCCGTCCTTCTGATAAACATAGTAGTAGCCCACGCCTTCCTGCTCACGTCCGTTGAAATCCGGGTTGCGCCGGTGGCCCGCCTGCATCGCCGCCTTGACGAACGCCGTGCTTAGCGGATTGGTATAGCGGCGCTCGGCAACATTAAGCGGGCCACCCCGACCATGAAACGCCGTTTCAAGAGCCGCCAACTCCGGCTCGAAATGTTCGGATCTTCGGAAGTAAGGCAACACATCGGCATACGACCACCCCTCGCAACCGAGCCGTGCCCACTCGTCGTAGTCCCGGGCATGTCCGCGAATGTAGACCTGCGCGTTCATGCCGCTGGACCCGCCGACCATCTTGCCTCGTGGCTGATATAAGGCACGGCCATACATGTGCCGTTGCGGCTCGGTATTGAACTGCCAGTTAACGCGACGACTGAAGATCAGCTGCAGAAAGCCCAGCGGCATATTCACGAACGGATTGCGGCGACTCTCCGGACCGGCCTCAAGCAACAGCACCGAATGGCGGCCGCATTCGGATAGACGGTTGGCGACGACGCATCCGGCCGAGCCCGCCCCAACCACGACATAATCGAACTGTTCGGATGACATCGGCTCCGGACGTGAATTCAATTTTTTGCGGTCAACTTGACCATTAGCTTGGAATAGCCCCGCACAAAGTTGGACTGCACACGCTCGGGCTCACCCACGACCTCTATGTTATCAAAGCGCTTGAGTAACTCTTCCCACAAAATCCGCAATTGCAACTCAGCCAGACGGTTGCCCATGCAACGGTGAATGCCGTAGCCAAAGGAAATATGATTCCGCGCGTCCTTTCGATCAATAATAAGCTGGTCGGGATTTTCGAACTTTCGTTCGTCTCTATTACCGGAGGCATACCACATCAACACGCGGTCCCCTTTCTTAATGGTCTGACCACGCAGCTCCACGTCCTGCGTGGCAACCCGGCGCATGTGCGCGAGTGGAGTTTGCCAGCGGATAATTTCCGAAACCATGTTCGGAATCAATTCCGGGTTTTTCTTCAGCTTGATGAATTCCTCGGGGAACTGATTCAGGGCCAGCACACCGCCGCTCATGGAGTTGCGGGTGGTGTCATTGCCGCCAACAATCAGCAGCGCCAGGTTGCCGATAAACTCCATCGGACGGTTAATCAAATCCCGGGTATCCTCGTTACTCTGTAGCATGCTGATCAAGTCGAAACCCGGAGGCTCGCCAGCCTTGCGTCGTGCCTCCTTGTCTCGCCAAAGCCTCGAGAATGACCAGGCCATGTCCGCGGCATCGTCAAACATGATGTCTTCGTCGGTAAACTCGCCACCAGTCGCCGAAGATGCTCCGGACAGTCGGTCCGACCAATCAACCAGCTTGTGACGCTGCTCGTAAGGGAAATCCAGCAACGTTGCCAACATACGCCCGGTCAACTCCTTGGACACTGCCGGCACCCAGTTGAAAGCCTTGTCCAGGGGCAGACTGTCGAGCACCTCGGCGGCGCGCTGCCGGATCAGCCCCTCCATTTCCTTGAGATTCTGGGGTGCCACCACACCTTGGACCGCCCGGCGTTGCACATCATGTTTTGGCGGATCCATGGCGATAAACATTTCCACCGACAACCCTTCCGGAGGATCACCCAGAATGATTTGTGGCTCGGAGGAAAAGAGCTCGTGATTCTTATCGACGAACAAAATGTCTTCATAGCGTGTCACCGACCAGAATGGCCCGAACTGGCTGCTTTTCTGGAAGTGCACCGGTGCCTCATCACGTAACCGCTTGAAATAGGCACCCCACTGATCTTGCCGATACAGAAAAGGGTTGCTGGTATCAATATCCTCAAGTGCCAGGGTATTAACGTCAGGAACGGGCTGTTCGAGAAACTTGACCTGTGGGCGTGTTGACCCCAGTGCCTTTTTCTTCGCTTTCATCAGAGATTTGAGTGCCTTGATCTGTAAGTGCATAGGCACCAATCTCGATGTGGCATTAATCATCTTTGTTTGCATGGCATCGTTCGTGCCTGACTTGGTTGACATGGGGACCTCCCGCTACATCTGAAATTCAGGCAACAGAACGGTCATACCGTCCATCGCCTCGGTGGTTCGGATCTGACAGCCCAGCCGAGAGGTTTCTGCCCGCTCCGGAGTCATGGACAACATCTGCTCTTCAGCATCATTTATTTCCCCGGTCTTGCCGAACCATTCATCGGTCACTATCACGTGGCAGGTGCCGCAGGCGCATTCCCCACCGCAATCTCCGTCGATGCCGGGCACAGCGTTATTAACAGCAACCTGCATCAGCGAGGAACCAGATTCAAACTCGGCAATGTGCTCGGTACTGTCATGCTCAATGAACGTAATCTTACCCAAGGCCTTTCTCCAGCAAGTAACTTAATGACTGCATCGTGGTTGTTGATTCGCTTGCCGGGGAGGTCATTTATTGACACACTGGGGTCATTTAAAGACAGGCATGCCTATCAACGGACCGTATCAATGACACAGCAGAAGGGTGAACCGAAAGCTTCGGAAGGCGGCATTCCGTCGAACTATTCACGACTTATTGCCCGCGAGCTGGACTTAACCGTCAGCCAGCTACCCTCGTTGCTGCAAGGTACCGGTCTCGGTATCGCGCAATTTCTGGGCGAGGACAGTCTGCTCACGCCAGCTCACCAGGTGCGGATTTTACGCAATGCACTGGCGTTGTCGGGCCAGTTTGAGTTCGGCTTACGGCTGGGTAAGCGTCTGACCCCGGCGACCCACGGCGCCATCGGTTTTGCCGCCTCGAGCAGTCCGGACCTGCTCACCGCGCTACAGGCGATTCAGACATTCCTACCTACTCGCGCAAGCATCGTCGAGCTACACCTGCAGGAAGCTGAAGAACACCTGGAATGCCGACTGGACTTCCAAGTGCCGCTGGACGCGGATATCGAGCGTTGCCTGGCGGATACCATGATCGTGGTGCTGCTTGAATTCGGCGAGTTCGTTGTCGGTCGCCCACTACATGAGGCTGAAATTTGTTTTACCCACCGGACACCTGAGTACCACGCGATGTACTCGGACTACTTGCCCGGTCGCATTCGTTTTGGCTCCGATAAGTTCACACTAAAACTGCCGATGGCACTGTGCCTGGAACCGAACGCCTCCGCCAATCATGAAAATTACCGCCTGGCTCTTGAGCAATGTGAATCAATGCTTGCCGAGCTTCAGAACCACAAGCCCAGCTACCAGACCCGGCTTAAGAAGATGATGCTATCGAGACCCCCCGGTTCGCTCAGCGAAGACGAAGCAGCGGCCTCCCTTTTCATGAGCAAACGCACTCTCGCTCGCAAGCTCAAGGAGGAAAACAGTAGTTTTAGGAAAATTCGTGACGAAATCCTATCCCGGCAAGCGATCAGCTACCTGTGTGACAGCAAGCTTTCGATCGAAGCCATCGCCGCGTTGATGAACTATCATGACGGAGCCAATTTCAGGCGTGCCTTCAAGCGCTGGTTCGGTCTTTCGCCCGATCAGTACCGGCAGCACGCCGGTTCCCGGCACACTCTACCCCCTGCCCCCTAGTGGTCCGGTACCACGCTCCGGCATTCCGTTTCCTTTCTTTTGTACCGTATCTCGACCGGCCTTTCCCGCCGGTCTGACGCGATCTGTTTCCCGGCGCGCGAAGATATCCACTGACTGCTTTTTTCGGGCCTTGACATTTGGTCAATCGCCCAAATAAAGTGACTCAACAGTCGAACTACTCAGGAGGTCGACATGGTGATCGCGAGCCGCAAGATTGGTTACGATGAAGTCGAACACAGGGATTTGAATTTCGGCATGAGCCCGGAGACGGTGCCGCGCCACTGGTTCAACAACGATCCGTGGATCACTCACTGGATGAACGCGATCCTGGCCGCGGTGCCGGACGGCGAGCGCTGGGTCATGCAGGCCACGAGTAAGCAACTCGAGAATCTTCACGATCCGTCAGTGCGCAAAGCCGCGATCAGCTTTATTCGACAGGAACGCTCCCATGCACGGGAGCATGACGCCATGAATGAAGCGATGGTCGCGCACGGCATTCCAATAGACCGGGCGGAGGCCGTGTTCAAGGCGATCAGAAAGCCCCTTCAACGCTACCTGGGCGGCGCCACCCAGTGCGCCATGGCCGCGAACTTCGAGCATTTCACGGCCGTGATTTCCCAGGTAATGCTCGATCATCCGGAACTGTGGGACGATACCAGGCAGGAAGTCGCCGCCATGCTGTTCTGGCACTTCGTGGAGGAGACGGAGCACAAGTCAGTCAGCTTCGACGTGTTCGGAGAGGTAAGCGGGGGCGGCGTCCGCGCTTACGCAATCCGCATGGCGACGCTCGCTCTGGGTACAGCCCTTTTCCTGCCTCTGGTGCACGGTAACTGGCTGTATTTCCTCTGGAAAGATCGGCAGCTCACGAACATCCCCTCGGCACTGCGCGCCATTAAGTGGTTGTACTTCGCACCTGGAATCTTCACCCGAGCTTTTGTGATCGATACGCTGCCTTTTCTCTCCCCCCGCTTCCATCCATGGGACGCCGATAACCGGGAAGTCATCCACGCCTGGAAGCGCGCCTACGAGGAAACCGGTGATGCCCAGCAGGCTTACCAAGCATTCCGGCAATGGCATGACGATAACAGGCGTGACACAACAGCGGAACGAGTGACGGCGGCGTGAGCGGTGCCAAGCGTAAAACACTGAAACCCTCCGAGGGGGCGGCGGCCCTGGTCACGGGGGCGGGCAGCGGCATCGGCCGCAGCTTCGCCTATGAGATCGTGCGCCGTGGCGGATCAGTGATCTGCGCGGATATAGACCGCCAGCGCGCCGAGCAAACCGCCAGCATACTCTCGGAATTGGGCGAAGGTCGGGCTGTCGCCTACCGCTGCGACGTAGGTAGTGAAAAGCAGATGGCCACGCTCGCCGACAAGGCCGAATCGCTGCTCGGACGGCCAATGACGTTGGTGGTCAATAACGCCGGGGTGGGCGTAGGCGGCCGCATCGGAGAAGTGCCGCTTGGCGATTGGCGCTGGTGCCTCAAAGTCAATCTTTGGGGCGTCATTCATGGTTGTCACTTCTTCGCACCCAAGCTGCGCGCACTGGGCTACGGCGGCATTGTCAACGTGGCTTCGGCCGCCGGTTTCGGCGCGGCGCCGGAGATGAGTGCGTATAACGTGACCAAGTCCGCGGTCCTTTCACTCTCCGAAACTCTGGCGGCCGAGCTGACCGGCACCGGCGTGCATGTTTCGGCCCTGTGTCCCACCGTGGTACCCACCAACATTCTGGACAAGGCGCGCCTGCCCGAGCACCGCGGCGATTTCGCCCATGCCGCCATGCGCAAGTGGACCTTCGCCACCAGCGACCAGGTGGCACGCCGGACCCTGGACGCCCTCGATCGAAAGCAACTTTATGTGGTGCCGCAGTTCGACGGGCGTTTCATGTGGCGGTTCAAGCGCTACGCGCCGCGGCTATACGCTCGCGCGCTGGGCGAGGCGTATCGCCTGGCCGGGGGCTGATATCCGGCAGGAGGCAAATCATGACATCATTCTCGGCAAGAGTTGCCGACCGTGGTTTTCGGCTACTGATGAAACGCGAGCCGGCTAGTCCCGACGAGTTGGTGATGCGGTTACGGCGCATCGCCGCGATGGCCCGCCTGCCGGGCGGGCTGCCGTCCGGAGTCACCGCGCGCAAGACCACCATTGGCAATGAACCGGCCGTACCACCCGGCGTGCCGGCGGTGCGTGTCAGTCCCAGTCAGCCCACGGCCACCGTGCTGTATCTCCACGGTGGCGCCTTTATCAGTGGCCGTTTCCCTACTTATGCTGAGCTTTGCGGGCAGCTGGCCAAGAGACTGAACGCACGCGTGTTCTGGATCGACTACCGCCTAGCGCCGGAGGCGGCCTACCCGGCCGCCCTCGACGATGCCCACCATGCCTACAGGGCGCTGGCCGAGGACTATCCTGACGAGCCGCTGGCCCTGATCGGAGATTCCGCGGGTGGCAACCTCACTCTGGCCACGCTGCTGAGGCTGCGCGATGCGCAGGCCGCCTCGCCCGATTCCTCCCCCCGCATGCCAGCCTGCGCCGTGTCGATCTCACCCGGCGCCGATGCGGTTGGCGATACACCGTCGCGCCAGGCCAACGCGGCCAGCGATGCCATGCTGACTCCACGCATGATCAAGATGGCCACCGATCTGTATCTGGCCGGCCATGATCCCCGGGATCCCTATGTCTCACCGATATACGGCGATTTCCGTGGCCTGCCGCCTCTTATGCTCACTGTGAGCGAATCCGAGGCCCTCCGTGATGATGCCTATCGGGTAGCGCACCGTGCGCGCCAGGCCGGCGTGGCCGTGACCCTGCGCGCCCGCTGGAATATGCCACATGTGTGGCCGGTGTTTCATTCCATGTTGCCGGAGGCGCGCCAGGACGTTACCGAAATAGTCGGCTTTATGCGCCGGCATTTGTCGGCGCCCGTAGCATGCACCCGGGCCGTGGCACGGACGAAACTGCGCCTCGCGCATAGCGGCTAAGCGGCCTGCTAAAAACTGGAAGGAGGACCACTATGAATGTCGCGGAGGACCGGATTCAACAAAGCCGTCGTGGCCAGCGGGCGCCGCGCCACGGGAGCGCTGAACCCGACCACGAGATTTTGATCATCGGCGCCGGCTTCGCCGGAATGGGCGCGGCCATCGAGCTTCTCAGCCGCGGCATGAAATCCTTATCGATCATCGAGCGTGCCGCCGATGTCGGCGGCACCTGGCGCGACAACCGCTACCCCGGCGTGGCGGTGGACATCACTTCTTTCGTCTACTCTTTTTCCTTCGAGCAGAATCCGAACTGGTCGCGGGTCTTCGCGCCGGGTGACGAGCTGCAGAACTACGCCCGCCGTGTGGCCAGCAAATACGGCCTCTATCCCTACATACGTTTCGGCGTCAGCGTGAAGCGTGCCGAGTTCGATGAAGGCGAGCACTTGTGGCGGGTGACAACCGACAAGGGATGTGTCACCGCACGCCACCTAGTGTCCGCCACCGGCGGGTTGATCTCGCCGAAGATGCCGGATATCGAAGGGGTCGAGGATTTTCAGGGCGAGCGCATGCACACCGCGCGCTGGGACCACGAAGTGGATCTCACCGGCAAGCGGGTGGCGGTGATCGGTACCGGCGCCACCGCGGTGCAGCTGATTCCCGAAATCGCCCCGCGGGTGGCGCATCTGGATGTCTATCAGCGCACGCCCATCTGGGTACTCAAGAAACCGGATGTCCGTATGCCCGGCTGGATGCGCACCGTCTTTCGTTGGTCGAGCCTGGCCCAGCAGGGAGTACGTACCACCACCGATGCGCTGACCGAATCGTTGATGATCATCGCGGCGGTTTACTATCGGCGCTTTCCTTGGCTGGTGCAATGGGCCCAGCGCGCCGGCGTCAACAACATGCGCGAGCAATTGCCCGATAACCCGGAGTTATGGGGCAAATTAACCCCGCGATATGGCTTCGGCTGTAAGCGGCCGACATTTTCCAACAACTACTTTTCCACCTTCAGCCGTAGCAACGTCGATCTGATCACCACCCCTATCCAACGCATCACTCCCAAGGGCATCGAGACCATCGACGGCATTGAGCACGAGATCGATGTGCTGATCCTGGCGACCGGCTACAAGGTTTTCGAAAAGGGCAATCTGCCCTCCTATGAAGTCGTGGGACGCGGCGGTGTGGATCTGGGCGAATTCTGGGAGCGGAACCGTTACCAGGCCTATGAGGGCCTGACAGTACCCGGCTACCCCAATCTCTACATCATGCTGGGTCCATACGCGCTGATTGGTTCATCCTATTTCAAAATGGTCGAGGGTAACGCCATTCACGTGGCGCGCTGCATCCAGGCCGCCCGAAAGCGGGACGCGACTTGCGTGGAGATTCGTCAAGACGTGCACGATCGCTACTTCCGGAATATCCAACGACGCCAACAAGGGACGGTGTTCCTTAACCACAATTGCGCGGCCTCTAACAGCTATTACTTCGATCATCATGGCGACGCGCCCATGCTTCGACCTTCTACCTCTTTCGAGATGCTTTGGCGAGCGAAACACCTGCCCATGGCTCATTACCATTTCAAAAAGGCCTATCCGGCAGGATGGCTATCAGATGACTCAAGGCTGACGTCCAACAGCAGGCCTTTTCCCGGAGATGATACCGTTGCGGAGGTTATTCGCCGATGACGACTCATGAGGAAACAACACCGGTGCTGGTCGGCGCCGGCCAGATCAGCGCGCGCGAACCGGATACCGAGCGCACCCCCATAGGCCTGGTCGCCGAGGCTGCCCGAGCCGCGGCGGCGGACTGCGGTGTGACCGGGGTTCTGGGTCAGATCCAGTCGTTAACGTGTCTCAACATATTGGCGCCGTCTTATTCCGATGCCCCGTCCACCCTGGCGCGGCATCTGGGCATCGACCCCGGCGAGCGCTTCTACACACCCATAGGCGGGAACATGGGTCAATGGCTGGTCGGTTACTATGCCGATCGCATCGCCGCCGGTGGTCTCGATTGTATCTTGATCGCGGGCGGCGAGGCGCTTGCCACACAGATGCGCGGCAAGGGCGCCGGCCTGTCCGGAGTGCTGGACACCGCCACCGGCGAGGGTCCGCGACTGCTCGGCGATGACCGCGAGCCGACCAATTCGGCGGAACAACGCCACGGGCTCAATCTGCCCATCCAGATCTATCCGTTGTTCGAGCAGGCGCTGCGGCGTCGCTACGGCCTTGACCCAGCCGAGCACCGACGAATGCTGGGCGAATTCTATGCCCGATTCAACGCCGTCGCGGTCGACAATCCGCGAGCCTGGCGCCGCGACCCTTTATCGGCGGCCGATATCGCCGAGCGCTCACCCAAAAATCGCATGGTCGGCGCGCCCTACACCAAGCACATGAACGCCCTCATCGCGGTGGATCAGGCCGCCGCGCTGGTAATGATGTCCGTGGCCAAGGCCCGGCGGCTGGGCATCGACCCTGAACGCTGGGTGTACCCCCTGGCCGCGGCAAACGGCCACGATCATTGGTTCGTCTCCCAGCGGGCGGATCTTTCCCGCTCGCCGGCGATCACCGCCTGCGGCGAGCGGCTGGCGGCGACCAGCGGACTCGGGATCGACGCGATCGATCACCTGGACCTGTACAGCTGTTTCCCCAGCGCTGTACAGATGGCGCGCGATGCGCTGGGTATCTCCGTGCATGATCCCCGGCCACTGACCGTCACGGGTGGCTTGGCTTACCATGGCGGGCCCGGCAACAACTATTGCACCCACGCCATCGCCGAGATCATGAACCGTATCCGCGCCGACCGAAGCACCACCGGATTGGTCAGCGGCGTGGGCTGGTACATGAGCAAGCATTCGCTGGGGCTCTACGGCGGAAGACCGCCCGTCGGCGGTTGGCGGCCGATCGATCCGGCCGGGCTGCAAGCCGAGATCGACGCCGGCCCCGTCGTGGAACTGGTGGAGCAGGCGCAGGGCAAGGCCCGCATCGAGACCTACACTGTCATGCACGACCGCGCCGACCGCCCGGTCCAGGGTATTGTGCTGGGCCGCCTGAGCGATGGCCGGCGGTTTGTTGCCAACACTCCCACCGACACGGACCTGCTCAATGCCATGACGAACGAGGAATTTCTCAATCGCACGGGCCGCGTGCACCACGATGGCAAACGCAACCTATTTACCCCGGAGGGGTGAGCGCAAGGGGGAGACGATAATGAGCATCGCGTCCGAAGCCCAGTTCGACCAAGCCCGCGTAGCCGAACGCATGCGTGACATTCGCGAGGCCACCCGCGTCGTGAGCGAAGGCTTTTCCCGGGAATACATGCGCGAATGCATCGATAATCACCGATTCCCTCAGGAGGCCTGGGAAGCGCTGGGCGAATATGGGCTGCTTGGCATCACCATTCCCGAGGACCTGGGGGGCTCGGGCGGCGGCCAGGTGGAACTGGTCGCGCTGATGGAAACGCTGGCCGAGGCCGGGCTGGTGCTGCCCATGCTGTTGCTCACTGGCTTTGCGCGAGTGCCGATCATCCGCAATGGCACACCCAGGCAAATAGAGCGGTTCGTCAAGCCGACAATCAGCGGGGCCGAGAAACTGTGCTTCGCCATCACCGAGCCGGATGCCGGGACCAACAGCTTCGCGATGTCCACGCTGGCGACACCGGATGGTGACGGCTATCGGCTGACCGGGCGCAAGGTTTTTATTTCCGGTGCGGCGGACGCCGATCGAATGCTGGTCGTGGCCCGCACCCAAAAGGCCGGCGAAGTCAAACGACGCACTGAGGGTATGTCCTTGTTCGTGGTGGATACCGACGCGCCCGGCGTGGAACTACAGCCCCTGAATATCGACGTCGGTTGGCCGGAGCGGCAATACCTGGTTTTTTTCGATGACGTCAAACTCGACGCGGGTCGCTTGATCGGCAACCCGGGACAGGGCCTGGCCGGAATGTTCGAGGCGCTGAATTCGGAGCGCCTGCTGGTCACCGCCATGTCCGTGGGCCTGGGCAATTACGCTCTCAAAAAGGCAGTGGCCTACGCCAACGAACGCAAACCTTTCGGCACCCCCATCGGGGGTTATCAGGCTATACAGCACCGGCTGGCCGAGGCCAAGGCCGAACTGGAGGCAGCACGGCTGATGATGATCCACGCGGCTGCGACGTTCGACGCCGGTAGCGATGCCGGTACTCATGCCAACATGGCGAAATTGCTGGGCTCTCGCGCGGCGGTCAAAGCCGTCGAGGCCGCCCTGCAGACCCACGGCGGCTACGGTTTCGACCGGGACTACGACATCATCACGCTATGGCCTTCGGCACGGTTAATGGAGGTTGCACCAATCAACAACGAAATGCTGCTCAACTACATCGGAGAACATGTCCTTGGCTTACCCAAATCCTACTGAGACGCGTGACGTGATCGAGCGTGACGGATTCACTGCCCCGGACGGGCGGCAAATCGCGCTGTGGCGCTGGCCCGGATCGCGCGAACGCCCCACCCTGCATTGGGCCCATGCGACGGGCTTCCATAGCCAGGTTTACCGCTCGCTGCTCGACGAATTGGCTGACGATTGCAACGTGCTGGCCTGGGATATGCGGGGCCACGGGGCCAGCGCCGAGGCGGCCGATATTAAAACATTCCGCGGTTGGGAAACGTACTACGAAGACCTTGTCGCTTGGCTGGAAAGTCTGGATGAGCCTGTCTGGCTTGCGGGTCATTCGATCGGTGCCACGACCAGTATCATGGCCGCGGCCCGACGACCGGACAAGGTGCGGGGCTTGATCCTGGCGGAACCGGTGATCATGGACCCCTGGCAGGGCTGGCGATTGTGGTCGGCCAAGCTGCTACGCCAGTCACAGCGGTTTTCACTGGCCGCCGGAGCCGCACGTCGCCGCAGGGTGTTTGACTCGCGCGCCGCCGCACTGGAGAACTTTCGTGGCCGTGGTGGCTTCAGAACCTGGCCGGAAGCATGGCTGGAAAACTATGTTGAGCACGGCCTCGTGGCCCATGATGATCGTTTTCGCTTGGCCTGTACGCCGGAATGGGAAAGCACCACCTTTGCCCATACCGAACACAACCCCTGGCCCGCCGTCCGACGATTGCGGTGTCCGATGGTCGTGCTGGCCGCGGAACGCGCCTCAACCTTCTCGCCAAGGGCGCGCCGGCGCCTACATGCCTTGCTACCCTCCGCCGAGTTGAACGTTCTGTCTGGAACAACCCATTTTTTGCCCATGGAGAGACCGGAAGTGGTGCGGGACGCAGTGCGACAAGCAATGCACGGTGATACTAGAGGGTAAGGAGAAAAGCATGAAACACACAGCGGTGATCAGCGGCGTCGGCATGGTGCCGTTCGCGAAACCCGGCGCCAGCGCGCCCTACTACCAGATGGGTGCCGAGGCGGCGCGTCAGGCCCTGGCCGATGCCGGGCTGGACTACGCCAAGGTGGAGCAAGCCTACGTGGGCTATGTCTACGGCGATTCCACCTGCGGCCAGCGAGCGCTCTACCCAATCGGCATGACCGGCATTCCCGTGGTCAACGTCAACAACAATTGTTCCACCGGCTCGACCGCCCTGTTCCTGGCACGCCAGGCGGTGGAGTCCGGCGCCGCCGACTGCGTGATCGCCCTGGGCTTCGAGCAAATGAAGCCGGGAGCGCTGGGCAGCTACTACAACGACCGGCCGACCCCCTTCGAACCCTTTGACCGGATCTGCGAGGAGCTGGTGGGACAGCCCGAGGTGCCGCTGGCGATCCGCTATTTTGGCGGCGCGGGCATGGCGCACATGGACAAGTACGGCACCAAGGCGGAGACCTTCGCCAAAATACGCGCCAAGGCGAGCCGGCATGCCGCGCGCAACCCGGTGGCGCTGTTCCGCAAGGAAGTGACAGTGGAGGAAGTGATGGACTCCCCGGTGTTGATCGGCCCAATGACCCGCCTGATGGCCTGCCCGCCGACCTGCGGCGCGGCGGCGGCCATCGTCTGCTCCGAAGCCTTCGCCAGGGCCAACGCTCTCGATCACCGAGTGCGCATCCTGGCGCAGGCGATGACCACCGACACACCGAGCACGTTCGAGGCGCGCAACATGATGCAACTGGTCGGCTATGACATGACGCGCGCCGCCGCCGATCAGGTTTACGAGGCCGCTGGCATCGGTCCGGAGGAGCTCGACGCCGTGGAACTGCACGACTGCTTCGCCACCAACGAGCTGCTGACTTATGAAGCACTGCGGCTGGCGCCGGAAGGTGGCGGCGAGCAGATGGTCGAGGACGGCGACAACACCCACGGTGGGCGCGTGGTTACCAACCCCTCGGGCGGGCTGCTTTCCAAGGGTCATCCATTGGGCGCCACCGGGTTGGCGCAATGCACCGAGCTGGTCCAACAGCTGCGAGGACAGGCCGCGGACCGCCAGGTCGAAGGCGCGCGCATTGCGCTCCAACACAATCTCGGCCTGGGCGGCGCCTGCGTGGTGTCGATGTACCAGGCCACCTGAAGAGGACGAACTATGATCGACACTAAACACATTGGGCTGCGCCTGCCGACCGTCAGCTTCGAGGTCGAGAAGGGGCGGTTACGTTTTTTCGCCAAAGCCACCGGCGAAACGCGGCCCGAGTACCTCGACGAGTCGGCGGCCCGGGCAGCCGGCTACCGCAGCCTGCCGGCACCACCAACCTTTCTGATGGGCGCCGACCTCGATGCCGGAACCATGACCACGTTGCTCGAAACGCTGAACGTGCCGATCGGACGCATCCTGCACGGCGAGCAAAGCTTCACCTATCACGCGCCGGTATGTGCCGGCGACGTGCTCAGCGTCGAGTCAAAGATTAGCGACATCTACGGCAAGAAGAGCGGTGCGCTCGAATTCATCGTCAAGGATTCGCTGATCAAGGACGCGACTGGCGAGACCGTGCTCGAGGCACGCAGCGTGATCGTCGTCCGCAACCCGCAGGAGAACGCAGCATGAACGCCCCCACTCGTGACCAGGTCAAGGTCGGCCAGGCGCTTCCGCCGCTCGAGCTTCCGCCCATCACGCGCGCAACGCTGGCACTGTTCGCCGGCGCCTCGGGTGACCACAACCCGATCCACATTGACATCGACTTTGCCAAGGCCTATGGCATGCCGGACGTGTTCGCGCACGGCATGCTGCCGATGGCCTATTTGGGCCGCTTTCTGACCCAGTGGGCACCGCAGACCCGGCTGCGCCGGTTCTCGGTCCGCTTCGCCGCCATCACGCCAGTCGGCGCACGGCTGAGTTGCACCGGCAAGATCGTTGAAATCACCGAGGACGGCCACGAAACACTGGCCCGGCTCGAGATCGGCGTGGTCGATAAACAGGGTGAAGTCAAGCTCGCCGGCGATGCCCTGGTGGCGCTGGCCTGAAACACGTCCTTTCCATCACCAACAAAGCAGGACTGCGTATGAAACTTCAAGATAAAGTGGCCATCGTCAGCGGCTCAGGGCGCGGGATAGGCCGGGAAATCGCCCTCAAACTCGCCGCCGAAGGCGCCAGCGTGGTAGTCAACGATCTTGATGCCGCCCCGGCGGAGGAAACGGTCGCGGCGATCAAGGACGCCGGCGGCAGGGCCGTGACCTGCATCGGCAGCGTGACACAGGAGGATTTTGCCGAACGCTTTGTGAACACGGCAATCGAACAGCTGGGCGGTCTGGACATCATCGTCAACAACGCCGGCTACACCTGGGACAACGTGATTCAGAAAATGAGCGATGAGCAGTGGCAGGCGATCATGGACGTGCACGCCACGGCGCCCTTTCGCATTCTGCGCGCGGCCTCCGAATACTTCCGCGTGCAGGCCAAGAAAGAAGCCGCCGAAGGGCGCGAGGTATTCCGAAAGGTGGTCAACATCGCCTCGATCGCCGGCACCGGCGGCAACGCTGGACAGGCCAACTATTCGGCCGCCAAGGCGGCGGTGATCGGCCTGACCAAGGCGATGTCCAAGGAATGGGGCAGGCTCAAGGTGAACGTCAACTGCGTGGCCTTCGGACTGATCAAAACGCGCCTCACAGAGGCGGAAGCAGGCTCTGATGCGAGCATCGATGTGGAGGGCCGCAAGATCAAGGTGGGCGTCAACCCCGATCTGCTCAAGACCATGGAGGCCATGGTGCCGCTCGGGCGCGCCGGCACGCCGGCCGAGGCCGCCGGGGCCGTCTATCTGTTTTGCACTCCGGAGTCGAACTACATCAGCGGTCAGACGCTGCTCTGTGGCGGCGGGTTCTCAATGTGAGGCCATGGACACCATGACGTTTAATCAATCACCCTGGATGGACGAAGAACTAACGCTGTTCCGCGACAACGTCCGGAAATTCATCGCCACCGAAATCACCCCCTTCGAAGAACATTGGGACGCCCAGCAGCACGTCGAGCGCACGCTGTGGACAAGGGCAGGCGCCGCCGGCCTCCTGTGCACCGACGTGCCGGAGAAATACGGCGGGGCGGGGGGAAGCTTCGCCCATGAGGCCGTGATCCTCCAGGAGCAGGCCCGTGCCGGCAATACCAGTTGGGCCAAGGGCGTTCATGAGATCGTCAGCCACTACATCGTCAGCTGCGGCACGCCGGAGCAGAAGCGTCGCTGGCTTCCCAAGCTCGCCTCCGGCGAGTGGGTGGGGGCCATTGCCATGACCGAGCCGGGCACCGGCTCGGATCTACAGGCCGTGCGCACGCGGGCCGAACGCCAAGGCGAGAACTATGTGGTCAACGGGTCGAAAACCTTCATCTCCAATGGCCATCACTGCGGCCTGCTGATCGTCGTCTGCAAGAGCAATCCGGCCGAGGCCGCCAGGGGCGTCTCGCTGCTGGTCGTCGAACAGCCGGGCGAGCAGCCCGGATTCCGCCGCGGCCGGCTTCTGCACAAGATCGGCCAGAAAGGCCAGGACACCGCTGAGTTGTTCTTCGATGATCTGCGGGTGCCGGCCGAGAACCTACTCGGCGGCGAAGAGGGCCAGGGTTTCTACCAACTTATGAACCAACTGCCACGAGAGCGCTTGATCATCGGTGTCGGCGCCATCGCTGCCGCCGAGGCGGCCCTGGAGCACACCTTGGCCTACGTGCGCGAGCGCAAGGCCTTCGGCAAGCGCCTACTCGACTTCCAGAACACGCGCTTCCGGCTCGCCGAGCGGCGCACCGAAGTGACTCTCGGCCAAGTGTTCATCGACCACTGCATCCAGCGCCTGATCGCCGGCGCACTCGACGCGGAGACGGCCTCAATGGCCAAATGGTGGTGCACACAAAAGCAGTGCGAGATCGTCGACGAGTGCCTTCAATTCTTCGGCGGCTACGGCTACATGCTCGAGTATCCCATCGCGCGCTTGTACGCCGACGCCCGGGTACAGAAGATCTACGGCGGCACCAACGAGATCATGAAGGAGCTGATTGCGCGGGGGCTCGATTGAATGCGATTCACGTCACCGGGCTTCCGTCAGCCGGATGGCGATATCGCCAGTCCCCGGGGCCGCCGCCGCTGGCGTTGACCCCACCTCGCGATAGATGCGCCCGTGGTTGACGTTCTCCATGATCAGCCGGTAACCGGCCGGATCCTATACAAGATTGACAGGTCGGTAACAGCCAGAGCGCGCAAGGCATTTCCAACAGCCCGCTAACCGTGCCGGGCGACACCTTTCCAGTATTTCTCCTCAAGCTGCTTTTTCGGCAGCTTGCCGGCCAAGTTGCGGGGCAGCTCGCCAAAGTCCACGATCTTCGGCAGCTTGAAACCGTACAACCCCTCCGTCTTGCAGTGCTCGATGATCTCCTTGCGAGTGGCCTGCTGGTGCTCTTTGAGCTCAATTACCGCCGCCGGCACCTCGCCCAGGTCCTTGTCCGGCGCCCGCACCACGGCAACGTCAAGAACCGCCGGATGCCGCTTGATAACCGTCTCGATCTCATTGGGGAAAAGATTCACCCCGCCGGAGATGATCATTTCCTTGATCCGTGAAGTCAGGTACAGAAAACCATCCTCGTCCACATAACCAATCAGACCATCGTCGTACCAGAGCTTGCCCTCGACCCCGATGTAATTCTCCTTCATCTTCTCTTCGCTGAGGCCGACATAGTTCAGCGCAAGGGCCATCGGGGAGCGCACGAGCACCTTCCCTTCCTTGCCGGGTGGGGTCCAGGTGCCGGTCTCCTCGTCATAGATCCGGCATTCCGCCGCCCGCAGCTTGCCAACGCTGTCGTAGCGCTTCGGGTTCTTCTGGTAGTCCTCGCTGGCGAGAACGCTGATCAGGCCGCTCTCCGAAGCGCCGTAGTATTCATGGAAGACATCATCCGACGCTCCCTGGCGGCGGAACAGTGCGTTGATCTCGCGCTTGACCTTGGGCGGACAAGGCGCCGCCGCGCAAATGATTACCCGCATGCTGGAAAGGTCGTATTGGGACTTCAGAGCCTCGGGCAGTGCCAGGATGCGCTCGAGCATGGTCGGGGCGACGAAGGTCCAGTTGATACGCTCGTCCTGAATAAGTTTAAGCATGAGCTCGGGATCGAACTTGCTCATGGGCACCGCAGTGCCGCCGAGAAAGAACGGCAACACCGCGATCTGTACCCCGGCATGATACAGCGGCCCCGGAATCAGCGTGCGGATGTTGTTGCTGATCGGATCCCGGATCTTGCCGATCTTGTAGAAATGAAAGGCCGATATCTGCATCAACCCCAACCGGGTCACCTCCTCCTTGGAGGCGCCCCGCCGCGCCTCGGCCGAATCCGATGTCAGCCGGTCCCGGTCGATGTTGATGTATTTCGGCGTCCCTGTGGTACCGCCGCTGTAGGTCTTTGGGGCCATGCCCAGCTTGCCGCTTGGGAGTATGGACCGGCTGTCCCGGATCAGTGACTCGTAGGCGATCATACCCTCGGGCAACTCGTCAGCATCAACCACGATGAAGTGTTCGACGGTGGTCAACTGATCACGAACCGACTGTACCGCTTCCACAAAGGCGCCCCCCAATACCAGAGCCTTTGGCGAGGCCTTGTTGATACATTCCGCCAACTCCTTGGGCTGGAGATGCCAATTGAGCATCGGCATGGGATTGTCCCTGAGCGTACAAGCCAGCATCAATTCGAACCATGGCGCGCCGTTGTGCATCACCTCGGCCACCGCCTCGCCTTCGCCGATACCCAGCCGGTGCAGGCCATTGGCCAGGCGGAGAACTCGATCCCTGAATTGACCGAAGGTGACCCGACGATCACCGTCGACAATCGCCTCACGATCTCCCCAATGCTCCCATAGAGCAAGCAAGAATTGCCGCGGAAGCTCCTGTCGCTTAAGCCGGCTACGCCACGCGGCCCGGACGCCACCAATCGCCAACGCGCCCCAACCAAACTGGCCTAAAATCTCCCTGAGGGCCGCACGGGCCTCGGGCATTGCTTTCAGCTGGGCTATAGCGGACATTTCGAAGATCTCCTGACTGGTGTTATGTTGTTATGGCAGGCGCGAGACGGGGTTGGTAACCCGCCCGTTTCCGTGGTTTCCACCGAACCGGACGCGCGCGAAGCTGGACCGCAACCCGTTCAAACTCGTCGACGATTCCGGTGTTGTCGAAACGCTTAAAAGTTCCTCCGACAGGATGCGCAGTTGCAATTAGGCCAGCCGGCTGTCTATGCAACGGTGGAAGTTTCAGCAGCACCATTTGTTCCCGACCATGGTTGTGTGACAGCAGCCTAGCGAGGTCATTTTTTGACAATACGGGGTCATTTGGAGACACCCAATGAGAGGCATGACGGCGAACCGGCTACAGGGCTCGCAATTCCTTCTTCAGAATCTTGCCCACCGGATTGCGGGGAATGGCGTTGATCAGTTTCATCTTTTCCGGCAGCTTGTAGACACTCATGCCCTGCTCCCTCAAGTAGTCGTTGATTTCCTCCAGGATCGGTGGGTTATCCTCGTCAACAGGCACCACGCAAATACAGATCCGCTCGCCCATGATCTCGTCCGGTTGGGGTATGACCGCGACGTCCCGTACCTTGCCGAAGCCCAGCACCGCGTTCTCCACCTCCACACTGGAGATATTGTAACCACCCCGAATCACGATGTCCTTCTTGCGGTCATAGAACCCTAGGTGCCTGTCATCCCGCACGATGAAAAGGTCGCCGGTGCGGAAAAAGCCGTCATAAGTGAACGAAGCCGCGGTAATATCCGGGCGCTGAAAGTAGCCCGCGAACACACCCGGGCTGCGATAGCAAAGCTCGCCGATGCCACCTGGTTCGGTTATCTCCTCATCCTCATCGCCGAGAATTTTCAGCTCGACCCCGCTGACGCCGGAAGGCCATTGGACTCCTGCCTTGCCCCACCAGGGCAGGTGATCCACCCGCATCTCCAGGTCCGGCACATCGGCCGGGCCGGCTACCAGACTGGTGCCCTCGTTCTGGCCCCAGATGTTGACGATCTCGATGCCCCAGCGGCGCTTGAACTCCTGCATCGACCAGGCCGAGGGGGGCGCCGAACCGGTGGTGATGGTCCGCACGCTGGAGAGATCCAGCTGGTCCACGTTGGGCAACTTGACAATCATGTTCAGCATTGCCGGTACCAGAATCGTGTACTCGATGTGCTCCTCGGTCAGCTGGCGCAACAGGATTTCCGGCGTAATCGGATGATGCAGCACCAGGGTGCCCCCCGCCGCCAGCCAGGGGAGGTAGTTCACCCCTACCGCCGTCATGTTCACCAGCGGTGCCACACACAGAATGCGGTCACCCTCGCGCAGGCCACAGGTGGTGAACACCAGGTTGGTCATGTACTCCCAGTTGTTGTGGCTCATGGGGCAGCCCTTGGGGTTTGACTCAGTGCCCGAAGTCCAGCACAGGGTGAAGATGTCATTGGCATCCACCGGCACCTCCGGGACCCGGCCCGGATTTCCATGGGCGATATCGGTCAGCGCCGCCAGACCAATGTAGTGCTCGAAGCCCAGCTCCTGCCCCAGGGCCCGGTAATCAAAGCCGTGGAAGCTTTCCACCGAGGCGTAGAATCTGGCGCCGGTGATCTCTTTCACATAGCCCACATCCTTGCTTCGCCATTGCAGGGGCAACGCGGAAAGCAGACCGCCGGCCTTGGCCGCCGCCAGATAGAGCATGGCCAGCTCCCAGATGTTCGGCAACTGCGCCACCAGTAGGTCGTCCTTGCCGAAGCCCCGGCGTGCCAGCTCGGCGGCGGTGGCGTCCACGGCCCGACCAAACTCGGCCCAGCTGAGCCGCTGGGGCGGTGTGCCGACCAGCTCGTCACGATTGGGGGGATCCACCACCGCTTCCCGGTCCGGGTAGGCGGCACGATTGGCGGCAAAGCGATCCAGCAGGGTTCTGTCACCCCAGTAGCCTTTATCGGAGTATTCCTCGATCAGTTCAGGTTCGTGTAAGATCATTTACCCTATTCCTCCAAGCTTATTGGCCCCAACCGAGTCCGCGCTCGCTCGCCTTGTGGTTCATGGACGGCATCCGCGAGCGGCGGGTCGGGTCTCGCCGGCGCTCACCGCCGACTCTACGGGCTTGCCGCCTCCTCCAGCGCCTGCACCGCGCGTTGCTCGGATGACGGGAGTTGTTCGGCATGGGCGACGAGCGCCCGCCAGTCAAGCTGATCGGCGGCGGCATATGTAGCAAGACGGCTCCAGGCGTTGGCGCAGTCGAGCAGGACGTCGGCGGCACGGGCAAAGGATCGATCGCCCGTGAGGCGGGCAACCTCGGCGCAGAATTCCGCTTCGAGGCGGCGGAACAAGCCACCGCCTGTGCCGGCTTTCTCGACGAAGACCGGTAAGACCCTTAGCGATGCGTTAAGCTGGTCATCAGTCAGGCTATCTCCCCAGGTGGCCAGATCGTCGACGAAGATATTGACGCCCTTCAGGCCGGAGGCGACCACACCATCGGCGGGCAGGTCCGCCGGATCGAACAGCGTCGCATCCGTGCCGCGCATATTGCGCGCCGCGCTTGCCGCTGCATCGCGCGCCACCGGCAGTAGCTCAGGCAGCCGATCAGGAAAGCGTATCGGGTAAGTCGCGTGGCGATTGGGATTGGGAAAGCCATGGGAGGCACGAGCTCGCGCCAGAGCTTTTAGGGGGACTTCCTGCACCTCCTCGCGATCGTTGTCCACCACCCGGGCGACGCCGCGCCTCTCGTCGTAGCCGATGACGACGATGTCATGACGGGTGTTGGATAAACGTACCCTGAGATACGGCAGCTCGGCGATGTCAGCCCAGATCATCACGGGACGGCCGGCGTCGATTTCGTCGGCGACCCAGCGCCAACCCTCGTCGGGATCGTCGGTTTGGCGACGCTCGGTTTCAATGCCGAGGCGGTGGCAGAAGTCGAGCTCCATGTCACCGTTGCGCCCTACCAGGTAGATGGGAGGCGTGAGCTCGGATACTCTCATATACATAAAGGACAGCCCGCCGCCGAGGCCGAACACGAGCCCCTCGCCCGGCGGCCCGTCCCAGCCAAGCCCGGCCCATTCCAACAGGTCGCGCAGTGCGCCCGAGCCGCAGTGCCCACCCATCCGGTGGGGATAGTTGGAGATTTGCACGCTTTTCATTCCACTACTCCAGCTGTGTTCAAAGACCTGAGCCAACGCCGGTTGGCGTACCGCGAGCTCACTCCGCCGACGAGGCGCGGATCGAGGCCTTTTTTAACCACCAACCTCTGGCAACGAATAGTCCTTGAACTGCTCGCGCAATTTGGCCTTCTGTAGCTTGCCGGTCGCCCCGTGCGGCAGTTCGTCGACGAATACCACGTCATCCGGCAGCCACCATTTCGCGACCCGCTGGCTCAGATAGTCGATCACGCCCTGCTTGCCGAGCTGGCTGTCCGGCTCGCGCACCACCACCAGAAGCGGCCGCTCGTCCCATTTCGGATGATGCACCGCTATGACCGCTGCCTCGGCGATCTCGGGATGCCCCACCGCTTCGTTCTCAAGATCGATGGAACTGATCCACTCGCCTCCGGACTTGATCACGTCCTTGGTGCGGTCGACGATCTCCATGTAGCCTTCGGGATCGATCTTGGAAACATCGCCGGTGCGGAACCAGCCCTCGCTGTCGAAGGCCTTGGCGCTGGCTTCAGGGTTTTCGTAGTAGCCGCTGATGATCGCCGGGCCGCGCACCAGCAGCTCACCGAAGGACTTGCCGTCCCGCGGCAGCGCTTGACCGTCGTCGTTGACGATCTTCATCTCCACCCCGAACACCGCACGCCCCTGCTTGGCCTTGATGTCGAACTGCCGATCAAGCGGCAAATCGGCGTCCTTGGGACGGATCATCGAAACCGTGCCGATCGGACTCATCTCGGTCATGCCCCAGCCCTGCAAGCCTTCGACGCCGTACTTCTCCTGGAATTCGCGCATCATCGCCCGTGGCGCGGCCGAGCCGCCGATAAGAACACGCTTGAGCGAGGTGAACTTCTGCTCGGTCTTACGCATATGACCAAGAAGCCCGAGCCACACGGTGGGCACACCCCAGGCCTCGGTGACGCCCTCGTTATTGATCAGCTCGGCCAGGCTCTCGCCATCGAGCTTCGGCCCCGGGAAGACGATCTTCGCGCCCACCATTGGCGCGAAGTAGGGGACGCCCCAGGCGTTAACGTGGAACATCGGCACCACCGGCAGCACGGCACCCTCCTCGCCCAGATTCATTCCGGGGATGGTCAACACCGAGAAGGCGTGCAGCAGCGTCGAGCGGTGCGAGTACAACACCCCCTTGGGATTGCCGGTGGTGCCGGAGGTATAGCAGAGCGACGAAGCGGTATGCTCGTCGAACTCCGGCCAGGCCATTTCATCGGACTGCTCGCCGACCAATTCCTCGTAGCACATCACGTTGGGCAGCGAGGTTTCGGGCATATGAGCGCGGTCGGTCATGACGACATAGCCCTTCACGCCTTCAAACAGACCTTGCAACTTCTCCAGCAATGGAACGAAGGTCAGATCAAGGAAAATGTACTGATCCTTGGCGTGATTGACGATGTAGCCGAACTGCTCGACCGGCAGACGCGGATTGATTGTGTGACAGATCGCCCCAATACCGGAGACCGCGTAATACAGCTCCAAGTGCCGATAGGTGTTCCAGGCCACCGTCGCGATGCGATCCCCGGCCTGGACGCCCAGCGACTTGAGCGCGTTGGCCAACTGGCGGCTACGCTTGGCCGCATCTTCGTAGTTGTAACGGTGCAGGCCGCCTTCCGGAGTCCGGGACACGATCTCCTGCTCTGGATAGCTGGCGGCCGCGTACTCGATGATCTGGGAAATCATCAAAGGCCGGTCCATCATTAATCCACGCATCTGTCTCTCCTCAATCAGTCGATTTTCTCTGGCGGTTTCTGTCGGATGGCGTATTCGAAACCGCAACAGTCGACAGAACAAAATAGTATTTTTGAGCGCACTGGAGGCCCCGCGATTGTAATCGGGCGTGGCCAAGGCCCCGAACGCACCGGAAAGACGGCGATCTTTGCTCGCCCACACCCTCCCGAGCGCACCAACGACGGCGCCCCCAAGGAAGAAACCCTATGTTGCTTCCTACCAAGCGCTTGCTCAAGACCCTATCCTGCTTTAGCTTCGATGGACAAGAACAAGAGCCGTCCCAGAACGGCCAAGGACCACTGTCCGCGCGATGTCCCGAGCCCGTGTGCTGCTCGCGAAACCGGAGCATCACGCCGCCAGTGGCCGGGCAGCTCCAAGGTGCCGAAAGTGGCCCAGATCCACGAGGACTTCCCCCGCACCGGGACCGGCAAGGCCAGAAGCGCATCATACGCACCGAACTGCGCGACTTTTCGCTGGGGCGGAAGAAGGCGGCTGGCGGCGACAACACCGTAAAACCTTAAATTTTCATTGACTGATAAGCAATTTTTCGTATTGCCTCAAAACCAAGCCCAGCGCATTGTTTGTTCGACCAAACAAAACATGTCAGATGCCACCCCGAATAACAAAAAGGATGATTCCCAATGACGATAATCAGGTCTCACCATCAGTCCCGCGAACACCTTTTCTTCTCCAATGCCGGTCTTCGGGTCCGTCGTGTCTTGGCCGTTCTGATAGTCGTGCTGCTCCCATGCGAGGTAATGGCCGGAGCGGGCGATGCAGCAAGCACCTACGGCCTGGGCCCCATTCACGCCGGTTCGGCCCAGGCGTTCAGCGCTTTCCACAGCGGTGCTTGGGCCACCTACTACAACCCGGCGGCACTTGCGCGCTCGCCGGAAGGTGAACTCACAGTGGTCTTTCAGCACGGTGACCAGGAGTTGCGTGCCGAATCACTTGGCGGAGCCGCACCATTCGATCGCGAAAACGATGTGCTCACGGACCAGAGTTCGGAGTTACTGCTTCTTGGTATCAAGACCCGTGTCGCCGGCGCGGCGGACTTGGACACACCGATCTATCTTGGTATTAACGTCGGCGTGGATGAGTATGCCTCCAACGCGCTGCCCTTCGCGGCCAATACCAGTCAGGAAGGCCAGTTCCTGCGTTTTGAGTCGCAACCCTTGTATCTCGCTTTTGGTGGGGCGGTTAGCAACCTCCTGCGCGGCGTTGATATCGGTGCCTCGGCAAGACTCACGCTGGCGGCCCAGGCCCGCCTTGAAGCGGTCTCCGATCTGTCCGGCAATACCGACTCCGAAGAGCTCTCTCTGGAAGCCGAACCGACATTGACGCCCTCGCTGGGCATTAACGTCAACCTGAGCGATACGCTGTGCGGTTCGAGCGCCTGCCTGCCTTTCGCGCTTAAACCGGAGCTGGCGTTGTTCTATCGAGGGGAGTCGGAGTACGACGTCAGCGTGGACGCCAACGTGGTGATTCCCGGTGTCATACCCGAGCCGGGCCTTGATCTTGCGCTGGCCACTCTCGACACGTTCCAGCCCCAGGTATACGGAATCGGATTGCTGATGCCTTTAGGTAAGTTCGAGCTGGTTGCGGCTGTAGAGCGCCAGTATTGGTCCGATCTTGAGAGTGAATTCGCCGGTGACACGGTCAGGGACCAGGCTGGGCTGCGCTTTAATGACACCACCGTTCCCCGCATCGGCGTCCGTTACACGTGGTCGGACGCTCTTAAACTTTATGGGGGTGTGGCCGTCGAGGATTCCCCACTTCAATCGACCCGGTCCCAGGATGTCAACTTTCTCGACAGCGACCGTATCGTGGTCGGTGTTGGCGCCGATTACCGCCTGAAACGCGCGCCTATAATCAATATGCCCCTTGTGATGTCCCTGGCTTATCAATACCAGCAGCTTGATGAAAGAGAGTTCAACCTCACATCCATCAACTCGCCAACCAATCCCAACCCCTACGAGACCGTTCGCGTGGATGGCGACATACACGTCATCTCGGGTTCCCTGTCACTCAAATTCTAGACCGCGATGGCGGAGCTGAATTCAGGAGAGTAGAGATGAATAAACAAATAAACATTCGGCCGCGGTACGTTTCGTTTGCCCTTTGGGTGTTCGGGCTGATGTTGATCAGTGCGTGCGGCGATGACGAAGGCAAAGTCGTCAATCCATGGCGCGCTTCGGACACACTGGTGTTCGCTTACCCCTACCCTGGCCAGCAGGAGGTGCCGACGAGCGGCAATGTCGTGCTGCGTTTCTCAACCACACTGAGTGACGAGGTGAGCGGCGATGTCGAGGACCGTCTGCGGCTCGCCGACGACGCCGGAAACGCCGTGCCCTTTACCCCCGAAGTGATCGATGGCGGCCGGGGGCTGGTACTGAAACCACGGACTTCACTGTCGCCCAATACGCATTATCGGCTGAGTGTCAGCGAGGCGGGCCTGGGGCGTATCGACGATACCGTGTTCAAAAATTTTCAATTTCACACGATGGGCGCCCATGCGGGGTTCGCCGACGCCGTCGGCAGTGACGGCTTTAAGATACTTGGCATCACACCTCTGGATCCCGATCCACTGCTGGCCGGCATCGAGGATGCCAGAATAAATGATATGAGCACGCTACGCATGGTCTTCAACCGGCCGCTCGACCCGGCCACCACCGTTTATGGCAAGCAGATCACGCTTGTCGACGACCAGGGCCAGCTGATCGACGCCTCCGTGCTACTGCAGGGGCGCTATTTGATACTGGATCCGCGCCAGGACCTGGACTCGGTGGAATACACGTTAGCATTATCGGGGCTCCGCAGTCGTGATGGTTCTCTACTTCCGGAAGTCGAACGCCAGTTCACACCCATGGGCACACAGCCGCGCGAAACCACGGTCATCAAGGTCGGTTCCCTAGGCGAGCAACAGCCGGACCTGCAATCCCAGCTGACGGGAAGACCGGTCAATCAGGTGCCATTGGACAGCTTTATCATCGGTGACAGCGCCGTTACCGAACTGACGGGCTCGCTGGCCGCGGACCTGGGCTTTGTCCCAGACTTTGCCGATGCCGTCCCCCTCCGGGTGCCGGCCGGCACGGTACTGCGAGGCGCGCCGGTCGATGTCAACATTCTGGGGGAAATCCCCGCCGGTATCGATACCGGCGACCTGCAAATTACCCTTCTCAGTGACGCCAACGGCTATCTGATTCCCAATCCCTTCAGTACCGAGGCGACGGCGCCTCGCTATGCACTGCTGAGAATGGATGCGGCCATGACCGCGGAGGGAACCATCGCCAATGCCGCCCTCAGTCAGAATCTGCTCAATATCCAGGTCGTCGGTCTCGCCATTGTCGAGGATGGCAAGCTGGTGCTGGATGCGATCTCCGTGGTCGACCCCGACATTCTCGGCCTTGAAAAGGCTGGTGCCCAATTATCTTTCCGCATGGAGTCCTTCGCCGGGCAGCGAAACCCGCCAATGCCTGAGCCGGATCTACGCCCTCTGGAATTACAATCCTGGTCGCCGGGTGAGGACTTCCAGGCCAACACACGCCCGGGGGATCCGGTCATTCTGAACTTTAACAAGGCGATTGATCCCGCGTCGGCGTTTCTTGATGGCGCTATCAACGTCCAGGTTAACGGCACTTCGCTACCACCTGAAAACGTCTCGATGCGTGTCGACGGCGCCACCGTCATCCTCGAAGGCACCGGAATCGTGGAGCACAACCAGGACGTCGAAATCATACTGACCAGCCAGCTACGGGACACGGCGGGCAACCCTCTGAGCAAGGATTACACCCTTGATATGCGCCTTGACGATCTGTTTTTGCCGAATGACAACCGCGACAGCCTTCGTGCGCCCTTGGTAGCCGCTGTTTTCCCCGGATACCCCTGTGCTCTGACCGACGCCCGGCTAATCGGTGAAAGATCACAATGGCGTAACGGACGCTGCCAGGGCGGCCAGGGAAGCGACCCCCTGTTCCCCGTGGTCGGGCTTTTTCGAGAGTACCCTATACGGGTCATCTTCAACCGCCGTATAGATCCGGCAACAGTCAACGGCGACACTTTTTTCGTCGAGCGTCGCGATGCCGGTGGGGATTGGCAACCGGTGCCGGGCCACCTCGACGTGCTGGCGCAACGGGTTGAGTTTTTCCCTGACAGCCCTTGGCGAGACGGTCAGCTATATCGCTATACGTTGCGCTCGGAGCCCACCAGTCCCGACTGCGGAAACAACGCCATCTGCACACTGGACGGTGCTGCCTTGCAAACACGCCAACTGTCACAGAGCAGCGACACGGCTCCAGCGCCGCGCGAGGGAGGTCCCGATATGGTAAACCACTTTGTCGTGACCGGTGACGATCAGCGTTATACCCTCGTATCCCTGCGTTCCCTACCGACGGTCGACGTAAATGCCAATCTACAGGTCGACAATTCAGAACAAGGTGCCACCGACGACAATGGTGTCATCAAGGCGCCCGCCAACCACCTGCGGTTGGAGCTGCGGGACACCGGGGGCGTGATTACCAACGCCAACCTGGGCTGCTCAATTGGCGAGGACTGTCCGGAGAAACGCTTCGCGTTCGTCAGTACCGGCGCGTTGCAGGCCGGCCCCCGGGAATACGACTCCGCCGTCTCCATCAACCGTAGACTGATTGACGATAACCCGGACACGGATGATCGGACCACGGGCGCTGTTCGTGTTTCCGTCTTTCCAACTACGCTGACCACCACGGAGGTCTTTCTCGAAGCCAGAGCGTTAGGCCTCATCACCATTGGTCTCGAGACAGGTCCCTTGGTTCTGCGTTTACTACCCGAGGGCGATTCACCGTTTATTGAAGGCTACATCACCGAGACAGAGGACGGTCCCTGGTTCAGCACCACCTTCGACCTGTTGATAGACGCGCCTGAACTGGAACCCAGGCTGATTATTGAACTTGGGCACGATATTCGCAGCAAACGGGTTAACAACGTCACTCTCGAAGGACCGCTTCGGTTCGTCGACGATGGCAGACTGATACTCAAGGTCTCCAATCCCGACCCGCTGACCATTCCCGCCAACATCGACCTGATCGGCATCGGTCTGGCGTCGGTTGAACTTGAAGCACCTCCCTTGGGAGTGGACCTGACCTTCACGTTCCTTCCGGTGAAGGATTTTTAACGTGTTATACCCCGGCCGTTACAAACTGATCTGAAAGGGGCTGGAGAAGCATTGCCGTTGATATATTCAATCTGTAATATTGGTTGGACGACCAAATGTATTGCCGGAAGAGTTGACTATGACTGACTCTCAGACGACGACATCGTCCGCGCATTGCGGCCTTCGACGCAGTGTTCGGGTGCGATTCACTGGCAGTGAGGGGTTGAATCTGTGGGCCAGCCGCCATGGTGAAGACACGGCGCCCCCCGTATTGCTCCTGCACGGCGGCGGGCAGACCCGCCATGCCTGGTCCGACACGGCGATCGCACTGGCCGATGCCGGCTACTGCGCGTTTAGCCTGGACGCACGAGGCCACGGCGAAAGCGACTGGTCTCGAGAAGGCGACTACAGTGCCCGAGCCCTTGCAGCGGACCTCAGCGCGGTGATTCGCTCGCTACCGGCCCGGCCGGTTATCGTCGGCGCGTCCATGGGTGGCCTGACCGCTTTGCTCACGCTTGGCGAAGACACCTCCCTGGATTGCGAGGCACTGGTACTGGTCGACGTGGCGCCAAGATTGGAACCTCGGGGCGTCCGCCGGATCATCGAATTCATGCGTCATCATCAGGACGGATTCGAGACGCTGGAGCAGGTACGCGATGCTATCACCGCCTACAACCCGCGCCGCCCGCCATCAAAAGACCTCTCCGGGCTACGCAAAAACCTGCGTCAACACGGTAATGGCCGGTTTTACTGGCACTGGGACCCAGCTTTTCTCAACCATGCGAACGCGCCAACCAAAGCCGGGAGCATGTTCGACCGAGCAAGGCTGGAGCTGGCGGCCCGCCAGTTGGACGTACCGGTGCTTTTGATACGTGGCTACTACAGCGATGTTCTTAGTGACCGGGGCGCAACAGAGCTGCTCACTCTAATACCAGAGGCACGTTATGTCGTTCTGAAACAGGCCGGCCATATGGTCGCGGGAGACCGTAACAGTGTTTTTACCGAGGCGGTACTGCAATTTCTGAAAGAACGGCCAGCCGCCACTGAGCCGGAATCGTGCCGCACTGCCACTACGGAGCAACACCATGAAACACCCTTATCTTGATGTTCTGATCGTCGGTGCGGGCCTGTCGGGAATTGGCGCGGCGTGTCACTTAAAGGAAAAATGCCCCAACGTCCGTTTTGGAATCGTTGAACGACGCAAACGGATCGGAGGCACCTGGGATTTATTCCGCTATCCCGGCATCCGCTCCGATTCCGACATGTTTACCCTGGGTTATAACTTTCGGCCCTGGACCGATACCAAGATGCTTGCCGACGGCCCTTCTATCCGTCGGTATATTGACGACACCGCACGCGAATACGATGTGAAACGCCGAATCCAGTTCGGTCTGAAAGTGATCTCGCAATCCTGGCATAGCGAAAAAAAACACTGGATCGTCAAAGCCATCGACGAAGCAACCGATGAAGAGCACCAGTTCAGCACCGGCTTTGTATTCCATTGCACCGGATACTACAAATACGACTCCGGCTACACACCGGAGATTCCGGGGATCAACCAATTCCGCGGTGACGTAATCCATCCGCAACACTGGCCGGAAAACTACGATTACACTGGCAAACGGGTGGTGGTTATTGGCAGTGGCGCCACTGCCGTGACGCTGGTTCCGGCTATGGCCGACAAGGCGGATCATGTAGTGATGCTGCAGCGCTCGCCCACCTATGTAGCCACCGTGCCGGAGCAGGATCTGATATCCAGGAACCTGCGCCGCATTCTGCCGGAGATGGCCGTTTACCGGCTGGCCCGGACCCGCAATATTCTGTTGCAAAGAGCGGTATATCGACTTTCTCTGAGTAAGCCCAAGGCGATGCGACGCCTGCTTTTGGCGACAGCGCGCCGGCAGCTCGGCCCGGAGGTCGATATGCGGCATTTCCAACCCCATTACAATCCCTGGGAAGAACGCATGTGCGCCGTTCCCAAGGGTGATCTCTTCAAGGTTATCCGCGAAGGCCAGGCCTCCGTGGTCACCGACCACATCGAAGCGGTCACCGAAACCGGGATCCAATTGAAGTCCGGCGCTCATATCGACGCTGATGTTCTGATCACAGCCACTGGCCTTGATTTGCAGCTATTCGGTGGCGCGAGGTTGGAAGTCAACGGCCGTGAGGTTCATGTGGCGGACGCCCTGATGTACAAGGGACTGATGCTCGAAGGGGTACCAAATATGGCCCTGGTGTTCGGTTACACCAACGCTTCTTGGACGCTGAAGGCCGACATCGCCTCTGAATTCGTCTGCCGCCTCCTGAATCACATGCGCGATATTGGCGCCCGGGTGGTCACACCCGTCGATGGACAAGGGAGCAAGACCCAGATGAACTTTCTTAATTTACGTTCCGGATATGTTCTTCGCGCCAACGACCGCCTCCCTCGTCAGGGCAGCAGGACCCCCTGGCAGAATCTTGATGACTATTTGCGTGACCTGCCCGCATTACGCTATGGCAATCTCGAGGATGGCCACCTTCGTTTTGAGGGAAGTAGCATCAAGCGCGGAAGGAACAGCGTATTTCGCAAGTTACTGAGTGCCTGATCCGCCTACCTGTTGGAGCATATTATGAAACGTTTTTACGGGAAAGTCGCTGCGATTACTGGTGCCGGTTCAGGCATAGGTCGAGCGACCGCCATGCTGCTGGCTAAAAAAGGCTGCCATTTGGCTCTGTCGGATATTGACGAAAACAGTCTAAAAGACATCGCCATCGACCTGCGCGACTACCCGGTCAGAGTCACCACCCATGTTGTTAATGTAAGCCGAAGGAATGAGGTCTATCGGTATGCGGATCAATGTGTCAAGGAGCACGGACAGGTTAACTTGATAATGAACAATGCCGGCGTTGGACTCGGAGAAACCGTCGATGCCATGAGCTATGACAACTTCGAATGGCTTATGAACATTAACTTCTGGGGGGTGGTATACGGAACCAAGGCCTTTCTGCCTTACCTCAAGCAATCCGGCGACGGCCACGTGATAAACATCTCGAGTATCTTTGGCATCATTGGAGTCCCCACCCAATCAGCCTATAACGCCGCGAAATTCGCTGTTCGAGGGTTCACCGAGTCGCTGCGCGAAGAACTGGACATTGAGCGAAGCTGTGTCAGTGCAACCTGCGTGCACCCGGGCGGCGTCAAGACCAACATTGCGCGTAATAGCCGAATGGGTGATATGGGGAACATAGCCCCGGGCAGCAAGGAGGAAATTACGGAACTTTTCGATCGCATCGCCCGGTCCACGCCGGAACAGGCAGCCAACGCTATCCTCCACGCGGTTCGCAAGAACCGGCGTCGCGTGTTGATAGGTAATGACGCAACGATACTGGACGCCGGCCAACGCCTGATGCCGGCGGGCTATCAGCGGCCCCTCGAAGCGCTCTTTCGAATGCGACAGGGGCGGCAAAAAATGTCTAGTCAATCATCGCAATAAGCAGGATCAAACTTCAAAAAGAGGGCCGAGTCATGGGTTTAAAGAAGAGAACTAGTGCAAAGACGTCCAATGTCCTGAACGGTGCGTCAGTGGGCATCCCTCCCCGTCACATAGACTTCCAGTTTCCGGACACAACACCAAAGTACTTCTATGCGGACAACGCTACGGCAACCACATTCTTTGCCATGCTGTCGGGGTTCTTTCCACCCGGCGAGCGCTACTTCATGGATTCGGTGCGTTATTTTCGAAGCCATGTCACCGACACGCAGCAGCGAGCGGCCATTTCCGGATTCATGGGGCAAGAAGCCATTCATGGTCGCGAGCATGACCGCCTTAACGAATTGCTTGCCGAGAGGGGCTTCGACATGGACACTCCGGACCGCTTCGTAAAATTCGGCCTCCGCATTCTGAAAATGTTACCGAAGAGAACCCAGCTTGCCGCCACTACTTTCATGGAACATTTTACCGCCTTGCTTGCGGAGCAGCTATTGGAAGACGAGACGTTTCAAAGTCTGGCCGACCCGGAGATGATAAAGATATGGCAATGGCATGCTCTTGAGGAGCTTGAACACAAATCTGTTGCTTATAACGTTTACGAAATCATCGGCAATAGTCACGGTGAGCGGATCGCAGCGACGGCGGCATCCCTGGTTGTGCTCTTGCCGATGTTGGGGATCACTTGGGCATGGATGCTCGCCAAGGACGGGAAGCTGGGCAGCGTCAAGGACAATGCCATTGGATTGAACGTACTGTTCGGTCCAAAGGGATTTGTCTCCGGGATTATGCGCCGCCTTCCGGAGTTCGTTGATCGACGTTACCATCCTGACAATCACGACACGCGGGCACTGGAAGATACGTGGCGACAACGCCTGTTCGCTGAAAATGGATCACTATACCGAGCTTACAGAAACCGTCCCGACAGCGACCAAGTCAAGATGGCCTAATATCCGAATTCCGCCGCCCCAAAAGACCTGGGGACGACATTAGCACTACCGTTTGGTGGCGCTAATGTCGTCTCATCGTTGATCCTGAATGATATAACCAGCCGCTTTCTCGCCGATCATCATGCTTGCCGCGTTAGTGTTGCCACTGATCAAAGAAGGCATGACGGACGCATCAGCAACGCGCAATCCTAACACGCCCCTGACTCTTAACCGATCATCCACTACGGCCAGATCATCCACCCCCATACGGCAAGTGCCCACCGGATGATAAATAGTTTCAGCGCGCTGCCTGATATCGTCCTCAATTTGGGTATCGGTTACCACATCGCTCGCCGGTAGATCTTCTCCTCCAAAAACCTCGGCGAAAGCTTTTGTCTGGAACACCCGCCGAGCCAGTTTGACGCCCTCTCTCAGGACGCCAAGATCGTCAGCATCGGAAAGATAACAGGGATCGATGAGCGGGGCGCTGAGAGGGTTGCTATCGGCGAGACGAATCCAACCGCGGCTTTTAGGCCGCAACTGGCATACATGAATGGTGCAGCCAAAGCCTGACGTGAATTCCCTGCCATGATCGCGCAAAAATGCGGGCAGAAAATGCATCTGCACATCCGGGCGCGTCCCTTCGCCGACATTAATAAACGCCCCCGCCTCAGCCGCATTGCTGGCTAGAAAGCCGCGCCGATGGCGGAAGTACTGATAGAACGCTCGCATCAAACGCGGTAGAAAGTAAGGGGAGAAGCCAATTGACTGTTTGCTACGATCGTGAATCGAAATAGTCATATCCAGATGGTCTTGAAGATTACACCCCACCTCTGGACAGTCCACCAGACAATCAACGCCAACACTTTGTAAATGGTCACGGTCACCAATGCCTGAAAGCATCAGCAAATGGGGCGAGTTGATTGCCCCACCCGAAAGTACGACTTCCCGATTTGCCCGAACGGTGTGAGATGAGCCGGCCGTATCGCTATACTCGACGGCTACCGCACGTCCATTTTCGATCACTACCCGGGAAACCATTGCATTAGTCAGAATGGTCAAATTACCGCGGCTCCTCGCCGGATCGAGAAACGCCCTCGCGGCGCTCCAGCGTCGCCCATCTTTTTGCGTCACTTGGAATTGGCCGAAGCCGCGCTGCGATTCACCGTTGAAATCATCGTTACGCTTTTCGCCTAGTTCTTCCCCGGCGCGAATGAACAACTCAGTCAGCGGATTAGGATCCCTGACCCGAGTGACGTTCAGCGGTCCTCCGTTACCGTGCCAGGCGTCCGGCGGATACTCCTCATTGTGCTCATGCGCGTTGAAGATGGGCCGGACATCATCCCACCCCCAACCCTTCAGCCCGCTGTCCCGCCAGGCATCGTAATCCTCAGGTTGTCCACGAATATAAACCATGGCGTTGATTGAGCTACTGCCACCGAGAGTTTTTCCACGGGGCCAATAGAGCTGCCTACTGTCAAGCGCTCGTTGAGCCACTGTTTGATAACCCCAGTTACGCTTGCCCTCCCTGATCAAACCGATCACCCCGAACGGCACGTTCACAAACCCGCTGTTGTCGTGCGGACCCGCCTCCAGCAAGCAAACAGAGAATCGGCCGGACTCGCTTAGTCGGTTGGCCAGGACACAACCGGCGGATCCCGCTCCGACTACGATGAAATCATATTCATCCACGATCGCACTCCTCTCCGAGGGCGGCGATACGATCAAGATGGTAGTCACCATGGCCGTGTGTTAGGGAGCAGTACGTCATGAGACGAAAGTAATGGCCTATATCAAGCTCTTCGGTGACCCCGATACCGCCGTGAATCTGGATCGCCTGTTGCGCGATCTTTACCCCCTTGTCGGCGTAGTACGCCTTGGTGGCCGAACAAGCGTGTTCCCGCTCGAGCGTATCGTCTAGATCCGCTTTGACGGAAACCATGAACAGCATCGACTCCAACTGTTGAAGATCCGTGAACATATCCACAAGGTAATGTTGGATTACCTGGAAGCTGCCGATCGGCGCACCGAACTGCTTCCGCGTCTTTGCGTAATCAAGAGTGCGCTGATAAAGCGCGCTGGCGGCGCCATACATGCGCGCGCAATCGAGCGCCTGCAGCCAGGCGACCGTCTTGCTGACGGCGCGCTCCACCTTCACGCCACGAGAAAGAATCATCTCCTCGTCAATCACCACGTCATCGAACAGTACATCGGCAAGCCGGCTACCGTCCAAGCCCCGATAGCGGGTCACCTCGCAGCCTTCAAGCGGCACAAGGACCAAGGTCAGCTCATCTCCAAGCATCGCCGTCGTCAGCACCCTATTCGCGCAGCCACCATCAGGAACGAAATTCTTCCGTCCAGACAATTTGCTACCGTTAATCGACAGGGATGGCTTCAAAATATTGTATCCGGCGTGATAGTCATAGAGCGCGCATGCCACTCTCTCATCATCATCGACAATGGATTGCAATACCTTCAATGCCCGCTCAGTACCCAGATACTCGAGAAGTTTTCCAGGACCGATCACCAGATCGACATAGGGATCCAGACACAAGACGGCGCCGGCTTCCCTAACAATCATCGCCACGTCGATCAGATCGCCGCCATAGCCTCCGACCGACTCAGGAAACGGCAGACCAAACCAGCCTAGCTCGCGCATCAACTCCCATCGTGATGGATCACAATGATTGAGTTGGTTGAGTTGTTGCATGTAGGTATCAAAACCATAGTGATCCTTGAGATACCGCCGCGCCGTATCGGCAACCATGGTCGTGTTATCGGAAAGATTGAATTCCATTATGACCTCTCATAAACCTAACAGCATCTTGGCAAGCACGTTCTTCTGAATCTCGTTCGATCCGCCATAAATCGTGCAGGCACGAAGAAAATTGTACCGACGAGGGGAATGATTAAAGCTTTCATTACCCACCGCTGATGAACTATCCCAGACAAGCGACATCAACCCGCCCATCTCGACCATCGCTTGGGACATTTTCTGCTGTAGCTCGGTACCCTTGATCTTGAGACCGGAAGACTCCGGTCCAAAAGGTCGGCCCTCGTCTGTCGCGGCAACGGTCCTAAAGTTGGTGTACTCCAACGCCATCAGTTCGACTTCCAGCTCGGCCACACGTCGTCGCGCCTGTTGCTTATCGATGTAATACGGAGCTTCGTCAATAGCCATCTTCATGCGCGCCAATGCATAGTGACTGTCGGCAACGCCGGCGATCGTTGTGCGCTCATGCGTTAACAAAAACTTGGCGATCGTCCACCCCATACCCTCCTTCCCCACCAGATTGTCCAGCGGCACCTTGACATCGGTGAAATACACTTCGTTGAGGTGATGGTGCCCATCAATGGTATAAATGGGACGAACCTCGATACCCGGCGTGTTCATATCTATTAGCAGGAAAGAGATGCCCTGTTGCTTCTTGGCATCGGGGTCGGTTCTGACAAGACAGAACATCATGTCCGCCCAATGCGCTTGGGTGGTCCAAATCTTCTGGCCATTGACCAGGTAATGGTCCCGTTTGCGCTCGGCGCGGGTTTTAAGGGATGCGAGGTCCGATCCGGCATTGGGCTCGGAATAACCCTGGCACCAAAGCGTCTCGCCGCTGGCTATCCCGGGCAGCCATCGCTCTTTTTGTTCCGCGGATCCGAACGTGTAGATCACAGGGCCTACCATGGCGACACCGAAGGGACTTACCGGAGGCGCCCCAGCCATGGCCCTCTCAAGATCAAAAAGATAACGCTGTGTCGCGGTCCATCCCGGACCTCCGTATTGTTCAGGCCAAGTTACCGCCAGCCAACCCTGTTTACCGAGCCGTTTCTCCCATTGCTGTTGCTGCGATTTTTCCGGCATTTCGCCAAGCGCGGAAATACGACTAATCTCTTCAGGAATATTTTCCCGCATCCATGCGCGTATCGTCTTTTGAAACTCCTGCTCTTCCTGCGTAAATTGCAAGTTCATAATTTTCCTCATCCAAGCAAGTGGTTTTGACAAGAATGATAAATCAGGTAACCGATCGGCCCATCCGCTCCCAGTAGGGTGCACGCAGCTCATTCTTGAGAATCTTGCCGGCGCCACTTATCGGCAATGGTTCACTACGGAACTCGATACTACGTGGAAGTTTGTAACCGGCAATCAACTCCCGGCAATGACTCAACAGCTCGTCTTCCGTGAGCACATGGCCTTGGCGAGGCACGACGATTGCATGCACCGTTTCAACCCATTCATCGTGGGGAATCCCCACCACCGCGCATTCCTGTACCGCGGGATGACTATAGATAGCACTCTCAACTTCGACCGAGAATATATTCTCCCCACCACTGATGATCATGTCCTTGACGCGATCGACGATGAAGACAAACCCGTCTTCATCCATATAACCGAGATCGCCGGTATGCAACCAGCCGTTACGCAGGGCCTCAGCGGAGGCTTCCTCCATTCCCCAATAACCCAGCATGACGTTCGGACCTCTGGCGCAGATCTCGCCAACTTCGCATCTCGGCCGCTCGGTATCATCCTTGTCAAAAATGGCAACCTCGACTCCCAGCGCGGCTCTGCCCGCGCTTCGAAGTTTGTCGCCTCCAGGGACATGGAAATCGGGTGGCAAGGCGGTGATGATGGGTGACGCCTCCGTCTGTCCATACCCTTGAGCGAACAGAGCGTCCGGCATCTGCTTCATGGCGCTGATCAATACTGACTCAGGCATGGCCGACGCTCCGTAGAGCATGCGCTTGACGCTACTTACGTCGAATTCCTTTATTCTTCCGGAGGACACCAGCAGATTGATCATCGTTGGCACGAGTAAGGCATGTGTAACTCTTTCACGCTCAATAAAAGAGAGCACATCGTCTATGTCGAAACGAGGTACGATGCCGTGCGTGCCACCAGCTAGCGTCACGGCAAAAGTGCTTGCCATATCGGCCAAATGAAACATCGGAGCCGCATGCATGTAGATCGTGCCGGACCCATAATCCATTTCCGGCACCACATTAAGCGCATTGAAGACAAGGTTGTCATGGCTCAGCATCACGCCTTTCGACCGCCCGGTGGTCCCCCCGGTATAGAACAGTCCGGCAAGCTCGCTCCCTCCTTCGCTGATATCCCGCATCGGATCGGATTCAGCGATAAGCGACTCATAGTCGACACAACCGTCCGGTAAACTACCGTCGCCCATGAAAACCACATGTTGAACGGTCTCAAGCAGCGGCCGCAGTTTTGACAGCATGTCGCTGAATGCATCATCGACAAACAGGATGGACGATGCGGAATCGTTCAGACTGTACGCGATCTCCGGCGGTGCCAGGCGGATATTGACGGGATTAAGAGCCCCGCCGGCCCATGGCACGGCGTAAAAATATTCTAGGTAGCGGTCGCTATTGAGTGACAAGATCGCGACGCGATTCCCTCTTTCCGCTCCCAAGGCGCGAAGGCCCGCGGCCAGGCGCGCAACACGATTCTCAAAAGCGCGCCATGACCGCTTTCTATCTTTGTAAATCGTGGCGATGCCGTCAGGATTTTGCTGGACCGCACGACGTAATGTTTGCGATATGATCATGGTATTTTCCCAGGTGGTTCAAAAAGCATCAGCCCCCAGTTGAAAATACTTAGCGGCTATAGATAAAGCGCCCGATTGACACAAGCGTTTTATCCAGATAAACGTCGACGGAAACGACTACGAAACGTCTTCCTGCACGGACAATACAAGGCTCGGCACGAATTGTGCCCGCAAACGCGGGCCGTAAATAATCAAAGGTCATACTACTGCATAACGGCTCTTCGACTAGATTAAGCGATTCCATCAAATAGAGAGCTGCCGTTATTTCGGCAAAACTGGCGAGGATTCCGCCATGAAAGGTACGCAACAGAGGGTTACCGATATGCTGTTCTCGAAAGCACAACCGGCAAGAGAACCCCTCATCAGAGGTCAGCGCCTCAAGACCTAGAAACTCCACAAATGGAGTATTTTCAAGCATTTCTTTTTGCGCTTTATTCAGAGCCATGTCGGCCAACCCGTCATCTGGCGATTCAAAAGCGATCGCTCTTTCATACTTTCCCCTCCCCTTTCATGGCTGAATCGAATGCAGGCCCGAGAGTACCGACGGCAAACGAACCGAATACCGTTGCCAGCAAGTTATGATCGGAATAAGCGCAACCTTGTCCGCGCACATAGGCGATATCACCTCGTACCGCGTAACACTCCACCTCGCTGTAGATTCCCTCCCCCGCGGGTACGGGGCGAATGAAATCCACACGCAGATCGATGGTCGCAATCGGACGCATGTCACCAAGTCGGGAAAATATTGCCAACCCGCAATTGGTATCCAATAGCGTGACAACAACTCCTCGGTGAAGCCCCCCGTGTCGATCGCAAAGCGCTGGACGGCAGGAGAGGCTCATGGCGGCACGCCCTTTGCCAACTTCCTCCACTTCCACGCCGAAGGCGTTGAACAAGGGATGGGATGTGCCAAAGAAGGTCTTGGCCATGGTTAAATAACGATCTGACATCGAATCGCTTCCCCCTTTCCATTGGCCTGGCTCACCCAAGAGCCAGTGTATCGCTCCGGGTCCGGTCGCTTTTATCTAATCAGCCCAGAGCATCTAGTACACACTTCACATAACGCGACTCGTGTGATTTAACCCGATTAATAGCCAACTCGATATCGCCGGAAGGAAATGTCGTTGCCTCGGAAGCCATTTTCAAAACAGCCGCCAAGCCGGACCAAGCCGCTGCCGCGCCTCGCATGAGCTCCACTAACTTCGCATCTCTCACCACGGTAAGCCGTGCACTGGCCTCTTCCAAAAAATCGGCGTACAGGGTACGAAATCCGGCTCCCCCAGTACCGCGCTTTTCGATCACCTGGTAAGCAAAACGCAACGACCAGCGCCAGTTTTCGTCAGCCGCCCAATGTGACAGCCGGTCAATCCAAGTATCCAGCGCCGCGAGACCGCTAAAACGATCGCCGTTCGCCAGAGCATAGGCATTGTCAAAGATAGCCCTCCGAATACGTTCCGGAGTTACGCTGGCTTTGATAGCTTCGGGGGCAAACAGGTTTCCGTTATGAATGAAAGGGGGCGCAGTGGAGAAGCGTGCGTCGGCCAAATCAGCCGTAGATACCGCGATCAATCCCGGGCGTTCGGTATCACTGACCAACACCTCGTCCCGCTCCTCGTCATATAACCATGCCACGATGGCGTGCCCTGCAAAATGTGTGCTGCTTTGGAAGTAGGGCAAATGGAAAATGTCAGTTAACAACAGTGCGGGTCGATTTTCATTCAGCACCCGTTTGAGATCCGTATTGGCGGACCGTTGATCGCGATAGCTGCGCCAGGAAAAGGGAACATCCAAAGTATTGAATACCTTTTCCTCGAATTCCATTGAACGCACATGCACGATGAAAGGGGTATTGGAGGCTGCAGTCTCCACATAGGTAATGCCGAGTCCGGCCCCAAGACCAAAACAGCAAGCCTCGCTCATCACCAAGCCGTGGAACTCAAGCAAGTCCCGGATGGCCGAACTGCCACAGTGCCTGCCCGGCCTGTGGCAGTGACGCGCCCCGATCTTTGGCCTTACAGCCGTTTCAGACACTTCTCCGCCGACCATTCAGGCGGCCTCGCTCACCGGCTCGGTTTCATATACGGCGGCCGATGCCCGCATCGGATCACCATGCTCTCCGTACTCCTTCAACCATGCCGCGACTTTCTCCGGCATGCCCGTTTCCCAGGGGTGGAATCCCGGACGGAACCACGCAACAAACTCGGGCAACATGCGGGTCAGAATACCGCGACGACCGTAGAGCCGGTTTAGACCACGCAGCACTACCGTCGGCCGTCGCATCGCACCGTCAAGACGCAACATATTCACGAACACCGGTCCGACGACCAGGTGCACCATCAGCATGGCAACCACCAGGGCCGAAGCGCGAGTCAAATAACCTCCGCCTGCCGCGGTTCGGTATACATCGTACGCCACTGCCTTGTGCTCAACCTCTTCCACACCATGCCAGAGAAACATCGCCCGCATTACCGGATCCGCATCTCGGAACATATCCGTTTCATCCTTGAGCATCGCCTCGCCCAGAGTGGCGGTAAAATGCTCGAAAGCCGCGGTCATCGCCAGTTGATACTTTTCCGGCATGTATTTCTGTGTCGTACGAATAAAACGACGCAGGTTGCGGGTAATCTGATCGACATCGATTCCCTGCGCCTCCATCACGTCATTGAAACGATCATGGACGATACCGTGCTGGCCCTCCTGACGAATGAAATGGCGGATATCTTCACGCAAGCGCTGGTCCGTCACCTGATCCTGGAAATGGCGCACCGACTGGATAAAAAACCGCTCACCCTCGGGAAAATGCACCGACAAGGCGTCAAAAAAACGGGTTACCACAGGATCACCGCCATTCCAGTGGCGCGGCACAGAGGACACATCAAAATCTACTTTACGGGGCTGAATTGAGATTGCACTCATCAGAACCTCCTCTAGAGAACTACAGCATGAAGTATACGTTTACAAAGATGCTATTGGTTAACCAACCAAAACTCAATAAGAACTTTTTCTTAAAGCTAATTTATCTTTTGCCGTGACAGGACACTGCCGTTTGAAGCAGCAGCGCACACGGTGGGGCGCCGAAACCTCCGCGGAATCAGATTCTTCGTTTGACAAGGTAGTCGTGCGGTTCAAGGGAAGAGAGAGGGCAACCACCGATTAGGGCTGCCCGGCTTGCAACCAGATGAAGAGGGGGATGTTTGCAGCAGCCCCAACTGGCTAGTCGAAGGAGCAAGTTGAACGGGCGTCCTAACGAATCCAGAAAGGGAAATCCCAGTGACGACGCTGCGTCGGAAGTCCATTCCCGACATAATGTTTGGTACCAGAGGCCGGACTTGAACCGGCACGCCCTCGCGGGCAACGGATTTTGAATCCGTCGTGTCTACCAATTCCACCACTCTGGCTTTGGCGGAGACCCGCCCGCGCGGGTTCTCCAGGGGCGCGAGTATACCAAGCTGCGGCCACAATGCCAGCCGATCCGGCTGCTCAGCGGACCCGGGCCAACAACCAGATACCGACAATCACGCACAGCGCCGGCGGCAGCGCCGCGGCGATCAGCGGATCGGTGTGGAACACCAGCGACAAATGGCCGAAGAACTGCTGCCCGTAATGGAAGGTGAGACCGGCGACGATGCCCGCCGCCATGCGCAACCCCATGGTCACTTCCCGCAACGGGCCGAACACGAAGGAAATGGCGATCAGCACCATGCCGATGGTGGCCGCCGGCATCAGCAGCTTCTGCCAGAAGGCCAGCATATAGTCGGCGGTCTCCAGGCCCTGCTTCTTGAGGTAGGCGGAGTAACTCCACAGTTTGCTCATCGCCAGCCGGCCCGGCTCCAGCACCACCACGCTGAGCAGTTGCGGGGTCAGGCTGGTGCGCCATTCGCCGCCCCGTTCGGTGTAGGTGTCGGTGCCACCGTCGGTGAAGCGGGTGCCCTGGATATGCTCCAGCGACCAATGGTCGTCCTGATAGATGGCGCGCTCCACGAACTGGCTTTCCGCCAGGGTGTGGTTGTCGGTGAAGCGGTATCGGGTCAGGCCGTAAAGCACGCCGTTGGGCTGCACCGTATTGATGTGGATGAACTCATCGCCTTCCCGATGCCAGAAGCCGTAGTCCGAGCGTAGCGCCTCGCCGCCGCCTTCCTGCAGGGAGCGGTTGCTCTGCGCCACCTGCTCCGAGTAAGGCGCCAGGTATTCACCGATCAGCAGCGAGATCACCATCAGGAAGATCACCGGGCGCAGCACCATGACACTGACCCGCAGGGTGGAGATGCCGGCGGCGCGGATCACCGACAACTCGCCATTGTTGGCCATCAGCCCGAGGCCGATCAGGGTGCCGAGCAGAATCGCCATGGGCAGGTATTCGTGCACCCGCCGGGGCACCGTGGTGAGGATGAACTGCAGGGCCTGCAGAATCTGGTAGTCGCCGCGCAGAAACTCCAGCTCATAAATAAAGCCAAACAGACAGTCCAGCGCCACGATGATGGCGACGATGGCCACCGACGGAATCAGCACCGCGCGCCAGAAATACCGGTTGAGCAATTTCATGAGCGCGCCCTCCGCGAGAACAGTCGTCCGCCGAAATACAGCATGAACACCGCCATCAGCGCGATCAGGTGAATCCACAGCATGGAATAGAACCAGGGCCGGTCACTGCCGGGCACATCCGCGATCCAGCTGCGCATGGTCAGCAGCATGCCCACGTACAGCATGTAGCCAAGCACCGCGGGAATCATGCGCAGGAAACGGCCCTGGCGGGGGTTGACCCGGGCCAGGGGAATCGCCGCCAGACACATGATCGGCACGGTCAGCACCAGGGAAAGACGCCATTGCAACTCGGCCCAGGCCTGGTTGGTGCCTTCGTCCAGCAATTCCGCGGTGGTGCGCCCGCGCACCTTGGGCGGGCGGCTGCTGGAGCGCTCCTCGCCGATGCGCACCCGCGCCTCCTGGAAAGCCACCTCCCGGTAGTCCGCCTCGCCGGGCTTACCCTGATATTGGTAGCCGTCCTTGAGCAGCAGATAGCTGACGCCGTCCTGCTGTTCCAGGCGGCCACTGCTCGCCCAGACCGTGAGCAGGCGGCCGGCCTCCTGATCGTCGAAGCTGGCGTCGGCGACGAACACATTCTCCAGGTAGCCCTCCTCGCGGTTCAGGCTCTCGGCGTAGGTGGCCCGCTGGGCATCGCCGTCGCCCTTCACGTGGAAACGCCCGGGGGTCAGCAACTCCAGTGCCGAGCGGTCCTTCTGCTCCTCGAAGATGCGGTTCACCTCGGCGTCGCCGTTGGGCGTAACATACAGAGAGAACAGCGCGATCACCCCCATGGCCACCAGCACCGGCATGATGATTGAGCGCGCCACCCGCCCGTCGCCCTGGCCGCCGGCGCGCAGCACCACCATTTCGTTGTCCATGTGCATGCGCCCGAGCACCAGCAGAATGGCGATGTACAGGCTCAACGGCAGAATCATCTGCAGGAACTCGGGCAGCCGGAATGCCATCACCATGAACAGAGCATCGGCGGCGATCTGGCCCGCGGCGGCCTCCGCCAGGTACTTGATAAAGCGGCCACTGACCAGCACCATCACCAAAATGAAGGTGACCATCACCGTGGTCATGAAAATCTGACGATTGATATAGCGGTGTAATATCAACGTTGGCCCCGCCTATCCTGCACTGAATTGAGTGCGGCATTGTAACTCAGGAGAGAGCATGGAGTACGCCATCAGTCATTCGGCCCTGCCGAATTTGAAAGTGGATTGCCTGATTTTACCCTTAGGCGGCAAAACGGCCCTGCCGGAAAGCCTGCCCGATGAGACCCGCAAAGCGGTCCAGGCGTTCATGAAAGCCGGTGATTTTTCCGGCGACAAGGGGCAGATGGCATGGCTGCACCAACCCGCCGGCCTGGGCGCCGCCCGCCTGCTGCTGGTGGGGGCCGGCGACAAGGCCCTGGATGGCCGGGGCTTTCTCAAACTGATTCAGCAAGCCAGCCGCGCCCTGCGGAGCGGCCCGGTGAAACATGCCGCCTGGATGCTGGGCGGCCTGGACGTGGACAAGGATAACGACTGGCAGGTCCGTGAAGGAACCCGGGTGGCCGAAGAAGCCGCCTATCGCTTCGACCTGTACCGCAGCAAGCCGCCCAAGGCCTCCAAGCTGCAAAAATGGACGTTCTGGCTGGCCGAGCGCGACAACGGCTTGAAAAAGGCCGCCGCCACCGGCAAGGCGGTGGCCGAGGGCACCGCCCTGGCCCGGGACCTGGGCAATATGGCGCCCAACGACTGCCACCCGGACTACCTGGCCCAGCGCGCCCGCGAGCTGGGCAAGCAATACGACAAGCTGTCGGTGAAGGTGATCAGCTACGCCCAGGCGGAAAAAATGGGCATGGGCGCGTTCTGCGCGGTGGCCCGGGGCAGCGCCCGCAAGGGCTGCCTGATCGTCATGGACTACAAGGGCGCCACCGGCAAGCCGGTGTCCCTGGTGGGCAAGGGCATCACCTTTGATACCGGCGGCATCTCGCTGAAGCCCGGCGCCACCATGGACGAAATGAAGTACGACATGGGCGGCGCCGCCAGCGTGTTCGGCAGCGTCAAAACGGTGTGCGAGCTGGGCCTGCCGATTCACCTGGTGGCGGTGGTGGCCGCCGCAGAGAACATGCCCGACGGCGAGGCCACCCGGCCCGGCGACATCGTCAAAACCCTGTCCGGCCAGACCGTGGAGATCCTCAACACCGACGCCGAAGGCCGCCTGGTACTGTGCGATGCCCTCACCTATGTGCAGCAGAAGCACAAGCCGCACACGGTGATCGACATCGCCACCCTGACCGGCGCCTGCGTGGTGGCCCTGGGCGCCCATGCCCAGGCGGTGTACAGCAACGACGACGATCTCAGCCAGGCGCTGCTGGCCGCCGGCCAGGACACCGGCGACCGGGGCTGGCCGATGCCTCTGTGGGAGGATTACCAAAGCCAGCTGGACAGCCCCTTCGCGGACATGCAGAACATCGGCGGCCCCAAGGCCGGCTCGATCACCGCCGCCTGCTTCCTGCACCGTTTCGCCCGGGATGTGAAATGGGCCCATCTGGACATCGCCGGCACCGCCTGGGTAAGTGGCGGCAAGCAGAAAGGCGGCACCGGCCGGCCGGTGCCCATGCTGACCCGCTACCTGATGAACCTGGCGGGCAAGGGTTGAGGCGTTGACCGAGATCCTGTTCTACATCACCGACAAGGCCGGCGACGGCGTGCAGACCGCGCTGGCCTGGCGCATCGCCGAAAAGGCCTGGCGCCAGGGCCGGCGCATCTATGTGCATTGCGGTGATGCCGCCCAGGCCCGGGGGGTGGACGAGGCCTTCTGGCGGCACCCCGCTACCGGCTTCCTGCCCCACGAACCGGCCGGGCCGGAAGCGGCGTCGCCGGTGCTGGTGGGCCATGGCGACGACCCGGAGGGCCATCACGACGTGATGATCAATCTGGCCGCCACGGTGCCGGATTTCGCTACTCGCTTCGAGCGGGTGGCGGAAATGATCACCGGCGACCCGGATCTGCGCGAGGCCGGCCGAGCGCGCTTCCGCTTCTACCGCGAACGCGGCTTCGATATTCAGAGCCACCGGCTCTGACACCGGAAACCGGCCGCCGCCGCCCTCGCCACGGTGGGCGACGGGGGCCGCCCTGTCCGCTATAATTCGCCCTTCGTTTTTTGACGGTGAAGACAGCGGATATCATGGATAAAACCTACCAACCCGAGCGCATTGAGCAGGCCTGGTACGAGACCTGGGAAGAGGCTGGGCATTTCCGCCCGTCCGGCGAGGGCGACCCGTTCACCATCGTGATTCCGCCGCCCAACGTGACCGGCAGCCTGCATATGGGCCACGCCTTCCAGGACACCATCATGGACACCCTGGTGCGCTACCGGCGCATGCAGGGCCGCAATACCCTGTGGCAGGTGGGCACCGACCACGCTGGCATCGCCACCCAGATGGTGGTGGAGCGCCGCCTGGCCGCCCAAGGCACCACCCGCCACGAGCTGGGCCGCGAGCAATTCCTGGAGAAAGTCTGGGAATGGAAGGCCGAGTCCGGCGGCACCATCACCCGCCAGCTGCGCCGCATGGGCGCCAGCGTGGACTGGAGCCGCGAGCGCTTCACCATGGACGAGAACCTGTCCCGGGCGGTGCGCGAGGTGTTCGTGCGCCTGCACCAGGAAGGTCTGATCTATCGCGGCAAGCGTCTGGTCAACTGGGACCCGGCGCTGCACACGGCGATCTCCGATCTGGAGGTGGAAAACCGGGAGGAGCAGGGCCACCTGTGGCACTTCCGCTACCCTCTGGCGGACGGCTCCGGCCATCTGGTGGTGGCCACCACCCGCCCGGAAACCATGCTCGGCGATACCGCCGTGGCGGTGCACCCGGAAGATCCGCGCTACAAGGACATGGTGGGCAAACATATCCGCCTGCCCCTGGCTGACCGCGAGATCCCCATCATCGCCGACGACTACGTGGACCCGGACTTCGGCTCCGGCTGCGTGAAGATCACCCCGGCCCATGACTTCAACGACTACGAGATGGGCAAGCGGCACGACCTGCCAATGATCAACATCCTCACCGACGACGCCCGGCTCAACGACGAAGTGCCGGAGGCCTATCGCGGCCTGGACCGCTTCGACGCCCGCAAGAAGGTGGTCGATGACCTGGACGCCCTGGGCCTGCTGGAGAAGGTGGCCGATCACACTCTGCAGGTGCCCCGTGGCGACCGTTCCGGCGAGGTCATCGAGCCCTACCTGACCGACCAGTGGTTCGTGGCCGTGGAGAGCCTGGCCAAGCCCGCCATGGAGGCGGTGGAGAACGGCTCCATCCAGTTCGTGCCGAAGAGCTACGAGAACATGTACTTCTCCTGGATGCGCGATCTGGAAGACTGGTGCATCTCCCGGCAACTGTGGTGGGGGCACCGTATCCCCGCCTGGTACGACGAGGACGGCAACATCTACGTGGGCCGGGACGAGGCGGAAGTACGCGCCGAGCATAACCTTGGCGACCGCCCGCTGAGTCAGGACGAGGATGTGCTGGACACCTGGTTCAGCTCCGCGCTGTGGACCTTCTCCACCCTGGGCTGGCCGGACCAGACCGAGGAACTGAAGACCTTCCACCCCACCAATGTGCTGGTCACCGGCTTCGACATCATTTTCTTCTGGGTCGCGCGCATGATCATGATGACCCTGAAGTTCATGGATGAGGTGCCGTTCAAGACCGTCTATGTGCACGGCCTGGTGCGCGACGCGGAAGGCCAGAAGATGTCCAAGTCCAAGGGCAACGTGCTCGACCCGCTGGATCTGATCGACGGCATCGAGCTGGACAGCCTGGTGGACAAGCGTACCCGCGGGCTGATGCAGCCGCAGAAGGAAAAGCAGATCGCCAAACGCACGCGCAAGGAATTCCCGGAGGGCATCAACGCCTACGGCACCGACGCGCTGCGCTTCACTTTCCTGTCGCTGGCGTCCACCGGCCGCGACATCAAGTGGGACATGGGCCGCATCGAGGGCTACCGCAACTTCTGCAACAAGATCTGGAACGCCGCCCGCTATGTGCTGATGAACACCGAGGGTCAGGACTGCGGTCTCAACCCGGACGGTGGCGAGGTCACCCTGTCGCTGGCGGATCGCTGGATCATCAGCGCGCTGCAGCGCGCCGAGCGGGAAGTGAGCGAGGCGCTGGATCAGTTCCGCTTTGACGTGGCCTCCCAGGCCGCCTACGAATTTATCTGGAACGAGTACTGCGACTGGTACCTGGAACTCTCCAAACCGGTGCTCTACGGCGACGACTACAGCGAAGCGGAAAAACGGGGCACCCGACGTACCCTGGTGCGCGTGCTGGAAGCGATCCTGCGCCTGGCGCACCCGTTCATGCCGTATATCACCGAGGAAATCTGGCAGAAAGTGGCTCCGCTGGCCGGCACCGGCCCGGTGGAGGGAGACGCCGCCAGCGCCACCATCATGCGCCAGCCCTACCCGGCCGCCGATGACGCCCGCCTGGATCAACAGGCCGAGCAGGACATCGAGTGGATCAAGGCGGTGATCACGGCGATCCGCAATATTCGCGGCGAAATGCGTATTCCCCCGGGCAAGGCCCTGGAAGTGTTCCTGCACAATGGCAAGGACAGCGACCGGGCGCGCCTGGATGCCAATCACAACTTCTTGTGCCGGCTGGCCCGGCTGGAGTCGATCACCTGGCTGAGCCCGGAAGACTCGGCGCCGGCATCGGCCACCGGCCTGGTGGGCGATATGGAAATCCTGGTGCCGATGGCCGGGCTGATCGACAAGAACGCCGAGATCGAACGCCTCGGCAAGGAAATCGATAAGCTGCGCAAGGAAGTGGCCCGCGGTGACGCCAAGCTGCGTAACCCCAACTTCGTGGACAAGGCCCCGGACGCGGTGGTCGCCAAGGAACGGGAGAAGCTCGACGATTACCGCTCCCAGCAGGCGCGCCTGGAAGAGCAACTGGAGAAGATCAAGTATCTCTGAACCGATGGACGCCGACGACCCGCGCCGCGCGCGCATTCTGATCGCCGCCCGGAACCGCTTCGCCCGGGAAGGGTTCCGCCAGGCGGAGGTGAAGGCCATCGCCGGCGACGCCGGCGTGGGCAAGGCGACCATCTACCAGTTCTTTCCCTCCAAGGACGCGCTGCTGCTGACGGTGGTGGAGGAAAATCTCACCGCGATCCGCGATCTGGTCCTGCGTGAACTGCTCTCCGGGGCGCCGCCGTTGCAGCGCCTGGAAAACCTGTGCCGCGCGGTGGCCCGTTTTCTTGAGCGGGAACGGGATTTCTCGCGGCTGCTGATCCAGGAGGCCGGCGAGTTCCTCGGCCCCATCCAGCAACGCTATCTGCAACTGATGGACGATAATCTGCCGGTGGCGGAGGCGTTCTTCGAGGAGTTGCGCCGGGACGGTTACTTCACCGCGTTGCCGACCCGCGACACCCTGCTGATGATGGTCAATCTGCTGGTGGGCACCACCTACACCTGGGTGCTCACCGGGGAAGGCGAGCCGGAGCGCCAGGCGGTCACCTACATGCGCGTGCTGATTCGGGGCCTGCGCGACAGCCCCTGATCCTCAGCCCTTCTTCAACTCCAGCAACTCCGGCGATGCCTCGCCGCCCAACACCACCGCTTCGGCGATGCCGATCATCACCCGCTGGCATTCCTCCAACCGCTGGGCGGAAAACTCCCCGTTCTCGAAGATATACAGTGAATAATTCTCGAGAATCCACAGCATGGTGCGCAGCACCAGCGGGTCCAGCTCGCGGCCGGTAAGCCGGCCGACCTCGGCGGTGACCACCTGGGCGGCGATGCGCTGGGCGCGCTCCCGGTGGGGGGCCAGGGCCGAACCGGATGAGCGGGCCTCTTCCATCATCAGGTTGATGACCGGCCCCATGCTCAGGTGATAGTCGAAATACACCTTGGTGGTGTTGTGGATGATGGCGCGCACGGAGCGAGCCTGGCGCATCTCCTGGTGGAAATGCAGCAGCATGTTGTCGATGAAGATGCGGTAGATGTGCTCCAGCACATCCATCTTGTTGCGGAAATACTTATAGAAGGTACGACGTGACACCTTGGCGGCGTCCAGCAGATGCTGAACCGTGGTCCGGTCCAGCCCCCGCTGGGCGAACACGTGCATCGAATGAATCAGGATCTCCGCGCGGGCCTGGGAGCGCTGGCCACCCTCTTGCTCGGCATGGGCTTCCAGAACCTGGTTCACCACCTGGCGTATGGCGTCGAGATCGTCGGGTCCGCGTTGCACGTGACTTATCCCCTGTTTTTGTTTACCCGGCCGCTAGCTTAACCAAGCCCGCCCAAGCCGTAAACAAGGAGTTTATTAAGCCGCCACGGCACCGCCGTCGGAGCCGCCCGGCCCTGCTTTGCGGCTTCTCAGGCGCTTCCAGACCTTCTCGTGGAAGTGGTAGCCCACGGTATTCACGCACGGTTCCACCAACGCGGTGGCGCCGCCGATGCGCCAGTCGCCGGTCATCGCCCAGACCACCAGAAAGGCCACACTGATGTGCATTACGCCGAAACTCATTGTCTTGATCACCGGGCACCTCCTTCGCTGCGCCACCGATACAAGCAAATGATATCCATTCTCACCGATAGTGAATAGCCGGCCATTACTATTTTCTTAATAGCACTGCTCTATCGAAGGCCGTTAATTGTTGTAAAGCTCCGGGGCCGGAGGTGCGCGGCGTCTCCCATCGGCTTACTCTGAGCCGGTACCGGCGGGCGCCCCGCCATGAATGGATAAGGACCCCCCTATGGACGACCGGAAAGCCCTTCTTATTCTGCACGGCAAACAGGCCGCCAACGGAGACGTGCGCGAGGCGGTGATGGCCCGCCGGGACGACGGCTGGGACCTGGCCGTGCGCGTCACCTGGGAAGGCGGCGACGCTGAACGCTATGTCCGCGAGGCCCTGGATCTGGGCTACCGCACCGTGATCGCCGCCGGCGGCGACGGCTCCGTGCGTGATATCACCCAGGCGCTGATGGCCTCCGGCGAGGATGACCTGACCCTGGCGGTGATTCCCCTGGGCACCGCCAACGACCTGGCCACCGCCGCCGGCGTCCCCCAGCAACCGGCGGACGCCCTGGCCTTGCTGGACCACCCCGCCGCGCCGGTGGACGTGATCCGGGTGAACGACAGCTATTTCCTGAACATGGCCACCGGCGGGTTTGGCACCGAGGTGACCACCGAAACCTCCGAGGATCTGAAGGAAATGCTGGGCGGCGCCGCCTACCTGCTCACCGGGCTGACCCGGTTCGCCGAGGTGCGCGCCGCGGAAGGGCAATTCGAAGGGCCGGACTTCCACTGGAAAGGCGAGTTTCTCGCCCTCGGCATCGGCAACAGCCGCCAGGCCGGCGGCGGCCAGCGGCTGTGCCCGGAAGCCCTGATTGATGACGGCCTGATGGACGTGGCCATCCTGCCCTCCAACATGGACCTGCTGGCCGGCGTGCGCGGCCTGTTCAGCAGCGGCGAAAACGGCGGCAAGGAAGGCCTGTTCGAACGGGCCCGCCTGAAGCGCCTCACCATCACCACGCCGGAACCCATGCACCTCAACCTGGACGGCGAACCCCTGGAAGCCACCCGCTTCGAGCTGGAGGTCTTGCCGCAGGCCCTCAAACTGGCACTGCCCGAGGACAGCGCCCTGCTGTCCTGAACGCCTCAGTCGCCCGGCGCATCCCCGCGCCGGGCGCTCTCCCCCGCCACCGGATTCTTCCGCGTCCCCGGATTCTTCTCCGCCAACGCCGCCACCTGCACGTTCAGCGCATTGGTGGAAATCAGCACCTCCCACAGGGAGAAAATCAGCGACAGGGACAGGCTGATCAGGCTGGCGCCAAACAACACCACACCGGTCAACTCCAGGTGCAGGTACAACCCGAACATGGACAGCGTGCACAACAGGAAGCTCAGCACCCCGGCCACCTGCATGTACTTGGTCAACACCACCCGCCGATGCAACAGCCCGATCTGACGGGACGCCACCTCGTGATGATGCGTCTTCTCCTCATCCGCCAACTTACGAATGATCTGGGACAGCACCAGGAAACGGTTGGTGTAGGCCAGCAAAAGCAGGGAAATGGCGGGAAACAACAGCGCCGGAGTGGTCAGGGTCATGGATGGCTCTAGCTTGGGATTAGTCGATGGTTTGAAGGACTCTAGCCCATGTCGCTCTGTTTGTCGCTTAGCACGCCGGTGAACACCGCTGGGGTCGGGCCACCGGAAGTGCTTGATTCCGGGCGGTTTTCTAGCCCAGACGCGTTCTCTGGAGGCGTTAAGTGGTGCTTTGGGGGCTTTATAGAGGGCCGCTAAGCCGCTTTTGAGGGGGTGTTTTTGGGGGGAATTGTTTTGGAAACAGGGGGTTATCGGGGTCCGACCCCGAGGGGGGAGGGTTCGGGTAGAGGGGTTTCTGGGATTGGGTTGAGGGGCACGCTGTAGGAACGGTTCTGGTATTGGGTTTCGGCCGGGGATTGGGCGAACGCGCTTAAAGAAAGCGGTAGGAGCGACTGGGCGGCATCCCGCTTTAGTCGCGATGGGTTGGCACGGTATGCCTGACGGGGTGGAGGGCTGACCTACTTTAGGTGGCGAGCGGTGCTCGCCATCGCTTCGCGACGCCTTCGGCGCCTCCGCCTGGCACCTTCGGTGCATCGGCGGTCACATGGGCCTTTGTAGGGGGAGACGGCATCAAATCCTAAATACAAAACACCCCCGACACTGGCGTGGCGCGGGTCTCTTTTTCACAATTCCCAGCCCACCAGACGGGCTCCCTCCTCGGATGCCCTCCTT
>NZ_VCQT01000047.1 GCF_005938655.1 Alloalcanivorax gelatiniphagus
GGCCCGCGCCAGCTCGCCCACGGTGAACAGGGTGCCGGCGTCATGGGGAATGGAATCGAAGCCGCAGCAATTGACGATGGCGCAGCCGGCCTTCCGGGCCGCCTCGTGGTAGCGGGGAATCAGGGTGTTCACGAACTCCGGCTCGCCGGTAAGATCGCAATAATGGGTACCCTGTTCCACGCAGGCCCGCACCAGCGGCTCGCCATGGCGCATGTACGGGCCCACGGTGGTGGCCAGCGCCCGGGTGGCGGCGGCCAGCTCGGCCAGGCTGCGCGGGTCGGCGCTGTCCGCCTCCACCAGGGCGGGGGCGTCGGCGTCGCCGCTGAGCCCGGCGGCGACCCGCTTCAGTTTGTCGCGGTTGCGCCCGGCCAGGGCCCAGGGGGTGCCGGCGGGCAGATGACGAGCCAGATATTGAGCGGTGAGGGCGCCGGTGAAACCGGTGGCGCCGAACAGCACCACCGCGTAGGGACGGGATGTGGCCATGGGGCCTCCTTTCAGCCTGGCAAGTAAGTGGCATTGCTACCGACGGCAGTGTAGCGTTGCGGGCCGGGGCGGGCCCATGACCGTGCCGCCCATCTTTATCTGTCGGGACAGGCTATTTGCGGGAGAAAGAATGGAAGAGAAGGTCGAACGCCGCTACCCGGTGAAGGTGGAAGAACTGTACGGGATTCTCACCAGCAAGGCGTTTTTCGAGCAGCGCTATGCCTGGGGCAAGGTGAAGGATTACCGCTTCGAGGCGTTCGAGCCCCGGGGCGACGGTTTCCTGATCCGCATCCGCCAGCCCATCGCCATCCGTCTGGACAAGGTGCCCGGCTTCGCGCGCAAATTGCTGCCGGCGGAGGCGGAACTGACCACCGAATTCGATTGGCACCCGGCCGCCGCCGGCTACCAGGCGGGTTACCGGATGGTGCTCGGCAACGTGCCGGTGAAGGTAAGCGGCACCATGAGCCTGCGCCAGGACGGCGATGAGGCGCTGCAAACCACCCGGGTGGCGGTGAAATCCACTGTGCCGCTGGTGGGCCGCAAGCTGGAAAGTCTGATTGCCGACCGCTTCGAGCAGGCCCTGGAAGGGGATTACCGACACACCATCCGCTATATCCGCGAGCACCATCAGGCCTGATCGCGGCTAAAGCCGCTCCTACAACTGCCAACCCGTGTAGGAGCGGCTTCAGCCGCGATCCACCCCCCCCCAACCCGTGTAGATACCGTCTCTCCTATCCGGACTCAACCCCCAACTGCCCCTTATACCCATCCCCGAGCCCACGTGACGGACCCCTACCCCCTCTTCCGCCTTCTTCTTGAAAAAAAATATATTTCCTACTCACCTTACTCCCTCCATCTATCCTTCTCTCCTATACATCATTCTTATACCTACG
>NZ_VCQT01000048.1 GCF_005938655.1 Alloalcanivorax gelatiniphagus
GGCCCGGTGTTCAACCCGTTCGAAGGCTTCCAACCGCAAACCGCCAGCCGGGGCTTCCAACCCGTCGCCGGCGACGACGGCGAGTGGCGCTACGAGCCCTGATACACACCTTCCACCCCATCCAAAGCCCGGCCTCGCGCCGGGCTTTTTTTAGGTTCATCGCGGATTCCCGGGAAAGGCGGCTTTGATCTTGAGGAAGAAGTAGTCGCTGTCCCGGTAGCCGTAGGCCATGCGCTTGATGACCTTGATGCGGTTGTTCATGCCTTCCAGGACGCTGGTGTTGAGGCGGTAACAGGCACTGGCGATGATGCCCTCGGCGTAGGGTTTGAGCAGGCGGGCGAAGCGGATCAATGGGGTCAGGCCACTGGCCTGGGCCATGTTGAACCATCGTGTCCAGCGCCAGCGGGCGGCGCGTTCCGTGCGGGCGTACCAGAGCTCCTTGAGCTGGGCCTTCATCAGATACACCGTCATCAACGGCTGGTTCAGCTCCAGCAGGGCCTTCAGTTCGCCGGCCTGCTCCGCCTTCAGGTTCTCCGGATTACGCAGCAACAGCCAGCGTGAGCGCTTCACGGCCCGCCGTGCGGGCTTGTCGTGGCGCAATTGGTTGGCCTGGTCCACTCGCACCCGGTCGATCACCTCACGGCCAAACTTGGCGATCACATGGAATAAGTCGTAGACCACGCGGGCCTTGGGGCACCAGGCCTGTACCTCCAGGTCCATGGCGGTGTTCATGTCCATCGCCACGGCCTCGATGTGTTCGCAATGACGGCCCAGCCACTGGAAGCAGGGTCGGATCGCTTCCCGGGACCGGCCTTCCCCCACCCACAGCACCTGCCGGGTCTCGGCGTCGATCACCACGCTGGCGTAGCGATGGCCCTTGAACAGGGCGAACTCGTCCATCACCAGATAGCGGACCCGGCTGAGGTCGGGCTCGGGCAGGTCCCGGGCCAGCCGGGCCTTGTCGAGGGTCTTGAGGGTGTGCCAGTGCAGGCCCGTCAGATCGGCGATCTGCTTGAGCGGCAAGAGGGTGAGCAGGACCTCGACATGTTGGCGCAGCCGCTGGGTAAAACGAGCCCGGGGCGCCAGCCAGGACAGCGCTTCGCGGCCGACACCGCAGGTGGCGCACCGTACCCGGCGTATCGGCACCGACAACCAGACCCGGTACTCGAACAGGTCCCGATCCCGGATGCGGCGTACGGTGGTGTCGTGGATCACGGAGCAGGATCGCCGGCAGCGCGGGCAACGGGCGGGCACCTGAGGATCGGGAATCAGGTCAATCTGGCACTGGGAGTCGAGGAGCGGAACGAACCGGGTGGCGATAAAGCCTTCCCAGCCGGACCCGGGGAACGTAGCATCGCCCATGGCGGCAGTGTCCTTGTCAGGTTATTTGGTTGCACAAACAACTTAACTCGGTTCACTGTCCGCCCCTACCTATTACTCCTTCTGACTCCTGAATCCGTCTTGGTCCGTGGCGCCCTGAACCGCTGAACCGCTGAACCGCTGAACCGCTGAACCGCTGAACCGCTGAACCGCTGAACCGCTGAACCGCTGA
>NZ_VCQT01000049.1 GCF_005938655.1 Alloalcanivorax gelatiniphagus
TTTGGTGTGGCCTGCGAAGGCCCTATCGCGGCTGAAGCCGCTCCTACGGGGGGTGGGGGAGACCCCGCAGCGTGACCTTGTAGGAGCGACTTCAGTCGCGATGGGGTTTGGGGTGGTCTGCGAAGGCCTTATCGCGGCTGAAGCCGCTCCTTGTGTCTTTCCACGGGTTGATGGTTAGCTACCATCATCCTATCAGCCCGGTGGCAACCCGAGCCGCTCCTGAGGTCCGTGAACCTGTGTTGTAGATCGGACCACCGGGCTGTTTCTCTCAAAACTTGAACGGTATCCAAGCCACTTCCGGTTGGAAGAGAGGCTGCACAGACAAGGCAAGGTGGAGAGATGGCTTACATCGGCATCGACGTTAGTAAGAGCAAGCTGGACCTATGCTGGCTGCGTGAAAACGGCAAAGTGAAGACCAAGGTCTTCACCAACCACCCCAAGCACTTTCCCGCATTGATCGACTGGCTGACCCGCCAAACCGGTGAGCAAGCCCGGGATTTGCGCGTGTATCTGGAAGCCACGGGTATTTACCACGAGCCGGTGGCCGAATGGCTGCACGAAGTCGGTGCCCAGGTCCATGTCGTGAACCCCGCCCAGGTGCGGCATTACGGCCATGCGTTGGGCCACTCAGGCAAGACGGACAAGAAGGACAGCCAGCTTCTGGCGCGCTACGGCCTCGACCGGCAGCCACCCCGGTGGCAACCGGAACCGGCGGCGATTCGGCGGTTACGGCGCCTCGCCGGTCGTCTGGAGACTGTCCAGCAAGACATCCAGCGGGAAGAGAATCGGCGAGAGAAAGCGATGTTCAGCCGGGATACGGAGACGGTGTCATCGATCGATCAGGTTCTGCTGGCCCTACAGGGCGAGGCGAAACGGCTGCGCGAAGAGATCAAAGAGCATATCGACGGCGATGGTGACCTCAAACGCGACCAGGCGCTGCTTGAGAGCATCCCCGGAATCGGTGAAGTCACCTCGGTCCATCTGATGGTTCTGTTGCGAGGCAAGACGTTCCGCAGCGCTCGCCAGGCGGCGGCGTTCGTGGGGCTGGTGCCATGCGAATGGACATCGGGCAGCTCGGTGCGAGGTCGACCCCGTCTAACCAAGAAAGGCTCGCCGGCGATGCGCCGACGGCTTTACATGGCGGCGCTGACCGCAAGCCGCCACAACCCGGTGATTCAAGGGTTCTACACTCGGTTGCGGCAGGCCGGAAAAACGCCCATGTCCGCACTGACTGCGGCAATGCGCAAGCTGATGCACATCGCCTTCGGCGTGCTGCATCGGCAAACCCCATTCCAGACCCAACCCGTTGGGGGTTGAGTCCGGATAGGAGAGACGGTATCTACACGGGTTGGGGGGGGGTGGATCGCGGCTGAAGCCGCTCCTACACGGGTTGGCAGTTGTAGGAGCGGCTTTAGCCGCGATCAGGCCTG
>NZ_VCQT01000005.1 GCF_005938655.1 Alloalcanivorax gelatiniphagus
CACGCCAGTGTCGGGGGTTTTTTGTATTTAGGATTTGATGCCGTCTCCCCCTACAAAGGCCCATGTGACCGCCGATGCACCGCAGGTGCCAGGCGGAGGCGCCGAAGGCGTCGCGAAGCGATGGCGAGCACCGCTCGCCACCTAAAGTAGGTCAGCCCTCCACCCCGTCAGGCATACCGTGCCAACCCCCTCAGGGTCGGACCTCGGTAACCCCCTGTTTCCAAACCAGTTCCCCCCCCAAAACACCCCCTCAAAAACGGCTTAGCGGCCCTCCATAAAGCCCCCAAGCACCACCTAACACCTCCAGAGCGCGCTCTCAGACCAGCCGGACCCCCTCGGGGTCGGACCCCGATAACCCCCTGTTTCCAAAACAATTCCCACCAAAAACACCCCCTCAAAAACGGCTTAGCGGTCCTCTATAAAGCCGACCAGCATCACCTAACACCTCCAGAGCGCGCTCTCAGACCGGAAAACCATGCCAAATCAAACTCTTCCGGTGGTCCGACCCCTAGCCCCACTTCCGGTGGTCCGACCCCTAGCCCCATCGGGGGCGGCTTTTCGTCGGTCGCCCTTTATCCCGCCCTAATGTATCTCTATGCTCAGGATGTCATGTATCGACGGAGCTGTTATGCAGTGGGTCAAGTCCTTTGCCGCAGGCGCATTGGCGACTTTGGTTTTTCATCAGGGTCTGCTGGCATTGCTGCATTTCAGTGGTGTAACGCCGGCGGCGGCTTATAACTGGTCGTCGACGCCGCCTCTGGGCGTGCCGGCGGTTCTTTCCCTGGCGTTCTGGGGCGGGGTGTGGGCGCTGCCGTTGTGGTGGCTGGTCCGCTATAAGCCGGCGCGGTTGTTCTGGTGGGTGTCCCTGTTGTTCGGCGCTATCGCGCCGACGGTGGTGGCCATGCTGCTGGTGTTCCCCTTGAAGGGGTTGCCGGTCTCGGCCGTGACCTGGGCCGGAGGCTTTTTGCTGAATGCGGCCTGGGGGTTGGGTACGGCGTTGTTCATGGGGCCGGTATTCCGTTGCTATCCGCGCACGTTGGAGATTCCTGGTTAAAGCCGTTGGTCGGGTCGGCGGGATTGTCGGCCCGTAATTTCTTTTGGTTTGGGAAAAGGTGATAAGGATGACGAACGACAATAAGACGATGATGAAAACCCCCATCCAGGCGCTGGAGGATCGGCGCAAGCAGCACGGTGACCGGATTGCCATGGTGCAGCCCCTGGGCGATGGCCAGGTGCGTGAGTACACCTGGGAGCAGGTGGCGGATGAAGCGTACCGGATGGCTTCGTTTCTCAAGGAGCAGGGCGTGCAGGCCGGCGACCGGGTGGCCCTGGTTTCCAAGAACTGTGCCGAGTGGATCATCGCCGACCTGGCCATCTGGATCGCCGGTGGCGTGAGCGTGCCGCTTTACCCGACGCTGATGGCGGATTCGGTGAAGCTGATTCTGGAGCACAGTGAGTCCCGCCTGCTGTTCGTGGGCAAACTGGACGACTGGGAGATGATGAAGGGCGGGGTGCCCGCCGACGTCAAGCAGATCGCCTTTTCCCTGGCGCCGGACGACGTGCGTGCCCAGGCGCCGCAATGGGCGGATATCATCAGCCAGCACCAGCCGCTGGCGGAAGCCGCCCGGCCGACGCCGGAGGATCTGGCCACCATTATCTATACCTCCGGCACCACCGGGGTGCCCAAGGGCGTGATGCACCAGTATCAGAGCCTGTCGTCGGTGGGCGACAAGGTGATCCGGGTGTACGACCTGGAGCCGGATGACCGGATGATTTCCTACCTGCCTCTGTCCCATGTGGCCGAACGGGCGGCGGTGGAGATGGCCATGCTCTACACCGGCAACAAGGTGTTCTTCGCCGAGTCCCTGGAGACCTTTGGCGAGGACATCAAGCGCGCCAAGCCCACGCTGTTCTTCGCGGTGCCGAGAATCTGGTCCAAGTTTTATCAGAAGGCGTCCGAGGCGGTGCCGCCGAAGAAACTCGATACCCTGCTGAAAATTCCCTTGCTCAACCGCGTGATCAAGAAGAAAGTGCTGGGCGCGATGGGCCTGGACGAATGCCGGGTGGCGCTGTCCGGCGCGGCCCCGCTGTCCACCGAGATCATTTCCTGGTTCAACAAGCTGGGCCTGGAGATCCTGGAAGTGTACGGAATGACCGAGAACTTCGGCTGGTCGCACACCACCGAGCAAGGCGACCAGCGCATCGGCTGGGTGGGTTCGCCCAACGACGGGGTGGAGTGCCGCATCGGCGAAGCCGGCGAAGTGGAAGTGCGCAGCGTCGGCAATATGAGTGGTTATTACAAGCAGGCCGACCTCACCGCCGAAGTGCTGTCCGAGGACGGCTGGTTGAAAACCGGCGATGTGGGCGAGATCGATGACCGTGGCCGTCTGCGTATCACCGGCCGGATCAAGGAAATCTTCAAGACCGAGAAGGGCAAATACGTGGCGCCGGCGCCCATCGAAAACCGGTTGGCGAGCCAGCCCGGCGTGGAGCTGGCCTGTGTGGTGGGGGCCAATATGTCCCAGCCCATCGCGCTGCTGAACCTGACGCCGGAAGAGCAGGAGAAGCTCAGCAAGGGCGCCGGCAAGGACAACTTCACCCGGGCGCTCAATGATCTGCTGGCTCGGGTCAACGACCAGCTCGATCCCCATGAGCGGATCAGCTGTCTGGTGGTGTGCAAGACTCCCTGGACCGTGGAGAACGGTCTGATCACACCAACCCTTAAACTGAAGCGCAACGAGATCGAAAAACACTACGCGGCGGATCTGCCGGAGTGGGGCGCCTCTCGTGGCGTAATCTGGGAACACTGAGCACGGATGGATGACAACGCGGATCTGACCCTGATCCGGCATCTCGCCGATGGCCGCTTCCACTCCGGGGCGGAACTGGGCGAGGCGCTGGGCATTTCCCGGGCGGCGATCTGGAAACGGGTACAGCGTCTCGATGAATGGGGCCTGGCGGTGGAGTCGGTGCGCGGCAAGGGGCACCGCCTGTCGCGGCCCCTGGACCTGCTGGACCCGGCGGCCCTGGCACTGGCCCTGGACGGCAGGGCGTCGCTGAAGTTCAAGCCGGTGACCGCCTCCACCAATGCGGACGCCCTGGCGCTGGCCGCCGCCGGCCAGGCATCGCCGGTGGTGGTGACCACCGAGTTCCAAAGTGCCGGCCGTGGCCGCCGTGGCCGTGCCTGGCAATCGCCCTTTGGCGCCAATCTCTATGTCAGCGTGCTTTATGAGCTGGCCGGGGGCTTTTCCGCCCTGGGCGGGCTGAGCCTGGCCGCCGGCGTGGCGGTGGCCAGGGCGCTTGAGCGGCTGGCACCGGGGCTCGGTGTGGGCCTCAAGTGGCCCAACGATGTGCTGGTGGACGGCGCCAAGCTGGGCGGCGTACTGATCGAGTTGGCCGGCGAGATGGAAGGCGGGGTGCAGGTGGTGGTTGGCGTGGGCCTCAATGTGGCCATGAGTGACCGGCAGGCTGGCGCCATCGACCAGAGCTGGATCGACCTGCAGCGTGCCTGCGCCTCGCCGCCGTCGCGCACCGACCTGGTGGCCGCGGTGGCGCTGGAACTGATCGACATGCTGGACCGGTTCGCGGTGGACGGCTTCGCGCCCTTCATGGCGCCGTTCGAGGCACTGGATCTTTGTCGGGGGCGGCCGGTCACGGTGCACGCCGCCGAGGGTGTCCGCCCGGCCGTGGCCCGGGGGGTGGGTGAAGATGGCGCCCTGTGCGTCGAAATGGATGGGGAAACCCGCTTTGTGCATGGCGGGGAAGTGAGTCTCAGATTGCAATGAAATTGTTCGTGGACGTGGGCAACACCGCCCTGAAGTGGCGCCGTCGTGACGGCGACCGGGTGGCCCAGGGGGGCGAGGTACATGCCCGAGACTGGGTCAAGGCACTGGACATACCCCTTTCATCATCGCCGCCGCCGGAATCGGTGTGGGTGGCATCGGTGGCCGGGCCCGAGGCGGACCGGCGGATTGCCGAGCTGGTGCGCGAGCGCACCGGCCAGGAAGCGCGCTTTTATTATTCCCGGGAGCAGGATTTCGGGGTTCGCAACTGCTACCCGGAGCCGCGCCGGCTGGGCGCCGACCGCTGGGTGGCGCTGGTGGAATGCTGGCAGCGCTTCGGCGCCGGTATCGTTATCGATTGTGGCAGTGCCCTGACCATCGACGCGGTGGACGGCGAGGGGGCTTTTCTCGGCGGCTATATCGTTCCCGGGCTGGGCATGCTGCGCAATGCGCTACTGCGGGATACCGCCGACGTGCACGTGGAGCAAGCCAACGCCCACCTGGGGCTGGGGCGCTCCACCGGGGAATGCGTCCATAACGGCCTGCTGCGCATGTCTGTGGCGTTCGTCACGGATGTGGTGGTTGAACTGCGTGAACGGCTTCCGGATACTTGCAAGGTGCTGGTTACCGGGGGCGACGGGGAGGAACTCTCCGCTTCTTTTTCCTTTGATTTCCTACACTTGCCAGACCTGGTGCTGGACGGCCTGGAACGGGTGGCGGCGCGACAAGAATAAGGTTTGGAGGGGAAGCCGTGCGTTGGGTCTTTTACAGCCTGCTGGTGGTCAATCTGGTGTACCTGGGCTGGCAGCTGACGATGGCCGCGCTGGCCCCGGAGCCCGGGGTGGTGGCTGCCCCCACGGCGGCACCGCAGGGACCCACCCTGCGGCTGCTCAGTGAAGTCTCCCGCCCGCGCCGGGACCAGCCGGCCCCTTCCGAGACCGGCGCCCCCGCCGGTCTGTGTCCGGTGGTCGGGCCCTGGGCCGGCGAAGGGGCGGCGGAACGGGCCCGCATCCAACTGGCCGCCGCCGGCCTGGAAGGCAGCATCCGCCCGGTCTCCGTGCAGAAGGACCATCTCAACTGGGTGTACCTGCCGGCCTATCCGGGCCGGGACCAGGCCCTGGAGGTGCTCAGCGAACTGCAGACCCTGGGGGTGGACAGCTTTATCGTCAAAACCGGCGAAGACGCCAACGCCATTTCCCTGGGCTACTTCTCCAGTGCCGAATCCGCCGAAGGGCTGCGCGTGAAAATGCAGGGCGCCGGCTATCCGGCCCGGGTGCGGCAAACCTCCCGGGCGGTCACCGAATACTGGCTGTATCTGCCGGCCCAGGCCGCCGGCGCGGCGGCGCTGGACGACTTTCTTATCGGTAATCCCGGGGTGGGGCGCGACCGGGCGGCCTGTAATGCACCGCAATGATTGCACCCCCGGAAGGCTTTCTATAGAATGCGCAGCCCTTACGCTGCTGGCGTAGCTCAGTTGGTAGAGCAGCTGATTTGTAATCAGCCGGTCGGGGGTTCGACTCCTCTCGCCAGCTCCACTTCAAGCGCGCCTAAGGGCTTGAAAATCCCTGAAAATATGGTTGACAAGGGATTGCGGCGTAAAGAGAATGTAGGCCCTTTTCAGGAGGGGTTCCCGAGTGGCCAAAGGGATCAGACTGTAAATCTGACGCGAAAGCTTCGGAGGTTCGAATCCTCCCCCCTCCACCAGAATTGGCCGGCAGGCTGGCAAGACAGAAATTGGAAGGTTCGCGGGCATAGTTCAACGGTAGAACCTCAGCCTTCCAAGCTGATGATGCGGGTTCGATTCCCGCTGCCCGCTCCAGTCTGCGGCAACAATTTGGATGCCTGACAGGGCAGTATGAAGGTTACGCTCATGTAGCTCAGTAGGTAGAGCACACCCTTGGTAAGGGTGAGGTCACCGGTTCAAATCCGGTCATGAGCTCCAAACTCCGGGCCCAGGGACTTCCTGGGCCCGGCTTCATGTGTCTTGGTGGTGCCAGGGTGGTCCGCGAGTGGCGCGGTCCTTAAATGTGTTTTCCAAGGCGCACGCCGTTCAGACGGGAATGCACAGCCAAGTTGAGAGGTAGAGAGTCGTGGCAAAGGAAAAGTTTGAA
>NZ_VCQT01000050.1 GCF_005938655.1 Alloalcanivorax gelatiniphagus
TACAAGCACCCCTGCGGCGGGGGTATTGCAGGGCCCAGCGCTTCAGGGTCCGGTAGCCGCCGCCGTCCGGCGGGCTCTCCTGGAAGACCAGCTCCGTCACCGGCCAGTGCCAGGGGCCGGGCCCGGGGGCGGCGCGGGGGGGGCCGGGCAGGCGGGCCCGGGGGCCCAGGGGGGGAAAGGGGCGCGCCCCCCCCCGCCCCCCCCCTCCCCCCCCGGCCGGCCCCCCCCGCCCCCCCGCCCCCCCCGGCCGCCGCCCCCCCCCCCCCCCCCCCCCCCCCCCCCCCCCCCCCCCCCCCCCCCCCCCCCCCCCCCCCCCCCCCCCCCCCCCCCCCCCCCCCCCCCCCCCCCCCCCCCCCCCCCCCCCCCCCCCCCCCCCCCCCCCCCCCCCCCCCCCCCCCCCCCCCCCCCCCCCCCCCCCCCCCCCCCCCCCCCCCCCCCCCCCCCCCCCCCCCCCCCCCCCCCCCCCCCCCCCCCCCATCCGCGGCCGCAGCGGGCGGCTCCCGGGGCGGGGGGGGGCCGAGCGGGCGGCGGGTGGGGGGGGGGGGGGAGGGGGGGGGGGGGGGGGG
>NZ_VCQT01000006.1 GCF_005938655.1 Alloalcanivorax gelatiniphagus
CGTGGCAAAGGAAAAGTTTGAACGTAATAAACCGCACGTAAACGTAGGCACCATTGGTCACGTTGACCATGGTAAGACGACGCTGACCGCCGCCCTGACGCGGGTGTGCTTCGAGACCTGGGGTTCCGGTTCCGCGAGCGCGTTTGACCAGATCGACAATGCGCCGGAAGAGCGTGAGCGCGGTATTACCATTGCGACCTCTCACGTGGAATACGATTCCCCGAATCGTCACTACGCGCACGTTGACTGCCCCGGCCACGCCGACTACGTGAAGAACATGATTACCGGTGCGGCGCAGATGGACGGCGCGATCCTGGTGGTGAGCGCGGCGGACGGCCCGATGCCGCAAACCCGCGAGCACATCCTGCTGTCCCGCCAGGTAGGCGTTCCCTTCATCGTTGTGTTCCTGAACAAAGCGGACATGGTTGACGATGAAGAGCTGCTGGAACTGGTTGAAATGGAAATCCGTGAGCTGCTGAGCAGCTACGACTTCCCGGGCGACGACACCCCGATCATCACCGGCTCCGCGCTGAAGGCTCTGGAAGGTGACACCAGCGATATCGGCATGCCGGCGGTGGTGAAACTGGTTGAGTGCCTGGACGACTACATCCCGGAGCCGGAGCGCGCCGTGGATCAGCCGTTCCTGATGCCGATCGAAGACGTGTTCTCCATCTCCGGCCGCGGTACCGTGGTAACCGGTCGTGTGGAGCGTGGCATCATCAAGGTGGGCGACGAGATCGAAATCGTTGGCATCAAGGACACCACCAAGACCACCTGTACCGGCGTTGAAATGTTCCGCAAGCTGCTGGACGAAGGCCGCGCGGGCGAGAACGTGGGCGTGCTGCTGCGTGGCACCAAGCGTGACGACGTGGAGCGTGGTCAGGTCCTGGCGAAGCCGGGCAGCATCACCCCGCACACCAAGTTCGAAGGTGAAGTGTACGT
>NZ_VCQT01000007.1 GCF_005938655.1 Alloalcanivorax gelatiniphagus
ATCGAAGGCGTAGGCATCAAAGGCGCCACCAAGACCACCTGTACCGGCGTTGAAATGTTCCGCAAGCTGCTGGACGAAGGCCGCGCGGGCGAGAACGTGGGCGTGCTGCTGCGTGGCACCAAGCGTGACGACGTGGAGCGTGGTCAGGTCCTGGCGAAGCCGGGCAGCATCACCCCGCACACCAAGTTCGAAGGTGAAGTGTACGTCCTGAGCAAGGAAGAGGGCGGCCGTCATACTCCGTTCTTCAACGGCTACCGTCCGCAGTTCTACTTCCGTACCACGGACGTAACCGGTGCGTGCACCCTGCCGGAAGGCACTGAAATGGTGATGCCGGGCGACAACGTACAGATGACTGTACAGCTGATCGCGCCGATCGCCATGGAAGAAGGTCTGCGTTTCGCGGTCCGTGAAGGCGGCCGTACCGTGGGCGCCGGTGTGGTGTCCAAGGTCATCGAGTAAGTCATTGCCGTAAGGCGATAAGGGCCGGGGCCCAAAGCCCCGGCCGTTGTGTTTTCAAGGTTACAGGCCAGTAGTTCAATTGGTAGAGCACCGGTCTCCAAAACCGGCTGTTGGGGGTTCGAGTCCCTCCTGGCCTGCCAATTTTCTTTCCCAGAGTGGCCGTCAGGCGGCAGGGTGCGTCGGCGAATGAGTGAAAGAGCAGAAGGACAGTCCGGGTCCTCCGTCCTGGAAGCCCTCAAGTGGGTCATCGTGGCCGTGCTGGTGGCGACCGCTGTGGCGGGTAATAGCTATTTCTCCGAGTTTTCCCCCCTGTACCGGGCGCTTGGCGTTCTGGTGGTAGGGCTGCTGGCCGCGTTCGTCGCGCTGCAGACCGAACAGGGTCGGGCGTTCAACCAGTTGCGTAAGGATTCCATGGTGGAATTGCGCAAGGTGGTTTGGCCTACCCGTCAGGAAACATTGCAGACCACGCTGATCGTGCTGGTCTTCGTGCTGATCGTGGCGTTGCTGATGTTCATGCTCGATTGGGTGCTCAACGGCGCGATTTCGGCGCTCATCGGTTAAGGGGTGCACATGTCGAAGCGTTGGTACGTAGTACACGCTTATTCCGGCTTTGAAAAGCACGTCAAACGAGCCCTGGAAGAGCGCATCAAGCTGCGCTCCATGGAAGAGCTGTTTGGCGAGATCCTCGTGCCCACCGAAGAAGTGGTGGAAATGCGCGGTGGTCAGAAGCGCAAGTCCGAGCGCAAGTTCTTCCCGGGCTATGTGCTGGTGCAGATGGAGATGTGCGATGACTCCTGGCACCTGGTGAAGGAAACCCCGAAGGTAATGGGGTTCATCGGCGAAGACCCGAAAAATCCGGGCCGCGTATCGCCGATCACCCAGAAAGAGGCGGATGCCATTCTGCGTCGCATGGACGACGCGGTGGAGAAGCCCAAGCCGAAGACGCTGTTCGAGGCCGGCGAAGTGGTGCGTGTCACCGATGGCCCGTTCGCCGATTTCAACGGCGTGGTGGAAGAAGTGAACTACGAAAAGAGCCGCCTGCAGGTGGCGGTACTCATTTTCGGTCGTTCCACCCCGGTGGAACTGGAATTCGGTCAGGTCGAGAAGACCTGACCCTGGTGCTCCGCCGGTGCCGGCGGGGCAAACGACCCACCTCAGGGGAGCCCGTAACACGGCGTTCGCACCCAAGGAGTCTTAATCATGGCCAAGAAAGTTGAAGCCTACATCAAGCTGCAAGTCGCAGCGGGTCAGGCTAACCCGTCACCGCCGGTTGGTCCCGCACTGGGCCAGCACGGCGTGAACATCATGGAGTTCTGTAAGGCGTTCAACGCCCAGACCCAGCAGCTCGACCAGGGCGCTCCGGTACCGGTGGTCATCACCGTGTACAGCGACCGTTCCTTCACCTTCACCATGAAGACGCCGCCCGCGGCGTATCTGCTGAAGAAGGCGGCCGGCATCAAAAGCGGTTCCGGCGAGCCGAACACCAAGAAGGTGGGCAAGGTAAACCGTGCGCAGCTCGAGGAGATCGCCAAGGCCAAGGAGCCTGATCTCACCGCTGCCGACATGGATGCCGCTGTGCGCACCATCGCGGGCTCTGCCCGTTCCATGGGCCTGGACGTGGAGGACTAACCAATGGCTAAGCTGTCCAAACGCGCCCGCGCCATCCGTGAGAAGGTAGAATCGGGCAAGCTGTACCCGGTGGAAGAAGCCGTCACTCTGCTGACCGAGCTGTCCGCCGTGAAATTCAAGGAATCCATCGACGTATCGGTGAACCTGGGCGTTGACCCGCGTAAATCCGATCAGAACGTCCGTGGCGCTTCCGTACTGCCCCATGGCACCGGCAAGACCGTTCGCGTCGCCGTGTTCGCCCAGGGCGCCAAGGCCGAAGAAGCCAAGGAAGCCGGCGCCGATGTGGTCGGTTTCGACGACCTGGCCGAGCAGGTTCAGGGCGGTGAGATCAACTTCGACGTGGTGATCGCTTCTCCGGACGCCATGCGCGTGGTCGGTAAGCTGGGCACCATCCTCGGTCCCCGTGGTCTGATGCCGAACCCGAAAGTCGGCACCGTGACCCCGGACGTGGCCCAGGCGGTTAAAAACGCCAAGGGTGGCCAGGTGCGTTACCGTACCGACAAAGGCGGCATCATCCACTGCACCGTGGGTCAGGTCGGCTTTGACGCCAACGCCATCAAGGAAAACGTGGAAGCGCTGATCGCCGACCTCAAGAAGGCGAAGCCGTCCACCGCCAAGGGCGCGTACTTCAAGAAAGTCACGCTGTCCAGCACCATGGGCCCGGGCCTGGCGATCGATCCCGCTTCCCTGGCTATGTAAGAAATACCGGGCCGGCGCCCTTCGGGGCGCCGGTTCAAAAGCTTTGATCCCGACGGCGGCTCTTCGGAGCCAACCCGGCGGGGCGTCAAAGACCGCAGGTCCGAAGGCGTGAATGGAGTCTGGCTTTATGAGCCAAGTTTCCGCCGGAGGTTAAGGAGTAATCGCCTGCGCAGGCGCGGTAGTTGCAAATCCTGTGTCAAAGCAGGGGCTGGCTTCCGCGATACCGGACCGGGTAACCGGTCCTGGCAACCGCTGGATTCATCAGTCAGGCAGTCGATGAGTCCGGTTAAGTTTGTGAATCCAGGAGGTAAATCGTGCCTTTGAATCTGGAGGACAAACGGGCGATTGTGGTTTCGGTGAATGCTGCGGCTACCGAAGCGCTGTCCGCCGTGGTTGCCGACTATCGTGGTCTTTCCGTGTCAGAGATGACCGCTCTGCGCGTGAAAGCCCGTGAAACCGGCGTGTACCTGAAAGTAGTACGGAACACGTTGGCCAAGCGCGCTGTTGAAGGCACTGAATACGAGTGTCTCAGCGATGCGCTGGTCGGCCCCACGATCCTGGCGTTTTCCCAGGCAGATCCGGGCGCAGCTGCCCGGCTGATCAAGGATTTCGCCAAGGACCACGACGCGCTCGAAGTCAAAGCACTGGCCGTAGGCGGTGTGGCGTACGGAGCCAAGGACATCGATGTCCTGGCGAAGCTGCCCACCCGTGACGAAGCCCTTGCTCAGCTTATGTCCGTCATGCAGGCCCCGGTGGCCAAGTTTGTTCGTACCCTCAACGAGGTGCCCGGCAAATTTGTGCGTACCGTTGCCGCGGTGAAGGACAAGAAACAGCAGGAAGCTGCCTGATCCAGCGATCAGCAGCGTAACTACCCGGTTCCACCCGGGATCGCCCGTACGGTGATTTTAGGAGATTGAAAATGGCCGTTTCCAAAGAAGATATCCTCAGCGCTATCGCTGACATGAGCGTTATGGACCTCGTTGAACTGATCGAGGCCATGGAAGAGAAGTTTGGCGTAACCGCCGCCGCCGCCGTTGCCGCTGCTCCCGCAGCTGCCGGTGACGCTGGTGCCGCCGCTGAAGAACAGACTGAATTCGACGTGATTCTGACCGGTTTCGGCGACAAGAAAGTCGGCGTGATCAAGGCAGTTCGCGAAGTAACCGGTCTGGGTCTGAAAGAAGCGAAAGATCTGGTCGAGGGCGCACCCGCTCCGGTCAAGGAAGGCGCTTCCAAGGACGAAGCCGAAGAGATCAAGAAAAAGATCGAAGAGGCTGGCGGTACCGCCGAGCTCAAGTAAGCGCGAGAGCGCAATGTCTTTCCATATTCTGGCGGAAAGACGCCGGCTGGCAGCTTAAGGGCTGCCAGCCTTTTGTCGTTTCTGTATGAAGGGTTTCATGCAGAAATATCACCCAGGGGTGATAGGTCAACAGCCGAGGAACGCAGATGGCATACTCATTCACTGAGAAAAAGCGGATCCGCAAAGATTTCGGCAAGCTTCCCAAGGTCATGGAGGTTCCGTATCTCCTGGCCATACAGCTCGATTCTTACCGCAAGTTCTTGCAACACGACAAGAGCGCCGAGGAGCGCTTCGAGGAGGGCCTGGAAGCGGCTTTCCGTTCGGTATTCCCGATTTCCAGCTACTCCGGGAACGCCGCCCTCGAGTATGCCGGCTATGAGTTCGGCAAACCGGTTTTTGATGTCAAAGAGTGCATCATTCGTGGCACCACCTACGCCGCGCCGCTGCGCGTGCGTATTCGTCTGGTGATCTACGACAAGGAATCCAACGGCGCCATCAAGGACATCCGCGAACAGCAGGTGTACATGGGCGAGATTCCGTTGATGACCGAGAACGGTACCTTCGTGATCAACGGTACCGAGCGGGTCATCGTATCCCAGCTGCACCGCTCTCCGGGCGTGTTCTTTGACCATGACAAGGGCAAGACCCATTCGTCCGGCAAGCTGCTGTATTCCGCCCGGGTGATTCCCTACCGTGGTTCCTGGCTGGACTTCGAATTCGACCCGAAGGATCTGGTCTACGTGCGCATCGACCGTCGCCGCAAACTGCCGGCGACCATCCTGCTGCGTGCTCTGGGCTATACCTCGGATGAAATTCTCGAGACCTTCTTCGACACCAACGAAATTCTGGTCGAAGACGGTATCTACCGTATGCGCCTGGTGCCGGAGCGTCTGCGTGGCGAAACCGCGACCTTCGATATCCTGGCCGGCGATGAAGTGGTGGTGGAGCGTGGCCGTCGTGTCACCGCGCGCCACATTCGCCAGTTGGAAAAAGCCAACATCGAGTACCTGGAAATTCCCGCCGAGTACCTGCAAGGCCGTTATCTGGCCAAGTCGGTAATCGATCAGGAAACCGGTGAGGTACTGGTGGAGTGCAACACCGAGCTGACCGCCGACGCCCTCGAGAAAATCGAGAAGGCCGGTATCAACCGCTTCGAGACGCTCTACACCAACGACCTGGACCATGGCCCGTTCATGGCCGACACCCTGCGTGCGGATCCCACCCGCAGCCCGCTGGAGGCGCTGGTGGAAATCTATCGCATGATGCGTCCCGGCGAGCCGCCCACCAAGGAAGCGGCGGAGAACCTGTTCCGCAACCTGTTCTTCACCGACGAGCGCTACGATCTGTCCGGCGTGGGCCGCATGAAGTTCAACCGCCGTCTCGGCCGTGAAGACGTGACCGGGCCGGGCATCGTTTACGACGGCCGCTACTTCAGCGCCCGCAACGACGATGAAGGCAAGCAGTACTTCGAGCAGATGGGGCCGGATCAGTCCGACATCATCGATGTACTCAAGACCCTGGTGGACATCCGTAACGGCAACGGCGTGGTCGATGACATCGACCACCTGGGTAACCGCCGTATCCGGTCCGTGGGCGAAATGGCCGAGAACCAGTTCCGCGTGGGCCTGGTGCGGGTGGAGCGCGCCGTCAAGGAGCGCCTGAGCCTGGCCGAGTCCGAAGGCCTGATGCCGCAGGATCTGATCAATGCCAAGCCGGTGGCCGCTGCCGTGAAGGAGTTCTTCGGCTCCTCCCAGCTGTCCCAGTTCATGGATCAGAACAACCCGCTGTCCGAGATCACGCACAAGCGTCGTGTCTCCGCGTTGGGCCCGGGCGGTCTGACCCGTGAGCGTGCCGGCTTCGAAGTGCGGGACGTGCACCCGACCCACTACGGTCGCGTCTGCCCGATTGAGACCCCCGAGGGTCCGAACATCGGTCTGATCAACTCCCTGGCCAGCTACGCGCGCACCAACGAATACGGCTTCCTGGAGTCGCCGTACCGCAAGGTGATCGACGGCAAGGTATCCGACGAGATCGAATACCTGTCCGCCATCGAGGAAGCGGAGTGCGTGATCGCCCAGGTCGACGCCAAGATGAACGACGAAGGCGGCTTCGTGGAAGACTTCGTCACCGTGCGTCACCGCTACGAATTCACCGTCATGGAGCGGGACACCATTACCCATATGGATGTCTCCCCGCGCCAGGTGGTGTCCGTGGCCGCGTCCCTGATTCCGTTCCTGGAGCACGATGACGCGAACCGCGCACTGATGGGTTCCAACATGCAGCGCCAGGCGGTGCCGACGCTGCGCGCCGAGAAGCCCCTGGTGGGCACCGGCATGGAGCGTCACGTGGCCCGGGATTCCGGCGTCTGCGTGGTGGCCCAGCGTGGCGGTATCGTCGACAAGGTGGACGCCTCCCGGATCATCGTCAAAGTGAACGATGACGAGGTGGTCGAGGGTGAAGCCGGTGTGGATATCTACAACCTCACCAAGTACACCCGCTCCAACCAGAACACCTGCATCAACCAGCGTCCGCTGGTGAAGGTGGGTGATCGGGTTTCCGCCCGCGACATCATGGCCGACGGCCCGTCCGTGGACATGGGTGAGCTGGCCCTGGGCCAGAACATGCGCGTCGCATTCATGCCCTGGAACGGCTACAACTTCGAGGACTCCATCCTCATCTCCGAGCGGGTGGTGAAGGAGGATCGCTTTACCTCCATCCACATCCAGGAGCTGACCGCGATTGCCCGTGACACCAAGCTGGGTGCCGAGGAAATCACCGCCGATATCCCCAACGTGGGCGAAGCGGCGCTGGCCAAGCTTGACGAGTCTGGCATCGTCTACATCGGTGCCGAAGTGGAAGCCGGCGACATTCTGGTGGGCAAGGTAACGCCGAAGGGCGAAACCCAGCTGACTCCGGAAGAGAAGCTGCTGCGCGCCATCTTTGGTGAGAAAGCCTCTGACGTGAAGGACACCTCTCTACGGGTTTCCTCCGGCGTCAAGGGCACCGTTATCGACGTGCAGGTATTCACCCGCGACGGCGTCGAGAAGGACGAGCGTGCTCGCCAGATCGAACAGGACGCGCTGGACAAGTTCCGCAAGGACTTGAAAGACGAGTACCGGATTCTCGAGCAGGACATCAAGGACCGTCTGCGCACCGTGATGGTGGGCAAGAAGGTCAACGGTGGCGCCGGTCTCAAGCGTGGCACCGAACTGACCGACGGTCTGCTCGACGAGCTGGAAGGCGACAAGTGGTTTGAGCTGCGTCCCGCCGACGACGACGTGGCCGAGCAGCTGGAGCGCGCGCACCAGTACCTGGAGCAGCACAAGAAGGAACAGGACGAGCGCTACAAGGACAAGCAGGCCAAGATCTCCGGCGGCGACGACCTGTCCCACGGCGTGCTCAAGGTGGTCAAGGTCTACCTGGCGATCAAGCGTCGTATCCAGCCCGGTGACAAGATGGCCGGCCGTCACGGTAACAAGGGTGTGATCTCCGTGATCATGCCGGAAGAGGACATGCCCTACGACGAGAACGGCGTCCCCGTGGACGTGGTGCTCAACCCGCTGGGTGTGCCTTCGCGGATGAACGTGGGTCAGATTCTCGAGACCCACCTGGGCTGGGCCGCCAAGGGACTGGGCGAGCGCATCGGTGAGATGCTGGATCAGGAGAAGAAGGCCGCCGAAGTGCGCGACTTCCTCGACCAGATCTACAACCAGACCGGCGCCGGCGGTACCGACGAGGACTGGAGCAGCTTCAGCGAGGAGGACATCTTCGAGCTGGCCCGCAACCTGCGCGCCGGCGTGCCCATGGCCACCGCCGTGTTCGACGGTGCCAAGGAGTTCGAGATCAAGGCGTTGCTGGAACTGGCTGGCCAGGACAAGTCCGGACAGATCGAGCTGTGGGATGGCCGCAGCGGCGAGAAGTTCGACCGCAAGGTGACCGTGGGCTACATGTACATGCTCAAGCTCAACCACCTGGTGGACGACAAGATGCACGCCCGCTCCACCGGCTCCTACAGCCTGGTTACCCAGCAGCCGCTGGGCGGCAAGGCGCAGTTCGGTGGTCAGCGCTTCGGTGAGATGGAAGTGTGGGCCCTGGAGGCCTACGGCGCGGCGTACACGCTGCAGGAAATGCTCACCGTGAAGTCGGACGATGTGAATGGCCGTACCCGCATTTACAAGAACATCGTCGACGGCGACCACCGGATGGATCCGGGTATGCCGGAATCCTTCAACGTACTGTTGAAGGAAATCCGTTCGCTCGGCATCAACATCGAGCTGGAAAACGACTGAGGCACCGGCGCCGGCTTACCCGCCGGCGCCCCTGCCTGACCCGGGTTTAGGAAAGAATCGCGAGCGAAAGCTCCATACGGAGGACTGGCCTTGAAAGACTTGCTGAATCTGCTCAAAAGTCAGGGACAAGTCACGGAGTTCGACAAGCTGAAGATCGGTCTGGCTCCGCCGGACCTGATCCGTTCCTGGTCTTTTGGCGAAGTGAAAAAGCCGGAGACCATCAACTACCGCACCTTCAAGCCGGAGCGTGACGGCCTGTTCTGCGCGCGCATTTTTGGTCCGATCAAGGACTACGAATGTCTGTGTGGCAAGTACAAGCGTCTCAAGCACCGTGGCGTGATCTGTGAAAAGTGCGGCGTGGAGGTCACCCTCTCCAAAGTCCGCCGGGAGCGCATGGGCCACATCGAGCTGGCCAGCCCGGTGGCGCACATCTGGTTCCTGAAGTCGCTGCCGTCCCGCATCGGTCTGATGCTGGACATGACCCTGCGCGACATCGAGCGGGTGCTGTACTTCGAATCCTTCGTGGTCACCGAGCCGGGTATGACCACCCTGGAGCGTGGCCAGCTGCTCACCGACGAAGAGTACTTCGACGCGCTGGAACAGTTCGGCGACGAGTTTGAAGCCAAGATGGGCGCGGAAGCGGTGCAGCAATTGCTGCTTGAGCTCGACCTGAAGGACGAGATCAACACCCTGCGCGAGGAAATCGAGGCCACCAACTCGGACACCAAGCTCAAGAAGCTGTCCAAGCGGCTCAAGCTGATGGAGGCGTTCCACGCTTCCGGCAACGAGCCCGAGTGGATGATCATGACGGTGCTGCCGGTACTGCCGCCGGACCTGCGTCCGCTGGTACCGCTGGACGGGGGCCGCTTCGCCACCTCCGACCTGAACGATCTGTACCGCCGCGTGATCAACCGTAACAACCGCCTCAAGCGGCTGTTGGATCTGAACGCCCCGGATATCATCGTGCGCAACGAAAAGCGCATGCTGCAGGAATCCGTGGATGCGCTGCTGGACAACGGCCGTCGTGGCCGCGCCATCACCGGCTCCAACAAGCGCCCGCTGAAGTCCCTGGCCGACATGATCAAGGGCAAGCAGGGCCGGTTCCGTCAGAACCTGCTCGGCAAGCGGGTGGACTACTCCGGTCGTTCCGTGATCGTGGTGGGCCCGACCCTGAAGCTGCACGAAACCGGTCTGCCGAAGAAGATGGCGCTGGAGCTGTTCAAGCCGTTCATCTTCGCCAAGCTGGAAGCCCGTGGCCTGGCCACCACCATCAAGGCGGCCAAGAAGATGGTCGAGCGCGAGACCGCCGAGGTGTGGGACATCCTCGCCGAGGTGATCCGCGAGCACCCGGTGATGCTGAACCGGGCGCCGACCCTTCACCGTCTGGGCATCCAGGCGTTCGAGCCGGTGCTGATTGAAGGCAAGGCGATCCAGCTGCACCCGCTGGTGTGTGCCGCCTTTAACGCGGACTTCGACGGTGACCAGATGGCGGTGCACGTACCGCTGACCCTGGAAGCCCAGCTGGAAGCCCGCGCGCTGATGATGTCCACCAACAACATCCTGTCCCCGGCCAACGGTGAACCGATCATCGTGCCGACCCAGGACGTGGTGCTGGGCCTGTATTACATCAGCCGTGAAAAGATCAACGCCAAGGGTGAAGGCCGCATCTTCGCTGATACCAAGGAAGTCATGCGCGCCCTGGGCACCAAGGAAGTGGACCTGCACGCCCGCATCAAGGTGCGCGTCTACGACGTGGTCAAGGATCAGGAAGGCCGCATCGAGGAAGGCACCCGTCTGGTGGACACCACCCCGGGCCGCTGCAAGATCTGGGACATCGTGCCCGCCGGCATCGGCTTCGATCAGGTCAACCGCAACATGACCAAGAAGGCGATCTCCGGGCTGCTGAACACCTGCTACCGGATCCTGGGCACCAAGGAAACCTGTATCTTCGCCGACCAGGTGATGTACATGGGCTTCCGCGAAGCGACCCTGTCCGGCTCCTCCATTGGTGTGGAGGACATGGTGATTCCGGACGCCAAGGTGAAGCTGATCGCCGCCGCCGAGGAAGAGGTGCGCGAGATCGAGGAGCAGTTCGCTTCCGGTCTGGTGACCCGTGGTGAGCGCTATAACAAGGTGGTCGACATCTGGGCGCGCACCAACGACCAGATCGCCAAGGCGATGATGGACAACCTGAACAAGGAAATCGTCGTCAACAAGAAAGGCGAGGATGAAGAGCAGGCGTCCTTCAACTCCATCTACATGATGGCGGACTCCGGCGCCCGGGGCTCCCCGGCGCAGATTCGTCAGCTGGCCGGCATGCGTGGCCTGATGGCCAAGCCGGATGGCTCGATCATCGAGACGCCGATCACCAGTAACTTCCGTGAAGGTCTGAACGTACTCCAGTACTTCATCTCCACTCACGGTGCCCGGAAAGGTCTGGCGGATACCGCGCTGAAGACCGCCAACTCCGGTTATCTGACCCGCCGTCTGGTGGACGTGGCCCAGGATCTGGTGATCACCGAGCAGGACTGTGGCACCGAGGACGGTCTGCTGATGACCCCGCTGATCGAAGGCGGTGACATCGTTGAGCCCCTGCGCGAGCGGGTACTGGGCCGTACCGTGGCCCGTGATCTGGTCCGCCCGGGCACGGATGAAGTGGTGTTCCAGGCCGGTCTGGTACTCGACGAGGTCTGGGTTGAAAAACTCGAGGCCATGGGTATCGATGAGATCGCGGTGCGTTCGCCGATCACCTGTAAGACCAAGTGGGGCATCTGTTCCGCCTGTTACGGTCGTGATCTGGCGCGCGGTCACCGGGTGAACGTGGGCGAGGCCGTGGGTGTCATGGCGGCCCAGTCCATCGGTGAGCCGGGTACCCAGCTGACCATGCGGACCTTCCACATCGGTGGCGCGGCAAGCCGGGCCACCGCGGTGTCCAACATCCAGATCAAGCACGGCGGCAAGGTGCGGTTCCATAACGCCAAGCACGTGCAGCACCGGGACGGTCTGGTGATCGTTTCCCGCTCCGCGGATCTGGCCGTGCTCGACGACCTGGGTCGTGAGCGCGAGCGCTACAAGATGCCCTATGGCGCGCTGGTCACGGTCAACGAAGGCGACAGCGTCGATGGCGGTCAGGTGGTAGCCACCTGGGATCCGCACACCCACCCGATCATCGCCGAGGTGGCGGGTAAGGTGCAGTTTGGTGACATGGAGGAAGGCATCTCCGTGAACTACCAGACCGACGAACTGACCGGCCTCACCAACATCGAGGTGCTGGGCAGCCAGGACCGCCCGTCCGCGGGTAAGGACCTGCGTCCGGTGGTGCGTGTGACCGATGCCAAGGGCAAACCGGTGACGCTGCCCAATACCGAGAACCCGGCCAACTACTTCCTGCCCGGCGGTGCGCTGTCGGCACTGAAGAACGGCGCGGATATCCAGGTGGGTGACGTGATCGCGCGGATTCCCCAGGAATCCTCCAAGACCCGGGACATCACCGGTGGTCTGCCGCGGGTGGCCGACCTGTTCGAGGCCCGTAACCCGAAGGAAGCCGCCATTCTCGCCGAGAAGAGCGGTACCGTTTCCTTCGGCAAGGAGACCAAGGGCAAGGTGCGGCTGGTGATTACTCCGGACGACGGTGGCAACACCTACGAAGAACTGATTCCCAAGTGGCGTCAGCTGAACATCTTCGAAGGCGAGCACGTGGAGAAGGGCGAGGTGGTTTCCGACGGCCCGCTCAACCCCCACGACATCCTGCGTCTTATGGGTGAGGTGGAACTGGCCCGCTATATCGTCAACGAAGTGCAGGAGGTTTACCGCCTGCAGGGCGTGAAGATCAACGACAAGCACATCGAGACGATCATTCGTCAGATGCTGCGCAAGGTGGAAATCACCGAAGTCGGCGACTCCGCGTTCATCAAGGGCGAGCAGGTCGAGTACGCGCGCCTGGTGGAAGAGAACGAGCGTCTCGCCAGCGAGGACAAGATGCGCGTTCTTGGCCAGCGCCTGCTGCTCGGTATCACCAAGGCGTCCCTGGCTACCGAGTCGTTCATCTCCGCGGCCTCCTTCCAGGAGACCACCCGGGTGCTGACCGAAGCGGCGGTAACCGGCAAGGAAGACGACCTGCGCGGTCTCAAGGAAAACGTGGTGGTGGGTCGTCTGATCCCGGCCGGTACCGGCTATGCCTACCACGAAGAGCGCCGCCGCCAGCGTGCCGAAGCCAGCGGCGACGGCCCGACCATGGACGAAGTGGAGGCGGCCCTCTCCGAGGCGCTGAGCTCTTCCGGCCAGGAGTAGTACCGCCGCGGAGCGGCAATGGACCTCCGGCGCCTTGACTTGGCGCCGGTGGGTCCCTAGAATCCGTCGCCCCTGTCTATAGCCCGAAAAAGGCTATGGAACGAACACAAGGGTGGCGATCCGACAAAGTAAGGTTCGTCACAGAACTGTAAGCGTGGAGCAGTAGTTTCATGGCAACTGTAAACCAGCTTGTGCGGAACCCGCGCAAGAGAAAGGTTGAGAAAAGCGACTCGGTCGCCCTGCAGGGCTGCCCGCAGCGTCGCGGCGTTTGCACCCGGGTGTACACCACTACCCCGAAAAAGCCGAACTCCGCGCTGCGTAAGGTTTGCCGGGTGCGCCTGACCAACGGTTATGAAGTGTCCTCTTATATTCCCGGGGAAGGTCATAACCTGCAGGAGCACTCCGTGGTGCTGATCCGTGGCGGTCGTGTAAAAGACCTCCCGGGTGTGCGTTACCACACCGTGCGCGGCACGCTGGACACCGCGGGTGTTCAGGATCGCAAGCAGCGTCGTTCCAAGTACGGCGCCAAGCGGCCGAAGAAGTAAATACACCCCTTTCCATACGGCCGGGCGCCTGGCGACCCGGCGGGATGAGTAAGGCCGGGCCTGGTCCCGGGTAACCCTGAAGCTTTCCCCGCCCCGGCGGGGCACAATGAGGAACACATCCGATGCCAAGAAGACGCGTCGTAGCCAAACGCGAGATCCTGCCGGATCCCAAGTTCGGAAGCCAGCTGCTGGCCAAGTTCATGAACCACGTAATGGTCGACGGCAAGAAGTCCGTGGCCGAGCGCATTGTGTACGGTGCGCTGGATACCGTGGCTGAGCGCAAGAATGGCGAGCCCCTGGAGCTGTTCGAGAAAGCCCTCGACAACATTCGCCCGATGGTGGAAGTGAAGAGCCGCCGGGTCGGTGGCGCCACCTATCAGGTGCCGGTCGAGGTCCGCCCGAGCCGTCGTACCGCCCTGGCCATGCGCTGGCTGGTGGATTCCGCCCGCAAGCGTGGCGAGAAGAGCATGGCCCAGCGCCTTGCCGGTGAAGTGATGGACGCGGCGGAAGGTAAGGGCGCCGCCATGAAGAAGCGGGAAGACGTGCACCGCATGGCCGAGGCCAACAAGGCCTTCTCCCACTTCCGCTTCTAAGGCAGAAGCAAGCACGAGTAAACCGGCCTGCGATCAGGCCGGTTTTTGTATTGGATTCAGTGAATCGAGGTTAGCAGCGTGGCACGTAAGACTCCTCTCAACCGTTATCGCAATATTGGTATCTGCGCGCACGTGGACGCGGGCAAGACCACGACCACCGAGCGCGTTCTTTTTTACACCGGTGTGTCTCACAAAATCGGTGAGGTGCACGATGGTGCCGCGACCATGGACTGGATGGAGCAGGAACAGGAGCGTGGTATCACCATTACCTCCGCTGCTACCACCACCTTCTGGCAGGGCATGGACCAGCAGTACGATCAGTACCGCATCAACATCATCGACACTCCCGGGCACGTGGACTTCACCATTGAGGTGGAACGGTCCCTGCGGGTTCTTGATGGCGCGGTAGTGGTGTTCTGTGGCACCTCCGGCGTTGAGCCGCAGTCCGAGACCGTATGGCGTCAGGCCAACAAATACGAAGTGCCGCGCATCGTGTTCGTCAACAAGATGGACCGCGCCGGCGCTAACTTCGAGCGCGTGGTGGAGCAAATCCGCAAGCGTCTCGGTGCCAAGGTGGTTCCGATTCAGCTGAACATCGGCGCCGAGGACGAGTTCAAGGGCGTGGTCGATCTGATCCGGATGAAGGCCATCTACTGGAACGAGAGCGACATGGGCATGACCTATGAGCAGAAGGATATTCCTGATGAGCTCAAGGGTCGTTGCGACGAACTGCGTGAGCAGATGGTCGAGTCCGCCGCCGAGGCCTCCGAAGAACTGATGGAGAAGTACCTCGAAAGCGGTGATCTGACCAACGAAGAGATCAAGGCCGGTCTGCGCCAGCAAGTGCTGGCCAACGAGATCGTACTGGCTCTGTGTGGCTCCGCGTTCAAGAACAAGGGCGTGCAGGCCATGCTCGACGCGGTGGTGGAATACCTGCCGGCGCCGGACGAAGTGAAAGCGATCCAGGGCGTGCTGGACGACGGTGAAACCGTTGAATCCCGTAAGTCCTCCGACGACGAACCGTTCTCCGCGCTGGCGTTCAAGATCGCCACCGACCCGTTCGTGGGCTCCCTGACCTTCATCCGTGTGTACTCCGGGGTGCTGAATTCCGGTGACTCCGTGTTGAACTCCGTGAAGGAGAAGAAGGAGCGCGTTGGTCGTCTGCTGCAGATGCACGCCAACAGCCGTGAAGAGATCAAGGAAGTGCGCGCCGGCGACATCGCCGCCTGCGTGGGTCTGAAGGACGTCACCACCGGTGACACCCTGTGTGACCTGAACAAGGTGATCGTGCTCGAGCGCATGGAATTCCCGGATCCGGTGATTTCCGTGGCGGTGGAGCCGAAATCCAAGGCCGACCAGGAAAAAATGGGCATGGCCCTGGGTCGCCTGGCCCAGGAAGATCCGTCCTTCCGTGTGAAGACCGACGAGGAAACCGGCCAGACCATTATCTCCGGCATGGGCGAGCTGCACCTGGACATCCTGGTGGACCGCATGCGTCGTGAGTTCAAGGTGGAAGCGAACATCGGCGCGCCCCAGGTGGCGTACCGTGAGACCTTCACCAAGCCGGCCGACGTGGAAGGCAAGTTCGTCAAGCAGTCCGGTGGTCGCGGCCAGTACGGTCACGTCAAGGTCAAGTTCGAGCCCATCGACCGTGATGAAGAGTTCCAGTTCGAGGAACAGATTCACGGTGGCGTGGTACCGAAGGAATACTTTGGCGCGGTACAGAAAGGTATCGACGAGCAGCTGCAGGCCGGCGTGCTGGCCGGCTACCCGATTCTGGGCGTGAAGGCGATCCTTTACGACGGTTCCTACCACGAGGTGGACTCCAACGAGAACGCCTTCCGCATGGCGGGTGCCCTGGCGGTGAAAAACGCCGCCAAGGAAGCCGGCGCGGTACTGCTGGAACCGATGATGAAGGTGGAAGCGGTCACTCCCGAAGAGTACATGGGTGATGTGATGGGCGACCTTAACCGTCGTCGCGGTATCGTGCAGGGTATGGAAGACACCCTGTCCGGTAAGATCATTCGCGCGGAGGTGCCGTTGTCCGAGATGTTCGGTTACGCTACCGACCTGCGCTCCATGTCCCAGGGTCGTGCCAGCTACTCCATGGAGTTCCTGAAGTACGCCGAAGCGCCGCGCAACATCGCCGAAGATGTGATCAGCGGTAAGAAATCTTAAATTTACGGTTAATTTGTTAAAGGTATAGAGCCGTGGCAAAGGAAAAGTTTGAA
>NZ_VCQT01000008.1 GCF_005938655.1 Alloalcanivorax gelatiniphagus
AGTTCGAAGGTGAAGTGTACGTTCTGAGCAAGGAAGAGGGCGGCCGTCACACTCCGTTCTTCAACGGCTACCGTCCGCAGTTCTACTTCCGCACCACGGACGTAACCGGTGCGTGCACCCTGCCGGAAGGCACTGAAATGGTGATGCCGGGCGACAATGTACAGATGACTGTACAGCTGATCGCGCCGATCGCCATGGAAGAAGGTCTGCGTTTCGCGGTCCGTGAAGGCGGCCGTACCGTGGGCGCCGGTGTGGTATCCAAGGTCATCGAGTGATAGTTAGACAAAAAATGGCCGGGGCGCTTGCCCTGGCCTTTTTTTGTCTCTATAATTTGCGCCCTCTTCGCTGGTAAAGCGCAGCGAAAGAGCGCGATCAACCGGGGCATCGTTCCCGGGCTTGTTTTGACACCCACCACCTTCCGGTTGGATAGGTTGGGCGGGCTTTTTGCCATCTAATGAATGGTTCGAAACAGTCTGGAGTTTGTTAGCTATGGCTAACCAAAGAATCCGCATCCGTCTCAAGGCTTTTGATCATCGACTGATCGATCAGTCCGCCCAGGAGATCGTGGATACGGCAAAACGGACGGGTGCGCAGGTACAGGGGCCGATTCCCCTGCCGACGCGCAAAGAACGGTTTACGGTGCTGATCTCTCCGCATGTGAACAAAGATGCACGAGACCAGTACGAGATCCGCACTCACAAGCGGCTGGTGGATATCGTCGAGCCCACGGATAAAACCGTGGACGCGCTGATGAAGCTGGACCTGGCTGCTGGTGTGGACGTGCAGATCAGCCTGGGATAACTGGCCTGAGAGAAAGCTCAGACCTGCAACTACGGGCGGTTCAACCGCGACAGGTTGTAAAGAGGTAAACAATGGCGATTGGTGTAATCGGTCGGAAATGCGGGATGACCCGGGTGTTCACTGAAGAAGGTGTCAGTGTTCCCGTCACCGTGATTGAGGTGACCCCGAACCGGGTGAGTCAGGTCAAGACCGACGAGACAGATGGCTACGAAGCCGTGCAGGTAACGGTGGGTGAGCGCCGGGCCAACCGTGTGACCAAGCCGCAGGCGGGGCACTATGGTAAGGCAGGTGTGCAGGCCGGCCGTAAAGCGGGCGAGTTCCGCGCCGAAGCGGGCGAGCTGCAGGCCGGCTCTGAAATCACCCTGGAAATTTTCGAGGCAGGTCAGTCCGTGGACGTGACCGGCACTTCCAAGGGGAAGGGCTTCGCGGGTGCCGTGAAGCGTTGGAATTTCCGTACCCAGGATGCCACTCACGGCAACTCTCTGTCCCACCGGGCGCCCGGCTCCATTGGTCAGAACCAGACCCCGGGGCGGGTGTTCAAGGGCAAGAAAATGGCCGGTCATCTGGGCGCCGAGCGCGTCACGGTTCAGAACCTGGAAATCGTGCGTGTGGATGCGGAAAAGAATCTGTTGCTGGTAAAGGGTGCCATCCCCGGTGCGGCCGGTGGTGATGTGATCGTGCGCCCGGCAGTGAAGGCGAAGGCCTGAAAGAGGAATAGAGGATGAATCTCAATACTGCCTCTGGAGGTACCGTAACCGTTTCCGAAGTCGCCTTCGGCAAGGACTTCAACGAGCCTCTGGTTCATCAGGTTGTGACCGCTTTTCTGGCCGGTGCCCGTCAGGGTTCCAAGGCTCAGAAAAATCGTGCCGCGGTAGCGGGCGGTGGTCGCAAGCCCTGGCGTCAGAAGGGAACGGGTCGGGCCCGCGCGGGTACTATTCGCAGCCCGCTGTGGCGTGGCGGCGGCAAGACGTTCGCAGCTGAACCCCGCGATTTTTCCCAGAAAGTGAATCGCAAGATGTACCGCGGCGCGCTGCGCTGCATTCTGTCCGAGCTGGTGCGTCAGGAGCGCCTGGTGGTGGTCGACGAGTTCGCCATCGAAGCGCCCCGGACCAAGGAAGTGGCCACCAAGCTGAAGGATCTGGCGCTGAGCAGCGTGCTGATCGTCACCAGTGAAGTGGACGAGAATCTCTACCTGGCGGCGCGTAACCTGCCGAAGGTGGACATTCGCGACGCCAAGGGTGTGGATCCGGTCAGCCTGATCGCCTTCGAGAAAGTGCTGATCACTGTGCCGGCTCTGAAGCAGCTTGAGGAGGCGCTGGCATGAACAGAGAACGTATTTTTAGCGTGCTTCTCGCGCCGCATGTTTCCGAGAAGTCCACCCTGGTGGCCGAGCAGGGCAACGCTTTCGTGTTCAAAGTAGCGAAAGATGCCAACAAGCTGGAAATCAAGAAAGCGGTGGAAAGCCTGTTCGACGTGAAGGTGCAGTCCGTTCGCACCCTCAACGTGAAAGGCAAGCAGAAGTTCTTTGGCCGCATCTCCGGCAAGCGCGCGGGCTGGAAAAAAGCCTACGTGTCTCTGGCGGAAGGCCAGGACATCGATTTCCTGGGCGCAGAGTAAGGTAAGGGAGTAAGGAATCATGGCGATTGTAAAAACCAAGCCGACTTCCCCGGGCCGCCGCTTTGTCGTCAAGGTGGTCAGCGAGGAGCTCTACAAAGGCGCTCCGTATGCACCGCTGCTGGAAGCCAAGAGCAAGAACGGCGGCCGTAACAACAACGGTCGCATCACCACTCGCCACAAAGGCGGTGGTCACAAACAGAAGTACCGTCGTGTCGACTTCCGTCGCAACAAGGACGGGGTGCAAGGTGTGATTGAACGGATCGAATACGATCCCAACCGCTCCGCGCACATCGCCCTGGTCAAGTACCTGGACGGCGAACGTCGCTACATCCTGGCGCCGAAAGGCCTCAAGGCTGGCGACCGGGTTCAGTCCGGCGAAGACGCGGCTATCAAAGTCGGCAACGCGCTGCCGCTGCGCAACATCCCGCTGGGTTCCACGGTTCATAACGTGGAAATGAAGCCCGGCAAGGGTGGTCAGCTGGCACGCTCCGCCGGTACTTCTGCACAGGTTCTCGCGAAAGATGGTGGCTATGTAACCCTGCGTCTGCGCTCCGGCGAGATGCGCAAGGTTCACGCCGAGTGCGTCGCCACCATCGGTGAAGTCTCTAACAGTGAGCACAGTCTGCGCTCGCTGGGCAAGGCCGGCGCGAAGCGCTGGCGGGGTGTTCGCCCGACCGTACGCGGTGTGGCGATGAACCCGGTGGATCACCCGCACGGTGGTGGTGAAGGCCGCACCTCTGGTGGTCGTCATCCGGTAACCCCGTGGGGTGTTCCCACCAAGGGCCACAAAACGCGTACCAACAAGCGCACCTCCAAGATGATTGTGCGCGACCGTCGTAAGTAAGGGATAGAGAGAGGTTCAGGCTGTGCCACGTTCACTGAAGAAAGGTCCGTTTCTGGATCACCACCTGCTCAAGAAGGTGGAAGAAGCGGTGGAAGCCGGCTCCCGTAAGCCGATCAAAACCTGGTCCCGTCGCTCCATGATCATCCCGGAGATGGTGGGTTTGACCATCGCGGTGCATAACGGCCGTCAGCATGTGCCGGTAATGGTCACTGAGCACATGGTGGGCCACAAGCTGGGCGAATTCGCCCTGACCCGCACTTACCGCGGGCACATCGTGGACAAAAAGGCTAAGCGATAAGGTGACAGCCATGGCGACTGAAGTTGCAGCCCGTCTGCGGGGCGCAAGAATTTCGGCTCAAAAGGCCCGGCTGGTGGCAGACCAGATCCGTGGTCTCGAGGTGGAGAAGGCGTTGAATGTTCTCGCCTTCAGCCCCAAGAAGGCGGCCCGGATTGTTAAAAAGGTGCTGGAGTCCGCGATTGCCAATGCGGAAAACAACGAAGGCGCCGACGTGGATGAGCTGAAAGTATCCACGGTCTTCGTGGATGAGGGCACGTCGATGAAGCGTATTCGCCCGCGCGCCAAAGGCCGCGCCGATCGCATTCTCAAGCGCACTTGCCACATTACTGTGAAAGTCTCGGAAGGTCAGGAGTAACCAGATGGGTCAGAAAGTTCATCCGATCGGTATCCGCCTGGGCATCGTCAAGGAGCACAACTCCCTGTGGTATGCCGGGCCGAAAACCTATTCCGACTGCCTGGTTACCGATCTGCAGGTGCGCGAGTATCTGTTTAAGCGACTGAAGAACGCGTCCGTGAGCCGGGTGAAAATCGAACGTCCCTCCGAGAACGTTCGTATCACCATCTCCACTGCGCGTCCCGGCATCGTGATCGGTAAGAAAGGTGAGGATGTGGAGCGCCTGCGCCGTGACGTGGCCGCCATGATGGGTGTGCCCGTACACATCAATATCGAGGAAGTGCGCAAGCCCGATCTGGATGCGCGTCTGGTGGGCGATAACATCGCCGGTCAGCTGGAGCGTCGCGTGATGTTCCGCCGCGCCATGAAGCGGGCCGTGCAGAACGCCATGAAAGCCGGCGCGGAAGGCATTCGGGTACAGCTGTCCGGTCGCCTGGGTGGCGCCGAGATCGCTCGTACCGAGTGGTACCGTGAAGGTCGGGTTCCGCTGCACACTCTGCGTGCCGATATCGACTACGCCAGCGTCCGTGCGGAAACTACCTACGGCACCATTGGCGTCAAGGTCTGGATCTTCCGTGGCGAAGTGCTTGGTGGCATGGAGCAGGTTCAGGAAGAGCAGAAGCAGCAGTCCAAGGGCGCCAAGAAGCGCGGCCGCGGTTAAAGGGTAACGAACGATGTTGCAGCCGAAGCGTACCAAATTCCGGAAAGTTCAGAAGGGCCGTAACCGCGGCCTGGCACAGCGGGGCAGCAAGGTGTCTTTCGGCACCGTGGGTCTGCAGGCCACCGGTCGTGGCCGGATCACCGCTCGCCAGATCGAAGCCGCGCGTCGTGCCATGACCCGTCATATCAAGCGGGGCGGTAAAATCTGGATTCGTGTGTTCCCCGACAAGCCGATTACCCAGAAGCCCCTCGAGGTTCGGATGGGTAAAGGTAAGGGTAACGTGGAGTACTGGGTGGCCCAGATTCAGCCGGGTCGCATGCTCTACGAAATGGAAGGTGTTTCAGAAGACGTGGCGCGTGAAGCGTTCCGTCTTGCCGCGGCGAAGCTGCCTATCAGCACCCGCGTTGTGACTCGGACGGTGATGTAAGCCATGAAAGCGAGTGAACTGAGAGAAAAGAGTGTGGAAGAGCTGCAGAACCAGCAGCTCGAGTTGCTGGAGCAGCAATTCAAGCAGCGCATGCAGCTTGCATCCGGGCAGCTTTCACAAACCCATAACCTCGGGAAGGTTCGCCGTGACATCGCACGGGTTAAGACCATTCTGAGAGAGAAGCAGGGTAACTAGTCATGGCAGAAGCGAAAGAGAAACTGCGCCGGACCGCGACTGGCAAAGTGATCTCCAACAAGGGTGATAAGACCATCACCGTGTTGGTAGAGCGCCGGGTTCAGCACCCCATTTATGGAAAGATCATCAAGCGGTCCACGAAGTTGATGGCGCATGATGAACAGAATCAGTGCAACGAAGGCGACCTCGTCACTATCGAAGAGTGCCGTCCGCTGTCCAAGCGTAAAACCTGGACGCTGGTGACCGTGGTGGAGCAGACCAACAAGGTCTGACCGACGTTGCTGTGGCTGCCTGCAGGGCAGGAGTTGGAGAGAGTAAGCGATGATTCAGACCGAAACCATGCTCGAAGTCGCCGATAACAGCGGCGCGCGTCGAGTGCAGTGCATCAAGGTGCTGGGTGGTTCCCACCGCCGCTATGCAGGCATTGGTGACATCATCAAGGTCACAGTAAAGGAAGCGATTCCGCGCGGCCGCGTCAAGAAAGGTGACGTGATGACCGCGGTGGTGGTGCGCACCCGTCGTGGCGTGCGTCGCCCGGATGGCTCCGTGATTCGTTTCGATGAAAACGCCGCGGTGCTGCTGGGTAACAACAAAGCGCCGGTAGGTACCCGGATTTTTGGCCCGGTGACTCGTGAACTGCGTACCGAGCAGTTTATGAAGATCATTTCACTGGCACCGGAAGTTCTTTAAAGGCGGGTGAAGGCAATGCTCAAGATCAAGCGTGATGATGAAGTCATCGTAATCGCGGGCAAGGACAAAGGTAAGCGCGGCAAGGTACAACGCGTGCTGCCGAACGGCCGCCTGGTAGTGGCCGGTGTGAACGTGGTGAAGAAGCACGTACGCGCCAATCCTAACCGCGGAATCCAGGGTGGCATCGTGGAACAGGAAGCGGGAATCGACGCTTCCAACGTGGCCATTTGGAATGCCAAGGCCGAGAAGGCGGACCGCGTGGGTTTCCGCGTCGAGGACGGCCGTAAGGTGCGTTTCTTCAAGTCCAACGGCGAACCGCTGGACGCGTGAGGACAGGTGGACCATGAGTGATCTGAAGAAGGTTTACAACGAAGAGATCGTTCCGAAGCTCAAAGAGCAATTCGGTTACGATAACGTCATGGAAGTGCCGAAAATCACCAAAATCACCCTGAACATGGGTGTGGGTGAAGCGGCGGCGGACCGCAAGGCGATGGAAGGTGCCTTGTCCGACATGACCGCGATCGCCGGCCAGAAGCCGCTGGTCACCAAGGCACGCAAGTCCGTGGCGGGTTTCAAAATTCGCGAGGGCTGGCCGATTGGCTGTAAGGTGACTCTGCGTAACCGTCGTATGTACGAGTTTCTGGAGCGCCTGGTGTCCGTGGCCATTCCGCGGGTACGCGACTTCCGTGGTCTGAACCCCAAGTCCTTTGATGGCCGGGGTAACTATTCCATGGGCCTGCGCGAGCAGATCGTGTTCCCGGAAATTGATTTCGACAAGGTCGATAAGCTGCGTGGTCTGGATATCACCATCACCACCACGGCGAAGACCGATGACGAAGCACGCGCGCTGCTGCGCGCCTTCAACTTCCCGCTGAAGGGCTGAGAGGATTCATGGCAAAGGTCTCTATGAAAAATCGGGAGGCGAAGCGCGCCAAGCTGGTTCAGCGTTACGCCGCCAAGCGTGAAGCGCTGAAAGCTGTCATCCAGGATCCCAACGCCGAACCCGAGGCGAAGTGGGAAGCCCAGATCCAGCTTCAGAAACTGCCGCGCGACTCCTCCCCGGTACGCCAGCGTAATCGCTGCCGGATCACCGGTCGTCCGCACGGCTACTACCGTAAATTCGGTTTGAGCCGCATCAAGCTGCGCGAAGCAGCGATGCGCGGCGACGTCCCCGGCCTGGTTAAAGCCAGCTGGTAATCGAGTAAAAGCGGAGCGATTGCGGCATGAGCATGCAAGATACCCTGGCGGATATGTTTACCCGTATCCGTAACGCGCAAATGGCCCGGAAGAGCAAGGTGGAAATCCCCTCTTCCCGGACTAAAGAGGCCATTGCCAAGGTACTGAAAGAAGAAGGTTACATCGAAAGCTTTTCGGTGGCTGGCGATAAGAAGCCGGTCCTGACCGTTGAGCTTCGGTATTTCGAGGGCCAGCCGGTGATCGAGAAGATCGCCCGGGTGAGCCGCCCCGGCCTGCGCGTTTACAAGAACGCTGGTGATATTCCCAAGGTCAAGGGCGGTCTGGGCGTGATGGTCGTGTCCACCAACCAGGGCATTCTTTCCGATCGCGCGGCACGCCAGGCCAACGTCGGCGGCGAGCTGATCTGCGAAGTGTCCTGACGGTGACGGTGTAGACGGGTTAGGTGCAGCAATGTCTAGAGTAGCGAAGAATCCGGTTAAATTGCCCAGCGGTGTCGAAGTAAAAGTCGACGGCGCCAAGGTGTCCGTCAAGGGCAGCAAGGGCAACCTGGAACACGAAGTGCACGAACAGGTGGTAGTGTCTGTGGACGACGGTGTATTCACCGTCAAGCCGCGCGAGGAATCCCAGCAAGCCTGGGCACTGGCGGGCACCACCCGGGCCTTGGTGAACAACATGGTCACTGGCGTGTCCGAGGGCTTTGAGCGCAAGCTGGTCCTCAACGGCGTGGGTTACCGCGCCCAGGCGCAGGGCAAGACCCTGAACCTGACGCTGGGGTTCTCTCATCCGGTGGCTTACCAGCTGCCCGAGGGCATCACCATCGAGACTCCGACCCAGACCGAAATTGTCATCCGGGGCATTGATAAGCAGCTGGTGGGTCAGGTTGCAGCCAATGTCCGTGGTTTCCGTCCGCCCGAGCCCTATAAAGGCAAGGGGGTGCGCTATGCTGATGAGCAAGTGCGCCGTAAGGAAGCCAAGAAGAAATAATCGTTGAGACTAGAGCCATGATGGACAAGAAAGTTGCACGTCTGCGCAGGGCCAAACGTACTCGCCTGAACATCCGCGAGTCCGGCCAGATTCGTCTGTCCGTACATCGCACCCCGCGCCATATCTATGCACAGATTACCAGCGCGGCCGGTGACCAGGTTCTGGTTGCGGCGAGCACGGTGGAGAAGGACCTGCGTGGCGGGGCGACCGGCAATGCCGACGCCGCCGCCAAAGTGGGCGAAATGATCGCGAAGCGCGCCAAAGAGGCGGGCATCGAGCGCGTCGCCTTTGACCGTTCCGGTTTCCGTTACCACGGTCGTATCAAGGCGCTGGCGGATGCTGCGCGCGAAAACGGGCTTGAATTCTAAGGGTGCTTGGTTATGGCGAAAGTTGATCCCAACGAAGGTCTCCAGGAGAAGCTGGTTCAGGTGAACCGGGTCGCCAAGGTGGTCAAAGGCGGCCGGATCTTCGGCTTCACCGCGTTGACCGTGGTGGGCGACGGCAAGGGCAAAGTGGGCTTCGGCCGCGGCAAGGCACGTGAAGTGCCTGCAGCGATCCAGAAAGCCCTGGAAGCGGCCCGCCGCAATATGATTCAGGTGGATCTGAAAGGCTCTACCATCCAGCACCCGATCAAGGCGCGTCATGGGGCCTCCAAGGTCTACATGCAGCCCGCCGATGACGGTACCGGTGTAATTGCCGGCGGTGCCATGCGCGCCGTGCTGGAAGTGGCCGGCGTACAGAACGTACTGGCCAAGTGTTACGGGTCCACCAATCCGGTGAACGTGGTGCGGGCAACCTTCAACGGCCTCAAGCAAATGTCCTCCCCGGAATCGGTGGCGGCCAAGCGTGGCAAGTCCGTTGAAGAGATTCTCGGCTAAGCGCACACAGACGGAAGCTTAAACATGGCTGACAAGATCAAAGTAACCCAGGTTAAAAGCACCAACGGTCGGCTCGAGGGCCACAAGGCCTGTGTGCGCGGTCTCGGGCTGCGCCGCATCGGTCACACCGTTGAAGTCGAAGATACGCCTGCGGTGCGCGGCATGATCAACAAAGTCGCGTACCTGGTACGGGTAGAGGGAGAATAAGCGATGCGTCTCAACGATCTGCATCCGGCTGACGGTTCCCGTCCGCAAGAGAAGCGGGTAGGCCGTGGTATCGGCTCCGGCCTGGGTAAGACCGGTGGCCGTGGTCACAAAGGTCAGAAATCCCGCTCCGGTGGTACCGTGAAGCCTGGTTTCGAAGGCGGTCAGATGCCGCTGCAGCGCCGCGTGCCCAAGTTTGGCTTTACCTCCAAACTGGCCATGGCCACCGCCGAGGTTCGCCTCGAGGAACTGGCCAAGGTGGAAGGCGACGTGGTTGATCTGAACACTCTGAAGAAAGCCGGCGTGGTGCGCTCCGACAAGCGTCGCGCCAAGATCGTGCTGCGTGGCGGCATCGATCGTGCGGTCACCGTCCGTGGCGTTGCGATCACCAAGGGTGCGCGCGAAGCGGTGGAAAAGGCCGGCGGCAAAATCGAAGAGTAAAAGGCGGGGTTATGGCCAAGAACCGTGCACAAACTTTGAAGAACAGCACCGGGGCCTCCGGCGGCGCTACCCGTGAATTGGGGCGCCGCATTGCGTTTCTGCTGGGCGCCCTGGTGGTGTTCCGCATCGGTGCGCACATTCCGGTGCCGGGGATGAACCCGGACGCGTTGCAACAGATGTTCAACAACAACCGGGATACCATTCTTGGCCTGTTCAACATGTTCTCGGGCGGTTCGCTGGAGCGCATGAGTATTTTTGCGCTCGGCATCATGCCCTACATCACCGCGAGCATCGTGATCCAGCTGATGAGCGCCGTGGTGCCCTCCCTTGAGCAGCTGCGCAAGGAAGGGGAACAGGGACGCCGCAAGATCACCCAGTACACCCGGTATCTGACCGTGGTTCTGGGCCTGGTGCAGTCGTTCGGCGTGGTCGCCGGCCTGAAGAGCCAGGGCATCACCCTGTTGCCGGAAGCGGCAAGCTCCCTGCAGGTGGCGAGCTTCTACTTCGTGGCGGTGAGCACCCTGGTGACCGGTACGGTATTCCTGATGTGGCTGGGTGAGCAGATCACCGAGCGCGGCATCGGTAACGGCATTTCGATGCTGATCTTCGCTTCCATCGTGGCCGGTCTGCCCGGCGCGGTGGCGCAGACCTTCGAGTCCGCCCGTCAGGGCGACCTGAGTCTGCTGGCCATGCTGCTGGTGTTCCTGGTGGCGGTGGCGGTGATCTTCGGCGTGGTGTTCGTGGAACGTGGTCAGCGGCGTATCACCGTGAACTACGCGCGGCGCCAGCAGGGCCGCCGGGTGTACGCGGCCCAGCAGAGCCATCTGCCGCTGAAGGTGAACATGGCGGGCGTGATTCCGGCCATCTTCGCCAGCTCGATCCTGCTGTTCCCGGCGTCCATCAGCCAGTGGTTCAGCACCAGCAATCCGGACTCCTGGTGGGGCCAGACGCTGCGCACCGTAAGCGATGCGCTGCTGCCCGGCACGCCGCTGTACATTTTGCTGTTTACCCTGGCGATCGTGTTCTTCTGCTACTTCTACACGGCGCTGGTGTTCAACCCGAAAGACGTGGCGGACAACCTGAAGAAATCCGGGGCCTATATCCCGGGTATTCGTCCCGGTGAACAGTCCGCCCGTTATATCGATACGGTGATGGGCCGCCTCACGCTGATCGGCGCGGTCTACATGACCCTGGTTTGTTTGCTGCCCCTGGGGCTGCAGGCGGTCTGGAACGTGCCTTTCTATCTGGGCGGCACCTCACTGCTGATCGTGGTGGTGGTGGTGATGGACTTCTGGTCGCAGGTCAATTCGCACCTGATGTCCACCCAGTACGAAAAGTTGATGAAAAAGGCCAACCTGAAAGGGTATGGCGGCACCGGTCTGGTGCGTTAACGGCCCGCGGGCCAAAGGTAAAACGAGGCGAGTGCGATGAAAGTTCAGGCTTCTGTGAAGAAGATCTGCCGCAACTGCAAGGTGATCCGTCGTAAGGGTCGCGTCATGGTGATCTGCAGTGCCGAACCCCGGCACAAGCAGCGCCAGGGCTAAGGCTCTGTCGGGGCAGAACTTCTTTCCTTGGATTTGGTTGAAATTCAGTCGGTGTGACGCTAGACTCTTCCGCCTTTCGGCGCCAGAGCCTGGCACCACCGCGTTGTGAATCGGAGATATTCGGATGGCCCGTATTGCAGGCGTTAACATCCCGGACAACAAGCATACGGTGATTTCCCTCACCTATATTTTCGGGATCGGCCGCACCCGTGCTCGCAGCATCTGCGAGCAGACCGGCATCGACCCGACGGCCAAGGTTCGTGATCTGTCCGGCGACCAGCTGGACGCGATCCGGGCCGAAGTGGCCAAGGTTTCCACGGAAGGCGATCTGCGCCGGGAAATCAACATGAACATCAAGCGCTTGATGGATCTCGGCTGCAACCGTGGCATCCGTCATCGCCGCAGCCTGCCCCTGCGCGGGCAGCGCACGAAAACCAATGCCCGGACCCGTAAGGGCCCGCGGAAACCGATCCGCAAGTAAGTCCTGATTTGGATTGAGCAACATGGCTAAAGCGAAAAGAGACAGTGGCGCACGTCGGAAGAAGGTAACGCGGACCGTTGCGGACGGTATCGCGCACGTACACGCTTCTTTCAACAACACCATCATTACCATCACCGACCGTCAGGGCAACGCGCTGTCCTGGGCGACCTCCGGTGGTGCGGGCTTCCGTGGTTCACGTAAGAGCACCCCGTTCGCGGCACAGGTAGCCGCCGAGAACGCGGGCAACGCCGCCAAGGACTATGGCCTGAAGAACCTGGAAGTGCGCGTGAAGGGCCCCGGCCCGGGCCGCGAGTCCTCTATTCGCGCCCTCAATGCCTGTGGCTACAAAATCACCCACATCCAGGACGTGACGCCGATTCCGCACAACGGCTGTCGTCCGCCCAAGAAGCGCCGCGTGTAACGGGAGTTAGAGCAAGATGGCAAGATACATCGGTCCCAAATGCAAGCTTTCCCGTCGTGAAGGCACTGACCTGTTCCTGAAGAGCGGCATTCGTCCGCTCGACTCGAAGTGCAAGGCGGAACAGCCCCCGGGCCAGGCCGCCGGTGGCCGTCGCCCCGGTCGTCTGTCCGATTACGGCGTGCAGCTTCGTGAAAAGCAAAAAGTTCGTCGTATGTACGGCGTTCTGGAGAAGCAGTTCCGCAGCTACTACAAGAAAGCCGCGCGTTCCCGTGGCGCCACCGGCGAGGTGCTGCTGCAGCTGCTGGAAGGTCGCCTGGACAACGTGGTTTACCGCCTTGGTTTCGGCGCCACCCGCTCCGAAGCCCGTCAGCTGGTGGCCCACCGCGCCATTCTGGTTAACGGTCAGAGCGTGAACATCGCCTCTTATCAGGTAGCGCCCGGTGACGTGGTCAGCGTGCGTGAGAAGTCCAAGAACCAGCTGCGCGTGAAGAACGCCATGGAGCTGGCTCAGCAACGCGGCTTCCCGACCTGGGTGGAAGTGGACGAGAAGAAGCTGGAGGGCACGTTCAAAGCCCGTCCGGAACGGATCGATCTGCCGGCCGAGATCAACGAAAACCTGATCGTCGAGCTGTACTCCAAGTAACGACTGCCTGAGGGATCTCTATGACCGCCGTGAACGAATTTCTCACGCCCCGCTCGATCGCGGTCAACGCGATCAGCGAGACCCACGCCAAGGTCGTTCTGGAGCCTCTGGAGCGTGGTTTTGGCCACACTCTGGGCACCTCGCTGCGCCGCATTCTGCTGTCCAGCATGCCCGGGTGCGCGATCACCGAAGTGGAGATCGAAGGCGTACAGCACGAATACTCCTCCATCGATGGCGTTCAGGAAGATGTGATCAACATCCTCCTCAACCTCAAGGGCGTTGCCCTGAAGATGGACGATCGTGAAGAAGCTACCCTGGAGCTGGTGAAGAAAGGTCCGGGCGATGTTACCGCTGACGACATCCAGCGCGATCACAGCGTGGAAATCGTCAATCCGGAGCATCTGATCTGCACCATCACCGGTGACACCGAGCTGCGCGTGCGCATGAAAGTGCGCAAGGGCCGTGGCTACGAAGCCGCCGACAGCCGTCAGAACGATGACGACGAGACCCGTGGCATCGGCCGCCTGCAGCTGGACGCCAGCTACAGCCCGGTACGCCGCGTGGCCTATGTGGTGGAAGCGGCCCGGGTGGAGCAGCGCACCGATCTGGACAAGCTGGTGATCGATCTGGAAACCGACGGCACCATTGACCCGGAAGAGGCGATCCGTCGCGCGGCGACCATCCTTCAGCAGCAGATCGCGGTGTTTGTCGATCTGGAGCAGGATTCCAAGCCGGAACCGAAGCAGGAACGTGAGGAAATCGATCCGATTCTGCTGCGCCCGGTGGACGATCTGGAACTGACCGTTCGCTCCGCCAACTGTCTGAAGGCGGAGAACATCTACTATATCGGTGATCTGGTACAGCGTACCGAGGTGGAACTTCTGAAGACGCCCAACCTGGGCAAGAAGTCTCTCACCGAGATCAAGGACGTGTTGGCCTCCAAAGGCCTGTCGCTGGGCATGCGCCTGGAAAACTGGCCGCCGGTCAGCCTCCGGGACGATGACCGGCTAAACACCAAGTTGCGTTAATCGATTTTAGGAACAGAACCATGCGCCATCGCAAGAGCGGCAGAAAACTGAATCGGAACAGCTCACACCGTCAGGCCATGTTCCGCAACATGGCGGTGTCGCTGTTTGAACACGAAGCGATCAAGACCACCCTCCCCAAAGCCAAGGAGCTGCGTCGGGTGGCTGAGCCCCTGATCACCCTGGCCAAGGAAGACTCCGTGGCGAACCGCCGTCTGGCGTTTGACCGTACCCGGTCCAAGGAGATGGTCGGCAAGCTCTTCAACGAGCTGGGCCCGCGCTACAAAGAGCGTCCCGGTGGCTACCTGCGGATCCTGAAAATGGGTTTCCGCGCTGGCGACAACGCGCCCATGGCGTACGTTGAGCTGGTGGATCGCCCGGAAGGCGAGGCCGTCGAAGCCGAATAAGCCCGCCGGCCGTTCGCGGCCGCGAGCTGAAACAAAACCCCCGCCCCGGAAACGGCGCGGGGGTTTTGTTTTGCCCGGCATTCCCAGGCCCAGATCCGTAGGAGCGACTTCAGTCGCGATTGATCGGTCGACTGTCGCCTTTGATCGCGACTGAAGTCGCTCCTACAAGTCGCTGCTACAGCTGGCCCAAAAGCCGTGCCGGATATCCCGCGGACACAAAAAAGCCCGACCCACTGGCGTGGGCCGGGCTTTTTATTGCCGGTGCGGATCAGGCCGCGTCGGTGCTCACCGAATGGCGGATCAGGTGGTCGAAGGCGCTCAGCGCCGCCTTGGCCCCTTCACCCACCGCGATCACGATCTGCTTGTAGGGCACCGTGGTCACGTCGCCGGCGGCGAACACACCGGGTACCGAGGTTTCGCCGCGCCCGTCGACGATGATTTCGCCGTGGGGGGAGAGCTCCACGCTGCCTTTCAGCCAGTCGGTATTGGGCAGCAGGCCGATCTGCACGAACACGCCAGCCAGCGTCACACGGTGCTCTTCGTCGGTTTTCCGGTCTTTGTACACCAGGCCGTTCACGCGGCCGTTTTCGCCGGTGATTTCAGTGGTCTGGGCACTCACCAGCACGGTCACGTTGGGCAGGCTGTGCAGCTTCTTCTGCAGCACCGCGTCGGCGCGTAGCTTGTCGTCGAATTCCAGCAGGGTCACGTGCTTGACCACGCCGGCCAGGTCGATGGCCGCTTCCACGCCGGAGTTGCCGCCGCCGATCACCGCCACGTCCTTGCCCTTGAACAGGGGGCCGTCGCAGTGCGGGCAGTAGGCCACGCCCTTGCCCTGGTAGTCCGCTTCGCCGGGCACGTTGATCTTGCGCCAGCGGGCGCCGGTGGCCAGCACCAGGGTCTTGGACTTGAGGCTGGCGCCGGAGGCGAACCGTACCTCATGCAGGCCGCCCTCGGAGGTGGCCGGAATCAGCTTTTCGGCGCGCTGCAGGTTCATGATGTCCACCTCGTAGCTGCGCACATGGCTTTCCAGTGCGGCGGCCAGCTTGGGACCTTCGGTTTCCTGTACCGAGATAAAGTTCTCGATGGCGTTGGTGTCCAGTACCTGGCCACCGAAGCGCTCCGCCGCCACGCCGGTGCGGATGCCCTTACGGGCCGCGTAGATGGCGCTGGCCGCGCCGGCCGGGCCGCCGCCGACCACCAGAACGTCAAAGGCTTCCTTGGCGTTCAGCTTCTCGGCGTCACGCTCGGCGGCGCCGGTGTCCAGCTTGGCGATGATTTCCTCCAGTTCCATGCGGCCCTGGCCGAACGGTTCGCCGTTCAGGAACACGCTGGGTACCGCCATCACTTCGCGGTCTTCCACTTCGTCCTGGAACAGGGCGCCGTCGATGGCCACGTGCTGAATGTTCGGATTCAGCACCGCCATCAGGTTGAGCGCCTGGACCACGTCCGGGCAGTTCTGACAGGACAGGGAAAAGTAGGTCTCGAACCGGAAGTCGCCGTCCAGCGCCTTCACCTGCTCGATGACTTCGTCGCTGGCCTTGGGCGGGTGGCCGCCAACCTGCAGCAGCGCCAGTACCAGCGACGTGAATTCGTGCCCCATGGGGATGCCGGCGAAACGCAGGCTGATGTCGCCATCGATACGATTCAGGCTGAAGGAAGGCTTACGGGCGTCGTCGCCGTCCTCGCGCAGGCTGATCTTATCGGACATGCCTTCGATTTCCTGCAGCAGCTCCGACAGTTCCCTGGATTTGTCGCCATCGTCCAGGGACGCCACCATTTCAAACGGTTGCGTGATGCGCTCCATGTAGGATTGCAATTGGGTTTTCAGATTGGCGTCCAGCATGCCGGTCTCCATGAGCAAATAAGGAAAGGGTAGGGGGGGGAGGCCCGGGCAGGGTGCCCGGGCCGGGATCTCACCGGTTAAGGCGTGATCAGATCTTGCCAACCAGATCCAGGGACGGTGCCAGGGTTTCTTCGCCTTCTTTCCACTTGGCGGGGCACACTTCGCCCGGATGGGCGCGCACGTACTGTGCGGCTTTCACTTTGCGCAGCAGATCGGAGGCGTCACGGCCGATGCCTTCGGCGGTGATTTCCAGAGCCTGGATTACGCCGTCGGGATCGACGATGTAGGTGCCACGGTTGGCCAGGCCTTCGTCTTCACGCAGCACTTCGAAGTTACGGCTGATGGCGGCGGTGGGGTCGCCGATCATGGTGTACTTGATCTTGCCGATGGTTTCGGAGCTGTCGTGCCACGCTTTGTGGGTGAAGTGGGTGTCGGTGGAAACGGAGTAGATCTCCACGCCCATCTTCTGGAACTCTTCGTAGTGGTCCGCCACGTCACCCAGTTCGGTGGGGCACACGAAGGTGAAGTCGGCCGGATAGAAGAAGAACACCGCCCAGTTGCCTTTTACATCGGCGTCGGTGACTTCGATGAATTTGCCATCCTTGAACGCCTGGGCCTTGAACGGTTTGATCTCGGTGTTGATTACAGACATGTCTTAAAGCTCCTCTGTTTCAGAGTGGTCAACGTGACACCCTCTAAGATAGGGTGTCGGGTGTGATATTAATAATGAATTGCGGAAATAATCATGATTGGCTTCTCCTATGGGCGGATTGGCCTCAGTTTTCCTCCTCCCTGGCGCGCAGGGCGGCCTCCGCCTCGCGCATCCAGTCGTCGCCCAGCTGCTGCTGGACATAGTCACGGATGAATTGTCGGACCTTCTGGGACGGGGTAACGTCTTCCCGAGCACACAGCTGCTCGAACACGGCCTTCTTGCGCGGGTCGATCAGCAGGGTCAGGCGGGCGGTGCGTTTTTCCACGGTGCCTCCGGGGGATGGTCCTGGAAGAGTATGTTAATTTGGTTAACATATGATTTGAGTTTGATTCCAATATAATGGCCACCAATCTTTTTTCAACCGGGCCGGGGCCTTCCATGTCGCATCGCTCGCATCTGTTTTCGCTGCGTCCCGCTCACGCGTTGCGCGAGAGCCTTTCCGAGGGCTATGACGCGCGCCGCCTGGGCCGGGACCTGACCGCCGGCCTCACCGTCGGTCTGATCGCCATCCCGCTGTCCATGGCCCTGGCCATCGCCAGTGGCGTGGCGCCGCAGTACGGTCTCTACACGGCGATCATCGGCGGCTTCCTGATCGCGCTGCTGGGCGGCTCCCGCTACAGCATCTCCGGGCCCACCGCCGCCTTCGTGGTGATCCTCTATCCGGTGGCCCAGAACCACGGCCTCACCGGCCTGCTGCTGGCCACCATGATGGCCGGCGTACTGCTGGTGGCCATGGCGGTGCTGCGCCTGGGCCGGCTGATCGAGTACATCCCGCCGCCGGTGACCCTGGGCTTCACCGCCGGCATCGCGGTGGTGATCGCCACGCTGCAGATCAAGGACTTTCTCGGCTTGCCGCTGGAGGCGCTGCCGGCGTCCTTTCCGGCCAAGCTGGCGGCGCTGGTCACGGCGCTGCCGGCGCTGCACCCGGCCAGCCTGACGGTGGCGGTGGCGACCCTGGCCACCCTGTTGATCTGGCCGCGGCTGAAAACCCCGCTGCCGCCGCACCTGCCGGCGGTGCTGGTGGGGGCCTTGCTGGCGCTGTGGTTCAACCACCACGGTGCCCAGGTGCCGACCATCGCGTCCCGCTTCCACTATGTGCTGGACAACGGGCTCAGCGGCCAGGGTATTCCGCCGGTGCTGCCGGAGCTGGCCTGGCCCTGGGCCCGCCACGGCGAGACCCTGGCCTGGGGCGCGTTGTGGGAGATGGCGGTGAGCCTGGTACCCACCGCCTTCGCCATCGCCATGCTGGGGGCGATTGAATCGCTGCTGTGCGCGGTGGTGCTGGACGGCATGACCGGCCGCCGTCACAGCGCCAACAGCGAGCTGTTGGGGCAGGGCATCGGCAATATGGTGGTGCCCCTGTTTGGCGGTATCACCGCCACCGCGGCCCTGGCCCGCTCCGCCGCCAACTACAAGGCCGGCGCCCAGAGTCCGGTGGCGGCCATGGTGCACGCCCTGGTGGTGCTGCTGGCGATGGTGGTGCTGGCCCGCTGGCTCGGTTATCTGCCGATGCCGGCCATGGCGGCGCTGCTGATGCTGGTGGCCTGGAACATGAGCGAGGCGCCCAAGGCGCTGAAGCTGGTGCGCCGGGCGCCGCTGAGCGACGTGCTGGTGTTCCTGACCTGCTTCGGGCTGACCGTGTTGGTGGACATGGTGGTGGCCATTACCGTGGGCGTGGTGTTGGCGGCACTGTTGTTCGTCCGGGAGATCGCCGCCATGACCCGGGTCGCCGATATCACCCGCTCGTCCCGGGTCAGCGACTATCAGCCGCCGGCGGATTGGGGCGTGTTCAAGATCAGCGGTGCGCTGTTCTTCGCCGCCGCCGACCGGGTGTTCGCGGAACTGGCGGAGCTGGCCGGGGAGCGGCGGGTGCTGGTGCTGTATATGGACGGCGTGCCGGTGATGGACGCCGGCGGTCTGGCGGCCCTGGAGGGTTTCCTGGCCCGTTGCGAGCAGGCCGGCACCCGGGTGCGAATCGCCGACCTTCAGTTCCAGCCGCTCAAGACCCTGGCCCGGGCCGGCGTGCTGCCGCGCGAGGGCGCCTGGTCCTTCCACTCGACGCTGGATGACGCCCTGCGGGCGCCGGCGTGAGGCCCTGACTTTACGCGATTTTGCGATTGGGCCTCTTGTTTTCCTTCCGTGCCATCGGCATCACTAGGGGTACCCCATACCCCTTTTATCCATGCACGCAGGGAGAAACTATGAGCGAAAAACAGCCTTTCCTGACCGATATAAAGACTCTCCGGGAGCGCGCCCGCAATCATATCGAGCAGGGCGCCGTCACCGCCGGCTACGCCGCCGACCGGGAAACCGTGCTCAAGTTGCTCAACGAGGCGCTCGCCACCGAGATCGTCTGCACCCTGCGCTACAAGCGTCACTACTACATGGCGGATGGTTTGAACGCGAAAATCGCCGCCGATGAATTCCTCGAGCATGCCCAGCAGGAGCAGCAACACGCGGACTGGCTGGCGGAGCGCATCGTGCAACTGGGCGGCGCCCCGAACTTCTCCCCGGAAGGCCTGCAGAGTCGCAGCCACGCCGAGTACGTGGAAGGCGAGACGCTCAAGGAGATGGTCAAGGAGGACCTGATCGCCGAACGGATCGCCATCGACAGCTACCGGGAGATCGCCACCTATCTGGGCGACAAGGACCCCACCACCCGCCGCATCATGGAAGAGATTCTCGCCCAGGAGGAAGAGCACGCCGACGACATGGCGGCCATTCTGGAAGCGCTTTGAGCGGCGCCAAGCGATCCGACGACAGGGAAACAGTGGAGGAACGGCGAGTGAGCAAGCCCGAACGAGAGCGCCGCCACGGCAAGACCGTGGCGGGCATCCAGGTGCGCACCAATAAGGAGCGTGAACTGCAGCCCGAGGACGCCCAGCTGGACCGGCTGTGGGAGAAGTTCAACGACGAGCGGCTGGCCGACTCGATCCCCGACAAAGCGGCGGGATCGCCGGTCTACGGTGTCTATACGGAGTACGACAACGGCGCGGAGGGTGACTACAGCGTGCTGGCCGGCGTCGAGGTCACCGACGAAACCAAGGTGCCGGACGACTACGCCACCCTGACCCTGGAGGCCGGGGAATACCTGGTGTTTCGCGGGCAGGGCACGGGCACGGACGCGGCCATGGAGGTTTGGAGCCAGATCTGGCACCACTTCGAGGCGGACGATGCCCCGGAGCGGACCTTCCTGACCGATTATGAGGTGTACGAGGTCGACCGCGTCACCATCTATGTGGGTGTTAAAGAACAGGTGGGTGCCGAATAACCGGTGGGCGTTAAACAAACGGTGGTCGCCAGCCAGGGGCGCGCTCAGCCGCGTACCCGGCGACCCCGGTAGATCACCTCCCTGCCTGATTCCGCCCGCTGCTCTTCGGTGGGGCGCGGCGCCGGCTCCGGCAGCGGCTGCCCCCGGTACATGCGGCGGGCGGGCGCCTTGTCCGCCACCGCCGGCGTTTCCGGCGCCGCCTCCTCCGCTTCCTCATCGATCCGTGTCATCAGGCGTTTCAGTTCGTCGGACCCGCTGCGTCGGGCGTAGTCGCCCAGCGTCTGGCGCAGGTCCGGATCGGTCAGCGACAGCCGTACCCCGAACTCATCCCGAATCAGCCGGCGGCACTGGTTCACCAGCGCGACCACGCGATAGTGCATCAGCCAATGGGTGTTGATTCCCCCGCTCATGGTCCCTCCATGACGTAGTCCTGGACCTGGAAGAACCAAGCAGCTTCCGTGCCAGAGCGAATCAGGGAGCGTATTTGGCGTTATAGACCGTCGATAAGTAGGGGTTAATCCCGAGCTTGAATTCCGGGCGAGTGCCCGAGCCCAGCATCTGAGAGCTCCACAGTACTTGCCCGTCGCTGATGCGGATCACCGCCATGTCGGTCAGCACGTCGCCGCCATCGGCCACCACGCCACTGCCGCCGGGCAAGGCGCTGAAAATGGCGGCCGTGGCGATTTTTGCGCCTCTCGCGCCGGGCGTGTCGGTCCAGCCGATTACACGGGACGCCAGGATGCAGCAGTTGTCGCTGGCGGCATCCCGAATGGCTTCGGGAATGGAAACACTGGTGGCGGCGACCGGGTCCTGTAGCTCGGGTACGCCGAACACCGGGGTGGCTTTGATCAGCGCTTCGGGGTCCTTCGCCGGTGTCCAAAGTGCATCATAAAAGGTCCGAACCGCTTCCGATTGCGGCTCTTCCCGGGCCACCATCGGCGATAAGGTCACCTGGTAGCCCGCCGCGGGACCGTTCATGGTATCCAGCAGCGGTTCCGGCATCGAATCGGGTTCCGTTTCCTCGTTTTTCTCCTCTCCGTTCATGGCCCGGTAGGACAGCGAAAAACGGGGAGGCAGCACCAGCAGAGTATCGAAGCTCTTCGGTTGTTCATTGAAGGACGCGCGGGGATAGCTTTTTACACAGAACGAGGTCTGGCAGGTCATATGCTCATGGGCGGCTTGTAGCCCCGCGCAGCCTGTCAGCAAAACCACAGGCAATAGCGCCGTTATTCTTATCATTTTTTCTTCACCAGCATCGGTTTGAGAAAGCGGCCGGTATGGCTGCCCTTGGTTTTCGCCACCTGCTCCGGGGTGCCTTCGGCGATGATGCGGCCGCCGCCGTCGCCGCCTTCCGGGCCCAGGTCGATAAGCCAGTCGGCGGTTTTGATCACGTCCAGGTTGTGCTCGATCACCACGATGGTGTTGCCGTGGTCACGGAGCCGGCTGAGCACATCCAGCAGCAGTTGGATATCCTGAAAATGCAGGCCGGTGGTGGGTTCGTCAAGAATGTACAGGGTGCTGCCGGTGTCACGGCGGGACAGCTCCCGGGCCAGTTTGACCCGCTGGGCCTCGCCGCCGGACAGGGTGGTGGCCGCCTGGCCCAGCTTGATATAGCTCAGGCCCACGTCGAGCAGGGTCTGCAGCCGGCGCTGCAGGGCCGGTACCGCGTCGAAGAACTCCCGGGCTTCCTCGATGGTCATCTCCAGGACTTCGTAGATGTTCTTGCCCTTGTAGGTGACTTCCAGGGTTTCCCGGTTGTAGCGGCGCCCTTCGCACACTTCGCAGGGCACGTAGATGTCCGGCAGGAAGTGCATTTCCACCTTGATCACGCCGTCACCCTGGCAGGCCTCGCAGCGGCCACCCTTGACGTTGAAGCTGAAGCGGCCGGGTTTGTAGCCCCGGGCGCGGGCTTCCTGGGTGCCGGCGAACAGTTCCCGCACCGGCGTGAAAATGCCGGTGTAGGTGGCCGGGTTGGAGCGCGGCGTGCGGCCGATGGGGCTCTGGTCGATGTCCACCACCTTGTCCAGGTGCTCCAGCCCCTCCAGTTTCTCGTGGGGGCCGGCTTTCAGGGTGGAGGCCTTGTTCAACTTGGTGGCGGCCAGCGGGTAGAGGGTGTGGTTGATCAGGGTGGATTTGCCCGAGCCGGACACCCCGGTGATGCAGGTAAGCAGCCCCAGGGGCACGTTCAACGGGTCGCCCTTGAGATTGTTGCCGGTGGCGCCGAACAGGGTCAGCCACTGGTCCTTCTCGTTCTGGTGGCGGCGCTCCGGCACCGCGATGCGCTTGCGGCCGGAGAGGTAGTCGCCGGTCAGTGACTCCTTGTTGGCGGCCACCTGTTTGGCGGTGCCCTGGGCCACCACGCGGCCACCGTGAACGCCGGCGCCGGGGCCGATATCGATCACATAATCGGCGGTGCGGATGGCGTCCTCGTCGTGCTCCACCACCAGCACCGTATTGCCCAGGTCACGCAGCCGGGTGAGGGTGTTGAGCAGGCGTTCGTTGTCGCGCTGGTGCAGGCCGATGGAGGGCTCGTCGAGCACGTACATCACCCCCACCAGGCCGGCGCCGATCTGGCTGGCCAGGCGGATGCGCTGGGCCTCGCCGCCGGACAGGGTTTCGGCGCTGCGCTCCAGGGTCAGGTATTCCAGGCCCACGTTGACCAGAAACTGCAAGCGGTCGCGGATCTCCTTGAGAATTTTCTCGGCGATCTCGCCACGGCTGCCGCTCAGCTTGAGGTTGTCGAAGTGGGAGAAGGCCTTGCCCACCGCCAGGCGCACCACCTCGGGCAGGGTGGTTTCGTTGATGAACACATGGCGGGCCGCTTCACGCAGCCGGGAGCCGTCGCAGCTGGGGCAGGTGGAGGTGGACAGGTAACCGGCCAGTTCCTCGCGCACCGCCTCGGACTCGGTGTCCCGGTAGCGCCGCTCCATGTTGGGCAGAATGCCCTCGAACGGGTGGTTGCGTTTGATGATGTCGCCGCGATCATTGAGATAGCGGAACTCCACGCTGTCCTTGCCGGTGCCGTAGAGAATCTTGCGGCGGGTGGCCTTGGGCAATTTCCTGAACGGCTGGTCCATGTCGAAATCCAGGCTCTGCGCCAGGGCATTGAGCATCTGGAAGTAATAGACATTGCGCCGGTCCCAGCCACGGATCGCGCCCTCCGCCAGGGACAGCTCGTCGCTGGTGATCACCTTGTCCTCGTCGAAGAACTGCTTGACGCCCAGGCCGTCACAGCTGGGGCAGGCGCCGGCCGGGTTGTTGAACGAGAACAGGCGCGGCTCCAGCTCGGGGATCGAATAGCCGCAATGGGGGCAGGCGAACTTGGCGGAGAAGGTGGTTTCCTCGCCGCCGCCCTCCATGGGCGCGATTACCGCGATGTCGTCGGCCAGCTTGAGCGCCGTCTCGAAGGACTCGGCCAGGCGGTTCTGCAGGTCGCCGCGCACCTTGAAGCGGTCCACCACCACCTCGATGGTGTGCTTCTTGTTCTTGTCCAGGCTGGGGGCCTCATCCAGGTCGTGGATGCGGCCGTTCACCCGGGCGCGGATAAAGCCCTGGGCGCGCAGCTCCTCGAACAGGTTCAGGTGCTCGCCTTTCTTCTCGCGGATCACCGGCGCCAGCAGCATCAGTTTGCTGCCTTCCTCCATGGCCAGCACCTGATCGACCATCTGGCTGATGGTCTGTGCCGCCAGGGGCGCGCCGTGTTCCGGGCAGCGCGGCTCGCCCACCCGCGCGAACAGCAGCCGCAGGTAATCGTAGATCTCGGTGATGGTGCCCACCGTGGAACGCGGGTTGTGGCTGGTGGATTTCTGCTCGATGGAGATCGCCGGGCTCAACCCTTCGATGTGGTCCACATCCGGCTTTTCCATCATCGACAGGAATTGGCGGGCATAGGTGGACAGCGACTCCACATAGCGGCGCTGCCCTTCGGCGTAGAGGGTATCGAACGCCAGGGAGGATTTGCCGGACCCGGACAGCCCGGTGATCACCACCAGCTTGTCGCGGGGGATGTCGAGATCCACGTTTTTCAGGTTATGGGTGCGCGCGCCCCGAACCAGAATGGTATCCATGAGATGGCGAGCCCTCGGCTACTGTCAGAATGAACAGTGCAGTATAGACGAAAGATCGTGAAGGGGAAAAGAAAGGTCGCCGCGCAAGGCGTCCGGCGGGGGGGAACCGGACGACAGGCGGAATCGCCTTTGATCAGAGGTTTTCCTGGGCCCAGTTCACTGCTTGCAGGCGGTTGGAGGCGTTGATCTTTTTGAAAATGTTGTAAATGTGGGTCTTGATGGTGTGCGGGCTGAGGTTGAGGACCTTGGCGATCTCGGAGTTCTTGGCGCCGGTGGCCATCACCTTGAGCACCTCGATCTCCCGGTCGGTGAGGTTCACCTCGTTACGGGAAAAGGTCTTGTTGAAGGCCCGGCTTTTCACCAGATATTGCTGCAGCACCTTGCGCGGGAACCACAGCTCGCCCTTGAACATTGCCTTGATGCCCTTGGTCAGCAGATCCTGCGGGCAATCATGCTGGAAACCGCCGTTCACCATGGGCAGGCCAGCCAAACGGCTCAGATCGTCGTCGTGGTCCACATTGAACACGCCGATCAGAATTTCGTTCTCGATACGGCGGTCCACATCGATCAGCCGGGTGATCACCTGGTTGACGTCGACGGAATGGAAATCCACCAGGAACAGGTTTTGTTCCACGGCGCCCACGTCGGCTTCGTTGACCTGGTCCACGGACTTCAACGCGATGGCGGGAATCGCCGCCTTATCAAGAAATTCGGTGAGCAGTGCATTCTGGAGGTGCTGACCACCTACCACATACACTCTTTGTGCAGTCACGCTTTGTGCAGTCACATTGTCCATTCATTCGTCCATGACACAACCCGGAGGCCCGGGGGGCTAAGAAGAAAAACTGAATCAAGTCATCAATTTATCACCGCTTCCGCGGGGGTTCAATTTACTATCATCAGTGATTTGCACGTCACCCCGCCGTCCTGGAATCTGCTACACTTTCCGCCCATTTCTCGTATCACCGACCCTCAACCATGACGGATGCTTCCCGGGCCGCCTTGCGGCGCACCGAAATGACCACCACCGGATCCCTGGCGGCGATCTTCGCGCTGCGCATGTTCGGGCTGTTCATGATTCTGCCGGTATTCGCGGTATACGGCGCCCGCCTTGAAGGGGCCACCCCCTTGCTGATCGGCACCGCCATCGGCGCCTACGGCCTGATGCAGGCGATGCTGCAGATTCCGTTCGGCATGCTCTCCGACCGCTTCGGGCGACGGCCGCTGTTGCTGGTGGGCCTGCTGCTGTTCGTCGCCGGCGGCGCCGTGGCGGCGCTCAGTGACACCATCCACGGCGTGATTCTGGGCCGCGCCCTGCAAGGGGCGGGGGCCATCGCCAGTGTCATCATGGCGTTGATCGGCGATGTGGTCAGTGAACGACATCGCACCCGGGCCATGGCGCTGATCGGCATGTCGGTGGGCGCGTCTTTCATTCTGGCCCTGATTCTGGGGCCGGTGCTGGCCCACTGGCTGGGGCTGAGCGGTCTGTTCTGGCTCACCGTGGTGCTGGGCACGCTGGCCATGGGCGTGGCGGTGACCGTGCCCTCGCCGCAGGTGCGCGCCAGCGAGCCGTTGCCGGCCCGGCAGCGTTTCGCCCGGGTGCTCGGGGATCGCAATCTGCGCCGTTTGGACCTGGGCATTCTGGTACTGCATCTGACCATGACCGCCTCTTTCGTGGTACTGCCGCAGTTGCTCAAACAGCGCCTGGGGCTGAGCCTGGATCAACACAGCCTGCTCTATCTGGCGGTGCTGGTGACCAGTTTCCTGGCCATGGTGCCGATGATCATCGCCGCCGAGCGGCGCGGCGCCATGCCGGTGAAGCGCATCGCGGTGTGCCTGCTGATCGTCGCCGAGGTGTTGCTGGCCCTGGCCGGGCATACCCTGTGGCATTTCGTGCTGGCCCTGTTCGTCTATTTCATGGCCTTCAACCTGCTGGAGGCGCTGCTGCCCTCGCTGGTGGGGCGGGCGGCGCCGGCGGGCACCCGGGGCACCGCCATGGGGGTCTATTCCACCAGCCAGTTTCTCGGTGTCTTCATCGGTGGCCAGCTCGGCGGTGCCCTTTATCAGTGGGTGGGCGCCGAGGCGGTGTTCCTGGGCTGCGCCGGTCTCGCCGTGGTCTGGCTGCTGTATCTCTGGGGGATGGGCGAACTGCCCAAGCTGGATAACCGGGTGGTACGCCTGGAAGCGGGGCAGGACCCGGGGGACGCGGCGGCGCGGTTGCGCGCCATCCCCGGTGTTCTGGAGGCCGTGGTGGTGGCGGAGCAGGGCCTGGCCCTGCTCAAGGTGGACAACCGCAGCCTCGATGAACAGGCCCTGCTGGCGTTCGCCGGCGAGGTGAGCGAACCGTCCTGAGTGGGGGTTACCCCGGAACGCGTAAAGCTGCACAATATCCGGTCTGCACTAGGCCCCGGCGCGCCGCCGGTGGTCGTCTGAAAGGTTAGGAGCAAACAGCCATGGCACGAGGCGTCAATAAAGTTATTCTGATCGGCAACCTGGGCGCCGATCCGGAAACCCGGTTCATGCCCAGCGGCGGCGCGGTCACCAATGTCCGCCTGGCCACCAGTGAAAGCTGGAAGGACCGCCAGAGCGGCCAGATGCAAGAGCGCACCGAGTGGCACCGGGTGGTGTTCTTCAACAAACTCGGCGAGATCGCCGGTGAGTATCTGAAGAAGGGCTCCAAGGTGTACGTGGAAGGGTCCATCCGCACCCGCAAATGGCAGGGCCAGGACGGTCAGGACCGCTACACCACCGAGATCGTCGCCAACGAAATGCAGATGCTCGATGGCCGGGGCGGCGCCGGCGGTGGTGGCGACTACCAGGGCGGTGGCCAGGGTGGCTACGGCAACCAGGGCAATGATTACTACGACCAGAGCCCCAGCCAGGGCGGCCAGGGTGGCGGCGGTCAGGCGGGCGGCCAGCAGAAGGCGCCGGCCAATCAGGGCGGTGGATTCAGCGGCCCGGCGGACGATTTCGACGACGACATTCCGTTCTAAATTACAGGGGAAGTCATGCGGCGCTGGATAGCCCTGGGGGCGGTGTTCGTCATCAGTTTGCTGGTGTGTCTGATCGTGCTGATGCCGGCGGCGGTGCTGGTGGATCGCCTGCCGGCGCTGCGTCCCGGCGGTGCGCCGCTGGTGCTGTCCGGCGCCCGGGGCCCGTGGTGGGACGGGCAGGTGGCGGCGCGCTGGCGCAACCACAACGGCGAATTGGCCTGGACACTGGACTGGCACGGTTTGACGCCCGGCCTGCAACTGTCCATGGTAAGCGACGATCTCAACGCCGATGGCTGGCTTGGCGCCGCCTGGGGCGACTGGCGACTGGAACAGTGGCGCGCCCGGATACCGGTGGCGCCGTTCAGCGCCTCGGTACCCCAGGGTGACGCGGACGGTACCGTGGATCTGACCCTGATGGCGCTGGAACTCAGCGATCATAACGTGGTCGATGCCAAAGGCACGCTGACCTACAGTGGCGGCACGGTCACCTGGGGCCGCGACGGGGCCGCCGAGGTGCCGCCGCTGGATGGCCGGCTGACCATGGTGGACGGTGCGCCGGAACTGGAAGTCACCGGGCCGCGGCAACAACAATTGGTGCATGCGCGGCTGGATAATCAGAAATTGAACGTGCAGGTGCGGCGGGCCTGGCCGCAACTGCTCGGGGTAAGCCAGGGCGGCGATCCGGCGGATGTGGTCTTCCGCATGAGCCGCCCCTTGACTCTGGGGCAGTCCGGCTGAGTTTCACCGGATAACAAAGGGGTCACATTGGCGCGTCTAGAATGCGCGATGGACAACCCGGCTCTTGATACCCGGGGGCGCGAGCCACAGGGCCGGGATAACGATAAGCGGGATTGATGGATTTATGATTCAGTGGGCCCGGAGGGGAAACCGGCAACGATGGGAGCGGGTGGCACGCACGGTGCTGGCGCTGTTGTTGGTGGTGGTTCTCGCCTATTTGATTGCTCAGACCATTTGGTTGCTGTGGTACGGCCCTCAGGACGCGTTGCCCGGTTCGGATTTGCGGCGGGTTACGGTGAATGGAGGCGCCCAGCAGAGCGCCACGCTGTCGTCGGCCCAAGTGCAGCGCTGGGGATTGTTCGGTGCCTACCAGGCGGAGCCGGAGGCCGAGCAGCGCCCGGTGGACGCGCCGGACACCCGCTTGAGCCTGGAGCTGGTGGGCCTGTTCCAGACCCGCGACCGGGGCAAGTCGTCGGCGATCATCGCCGAGCGCGGCGGCAACGCCGAGCTTTACCATATCGGCGATGGCATCCCCGGTAACGCCACGCTCGAGGAAATCTACACGGACCGTGTGATTCTCAAACGCCAGGGGCAGTTTGAGACCCTGCGGCTCAATGAAGTGAAAGGTCTGGCCGGCGGCGTCACCCAGGTGACCGAGCCGGAGCCGCGCAGCCCCGCCCCCAGCCCGGAAACGGATCTCGCCCAGCAGCGCACCGCCCTGATCCGGCAACTGGGTCTGCAACCGGTTTCCCAGGGCACCACCAACGGCTACAAAATCGGCGACCGTGCTCCCAAGCAGCTGATCGAACAGGTCGGCCTGCAGCCGGGGGACGTGGTGGCGTCCGTGAATGGCTACCCGTTGGGTTCCGAGGAAAGCGATCTGGCCGCTCTGCAGTCGTACATGGAAAGTCAGGCGGCCGTCATTGTCGTGCAGCGCGGCGAACAGGAATTTACCGTGAACTATCCACCGTGAGATACCTATGAAGTCGGCCTTGAAAACAATAATCGCAGTGGTGGTGCTCAGCCTGCCGCTGAGTGTCCACGCCCAACAACAGGCCTCGGTGGAGGCAACCGGCGACGGCAAGACCTGGACCGTCAATATCCGCAACGCGGATATCCAGGCGTTCATCAACCAGGTGGCGCAGATGACCGGCAAGAACTTCGTGGTCGACCCGCGGGTTCGGGCCCGGGACGTCACCGTGATTTCCAACCAGCCGCTCACCGCCGACGAGGTCTATGAGCTGTTCCTGTCGGTGCTGCAGGTTCACGGTTACGCCGCGGTGCCGGCGGGTAACGGCATTATCAAGATCGTCACCAACACCACCGCCAAGCAGAGCAACCTGCCGCTCACGCAGAACGCCGGCAGCGTCGACGGCGAGGAACTGATCACCCAGGTGATCACCGTGGACAACTCGCCGGTGGAAGAACTGGTGCCGGTGCTGCGGCCGCTGGTGCCCCAGTACGGCCACCTGGCGGCGGTGGGTTCCGCCAATGCCCTGATCATCAGCGACCATGCGGACAACATTCGGCGCCTGCGCGCCATTATCAACAGCCTGGACGGCGCCGAAACCGACGAGCTGGAAATCGTACAGCTGGAACACGCCTTCGCCGGCAACATGGTGGCGCTGCTGGAAGAACTGACCAAGTCCGACGCCGCCGCCGGTAACAACCGCCGCCGGGGCGGGCTGCAGGGCGGCGCCACGGTGATCGCCGACGAGCGCACCAACCGTTTGATCGTCAAGGGTGACCGGGGCACCCGCGCCAGGCTGATCCCGCTGATCCACCAACTGGACACTCCCTCCAGCGCCGCCGGTGGCGTGCAGGTGGTACGTCTCAGCCACGGTGATGCGGAGCAGATGGCTGAATTGCTGAAGAACTTCGCCGCCGGTGCCTCGGCGGTACGCCAGGGCGCCGAGGGCGGCGCCGGCGCGGCGGCCCGCGCCACCTCCGACGCCGACGCCCGGGTCTCGATTCAGGCCGACGCCTCGCTGAACGCGCTGGTGATCCGCGCCGAGCCGGAAATGATGAAGGAACTGCAGTCGGTGATCAGCCAGCTGGATGTGCGCCGCGCCCAGATTCTGATCGAGGCCGCCATTGTCGAGGTGACCGGCGACAAAGCCAGCTCCCTGGGCTTCCAGTACGTGGCCGGCGACCTGAACAATGGCGTGGGCGCGGTGAACTTCGGCGGCGACGGGGTCAGCGTCAACTCGCTGCTGCAGGCGGTGATCACCGAGGACCCGTCCAAGATTTCCCTGGGTGATGGCATCACCGCCGGCTTCGGCGAGACCAACTCCGATGGTGACATCGAGTGGGGCGCGCTGATCCAGGCGCTGGCGTCCACCACCAACACCAATCTGCTGTCCACCCCCAGCATCCTGACCCTGGACAACCAGGAAGCCTCGATCATCGTCGGCGAGAACGTGCCGTTCGTCACCGGCCAGGCTTCCAGCACCGGCTCCGGGGTCTCCAACCCGTTCACCACCATTCAGCGTGAGGACGTGGGTCTGACCCTCAAGGTGACCCCGCATGTGGCGGGCCTGGACACCGTGCGGCTGGAACTGGAACAGGAAACCTCGGCGGTCAAGGATTCCATCGGCGAAGCGGTGGACATCGTCACCACCAAGCGCAAGCTGACCACCACGGTGCTGGCGGACGACGGCGAAACCATCGCCCTGGGTGGCCTGATCAACGACGATGTGCAGGACACCGTTCGCAAGGTGCCGCTGCTGGGTGATATCCCGCTGCTGGGCGTGCTGTTCCGCTCCACCAGCAAAACCCACGTGAAGCGCAACCTGATGGTGTTCATCAAGCCCACGGTGCTGGCCAGCAACGACCGGCTGGTGGACATGACCCGGGAGAAATACATGGGGGTTACTTCCATGCAGTTCCGGGTCAACGAAAAGGGTGAGCTGGTGCGCGAGGTGAAATTCCCGCTGCCCACCCGGGTGGACAACATCTTCCAGGGCCGCTCGCCGGTGTCCGAGGACTACCGCCGGGCCTACGAAGCGGAGCAGAGCAAGTCGGTGGAAGATTCCGCTGCGCCGCCCACCTCCGGCCCGGTCACTGATACGGACAGCGTGCTGCCCGAGCAGGAGGCCCCGGCCGCCAGCCGGCCGGAACAGGAATAACCGGCCTTTCGGTCTTCCCATACACGCACCGGCGCCTCAGGGCGCCGGTGTCGTTTCAGTCTTCCAGTGAACGCAGGTTTTCCAGTACCTTGCCGCCGCGCTCCAGCTTCTGGCTCAGTTCCGGGTTCTCCGGATCCAGCGGCGCCACGCTTTGCCACAGCCGGTAGGCGCCCTGGTAGTCCCCTTTGGCGTACAGCGCCTCACCCCGGGCCAGGGCCCGCTGGAAGCGCTGCCGTGCCCAAACGTCCACCTGCCGACGCAGGGGGGTCAGCTCACCGTCGTTCTGGTGTTGCAGCAGGAAGGTGCGCGCCGCCAGCAGATCATCCAGCTTGCCGCTTTGCCGATAGCGGGCCACCCGTTCCTCCGCCTCCCGCCGGCGGGCCTGGTCACGGGCATCCCGGGCCTGGTCGCGGGCGATGTGCAGGGTGCGGCGGGCCTTGCGCAGCGCATCCGGCATGTCGCTGTCGGGACGCAGGCGCTGGGCGGTCTCCAGGGAGGTCAGCGCACGCTGCCACTGGCCCTGATCCGCGTAGGCCTGGCCCTGTTCCAGCAGGCCGTTATAGAGCAGCTCCCGCCGCTGGGCGCGCCAGCTCCGGGCGTCCCGGGCCCGGCGGTCGGTGTAGGGGGCCAGATCATCATCCACGCTGTCGGTTTCCAGCAGGGCCCGGGCTTCGGCCAGGTAGGCGCGGTTGAGCAGGTCCCGCAGTTGCCGGTCGTGGCGGTTTCTGAGGGTGGCCAGCAGTTCCTCCAGCGGCGCCGGTTCCACCACCCGGTCACGGCTGTCGGTGAGGGTGTCGCAGGCTTGCCGCCATTGCTCCCGGTCGGCCAGTTCCTCGGCGCGGGCCTGGGCCTGGAGCCGGTACTCGCGGCTGGCCTGAAGCACGCCTTTGCGTTGCTCCTGCAGCAGAGCGTATTGGGGGTGTTGCTCGCCGGTGTCGTCGATGATCGCCAGCGCCTGCCGGTATTGGTGGTCTTTCAGGGCGGCGCTGACGCGCTGCTCCGGGGCCAGGAACGGGTTGAAGCTGGCGCAGCCGGACAACAGCAAGGCGATGCCCAGCGCCGTGGCGCGGCGATCAGGAAGAGGCACCGGGCGCCTCCACATAGTGTTCCGCCAGAAAACGGGCGATACGTTGTTCCATCAAAGTCTCCGAGAGGGCGTGCACGCCGTCCACCCGGTAGGTGCTCACCGGTTCGTTACGGCCGCGCACGCGCATGGCGCCGTATTCCGTGGCCCGTACCCGGGAGCCGATATTGGGGTTGTCGATCAGGGCGGCGGCGGCAATGATCTCGCCGGCGCCGGCCATGTTGGACAGCCGCGAGGCCAGATTCACCGCATCACCGACCACGGTGTACTGCATGCGGTCCCGGGACCCCAGGTTGCCGGCCAGCATGGCCCCGGAATTCATGCCGATGCGGAACTCCACGGTGGTCTGGCCGAGCCGGGCGCGGTGTTCATTGAGCCGGGCCACCAGCCGCTGGATCATCACCGCGCAGCACAGGCCGTGAAACAGATGCTCGGAGTCCTCCTCCGGTACCCCGAACACGATCATGGCGCAGTCACCCATGTATTTGTCGATGGTGCCGCGATAGAACGAGGTGGCGGTGGTAATGGCGCCGAAATAGACATTGAGCATGTCCGCCACCGCCTCCGGGGCCAGGCTTTCCGACAGGCGGGTGAAGCCGACGATATCGGCGAACACCACGGTGGCGTCCACATCCCGGCCGCCCAGGGTCACCTGGTCCAGGTTGGCCATCATCTTGCGCGCCACCGAGGGGCTGACGAACCGTTGCAGCACCCGCTCCACCTGGGCTTTCTCCAGCATGTCATGGGCCATGCCGTTGTAGGCCTCGATCAGGTGGCCGATTTCGTCGTTGCGGCGCTCCTGGATACGGTATTTCAGGTCGCCCTGCTGCAGGGCGCTGGTGGCGGCCAGCAGATTGCGGATCGGCTTGGCCAGCCGGCGGCTGATCAGGAACGAGGCGATGATCGCCAGCAGGCCCATGGCCAGGGTGGCGGTGATCATGGTGGCCCGGACCTGGCGCTGGGCGGCGGTGATGGAGCGGTCCGACAGGGTCACCGCCACCGCGCCCACCCGGTTGTGGTCCACCGTGATCGGGGCGAAATAGGTGCTCATGGCTTCGCCGGCATCCCGCCAGCGCCGCACCGTGCCGTCGGCGGGCACGGCCCGGGGCGGCACCTCACCGGCCTGGTCGATCAGGCCGTTGTCGCGGTCAAACAGGGCGGCGCCATGCACGCTGTTACTGAGCACCAGATTGTTGATGTGCACCTTGAGCAGGAAGCGGTCCTCGGCGAGCAGGGGCTCCATGGCGGTGTGGGCCAGCTGGGTGGCGATCGCCGCCCCGAAGCTGTCGGCCTGCTGGCGCATGCGCTGCAGCTGGTCGTTGAGCAAATACACCCCGAGCAGGGTCATACCCACCAGAATCAAGGCGGAAATCGACAGCCCCATCTTCCAGGCCACCGGAAAATAGGCGGGGATGTAAGGCTGGATCAGGGCATCGAAGCGACGTTTCACGGCAGCGCCGTGGCCCTTGTCATCCTTGCCCGGGACGCTGTCGTGTTCTGAAGGAGTGCTCACGGCGGTTACGGTAACGGCTTCTCTTGTCAGGGTGATTACGCAGTGTCACATTGCCAGACTGGCCCCAGGGAAACCACCATAAGGTCGATAACAGCATGGCTTTTATTCGTGAACGGCGTGTACACGCCAATGGACTGGACTTTTTCATCGCCGAAGCGGGCGAGCCCGGCGCGCCGCTGGTGCTCTGCCTGCACGGCTTTCCGGAGTGCTGGGCGTCCTGGCGCTATCAACTGCCGGCCCTGGCGCAATCCGGCTACCACGCGGTGGCCCCGGATCTGCGCGGCTACGGCGAAACCGGCGGCCCGGCGGAGGTGGACGCCTACCGTCAATCCCGGCTGGTGGACGACGTCATCGCTTTGCTGGACGCCCTGAACGCCCCCCGGGCGGTGCTGCTGGGCCACGACTGGGGCTGCATGCTGGCCTGGCAGGTGGCCCGCCGCCACCCCGAGCGGATCGCCGCGGTGGTCGGCCTGTCGGTGCCCTACGGCGGGCCGGCGCCGAAGCCGCCCACCGAGTCCATGCGCGAGCTGTTCGGCGACCACTTCTTCTACATGCTCTATTTCCAGCAACCGGAACTGCCGGAACGGGAGCTGGAGGCGGATGTGGAGGACAGCCTGCGGCGCATGTTCCACAGCCTCTCGGCGGACGGCATCGAGGAGTTCCGGGTGGCCCCGGACGACACCCGGGTGCTGGCGGCCATGAAGCGCCCCCAGACGCCGCCGCGCTGGATGCGCGACGAGGACCTGGCCTATTACGTGGCGCGCTTCCGCAAAACCGGTTTCACCGGCGCGATCAACTGGTATCGGGCCATGGACGCCTCCTGGGAGGAGACCCGCGACGACGACAACTGGGCCCTGGCCGCGCCGGTGCTGTTCCTGGGCGGCCTGCAGGACCCGGTGGTGCTGTTCGGCCAGAAGGCCCTGGCGCGCATGCCCGACTACGTGCCGGACCTGACCACGGTGATGATCGACCAGTGCGGCCATTGGATTCAGATGGAGCAGGCGGTGGAAGTGAACCGGGAGGTACTGAACTTTCTTCAGGAAAAAGCCTGTTTTTCGCAAAGCAACGGCCAGGGCTGACCTGGATCAAGAGCCGCCAGGCGGGACCGGGGCATTATGCGTGTGGGGCGGCAACGTCCCGCTGCGTATGCTTCCGGAAAACACCGGATTATCGGCCCCGCCTGGCGGGGCTTTTTTTTGTCCATCGCGCCGTGGCGGCGAATCGATGCGCGAGGTGTTTATCCGGGATGTGGTCCGCGTGGGCTGGGGATTGCCGTAGGAGCGGCTTCAGCCGCGATCCCCGCCGGCGCTATCTTTATCGCGACTAAAGTCGCTCCTGCCCAGCGTTCCCGGAAGGGCGTCGCGCCCTGAGCCGCACTCCGGCGGGAGCGAAATTTGCCGCCAGAGCGCGATGAACCGTTTTTTATCCCTGATTGCCTACCAGTGAATACCCTTGAACAGCCGGGAGAAGGCGGCCTGCTCGCGGCTGATCTTCTTGGGCGTGGCCTCCTTGCGGCCCATGGCGGCGGCGGAGTCCGAAAAGATCTTGTAGCCGGTGTTCATGATCGTCTCGGTGACCTTGGGGGTGATGAAGTGCATCACCTGGCCAAGCACGCCCAGGCTGGTGGCGATCCGTTTCGGGCGCCGCACGATGGCGTCGCAGATCATGTCCGCCGCCTGGTTGGGGCTGATGGTGGGCACATGGTTGTAGAGCTTGGTGGGCGCGATCATCGGCGTGCGCACCAGCGGCATGTTGATGGTGGTGAAGTAGATGCCCTGGTGGGCCAGTTCACTGGCGGCGCAGCGGGTGAAGGAATCCAGCGCCGCCTTCGAGGCCACATAGGCCGAGAAGCGGGGCGCGTTGGTGAGCACGCCGATGCTGGAGATGTTGATCACATGGCCGAAGCCGCGCTCGATCATGCCCGGCATCAGCTTCATGATCAGCCGCAGGGAGCCGAAATAGTTGAGCTGCATGGTGCGCTCGAAGTCGTGGAAACGGTGGAAGGAGTGCACCACCGAGCGGCGGATCGAGTGGCCGGCGTTATTCACCAGGATGTCCACCCGGCCGTAATCGGCCAGCACCTTCTCCACCAGTTCGTCCACCGAGTCGATGTTGGACACGTCACAACTGTAGGCCCGGGCGGTGCCACCCAACTGCTTGATTTCGTGCAGGGTCTCTTCCAGCTTCTCCGGCGTGCGCGCCACCACCAGCACGGTGGCGCCGGCCCGGGCCAGCTTCAGGGCGCTGGCCTTGCCGATGCCCGAGGTGGCACCGGTGACCAGCACGATCTTGTCCTCCACCCGCTCCGGCAGGGACGGCAGCGGCTGCAGCTCGTCCTCGCGGCTGTCGCGGTCCGGGTCCAGGTGGTTTTCCCAGAAATCCCATAATTGCTGGATATAGGCCTCCAGTTCCGGCACGTCGATGCCACTGCCTTCCAGGGCGGCGCGGGCGCGGCGGTTATCGTACTCGGTGGGGAAAGCCAGGAATTTGATCACCGACGGCGGGATATCCAGGTTTTCCAGGGTCTGGTTGATCAACATGCGCGGCGTCAGGGCGCTCACGCCCTTGCGCACGAAGCCGGGCACAGCGTCGAAGATTTTGCCGTCCACCCGGACCGGCATGCGCGGCGCCTGGGCGGCGCTGGCGATGATGTCCATCACCTCGCCGAAGTTGTAGCTGCGGTCGGCGGTCAGGTGGAAGCAGTGGCCGTTGCCTTCCTTGCCGTGGGCGATGTGGTCCAGGGCATCGGCGACGAAATCCACCGGCACGATGTTGAAGTGGCCGCTTTCCAGGCCCACCAGCGGAATCCAGTTGGGCAGGAAATCCTTGATCTTCTGGATCAGTTTGAAGAAGTAATAGGGGCCGTCGATCTTGTCCATTTCGCCGGTCTGGGAATGCCCGACCACCAGCGAGGGGCGGTAGATGCGCCAGGGAATGCGCGACTCCTGGCGCACCAGGGCCTCGGCTTCATGCTTGGTCAGCAGATAGGGGTCGTCCAGGCCCTCCGCTTCCTCAAACATGTCTTCGGTGAAGGTGCCGTCGTAGAGGCCACCGGCGGCCACCGAGGACATATGATGGAAGCACTTGGCGTCCAGCTTCTCGGCCAGCTTCAGGGTCTGGCGGGTGCCCTCGATATTGATGTAGCGCTGGCTGTTCTCGTCCGCGTTCAGATCGTAGATGGCGGCCAGGTGGAAAAAGTGGTCGATCTGGCCCACCAGGTCGTCCTGGTCGCGCTTGTTGACGCCCAGCAGTTTCTTGGTCAGGTCGCCGCTGATCGGCACCAGCCGGCTCTCCTCCACGCACAGCCGCCGGCGCATGGCGTCCAGCTTGTATTCCGAGCCGGGCCGCACCAGCGCGAACACCCGGGCGTTATCGCGTTTTAGAAGGCGGGCGACCAAAAAGCGGCCGATAAAACCGGTGGCACCGGTCACGAAGTAGTTCATAGGAATCCCCTTTTTATCACGACTTCCCTGGCGCGCTCGGGTTGCGGCCCAGACTCGTTTCGATGATGCCCCCTCGGGCCGAAAAGGGCCAGGGCTGCGGCGACGGGCCGGTTGTACTTTCCCGGCGAATCGCTACGATGGAATCCGATTCCATTTTCTTCGGAACTTCCACTCAGAATAAGAAGGACGCTCATGAATCCGGAAACCGTTTCCCTGGCGGATAGCCTGCGTGGCCGCCGCTCGGTACGAGGCTTCCTCGACAAGCCCGTGCCCGAGGCCGTAATGCGTCAGGTGTTCGAGCTGGCCCAGCTGGCTCCCTCCAACTGCAACATCCAACCCTGGAAGGTGTTCGTGGCGTCCGGCCAGGTGCGTGACGAACTGCGCCGCCGCCTGGTGGAAAAGGTGTCCGCCGGGGTGCCCATGGAACCGGATTTCGAGCCCAACGCGGGCAAGTTCGAGGGCGTTTACCGCCAGCGCCAGGTGGACTGCGCGGTGGAGCTGTACAACAACATGGGCATCGCCCGGGACGACAGGCCAGGACGGTTACGCGCCCAATTGCGTAACTTCGAATTGTTCGACGCGCCCCATGTGGTGTTCATCGGCATGGAGCGCAGTTTCGGGCCCACCGTGGCGCTGGACGTGGGCATGTACATCCAGTCGCTGATGCTGGCGATGACCGCCCATGGCATCGGCAGCTGCGCCCAGGGCAGCATGCGCTATTACCCCAACGACGTGCGCGAGGTGTTCGGCGAGCCGCACTCCACCGCGATCCTGGTGGGCATCAGCTTCGGCTACGAGGACCCGGCGGTGGCCGCCAACCGGACCCGGGTGGGCCGGGCGCCCCTGGGCGATTCCGTGACCTTCAAATCCGCCCTGTGAACGGCGCCAGAACCGCCTTGCTGTGCTATACTGCCGGGTTCACTTTCCACCCTTCCGAGCAGTATGGTCATTGTCAAAGGTTTGATTCCGGTCCGCGACAATCTGCGCGAGAGCGCCGTGGCCCTGGCCCAGGAACTGGCGCAACAGGCACGGGACGAGCAGGGCTGTCTCTCCTACGAGGTCTATGTGAAGGCCGATGCGCCACGGGTCATCATGCTGTGGCAGCAGTGGACCGACCTGGACGCTCTGGAGCGCCATTTCGACTCCGAGCATCTGGACGACTTCCTCGATCGCATTCCGGACATGATCGACGGCGAGGTGCACTCGCTGCGCTTCGATGTCACCGAGGACGGCGAGGAACCGCCCGCCGCCCCCTCCACGCTTTCCGCGCTGGCGGACGGTACCGTCCTGCACTGATCCCCGCCCCGCACAGGTGCCTGCCATGAAGACGCGCATCGATTCCGTCGACGACGTGATGCTCAGCTTTGCCCGTCAGGGCTACATTTGTGATCAGCGCACCGCCCTGGCGGTGTACCTGGCCGCCCAATTGCACAAGCCGGTGCTGGTGGAAGGCCCGCCCGGGGTCGGCAAGACCGAACTGGCCAAGGCCGCCGCCGCCTTTCTGGAGGCGCCGCTGATCCGTCTGCAATGCTATGAGGGGCTGGACGAAAGCCGCGCCCTGTATGAGTGGAAGTACGGCAAGCAGTTGCTCTATACGCAACTGCTGCGCGACAAGCTCAGCGGCACCCTGGCGGACACCGACAGCCTGGAAGAGAGCATGCGCCGGCTCGGCGACCTGGGCGAGGCGTTCTACAGCGACACCTTCCTGGAGCCCCGGCCGCTGCTGCGGGCGCTGCGAGCCGACGAACCGGTGGTGCTGTTGATCGACGAGATCGACAAGGCCGACCAGGAGTTCGAGGCGTTCCTGCTGGAACTGCTCTCCGATTTTCAGATCTCCATCCCCGAGCTGGGCACGGTACGCGCCCGCCATCAGCCGCTGGTGTTCCTCACCAGCAACGACCAGCGGGAGCTGTCCGACGCCCTCAAGCGCCGCTGCCTGCACCTGTACATTCCCTACCCGGACGCGCCCCTGGAACGGCGCATCCTGGCGGAGAGGGTGCCGGAGCTGGACGAGCAATTGCGCGATCAACTGGTGGATTTCATCCAGCACCTGCGCGAGCAGGACATGAAAAAGCTGCCGGCGGTGTCGGAGACCCTGGACTGGGCCCGCGCCCTGGTGCTGCTGCACGCGGACAGCCTGGAACCGGAGCTGGTGGAGCAGACCCTGACCCTGGTGCTCAAGAACGAGCAGGACGCGGAGCTGGCCCGGGAGCTGTTACCCCATTGGTTCCGCGCCCGGCGCGCGCGCTGAACCATGGCCCGCCGGCGGCTCCATGAGTTCGTGCGTGCCCTGCGGGGCGCCGGGGTGCGGATCTCCCCGGCGGAGGCGGAGGAGGCCATGCGCGCCGCCGCCCTGGTGGGCTATGGCGACAAGAACCGCTTCCGCGAAACCCTGGCGCTGACGCTGGTGAAAAGCGAGGAGGAGCGCCCGGACTTCGACCGCTGCTTCGAGACCTTCTTTCGCTTCGAGGACCAGCAACCGGGCGAGCAGGGCCCGGCGGAGGACGCCGCTGAACCCGCCACGCCCACCCCGCCGGACGCCGAGGGGCTGTCGCCGCAGGCGGCGGAGCTGGCCGCGCAAAGCGACACCCAGCTGGAGCAGAGTCTGGCCCAGGCCGCCGCCGAGATCGATTTCACCGCCATGCAGGTGATCACCCAGCAAGGGCTGTTCGCCCGCCGTCTGCTGATGAACATGGGCATGGGCGCGGTGGACGACGAGATCCTGCGTTTGGATGCCTCCCAGCGGCCCGGCGACGGCGAGCGGGCCGAGGCCCTGCGCGATTGGCGTGGCCGGGTGCGCGAGCGGGCCATGGCCCATGTGCGCCGGCAGTACGACCTGCATGGCCGCGCCCATGGCCGGGCGCTGCGCGAGCACAGCATGCAGGCGGCGCCGTTCCGCGAGCTGCGCGAGTTCCAGCAGGTGCAGGTGCTGGTGCGGCGCATGGCCCGGCGCCTGGCCCGTTCCCACCAGCGCCGCCAGAAGAAAGCCCGGCGCGGCGAGCTGGACGCCCGCCGCACCCTGGCCGACAGCCTGCGTTATAACGCCGTGCCGGTGCACCTGCACTGGCGCCAGCGGCGCCGTACCCGGGCCAAGGTGCTGGTGGTGTGCGATGTCTCCAGTTCGGTGCGGGACGCGGCCCGTTTCCTGCTGCAGTTTCTCTACGCCATGACCGATGTGCTGCCACGGGTGCGCAGTTTCGCGTTCGCCGCCCGCTTCGATGAGGTCACCGAGGACTTCGAGCGCTATCCGCCGGATGTGGCGGTGGGCCGCATTCTGGACCGGGTGTCCGGCAGCGGCACCGACTACGGCACCATGTTCAAGGAGTTGGAGGAGGCCTGCCGGGGCGACATCGACCAGAACACCACGCTGATCATTCTCGGCGATGCCCGCAACAATGACCTGCCCGCCGGCGAGCGCCATCTGGCGGACATCGCCCGCCGCGCCCGGCAAGTGTTCTGGCTCAACCCGGAACCGCCGTCGCGCTGGAACAGCGGCGATGCCATCATGGCCCGCTACCTGCCGTACTGCCGCGCCGCCCGACGCTGCGGCTCACTCAATGATCTGAGCCGCTTTACCGACGAATTGCTGCGTGGGCTGAACTGAATCCGTGGGCTGAACTGAATCAGGGAGACGGCCGGTCGCTCCCGGCAAACGGCCGGTCGCCGCCGGCGATGCCGCGCAGGGCGGCGTTCAATGCCTGGTTAAGCCGCTGCAGATTCACCGGCTTGGCGATATGACCGATCATGCCGGCATCGTGGCAAGCGGCGATTTTCTCCGGCACCGCATGGGCGGTAAGCGCGATCACCGGGATCACCGGCAGCCGCCCTTCCCGTTGCAGCCGATGGATGGCACGGGTGGTTTCGAAGCCATCCGGGTCCGGCATCTCACAATCCATCAGCACCAGATCGAAACCGTCCGGGCGGGCCAGCAGGGTGGCCAGCGCCTCGGCGCCGCTTTCCGCGGTTTCGCACTCATGGCCGAGCTTGCGGCACAGCCCCTCCGCCACCAGCAGGTTGACGTGATTGTCGTCGACGATCAGCAGGCGCGCCGCCGGGCCGGTTTCCAGGGCCGGCGCCGTGGGAGCGCGGTCGCCGGTGGCCGCCGCTGGCAGCGGTAAGCGCACCCAGAACAGGGAACCCTGGTATTCCTGGCTTTCCACTCCGATTTGCCCGCCCATGATCTCCGCCAACTGACGGCAGATCGCCAGCCCCAGGCCGCTGCCGCCGTCGGTGTGGTGACGGCGCTGGCCGGAGCCGGCCTGCTGGAAGAAGGTGAACAGCATGGGCAACTGGGCGCTGGCGATACCGATACCGGTGTCGCGGACCTCGAACAGCACATAGTCCCGGTTGGCCTCTTCGCGGCGGGCGCTCACATCGATGGCGCCGTCGTCGGTGAACTTCACCGCGTTGCCGATCAGGTTGACCAGAATCTGCCGCAGCCGCACCGGGTCGCCGACGCAATATTCTCCCAGCGACGGGTCCAGGGTCAGGCGCAGCTCGGTGGCCCGGCTGCGGGCGCTTTGTTGGAACGGGGTGATGCATTCTAGCAGCAGGGCCGGCAGGTCGAAGGGGGTTTGGTCGATGGGCATCTTGCCGGCGTCGAGGCGGGAATAGTCGAGCACATCGTCGATCAGTTCGATCAGCGCGGCGCCGGATTGCTCGATCACGTGCAGGTGGCGGCGCTGGCCGTCGTCCAGGGCGGAATCGCGCAGCATGTCCACGGTGCCGATGATGCTGTTCAGTGGCGTGCGGATCTCGTGGCTGATCACCGCCAGGAATTCGCCCCGGGCACTGAGCGCCGCGTTCAGCTCCCGGGTGCGTTCCTCCACGCGCCGTTCCAGGGCCTCGTTGGTCTCCAGCTGAATCCGCTCATTGTCGCTTTTCAGCGTGGTCATGCGGTGGGCCAGGGCAAGAGAGAGCAGCAGGGCCTCGACGAAGGTCCCCAGTTGCAGGGCGTTCTCGATCATCCAGTGGCCGGGAACCAGGTTGAAGGTTTTGAGAATGTAGATGGCGCCGGTCACCGCCAGGGTGGCGAACGCGATCAGAAAGAACAGCGCCGGGCGGTAGCCCTGGCGGAACTGCCACAGGGCCAGGGCGGCGGCGATAAAGGGCCAGGGGAAGGCGAGGGCCGCCGAGAACTGGATAAAGAAGTCGAAATAGGGGATCGCCAGCGGTGCGCTCAGGGCCACCACCACGGCGCTCAATGTCAGCCACAGGTTCAGGGTCGGCGCCCGTTTACGCAGCTCCAGGAACGAGCAGGAAAACAGCATCGCCAGGGACAGGGTGAGCAGGTTCAACACCGCCAGGGAATATTGGTTCCAGTCCGGGGCGCCGGGCCATAGCCAGCGGTACGCCAGGCCTTCCCGGGCGAACAGATTGATGCCGAAGCTGGCCAGATAGAACACATACCAAAGGTAGCTGGGCTCGCGGATCGACAGAAAGATCAGCAGGTTGAACAGGCACATGATGGCCATGGCGCCAAAATAGAAGCCCTGAAAGAAGCTCAGGCCGCCGTCGGCCAGGTTGAAGCTGTCCGACGAGCGCAGCGACAGGGGAAAATCGATCACGTTCTTGCCGTGCGCCCGGAACAGCAGAAAACGCTTGCTATCCGGGGGCAGGATCAGAGGAAAAACCAACTGATGGTGGGCCAGGGGGCGCTGATCAAAGGGTACCTGGTCGCCGCCGACCCAGTGGTCCAGCAGCTGGCCCCGGGGGTCGAACAGATAAAGGTCAAGCCGGTCCAGGTGGGGGCGGGCGGCGTTCAGGTACCAGCGGTCATCGGCGGATCGGTTGGTCAGCGACAACAAAAACCACTGGTCGCCGTCCCGGAAACCCAGCGTCGGGTAGTTGGCGGTGAGCCGCTGGCCGCCGCCGTCACGCAGCCGCGCCAGGGCCTGGTCCGGGGTCAGCCGCTGGCCCGCCGCGTCCAGCCAGCGCAGCGCCGGTGCCGCTTCGTAGTGCTCCTGCTGGCCGTCCAGGGTGAGGGCGGCGCACGGAGCACCCAGCGCCCCGGCCAACATCACCAGGACGAATCTGAAAAATAGCCGCCTCATTTGATCCCTTCCCCACCGGCTCGCTGCTGAATGTGATCACTGTCACGCTCCTTTTACCGTATTTAACGGGCCTTGCGGAGCAGCGCCAACCCCCTCTGGTCAAATCTTCTTGATCACCAATGCAAAAGGAGACGCATATGAAGGTCAGAATTCTCGGTAAGGCAATGGTACTGTCCTGTTCCCTGGTGGCCGGCGGCGCCTTCGCCGCGGGGCCCTACGTGGGGGCCAACTACAGCCAGATTCAGTACGATAACGACAAGTACGATACCGATACCCTCAAGCTGGACACGGCGGTGGTGCGCGCCGGTTTCGAGTTCAACGACTACCTGGGGCTGGAGGCCCGTGGTGGCATGGGGGTCAGTGAAGATTCCCAGGGTATTCTGGATTTCGATCTGGACCACATGTACGGCGCCTACCTGAAGCTGTCCGCGCCGCTCTCCGAAACCGTTCACCCCTATGTGATCGGTGGCTACACCAAGATGAAAGGCACCGTGAAAGCCGAGGGCACCGTGGCCGGCGTCAACTACTCGGTGGATGACGATGAGCACTATGAGGGCGAATCCTACGGCGCCGGTCTCGATTTCAATCTCACCGACACGGTCGGCGCCAACCTGGAATACATGCGCTACTACGACCAGGACGACGAGGAAATCTCCGGCATCAGCGTGGGCCTGCGCTCCGCCTTCTGACCTCCGGGCAAATCAATCCGACCCCACCGCGCCGGCCCCGTGCCGGCGCTTTCCGTTGCGCGGTCAGGCCGCCCGCTGTTCGAGGATGCGCCGCAGACGCGGCCGCAGGGCGCTGGCCACGCCCAGGGACTTCAGCGTCCAGTAGTGGCCGCCCACCACGCGCTGCACCAGCAGCGTCCGGGAGCTGGGCTGGAACTTGAGCATTTCCTCCCAGGGGGTGGCGCGGGCCTTCTTCACCACGTCCTGGTGCACCCGGGCGGTGGCGAAGTCGTAGGGGGTGTCGGTGACCCCCTGCAGCAGCAACGGTACCCAGGCGTCGTAGAAATCGTCGCCGACCCGGGTGTCGGCGCGGCGCGCACCGATCTCCAGCAGCGCCTGATCCAGCCGCGCCCAGTCCTCCTCCAGGGCGGCGTCGGTGAGCGTGGCCATCAGCGCCACGTCCTCCTCCGGCAGCCGTTTCACGGCGCCGAAATCGTAGAACACGATGCTGCCGTCGGTGCGGAACGCGAAGTTGCCCGGGTGCGGGTCGCAGTGCACCGCGTGCAGCTGGAAAATCTGCCGGGCGAGCAGGTCGAACAGGCGCTCTCCCAGCCGGTTGCGCAGGCTCTGGTCGAAGCCGTTCTGGTCGTTGACCTGATCCAGCGGCGTGCCTTCTTCCAGGCTCAGGGTCAGCACCGTGGCGCCGGACAGCCCGTCGAACACGCGCGGTATCACCACGTCCGTATCGGCGTCGTGGAAGTCGCGGAACTGGCGCAGGTTGTCCGCCTCGCGGTGATAATCCAACTCCTCGTCCAGTTGCTGGCGGATCTCCCGGAACACCGCGTCCAGGGCGCGCTCGTCCACCCGCAGCAGGCTGCCCAGCTTGAGGATGCGCCGCAGGTGTTTCATGTCCGAGTCGATGGAATTTTTCACCGCCGGGTACTGCACCTTCACCACCACCGGCTCGCCCTCCAGGGTGGTGGCCCGGTGCACCTGGCCGATGGAGGCGGCGGCGAACGGCGTTTCCTCAAAGTCCGCGAAACGTTCCGCCACCGGGCCGCCCAGTTCTTTTTCCAACTGGCGGCGGATCACGTGGAAGGGCATGGGGGCGGAGGCATTCTGCAGCACCGCCAGTTGCTCGCTGATTTCCCGGGGCAGCACGTCCTGCATCTGCGAGGCGATCTGTCCCACCTTCATCACCGCCCCTTTCATCTGCCCCAGGGTGGTGGCCACTTCCCGGCCGATATGGCGCATCAACTCCTCGCGGCTGGCCTGGCGGTCCTGGTCCGACTGAAACCAGCCCCGGACCTGCTGGCCCGCCACCCGGGTGGCGATGGAGGTGGTCATGCCGGTGAGTTTCCAGAACCTGCCGCCGGTGGAGGCGGGCCGGTCGCGTTTGGCCATGATCTGCTCACAAGTGGAATCGATGGGGCCAAGACTAGCACGAAAGTTCCGCCCGCCAAGGTGGCGCCAGCGCCCGCACCCGCCGGGCGGGAAATCGCTCCCCAGCCGCCCCGGGCCGTCTTGGTCGCGACTGAAGTCGCTCCTACAACAGGGGGGGGCTGGAAGGGGGGCTTTGGCTGGAGAAAGCAAAGCGATGACGCAAAAAAAGGGGCCCTATCAGGGCCCCGCCAAAGGAGAGTAGGCAGAAAGAATCGAAAGAATCAGGCGTCGGTTTGCTGCTCGGCGTTTCCGGGCTTGCCGGCGCTGGCTTGCTCGCCGGCGGCCAGCAGTTCCTCGAACAGGCGGCGGCCGCGCTCGCGCACGGTGGCCACGGCGCCGGTGCCGGCCAGCAGCAGTTCATTGCTGGTGTCCGCGTCTTCGCCGCGAACCTGCTTGCCGGTGTCCACGCACCGCTCGTACAGCTCATGGCGCTTGTGGGGCGCCTCTTCGATCAGTTTGCGAGCACTCACTACGGTGCTGTCCACCAGGCCACGGCCGGCCAGCAGCAGAGCGGGCTTGCCTTCGGCGCTTTCGCCGTAGGCCTCGGTACCGCTGCGCAGGTACTTCTCGTAGAGTTCCTCGGAACCTTCGCCGGCCTTGCTGTAGGCGCCCAGGCCAGCCAGGTAAACTTTGTTGCCCCATTGACGGGCACGGGTCAGGAAATTCACATCAGCCATACGTTATCCTCCTTAACATCGCTGGCCGCAGCATAGGCCGGGTGCCGGAGAGAAGCTGGTGGGTTGTCGAACAATCCAACAGGCGGTGGCCGGGCGGCCCGCCGGGCTGTGACCCACCTCCCAGGCCGGGCGCCGAGTCCGACGTGGCGGTGAGGCCTGTACGCCCGTACACTCAACGGACGCTCGTAAGGGCCGCGCCTGGCCCCTCCGAACCATCGCGCCACGCCGCGTGATCCAGACGTTTTCATGGTCGAGAAAAGCATCGCATGATCGAAAAAAGCATCGCCAAGGTGCCCAGCCGGATCTGGGCCAGCGGACGCCCCGCCCGCGCCCGGCAGTGGGACGCGGAATTCAATGTGGCCGCCTGGGCACGGCTGTCCGGGCAAGCCGGCACGGTCCAGTTGGTGGTGCGCTACCTGGATGCCCGCAACGACCATGTGGTGCTGGTGGACGCCGCCGAGTCCCGTGGGGACGGCAGTGCGCTGCTGTCCGGCACGGTGCGCCTGCGCTTCACCGATGACGTGGAGCAGGTTCAGCTGTGCCTGCGCCTGTCCGACCCGGCCATGCGCTACGTGGTCGAGGAGCTGTACATGCAGCGCCGTGGCACCGCCCTGCGGCCCCAGGACAAGTTGATTTCCAATTACTGACCGGCCGCCCGGCAGCCGCGCGCGGCGCCCCGCGCTTGCTCTTGCTCTTGCTCTTGTTCCGGCCGTTCGGCCGGTGCTTCCAGATTATCCGTCGCCACCTGCTCACCCACGTCCAGCAAGGATTCAGGCCAGCTCTGGAAGTCCAGGCCGGTCAGACGGTTGAGATTCTCCAATGCCCTTTCCGGGCACTTTTTATCGACTCGGATCACCTTGTTCATGGTTCGGCCACCGCCCCCTCGGTTTCCTGATGGTCGCGGTCAGTCACCGGGATCACTGACCGCCAGGGTTCGGGGAGCCAGAATCGTGCCATTTCCGGATTCTCGATAAAGTCTTTTTTATCAGTGGCTTAGCGGCGACTCCCCGGAGTGGTGGCGGCGTCGGCCGCGTGACTGGACAGGAAGTGACCCACCGCGTCACCCCGATGGCGGCGCAACCGGCCTCGATGATTGGCGATGGCCGGCGCCACGGCCCTTGCCTTGATGTAAAAGGTATAGGTATGGTGATGCCTGGCTGGTCATTTTGGGCCATAGGATAATAAGTATGACGATTCTCAAAATGAGCGCGGAGGATTACACCATCTCCGCCGAATATCTGGCTTTGATGCTGGAATTTCTGGAAAAGCGGGGCATCAGCGAGGAGCAGGCCCTGACCGGGCTGCGCATCGAAGCGGGTTGCTGGCGGGACCCCAAGGCCCGCATCACCGCCGCCGTGTTCGACCGTTTCGCGCGCCGGGCCCTGGCGCTCACCGGCGAGCCCTGGATGGGGTGGGAGCTGGGCGCCTCCATGACGTTGTCTTCCCACGGTTTTCTCGGTTACGCGGCGATGAGCAGCGATACCCTGGGGGACGCCATCGAACTGGCGGTGAAGTTCTTCCGCACCCGCAGCACCATTATCCAGCTGGAAAACTTCAACGATGGCGAGTGGGCGGTGTTGCAGGTCAATGAGATGCTGGCGCTGGGGGACCTGGCGCCGCTGGTGGTGGAGAGCCTGTTTTCCAGCTTCCACTTCATGGCCATGCAGTTGATTCCGGATGTGGAAATTCTCGGCGAACTGCGGTTCTCCTACCCGGAGCCGGACTATTTCGGCCGCCTGCGCGCCTTGATTCCGGTGCCGGTGTTCTTCGATTGCGCCAACAGTCAGATGCGCTTCCCGGCGGAGCGCCTGCAGCGCCGGCTGCGCTTCGCCGACCCCAGGCTGGCGCAGATGGCCGCCGCCCAGTGTGAGCAGGAGATGGAGCAGATCAAGGCGCCGCCGGCGCTGCTGGGGCAGGTGCGGCGCATCATGCTGGCCGGTTCCGGCGGGTTTCCCGGCGTCGAGGACGTGGCCTCGGAGCTGCATATGTCATCGCGCACCCTGAAGCGCAAGCTGCAGCAACTGGGGACCAGTTATCAAACCCTGCTGGACGACCTGCGCAAGGGGCTGGCGGTGGAGTACCTGACCCAGAGCCCCCGGTCGGTGGACGAAATCGCCCTGGCCCTGGGCTATTCCGATGCCTCCAACTTTGCCCGCGCATTCCGGCGCTGGACCGGGCGCAGCCCCTCGGATTACCGGTAGTTCAGGATCAGCTGGGCGAGTGCGCCGCCGAGGCCGCCGAGCAGCAGCGCGATGCTGGCGAGAAAACCGAGCAGGAAGCCGCGTCCGCGTTGGCGAGGCTGGTCCAGGTAGGCGTTGAAATAGAGCTGCCGGCCGACCACGAACAGCAGCCCCAGGGCGGCGGCGGCGCGGGGCTCCAGATACCAGCCGAACAGCCACAGCCCGGGCAGGAACAGCACCAGTTGCTCCACGGTATTGCCGTGGGCGCGCTGGCAGCGCTCGAACATTTCATGGCCTTGCACCGCCGGTGCCCGGATCTGGTACTTGACCCGGGCACGGCCCACCACCACGCTGAACAGTGCGCATTGCAACACGGCGACCGCGGTGATCATCGCTACCCATTCCATGACCTTCCCCCTTGCAAGGTGATGCCTGCCTTCCCTGGTAGCGGATCGGCTTCCCTCTCATGGCCCGGGGCGCGGTGGTATGGTATTGCCCGCTGGGCTGGCCCCGCGTTGCCCGCCTGGCGCGCGGATAGATAGGCGGATAGATAGAGAGTGCCGCTAATTTTTGCGTATCAATGGTACGGGACCACGCCGCCCTTGCCCAGCGCCCCAGATCAACTGTCTTTGCGGATATTTGAGTTATGGCTTCTTTGCACCCGCGCCTGGCCGCCGACACCGGCGAGCTGGGCGAAACCGACCTGTGCTGGTTGCGCTGGATGCGTGACGACCGTTTTCCCTGGCTGATCGTGGTGCCCAAGCGCGATGGACTGCGTGAGTGGCATCATCTGGCGGTGGCCGACCAGCAGCGGCTGCTGGCCACGGTGAACCACCTGGCCGCGGAACTGGAACGGGTCACCGGCGCCGACAAGATCAATCTGGGCGCCCTGGGCAACCTGGTGCCGCAGCTGCATGTGCACGTGATCGCTCGTTTCCAGGGCGATGACTGCTGGCCCGGGCCGGTCTGGGGGCAGGGCACGCCCCGGCCGGTGGAGACCGCGCCGGCCTGGCTTGAGCAGCTGACCCTGCCGGATCAGCGGGACCCGGGCACGGAGCAGGGCGGTGCGCCATGGAACTGATTCCGGTGGCGGTGCAATGCCCCCATTGCTGGGAGCACTTCGAGGCGCTGGTGGACCCGTCCCAGGGCGAGCAGGAATACGTGGAGGATTGCCACGTATGCTGTCAGCCGCTGCTGTTCACGGTGAGCTGGGAGGATCCGGAGACGCCGGTGGTGTCCGCGTCTCCGGAAAACCCCTGAGAGGCAGGGGAGGGGCTAGCGAGAGGGCAGCGGGGTGTCGTCCCCGGCCAGGAAGTCGAGCATTTCCCGGTCGTTGAGCAGGCGCTCGATGGAGCGGCTCAGGATGTCGTTGATCATCGCCTGGTTGCGCTCCGCCGTGGGCGTGAAGGGCAGCTCATGCTGGGTGCTGCTCTTGTAGGTGCCGGTGTGGGTGGTGTCGCCCCGGCGGGCCTCGGCCTGCAGGGTCAGGGTCAGATTGACCCGGTTCACCACCGAGCCTTCCTCCGGCACATAGTCCAGCTGCTCCAGGCGCACTTCCAGGGTGGTGGCGTCACCGCCCGGGTTGAAGGCGTTGTAGCCCAGGCTTTGCAGGCCGCCGCGCACCGCTTCCTCGAGGGCCGCGCGCACGTCATTGGCGGGCATCACCAGGGCGGTGTCCTTGTAAACCCCGCCCCGGGAACCGAACGCCTTCTGCGGCCGTGAATCCACGCCGATCACCTGGACCTGGCTGTTCTGACCGATATTCGCCGGCGTCACCTGCGGCTTCGGGTCAACCTGGATCTGCTGGGGGCTGAGGGCGCAGCCGGTGACCAGCAGCGCCAGGGTGGTCAGGACGAGAAGCTGTTTCATGCCATTCTCCATTTCAGGTGGGAGCCGGGTCATCAATAGGTGCGGCGCAGGGACTCTTCCGCCAATCGTTGCAGGGTTTCCTTGTAACGCGAACCGGGCACCGGCGCCAGTGCTTCCAGGGCCCGGGCGGTGTGTTCGCCGGCGCGCTCGATGGTGTAGCGCAGGCCGCCGCAGTCGTGCACGATCTCGACGATTTCCCGCAGGTGCTCCAGGCCGCCGGTGCGGATGGCGCGCTTGATCAGGTCGGCATGCTGGGGCGCGCCGTGCTGGATCGCATAGATCAGCGGCAGGGTGGGCTTGCCCTCGGCCAGGTCGTCGCCCACGTTCTTGCCCAGTTCGCTGACCTCGCCCTGGTAGTCCAGAACGTCGTCGATCAGCTGGAAGGCAATGCCCAGATGCAGGCCGAAGGTGGCGAACTCGGCGCACAGGTCCGGTTCGGTGCGCGCCCCCAGCACGGCGCCGGTTTCCGCCGCCGCCTCGAACATCTTGGCGGTCTTGTGGTGAATCACCCGCATGTAGCTGTCCTCGGTGGTGTCCGGGTCGCGGGTATTGATCAGCTGCAGCACCTCCCCTTCGGAGATGGTGTTGGTGCTCTGCGAGAGGATTTCCAGCAGACGCTGGTCCTTCAGGGCCACCATCAGCTGCAGGGCGCGGGAAATCAGGAAGTCGCCCACCAGCACGCTGGCGGAGTTGCCCCACACCGCGTTCACCGTGGGCCGGCCCCGGCGCAGGCTGGATTCATCCACCACGTCGTCGTGCAGCAGGGTGGCGGTATGCAAAAACTCGATCACCGCCGCCACGTCCACATGCTGGTCGCCGGTATAGCCGGACGCCCGGGCGCTGAGCAGGCCGACCAGGGGGCGCAACCGCTTGCCGCCGGAATCGACGATGTATTCGCCCACTTCACGGATCAGTGGCACTTCCGTGTTCAGGTGGTGGGTGATGAAGCGGTTCACCGCCTCGAAGTCGTCGGCGACGACGGAACTGATGGCCTTGAAATCCATGGAACGCTATCCAAAAAAGGGGGCGTAAACAGCGGGCAATGCTAGCAGCGGGGCCCGGTCAGTCAAGAAAAGCCATCGCCGGAGGGCCCCGGCCAAAGGGGCTTGAGCGCGGCGCCGGCTTGGCGTACACTTCGCGACCCTGTTTTTCATCATCCGCCGGGCACCGAAAGCGGCCTTCGCCAACACTGAGCGAGCCCGCCCGCGAGGATCTATCCGGAGCAAGTAGATGTACGCAGTCATCAAGACGGGTGGCAAGCAGTACCGCGTTGAAGAGGGTGATACCCTGCGCGTGGAGAAGATCGAAGTGGCCACCGGCGAGACCGTGGAATTCGATCAGGTTCTGCTGGTTGCCGACGGCGACGACGTCAAAGTGGGGCAGCCCCTGCTGGAAGGCGCCAAGGTTTCCGCCGAGGTGGTCGAGCAAGGCCGCCACAAGAAGGTGAAAATCGTCAAATTCCGCCGCCGCAAGCACTCCCGCAAGCAGCAAGGCCATCGCCAGTGGTACACGGCGGTGAAAATCACCGGGATCCAGGGCTGATCCGCAACGCAGCAAGAGGATTGAGACATGGCACATAAAAAAGCCGGTGGTAGTACTCGTAACGGTCGCGACTCCGAAAGTAAACGTCTTGGCGTGAAGCGCTATGGCGGCCAGGAAGTCAAAGCCGGCGAGATCATCATCCGCCAACGTGGTACCCGCTTCCATTCCGGTGTGAACACCGGCATTGGCAAGGACCACACTATCTTCGCCACCGAAGCCGGTCGCGTGAAGTTCGAAACCAAGGGCCCGCTGGGTCGCAAGTATGTGGTGATCGAGCCCGTGGCCTGATCCCTCCGGGATCACGAAAAAGCCCCGCGAGGCTCGGCCCGCGGGGTTTTTTTATGGGCCCCAGAGGGGCCGCTGCAAGCTGCAAGCGGCAAGCTACAGGCAGGCCGTGGCGGCAATGGCCAGTTGAAAGTTAAAAGTTGAAAGTTGAAAGGTCCCACTGAGAGGCCGCCCTGTGGCTTGTAGCTTGAAGCCGCGTGCACGCGGGCACGGCCCCGCCGCCTCCCTGGCCTCTCCCGCGTTTGAACTTTTAACTTTTAACTTTCAACTGGCGTTTGACTGGCACGGCCCCGCCGCCACGCACTGCGCGCCTGCTGCTTGCAGCTGCGCTAGAATACCCATCCACCCGTTTCTGAAGAGTCACCCCATGCAATTCGTCGACGAAGCCACCATTGATGTCCGTGCCGGTAACGGTGGCCACGGCTGCCTGAGTTTCCGGCGCGAAAAGTACGTGGAATTCGGCGGTCCCGATGGCGGTGATGGTGGCGCCGGCGGGCACGTGTACGTGCTGGCCGACAGTAATCTGAACACCCTGGTGGACTATCGCTACGAGCGCAGCTACAAGGCGCGCAACGGCGAGCCCGGCAAGGGCCGGCAGATGACCGGCAAGTCCGCCGAGGACATCTACCTGAAGGTGCCGGTGGGCACCACGGTGGTGGATCTGGACACCGACGAGGTGCTGGCGGACCTGACCCGCGACGGCGAGGCCGTGATGGTGGCCAAGGGTGGCCGTGGCGGCCTGGGCAACGTGCACTTCAAAAGCAGTGTGAACCAGGCGCCGCGCAAGACCACCAACGGCACCCCCGGCGAGGTGCGCCGCCTGCGGCTGGAGCTCAAGGTGCTGGCGGACGTGGGCCTGCTGGGTATGCCCAACGCCGGCAAGAGTACCCTGATCCGGGCGATTTCCGCCGCCAAGCCCAAGGTGGCGGATTACCCGTTCACCACCCTGGTGCCCAACCTGGGCGTGGTGAAGGCGGACCGCTACCGCAGCTTCGTGGTGGCCGACATTCCCGGCCTGATCGAGGGCGCCGCCGAGGGCGCCGGCCTGGGCATCCGTTTCCTCAAGCATCTGGCCCGCACCCGTCTGCTGCTGCATGTGGTGGACATCGCGCCCCTGGACGGCGAGCCGGCGGACCAGATCGACGCCATCGCCGATGAGCTGGACCGGTTCTCGCCGGCCCTGGCGGAGCAGGAGCGCTGGCTGGTGTTCAACAAGATCGACCTGCTGCCCGACCAGGAGGCCGCCGAGCGCGTCGAGGAGATCGTCGCCGAGCTGGGCTGGGAGGGTCCGGTGTTCCGGCTGTCCGCCGCCGCCGGGGTGGGCTGCGAGGAGCTGGTGTACGCGCTGATGAACGCCATCGAGGAGCGCCGCCTGCGCGAGAAGGAAGATCCGGAGTACGCCGCCGAGCAGCGCTCCCTGCGCGAGCGTCTGGAGCAGGAAGCCCGCGAGAAGATCCAGGAGATCAAGCGCGTCAACCGGGCTGCCCGGGACAATGACGACAACGATGATGACGACGACGATCACGACGTGGAGATCGTCTATGAGCGCTAGGTGGGTGATCAAGATCGGCAGCGCCCTGCTTACCAATGACGGGCGCGGCCTGGATCGTGATCTGATGCAGGTGTGGGTGGATCAGATGGTGGCGCTGCGGGCCGCCGGCATCGAGCCCATCGTGGTGTCCTCCGGCGCCGTGGCCGAGGGCATGACCCGGCTGGGCTGGGCGCGCCGGCCGGAATCCATCCACGAGCAGCAGGCCGCCGCCGCGGTGGGGCAGATGGGCCTGGTGCAGGCCTGGGAAAGCTGCTTCCGCAAGCACGACCTGCACACCGCCCAGGTGTTGCTCACCCACGATGACCTGTCCGACCGCAAGCGCTACCTGAACGCGCGCAGCACCTTGCTGACCCTGCTCGGCTTCTCGGTGGTGCCGGTGGTCAACGAAAACGACACCGTGGTCACCGACGAGATCCGCTTCGGCGATAACGACACCCTGGCGGCCCTGGTGGCCAACCTGGTGGAGGCGGATCGGCTGGTGATTCTCACCGACCAGGAAGGGCTGTTCGACGCCGACCCCCGGCAGAACCCGGCGGCCACCCTGATCCGCGAGGCGCGCGCCTCCGATCCGGCCATTGCGCTGATGGCCGGCGGTGGCGGTTCCGGTCTGGGCCGTGGCGGCATGGCCACCAAGGTGCGTGCCGCCGGGCTGGCGGCGCGCTCCGGCGCCATGACCACCATTGCCTCCGGTCGTCGTCCGGAGGTGCTGGCGGAGCTGTGCGCCGGGGCGGCGCCGGGCACCACCCTGATGCCGGACACCTCACCGATGAACGCCCGCAAGCAGTGGCTGGCCGGGCATCTGCGCATGCGTGGCCGGGTGGTGCTGGACGCCGGCGCGGTGCGCCGGTTGCGTGAGTCCGGCTCCAGCCTGCTGCCGGTGGGGGTGGTGGATGTGTTCGGGCAGTTTTCCCGGGGGGAGATGGTGGCCTGCGAGGACGAGAACGGCGGGCGCGTGGCCTGCGGCCTGGTCAACTACGACGCCGCCGATGCGCGGCGGCTGTGCCGCAAGAAGAGCCACGAAATCGCCGACGTGCTGGGCTTTATGAACGAGGAAGAGCTGATCCACCGGGACAATCTGGTGGTACTGGATCGCGGCTGAGGCGCGGCGTTCCGCTTTGGTCGGGGTCAATCTCCAGCCATAAAAAAACCGGCCACAGGCCGGTTTTTTTGTCGAGCGCTGAAATCGCGTCGATCAGGCCGCCATGGCCTTGATCTTGGCGTTCAGGCGGCTCTTGTGGCGCGCGGCCTTGTTCGGGTGAAACTTGCCCTTGCGGGTGGCCTTGTCCAGCACAGAGGTCGCCTTCTGGAATGCTTCCTGTGCGGCGCCTTGGTCGCCGGAGGCAATGGCCGCGTTCACCTTCTTGAGGTACGTACGCACCATGGAACGCATCGCGGCGTTGTGCTGACGACGCGTTTCCGCCTGACGCGCGCGTTTGCGTGCTTGCGGTGAGTTAGCCAAGGTCCTGCTCCTGTCTTGTTTCTGACCGGCCCGGAAAAGGGCGGATCAATCTGCTTGATTCGGTGAAACCGGGACGCACGAAGCCCGTGGGCCGGTTTGAAGGTGCGCAATGATGCCGATCCGTACCTGAGAAGTCAATAATAAACCGTTTATTAAGCCGGTGCCGGGCCGGGCCCGGGGGACGCGCGGCCTTATTGGCGCGCCGTGGCCCCTGCTTCTGGCGGGCCGGCGGCGCTTTGGGTACCCTTGGCCGGTTTCACGGAGACCCGGGAATGGACGAGCAGGCGACGAAAGGCAAAAAAGGCGGATTGCTGGCCTCCACCCTGGTGGTCAGCGCCATGACGCTGCTCTCCCGGGTGCTGGGGCTGGTGCGCGACGTGGTGCTGGCGCGCCTGCTCGGCGTCTCCGCCGGCACCGATGCCTTCTTCGTGGCCTTCCGCATCCCCAATTTTCTGCGCCGGCTGTTCGCCGAGGGGGCCTTTAACCAGGCCTTCGTGCCGGTGCTCAGCGAATACCGTACCCGGGCCCGGGACCAGGGCAGCCTGGCGGCCACCCGGCTGCTGATCGACCGGGTCGCCGGCACCCTGGGCGGCACCGTGGCGCTGGTCACCCTGGCCGGGGTACTGGGGGCGCCGCTGCTGATCTGGGTGTTCGCCCCCGGTTTCGGCGACGACCCGCATAAAAGGGCGCTGGCGGTGGAAATGCTGCGGCTGACCTTTCCCTATCTGTTCTTTATCGCCCTGACCGCCTTCGCCGGCTCCATTCTCAATACCTGGAACCGCTTCGCGGTGCCGGCGTTCACGCCGGTGCTGCTCAATCTCAGCCTGATCGGCAGCGCGCTCTACCTGGCGCCGCATTTCGCCGAGGGCCGCATGGCCGTGGCGCTGGCCTGGGGGGTGCTGATCGCCGGCATCGTGCAGTTGCTGTTCCAGTTGCCGTTTCTCGCCCGCCTGAGCCTGATGCCGGTGCCGCGCATGGCCTGGCGCGACCCGGGGGTGCGCCGCATCCTGCGGTTGATGGCGCCGGCCATGTTCGGGGTGTCGGTGAGCCAGATCAACCTGTTGCTGGACACGGTGCTGGCGTCGTTGCTGCAGACCGGCTCGGTGACCTGGCTGTACTATTCCGACCGGCTCACGGAACTGCCCCTGGGGGTGTTCGCCATCGCCATCGGCACCGTGATCCTGCCCAGCCTGTCCGGCAAGCACGCCGGCGATGACTCGCGGGCGTTCCAGCGTACCCTGGACTGGGCCCTGCGCCTGGTGCTGCTGATCGGCGTGCCGGCGGCGCTGGCCCTGGCGGTGATCGCCGAGCCGCTGCTCGCCACCCTGTTCCGCCACGGTGAATTCACCGCCAACGACGTGCTGCGGTCGGCGGAGTCCCTGCGCGCCTACAGCGCCGGTCTGGTGGCGTTCATGCTGATCAAGGTGCTGGCGCCGGGCTATTTTGCCCGCCAGGACACCAAAACGCCGGTGAAAATCGGTGTGGTGGCCATGGTCGCCAACATGGTGTTCAACCTGATTCTGGTGTGGCCGTTGCAGCACGCCGGGCTGGCGCTGGCCACCTCTTTGTCGGCCTGGCTGAACGCCGGGTTGCTGTATCTGGGCCTGCGCCGGACCGGGGTGTTCGAGCCGCTGGCCGGCTGGGGCCGGCACTGGCTGCGGCTGTTGCTCGCCGGCGGCGCCATGGTGGCGGTGATTCAGTGGCTGGCCGGCCGTGCCGGGATCTGGTTGCAGGGCGGGCTGACCGAACGGGTGGCCTGGCTGGCCCTGATCGTGGTCACCGGGATGCTGGTTTATCTGCTGGTGTTGGTGATTCTCGGCCTCAGACCTCGCCACCTGCGCCGATGATTTCTATAATCGGCGCTCTTTTCTTCCGGACGCGCGGGCGACACGCCTCCGGGAAGGCGACGAGGACGGAATGCGACTGATTCGCGGCATTCATAATCTGAGGCCGGCGCACCGGGGCTGCGTGGCCACCATCGGCAATTTTGATGGCGTGCATCTGGGCCACCAGCGCATCCTGGCGCAGGTGATCGAACAGGCCCGTGCCCGTGGCAAACTCGCCACGGTGATGCTGTTCGAGCCCCAGCCCCAGGAGTTTTTCACCCCACAACAGGCGCCGGCCCGGTTGATGAGTCTGCGCGACAAGCTGATCGCGTTGCGCGAGCAGGGCGTCGATCAGGTACTCTGTGCCCGCTTCACCGAGGGTTTCCGCAGCCTTACCGCGGAAGCCTTTGTTCGTGATTTGCTGGTGGGGGGGCTGGGCATCGACTATCTGGTGGTGGGCGATGACTTCCGCTTCGGGTGCGGCCGCGACGGCGATTTCGAGTACTTGCGCCGGGCCGGCGAGAGCTTCGGCTTCGCGGTCACCGACACCCCCACCTGCCAGGTGGACGGCGAGCGGGTGTCCAGCACCCGGGTGCGGGCGGCCCTGGAGAGCGGTGATTTCGCCCTGGCCGAGCGCCTGCTGGGGCGGCCCTACCGGATCAGCGGCCGGGTACGCCACGGTGACAAGATCGGCCGTACCCTGGACATGCCGACCGTGAACCTGGCGCTCAAGCGGCCGGTGTCGCCGCTGCAGGGGGTGTTCGCGGTGCGCGTCAGCGGCGCCGGCCTGGAGCGCCACCCGGGGGCCGCCAATCTGGGCACGCGGCCGGCGGTGAACGGCCGCGAGAATCGCCTGGAAGTGCACCTGCTGGATTACAGCGGTGACCTGTACGACCACCACCTGAGCGTGGATTTTCACCATTTCGTGCGCCCGGAAACGAACTTTGACAGCCTGGACCAGCTCAAGACCGCCATGCGGCGGGACCTGGAGCAGGTAAAAGCCTTTTTTGCACAAGACGACGGACTATGACGGACTACAAGGCGACGCTGAACCTTCCCCATACCGACTTTCCCATGAAAGCCGGTCTGTCCACCCGTGAACCGGAGCGGCTGGCGCAATGGCGCCAGCAGGATCTGTACCGGAAGATGCGCGAGGCCGCCGCCGGCCGTCCCAAGTTCGTGCTGCATGACGGCCCTCCCTACGCCAATGGCTCGATTCACATTGGGCACTCCATCAACAAGGTGCTCAAGGACGTGGTGGTCAAGGCACGGGGCTTCGAAGGCTTTGATGCCCCCTATGTGCCGGGCTGGGACTGCCACGGTCTGCCCATCGAGCACAAGGTGGAGCAGAAGGTGGGCAAGGCCGGCCACAAGGTGGACGCCCGCACCTTCCGTGAGGAGTGCCGGGCCTATGCCGCCCAGCAGCTGGAAGGGCAGAAGCAGGACTTTATCCGCCTGGGTGTGTTCGGCGACTGGGACAACCCCTACCTGACCATGAACTTCGACACCGAGGCGAACATCATCCGCGCGCTCGGCAAGATCGTCGACAAAGGCCTGCTGACCAAGGGCTTCAAGCCGGTGCACTGGTGCCTGGACTGCGCCTCCGCCCTGGCGGAAGCGGAAGTGGAATACCAGGACAAGAAATCCCCGGCCATCGACGTGGCCTTCGTCGCCGTGGACGCGGCGGACTTCACCGCCCGCACCGGCGTGGAAGCCACCGCCCCGGCGCTGGTGATCTGGACCACCACCCCCTGGACCCTGCCCGCCAACCAGGCGGTGGCGGTGCACCCGGAAGTGGACTACGTGCTGCTCAGCGGCGAGCAGGACGGCCGCGCCCGGCAGCTGGTGGTGGCCGAGGCGCTGGCCGACAGCGCGGTGGAGCGCTACGGCCTGGAGCGGGTCGAGCGTTCCCAGCCGTTCCAAGGTCAGTTGCTGGAAAACCTGCAACTGCGTCACCCGTTCCTGGAGCGGGTGGTACCGGTGGTGCTGGGTGAACACGTCACCGTGGACGCCGGCACCGGCTGCGTGCACACCGCGCCGGGCCACGGCGAGGACGACTTCGCGGTGGGCAAGCGCTACGGCCTGGAAGTGGACAGCCCGGTGCAGGACAACGGCGTGTTCCGTGACGACCTGCCGGTGGTCGGCGGCCTGCACGTGAACAAGGCCAACGGCCCGGTGATCGACGCGCTCAAGGAACACGACGTGCTGATCGCCAAGCGGAGCATCACCCACAGCTACCCGCACTGCTGGCGCCACAAGACGCCGATCATCTTTCGCGCCACCGCCCAGTGGTTTATCGGCCTGGGCGAAAGCGGTCTGCTGGCCCGCGCCCGCGAGGAAGTGAAAAAGGTCACCTGGACCCCGGATTGGGGCCAGGCGCGCATGGAAGGCATGCTGCGGGACCGGCCGGACTGGTGTATCTCCCGGCAGCGCACCTGGGGCGTGCCGATCGCCCTGTTCGTGGACAAGGCCACCTCGGAGCCGCACCCGGACACCCCGCGCCTGATCGAGGAAGTGGCCAAGCGGGTGGAGAAGGAAGGCATCGAGGCCTGGTTCCAACTGGACCCGGTGGAGCTGCTGGGCGACGACGCCGAGCGCTACAGCAAGGTCACCGATGTGCTGGACGTGTGGTTCGACTCCGGCACCACCCATTTCTCGGTGCTCGAGCAGCGCCCGGAACTGACGGTGCCCGCGGATCTCTATCTGGAAGGCTCCGACCAGCACCGTGGCTGGTTCCAGTCGTCGCTGCTCACCGGCACCGCGATCCGCGACGCGGCCCCCTACAAGGGCGTGCTCACCCACGGTTTCACCGTGGACGAGCAGGGCCGCAAGATGTCCAAGTCCCTGGGCAACGTGATTCCTCCCCAGGATGTATGGAACGAACTGGGCGCCGACATCCTGCGGCTGTGGATCGCCTCCACGGACTACCGGGGCGAAATGACGGTGTCCAAGAACATCTTCAAGCAGGTGGCGGACAGCTACCGGCGCATCCGCAATACCGCCCGCTTCCTGCTGTCCAACCTGAATGGCTTCGACCCGGCGGCCAACGCGGTGGCGCCGGAGAACATGCTGGCCCTGGACCGTTGGGCGGTGGCCCGGGCCGCCCAGCTGCAGGACGAGCTGCGGGAGCTGTACAACGGCTACCAGTTCCATCAGGTCTACCAGCGGCTGCACAACTTCTGCGCCCTTGAGCTGGGTGGTTTCTACCTGGACATCATCAAGGACCGCCAGTACACCACCCGCGAGGACTCGGTGGCGCGGCGCTCCTGCCAGACCGCCCTGTACCACATCGCCCAGGCGCTGGCGCGCTGGATGGCGCCGGTGCTCAGCTTCACCGCCGAGGAAATCCACGAGCACCTGCCCGGCGAAAAAGCGGATTCCGTGTTCCTGACCACCTGGTACGACGGCCTGTTCGGGCTGCCGGCGGACGCCGCCATGGACCTGGCGTTCTGGGAGCGGGTGCAGGCGGTCAAACAGGCGGTCAACAAGGCCATCGAGGAAGCCCGCAACCGCAAGGAACTGCGCGCCAACCTGGCCGCCGACGCCACCCTGTACGTGGACGACACCCTGGGCGGCCTGCTGGGCCGTCTTGGCGACGAGCTGCGCTTCGTCACCATCACCTCCACCGCCACCCTGGCGCCGCTCAGCGAAGCGCCGGCGGATCTGGAGGACAGCGCGGTATCCGGGCTCAAGGTGCGGGTGGCGCCGTCGCCGCACGCCAAATGCGCCCGTTGCTGGCACCACCGGGAGGACGTGGGCGTGGACCCGGCCCATCCGGATATCTGCGGCCGCTGCGTGACCAACGTGGAAGGCCCCGGCGAGGAACGGGACTATGCGTGACATTCAGGGAGGGCGTAATACCCAGGGGGCGCGTGATACCCAGGGAAGCCACTCCGCCCTGGCCTCGGCCCGGGGCCTGCCCGGGCAGCTGAACTGGCTGTGGCTGACGGTGCTGGTGATCGCCCTTGATCAGCTGACCAAGCACTGGATCGTGGCCCGCTTCGAGCTGTACGAGCGCCTGGAGATCCTGCCGGTGTTCAATCTGACCCTGGCCTACAACACCGGCGCCGCCTTCAGCTTCCTGGCCGGTGCCGGCGGCTGGCAGCGCTGGTTTTTCGCCGTGGTGGCCCTGGTCGCGGCGGTGCTGATCCTGAGCTGGCTGCGCAAACTGAAAACCGAGCGCATGCAGGGGGCGGCGCTGGCACTGATCCTGGGCGGTGCCCTGGGCAACCTCTACGACCGGGTGGTGCTGGGGCATGTGGTGGATTTTCTCGATTTCTATTGGGGAAATTACCACTTCCCGGCCTTTAATATCGCCGACAGCGCCATCACCTTGGGGGCCATACTGATCATTCTCGACATGCTGCTGGGAGGGCGTCGCGCCCATGACTGACCACCTGCGGGTCGGCCCGCAAACCCGGGTGACCCTGCATTTCGCGGTCCATCTGATGGACGGCACCGAAATGGACAGCACCTTTGGCGGCGAGCCGGCCTCGTTTTCCTGGGGCGACGGTTCCCTGTTGCCCGGTTTTGAAAAGGCGATCCTGGGGCTGCGCCCCGGCGATAAACGCAGTGTCTTCATCGATGCCCAGGCCGGGTTCGGTGACTACAACGAGCAGAACGTCCAGCACTTCAAACGCGCCACCTTCGCCGCCGATGAACTGCAACCGGGCACCGTCATGAACTTCGCCGACGCCGCCGGGGCCGAGCTGCCCGGCGTGGTCACCGGCCTGGACGAGGAATGGGTGACGGTGGACTTCAACCACCCCCTGGCCGGCCGCGATCTGACCTTCCGGGTGGAGATCATCGCCGTCGAGCACGACGCGCCGGAGCAGGTGGTCCGCCTCAACTGAGCCCATGATCGCGGCTCCTGTCCGGGCCGCGATCCCCGTCCTGTTCCTGGCCGGGCCCGCCCCGCCACGGGTATACTCGCCCCACAGCCCAAGCAGGTTTTTGTATGCAAATCCGTCTCGCCAATCCCCGCGGTTTCTGCGCCGGCGTGGACCGCGCCATCGAAATCGTCAACCGGGCCCTGGACGTGTTCGGGCCGCCGGTCCATGTGCGCCACGAGGTGGTGCACAACCGCTATGTGGTCGACGGGCTGCGCGAGCGCGGCGCGGTGTTCGTGGAGGAACTGCACGAGGTACCCGATGACGCCATCGTCATTTTCAGTGCCCACGGGGTCTCCAAGGCGGTGCGCGAGGAAGCGGAGCGGCGCGGGCTGCGCGTGTTCGATGCCACCTGTCCGCTGGTTACCAAAGTGCATATGGAAGTGATCCATTACGCCCGCGAGGGCCGTGAGGCGATTCTGATCGGCCACCAGGGGCACCCGGAGGTGGAGGGCACCATGGGCCAGTACGACACCTCCAAGGGCGGGCGCATGTACCTGGTCGAGGACGAGGACGACGTGGCCGGCCTGCAGGTGCAGGACCCGGATAACCTGGCGTTCGTCACCCAGACCACCCTCAGCGTCGACGACACGGCGCGCATCATCGATGCGCTGCGCGGCCGCTTCCCCAACATTCTCGGGCCCAAGCGCGAGGACATCTGCTACGCCACCACCAACCGCCAGGACGCGGTGCGTCAGCTGGCGCTGGAATGCGACCTGGTGCTGGTGGTCGGCTCGGTGAACAGCTCCAACTCCAACCGCCTGCGGGAGCTGGCGGAGCGCTGCGGCACCGAGGCCCACCTGCTGGACGACCCCACCATGGTCGATCCCACCTGGCTGGACGGCAAACAATCCGTGGGCGTCACCGCCGGCGCCAGCGCGCCGGAGGAGCTGGTGCACCAGGTGGTGGCCCGTCTGCGCCAGCTGGGCGGGCAGGATGCCCAGGAAATCCCCGGCCGCGAGGAGAACATCCGCTTCTCCATGCCAAAGGCGCTGCGGCCCTGATCCTACCCCGGGCGGCGTCCCGCTGCCTGGGAATGCTCTCCCAAAACCATGAACCGGTTCACTGTTGCTTCACGGTTGTTGCCGCTTGGCGCAAGGAAGGCACCGCTCGTCCAAGTGCCGTTGCCTGCTTTTTGTAATTGAGACAGTGTGATCACCTTAATTGGGGTAACGGAGTGCCGTGGTGATCGACGCACGCTCAGACGCACGCACAAACGCCCGCGCAAAGGGGCAGGGCTTCACCATTATCGAGCTGATGCTGACGATTGGCCTGGCGGGAATACTACTGGCCATCGCCGTGCCCTCGTTCCGCTCGGTCACCGCCAATATCGCCCTGCGCTCCAGCGCCGCTGATCTGATCACCGCCATCAATACCGCCCGAGCCCAGGCGGTGAACCTGCGCAAGCCGGTGCTGCTGCGGCCTCTGGGCAACTCCTGGAACGACGGCTGGGAAGTGTTCTACGACAGTTCCGACACGGAAGGCGACCAGAGCTTTCTGCCCGCCGGGGCGGTCACCGTGGAATCGGCCAGCGATGAAGTGGAGTTTCTGCCCTCCGGCCTGATCGCCGCGGACGCGGAGTTCAAGATCTGTGACGACCGCAGCGGAGAGAGCGGCCGGCGTATTCACGTGGGCCGCTTCGGCGTGGTCAGTAACACCGTGATCACCTGTGGTTGAAGAAGGTTGGAGACCGCTATGAGACAGCAAACCGGGGTGGGCATGGTGGAAATTCTGGTCGCCCTGCTGGTTCTTGCCATCGGCGTGTTGGGCTATGCGGGCCTGCAGCTGAGCGCACTGAAAGGCTCGGAAAGCGCCCAGATACGGGCTCAGGCCACCGCCCTGGCCCGTGATGCGCTGGAACGCATTCTCGTCAATGAAGCCGCTCGGCCGCTCTACCTGGACCGCGACGAGTGGGGGGTCGACCAGCGGTCCTTCGGTGACGCGCCCCCCATGGACTGTTACGACAACACCTGCACCTCCGCGGAAGTGGCCGCCTGGGACATTGAGGAATTGGCTTGGCAGGCCGGTAACCTGCTGCCTGCCGGCCGCATCCAGGTTCAGGCCTGCGGCGGCATTACCAGCTGCGTGGTGGTGGCCTGGCACGATCAAGACATTGACGATTGCATCAGCAATGGGCAGATCGCCGCCGACGAGGGCACCGAATGCGTGGTCATGGAGGCGGCACGATGAAAACCCCCAAACACATGGCCGGTTTCAGCTTGGTGGAATTAATGGTGGCCATGGTCCTCGGCCTGCTGATCACCGCCGCCGCCGTATCCCTGTTTTCCACCAACCAGCGCACCTTCGCCTTGCAACAGGCCATGAGCGAGGCCCAGGAGCAGGGCCAGCTGGCGATGCGCTTTATCAGTCAGGACCTGCAGCTAACCGGTTACGTGAGCGACCTGGTGGGTTCCGTTGATTACCCCGGCGTGAACCTGGAAGCCGTTGGGGACATACCGGGCTCCGCCGACAGCGCGAACGGCAGCAATGATCGGCTCACCATCAGCCACCATGGGCGCGCCGACTGCACCGGCACCACCTTGACGCCGGCGGTGATGACCGAAGTGGTGAACAGTTACTGGGTGGACGACGACGGCAACCTGAAATGCCGGGGAAACCTGTCTACGGACAGTGTCATCCTGCTCAAGGATGTACGCAGCTTCCAGGTGCTCTACGGCATCGACCAGACCGAGGATAGGGTGGCCTTCGCTTCGCGGTACGTGAAAGCCAGCGATGTGGGTGTCAATCCGGTGGTCGCGGTGAAGATCGCCCTGCTGCTTGAGAAACCGTTGCCATCATTGGGAGGGGGTGATGAGGAGCGGACTTTTTATCTTCTGGATCACCAGGAGGCGGTGAACGAAGGAGGGAAACTGCTCCGACAGTTCCTGTCCACCGTGGCGATTCGTAACTACCGTTGGGGTGAAGTATGAAACTGACTTCTCCAATCTCGTCCGTGCGTGCCCAGCGAGGTGTGGCCCTGCTGATCGCGCTGCTGATTCTGGTGATTGTTTCCCTGATGGGGGTCACGGCGATGAAGACAAGCATGTTCAGCGCGAAGATTTCCACCGGCACCCAGGTGGACGCCATGGCGTTCGAGGGTGCCGAATCGGCGGTCGCCGATGCCTACGCTTATCTGTATGGCCTTGAGGGCTTGGAATTGCAGCCTTTGTTCAACGGCCAGATCATCTATCGTTGCCTCAGCGGCGACACCGTAAAAGATACGGCTTGTGAGGGTAATGAGCGGTTGGACTCGCGCGGAATGGTCCAGGCCCAGTCCCGCATCCGCCAGAATGGAGCTGAGCCAGTCGATGGGCAGGAGATCAGCTATAGCGGTGGTGGGTCTACGGTGGTGGATTATACCTTCGAAATCATGGGTGACTCAGAAGTAGACGATTTTAAAATCGATAACCATCATCTTCAGCAGGCACTAAAGCGTGGTTTGTTCGTGCCGTCGGATTTCAGCGGTAGGCGTGTTTCATCGCAACCGTGATAGAAGTGAGAGGGAATGGATCATGAACAGGTCTTTATTTTTCTGCTTTTTGCTCGGCGCTGTTTTTCTTTCGCCGACCAGTCTGCACGCTGATGATACCGAAATCTATTTTGCTCAGGCGGATGTTAATAACGAGAGTAACGAGCAGATTGCGAACGTTCTTTTCCTGATCGATACCTCGGGCAGTATGTGTGATCCGCCCTTTGGCAGTCGGGATTGTTCCCGCAATGATACCAAGATGGCGCAGTTGAAGGTCGCCTTCTCGGAAGTGGTGGACGGCCTCAGCGATGGCGTGCGCATCGGCGTGGGGAAATTCAATGGCGGCGCGGAAAATTCTGGCTACGGCGGTTATGTGTTCTATCCGGTGAGCGATATGGACGACGCCTCGCGCCAGGAGGTCAAGCAATTGGTAAGCGGCCTGCAAGGCACCTCCAACACTCCGACCATGGAAGCCTACTCGGAAATGGCCCGTTACATGATGGGGTTGCCGCCGTCCGGTTACGCGATTTACGGGGAGGCTGGTGAAGACGAGCCGCGCATGTCGGTGAACCTGCAGCGTGTTTGCAAGGATCAGCGCTGGTGGGGATGTAACCGCTACGAAATCGTGAGCAGTGATCGCTACACCTCGCCCATGAACTTGGAAAACCAGTGCGAATCGAACCACATTATCGTCATGACCGATGGTGACCCGACCCAGGATTCCGATTACTCCAGTGCCAGGGATCTTACCGGTGGCTACTGCAATGGCTCCTACAGCTGCCAACGTCGAATTGCGTCCTGGCTACTGGATGAGACACGCAACTCGAAAGGGCGCTCAGTGCGCACCTGGCAGGTGGCGTTCGGGGTGAGTAATGGCTCTTCCCAGATCAACAACATGAGAAACGTGGCGGTCGACGGCGGCACGGAGGATGTGCGCTTGGCGGACAATGCCAGTGAACTGGCCGCGGAATTCAACGATATCCTGAACCTGATCGCGGAAGATGCGCAGACCATCAGCTCGCCGGGTGTTTCGGTGAACCAGAACAACCGTCTGTCACACCTGGACCAGATTTATTACGGTATGTTCAAACCAGAGAAGACCTCGGTCTGGCCCGGAAACTTGAAGCGCTACCGTCTGCAGGGGGGCCGGGTAGTGGATTCCAACGGCAATGCAGCCCTGGACACCGAAACCGGCTACGTTCGCGAAAGCGCTAAGAGCTTTTGGACCGATGGGGAGCCGGATGGGCCGGATGTTCGCAAAGGGGGGGCGGTTGGTGAGCTGTCCAATCGCAAGCTGATTATCGGAAACGCGGACGGTAGCGGCTCTTATACTCTGGATGCGGACAGACTGGAAGATATGGATGCGGAAGATTTTGGCATCCCGGACAATGCCGTTCCAGCTTTCAATACCAAGGAAGAGGTTTACCAGGCACTGCTTACGCTCTGGGGCGATCCGATGCACGGCGAGCCTCTTCTGGTGAACTATAAGGTCGATCAGGACGGCGCCGACGCTGACGATCAGGTCAATTATGTGTTCGTGGCTACCAATGGGGGCATGTTGCATGCCATTGACACCAAGGATGGCACGGAAAAATTTGTCTTCATGCCGGATGAAATGCTCAAGAAGGCTTATGACCTGGTGCGCTCTCCTCCCTTGAAGGAGAACAATATCCGCAGCCTTTATGGCATGGATGGTAGCTGGGTGGCGTACCGCACCGCCAAGGCCAATGGTGATGCCGATGATGTCTACATCTATGGTGGCATGCGGCGCGGTGGTAGCAATTACTACGCCTTGGATGTTTCGGATATCAATAATCCGAGTTTGAAATGGCGCATCCGTGGTGGTTGGGCGGATGAATCCTCCACCGCGAATGCGGACAGCGGCTTCAGCCGGTTGGGTCAGACCTGGTCCACCCCGACTTTGACGTACGTTAGTGTCGGAGACTCCATCAAGCCGGTGCTGGTTTTCGGTGGGGGTTATAACCCCGAAGGTCATGATACGGCTGGCAGTCGACCGGGGCAGGATAGCCTTGGCAATGCGGTGTATATGGTTGATGCCTTTAGCGGGGACCGACTCTGGTCTATTGGCAAGGATGATGCGACGACCCAGGTTGCTGATATGAAGTGGGCCGTACCAGGTGCCATCTCGGTGGTGGATCTGAATTTTGATGGTCTGGCGGATTATCTCTATTTCGCGGATCTGGGCGGCCAGATATTCCGTGTGAATCTGGACAATGACGCCGGCAGTGCCTCGGAGGTGGTTGACGGTGTGGTGCGCCTGGCCAGCTTAGGTGGAAGCGGTGTACCGGATCACCGGCGCTTTTACGAGGCGCCCGCGATCGGATACAGCAGAACGGGCCGGCGCGAAACTTTATACGTGGCTGCCGGTTCGGGCTATCGGGCACATCCGTTGGACACTAATACGGAAGAGGGCTTTTTCGTCGTCGCGGACAGGAATTTCAAGAGCACCACACAGGGAACGCCGGTCACGCTGAGCGATCTGCCGCGAGTGAATGGTGCGAATCCCCCTACTCTTGACGGATCTGGAGATGGTTGGCGAGTGGCCTTTGAACGCGACGGCGAAAAAGTAATGTCTTCGCCGACCATCGCCGAAGGGTCGGTCATGTTCACCACTTACGTTCCGACTACTGCGGACGAAGACCCGGACCCCTGTGTCGTACGCTACGGTAACGCCTATGCCTATCGGGCGGGCTTGATCACCGGCGAGGCTCGATCCTTCACCAACGACGGTAGTGTGCCCGGGGGCGGAGATGACGGCGAAGGTGACAATGGCGGTGATGATGGCGGCGACGGCAGCGATGGCGGTGGCGATGGCGACAACGGCGGTGGTGGTGGCGATGATTGGGGCGGAGAGAAGCTGGATACCGGTGGTATCCCCCCTAGCCTCGACGTAATCCACACTGAATCCGGGGATATTGTTGTCTGTGCTGGTTTGGTGTGCCCCGGCATGATTGATCCTGACTACGCCATGTTCCGAAAGCAGCGCTGGTATCCGATGGACAAGAACGAGGCTAACCAGTACTTCCCGCCAAGCCAGGAGGATGACCAATGAGCGAGACCATCAACAGGCAGAGCGGTTTCACGCTGATCGAGTTGATGATCGTGGTGGTGATCGTGGCGATTCTGGCCGCCATCGCCTACCCGTCCTACACCAATCAGGTGCGCGAAACCCGTCGCTCCGAGTACCAGGGCAAGCTGATGGATCTGGCCGCTTCCCTGGAGAGTTACCGGGCGCGCCACTTTTCCTACAAGGACGCGGGCAGCAAGCTGGCCAGCCTGGCACCGGAGCTGGCCAACAGTGACTATTACACCGTGACCATCAACGTTACCGACAACGATCAGCGCTACAACGTGCTGGCCACGCCCAAGGGCGCGCAGAGCGGTGATGGCCTGTTGCGCCTGGACAGCGAGGGCCGTACCTGCTTCGTCAAGGACGGCTCCTGTACCTTGGGCTCCTCGCCGGCCTGGGGCAAACGCTGATTCACTCAGGGGCAGCGGGCACCCGGGTCCGGTTCGATGCGCGCGGTGCCCATCACGGTCATGACGATGCGGCGTGCCTGGCGCCGGTTGCAGATCAGGAAGTGGCCGTTCTGGTAGTAGAGGTTGCCGCGCCGGCCATAGCGTAGTGCCTCGCCGCGAAAGCGCCGCCATTCCAGGGTGGTGCCGGCGGGCAGGCGCAGCCGTTCCAGAATGTCCCGCTCGGAGATCTGGCCGTCGTCGTCCCGGTCGGAGGCCAGCAGCAGACGGTCGGTGGTGCGGAAGCGTTCGCAGTGGCTGTGCCCGTCGCACAGCAGCAGCGGCCCGCGGGTAAACGCCTCGGCCCGGGCGCGATGCATCAAACCGAGAATGCCGTTGCTGGCGGCGATCACCCGCTGGGTCGGAATCAGCTCCGCGTTCAGGTAATGGCCAGCGGCGGCCAGAATCGCCACCACCAGTAACGTGGTCAGACACTCCACCAGTGTGAATCCTTTGCTTTCCATGGGGTTTCCTCATCCTTGAGTGGGGGCCGGGAGAGCGTCCCGCCGGCCCGGTTATTGATCCGTCGCAAGGTGACCGTCGATCACCAATATCCGGTTTCAGTTTACGTCCCCGCGGGCTCGCGCCCTGTGTTACCTTTGCTCCCTTTCCTGTCATCCAAACACCACAAAACACTATGGCTGATGTATTAATCGTGGGCGGTGGCATCGTCGGTCTGCTGAGCGCGCTGGAGCTGGCGGATCGTGGCCGCGAGGTGGTGCTGGTGGACGCGCCCTCCCTGCACCCGCCGGCGTCCTGGGCCGGTGGTGGCATTCTGTCGCCGCTGTATCACTGGCGTTATCCGGAGCCGATGAACCGGCTCACCCTGGACGGGCCACGGCGCTACCGGGCTCTGGTGCGGCGGCTGGCCGGGCCGGCGCTGGCCGCCGCGGACCTGAACGAGAGCGGTTTGTGGGTGGAAGCCGCCGGCGAGGAAGCGGAGCGCGGCCTGGCCTGGGCGCAAGACCATGGCCAGCGCTGCCAGGTGGCGCCGCTGAGCGCGCATCTGCCCGCCGGCCGGGCCGGCGAGGGGCTGTGGTTTCCGGACGTGGGCAACATCCGCAACCCGCGCATGTTGAAGGGGCTGCGCGACGGCCTGGCGGCGCTGGGCGTGACCCGGGTCGAGGCGCGGGTCACCGAGGTGACGCCAACGGCGCGGGGCGGCGAGGTAATCCTGGACAACGGTGAGCGGCTGGCCGCGCCAACGGTGCTGATCAGCGCCGGGGCCTGGAGTGCCTCGCTGCTGGCGCCGCTGGGCGTCTCATTGCCACTGTTCCCCGCCAAGGGCGAAATGCTGCTCTACCGGTTGCCGCCGGGGCAGGTGCGCGCCACGATTCTGACCGAGCAGGGCTACCTGATTCCCCGCAGCGATGGCGCGGTACTGGCCGGCTCCACCCTGACCCAGGGGGACGCCAGCACCTCACCCACGGCACCGGCCCGTCGGCGGCTGGAGACCATGGCGGTGAATATCCTGCCGATGCTGGCGGATTGCCAGCCTGCCCGTCACTGGGCCGGGGTGCGCCCGGGGGCGGCACGGGACTGGCCCTGGTTGGGCCCGGTGCCGGGCACCGATGGCATCTTCGCGGCGGTGGGGCATCACCGCAATGGGTTGGTGTCGGCGCCGGCCAGTGCCGAACTGCTGGCGCAGCTGATGTGCGGGGAAACGCCCTTTGTGGACCCGGCGGACTATTCGCTGGAATCGTCGTCGCCGTCGTCCTGATCCAGTTCCAGCTTTTTCAGCCGGTAGCGCAGGGAACGGAAGGTCATGCCCAGTTTCCTGGCGGCGGCGGTGCGGTTCCAATGGGTGGCGTCCAGCGCCCGCAGAATTTCCTGTTTCTCGATTTCCTGAAGGTAATCCTCCAGCGGTAGCTGCGGGTGGCGGCCGGGCACCTGGCCGGCTTCCGGCCGGGCGCCCTGGTCGCCGGCGGGCAGGTGCAGATGGGCCGGCTCGATGCGCCGGTCCTCGCACAGGGTCATGGCCCGCTCCAGAATATTTTCCAGTTCACGCACGTTACCGGGGAAGTCGTAGTCGCACAGGGCGGCCATGGCCGCTTCGCCGACCGCCGGTGGCGGCGTTTCCCAGGCATCGCCCAGACGCCGCAGCACATGTTCCACCAGGGCGGGGATGTCCTCGGTGCGCTCGCGCAGGGGCGGCACATGGGCCTCGATCACATTGAGCCGGTAGTAGAGATCCTGGCGGAAGCGGCCCGCGTTCATCTCCGCGCCCAGGTCCCGGTGGGTGGCGCAGAGAATGCGCAGGTTGACCGCCACTTCCCGTGACTCGCCCACCGGGCGCACGGTCTTTTCCTGGATGGCGCGCAGCAGTTTCACCTGCATATGCAGGGGCAGGTCGGCCACTTCGTCGAGAAACAGGGTACCGCCGTCGGCTTCGCGGAACAGACCCTTACGGTCCTCCACGGCGCCGGTGAAGCTGCCTTTGCGGTGGCCGAAGAACTCGCTCTCCATCAACTCGGAGGGAATGGCGCCACAGTTGACCGCCACGAACGGCTTCTCCCGGCGGGGGCCGAGACCGTGGATCAGCCGGGCCACCCGCTCCTTGCCGCTGCCGGATTCGCCGCTGATATAGATCGGTGCCTGGCTGCGCGCCAGCTTGCGGATCTGCTGTTTGAGGGCGGCCATGGCCGGGCCCTGGCCGATCAGGCTGTCTTCCTCGCCGCCGGCCGTGTCGTTGGCGCCGGTGCGGCTGATGCCCAGGCCGTCCTCGATCAGCTGGCGCAGGCGGTCCAGTGCCACCGGCTTGGCGATGAAATCGTAGGCCCCCAGTTTCATGGCCTCGGTGGCCATTTCCATATTGCCGTAGGCGGTGATCACCGCCACCGGCATCTGCGGGGCGCGGGCGGCGGCGTGGCGGATCAGATCCAGGCCGGTGCCGTCGCCCAGATTCATATCGGTGAGGCACAGATCGAAGGCGCCGCCGTCGAGCAGGCGCCGGCCTTCGTCCAGCGACGCCGCGGCGGTGGCGTCCAATTTCATTCTTCCCAGGGTGATGACGAGCAGTTCCCGCAAATCCGCTTCGTCATCCACTACCAAAACACGGGGCGTGGTTATTTTCATGGTTATTGAAACTGCCGATCCGGGTGGGCACAGGTTATCACAAAGCGCGCGCCCGGGCGGGCGTCCTCGTGGTCCAGGGTGGCCTGGTTGGCCTGACACAGCTGGCGGCTGACATACAGGCCCAGGCCGTTGCCCTGGTCGCTGGTGGTGTGGAAGGGTTCGAACAGGTGGGCGGCGGCCTGGGCCGACACCCCGGGGCCGTCGTCGCGGACCGCCACCCAGGGCAGGCCGGTGCGCGTGTGCTGGCCGTAGCTCAGGGTGACCCGGCTTGCCGGTCCGGCGTGGGCAAAGGCGTTGCCGATCAGGTTGTCCATCACCTGCTGAAACTGGCTGCGGTCGAAACGGATCTCCAGGCTGCCGTCCCCCTGTTCCACGCGCAGCCGCTCGGGCGCGGTGCCGCGCTGGTGCCAGCCGGCGGCCAGTTCCTCCACCGCATCGGCCAGCAGGAAGCGGGCCGCCTGGCCCCGGGGCCGCCGGGACAGGTCCAGCACGTCGCTGATAATGCCGTTCACCCGTTGCACATGGTTGCGGATGATGGTCAGCAGGCGGGCGTCCTCGGCGCTGGCGCCGTCCTCCTGGAGTAACTCGGCGGCCTGGCTGATGGCGCTCAGCGGGTTGCGGATCTCATGGGCCAGGGTGGCGGACAGGCGCCCCAGGGACGCCAGGTTCAACTGCTGGGCCTCCTGGGCGATGCGGGCGGTGTCCTCAAGAAATACCAGGGTCAGCGCTTCGTGGCCGGTGTCCAGGTCGGCGAAGCGGGAATTCACCTCCGGGGATTGCCGCGACAGCCGCAGCGGCGGCGGCACCAGGTGCGGCGCGTCTCGCCAATCGCGGTGGCGCTCGATCAGGGCCCGGGGCAGGTGCTGGCCGACCATGGACTGGGCGAAATAGCCGTCCGCCGAGGGGTTGGATTGCAGCACCTGATAGTCGTCGTCGAACACCATCACGCCGGTGCGCATGCGCGCCACGATCTGCTGATTGAGCGCTTCCAGGCGTTGGATCGCCACCCGCTGGCGGGCGGCGATCACTTCGCTGCGTTCCAGGCGGCTGGCGATCTGCTGGATGATCAGCGACACCATGAAGAAAGCAATGCCCAGCAGGCCCGCCTCGGTGAGCTGGAACGGGTCGCGGTCGCCGATCTGGGTGGCGAAATAGAACTGCTCGAACATCACGGTGAGGGTGGCCAGGGCGGCGATCAGAAAACCCAGGCGCCCGCGCAGAAGGATATTGCCGGCGGCCACGTTGACCAGCAGCAACACCGCCAGGCCCCCCTCCAGGCCGCCGTTGGAATGCACCACCAGCCCCAGTACCAGCACGTCGATGACCAGGGCCAGCGGCTGGGCCCAATTGGGCTTGCGCAGCCGCCGGGTGTAGTCGGCGGCGGAAGAGATCAGGGTCAGCAGCAGATAGGCGGAGACGGTGACTTCGAACAGCCGTGGCAGGTACTGCCCGATCATCCGGTCACTCAGATAAAACGAGGCCAGCAGCACCGCCGCGATGACGATGCGGTAAAGGTTGTAGATGCGCGCCGCGGTCCAGCTAGAGTTCATGCCGCTCCAGGTACAGGCGCTGGTGTTCCTGGCTGCAGAACGCCAGCCCGCGATGGCGGAATGACTCGCCCTCCGGAACGTGCACGCCGCACTGGCGGCATTTGATCATTTTCTCGCTGCGCGGCGCGGCATCGCGCCCGCCGCCGCTGGCGCCACCGGAGGCGTTCAGCAGGCGCCGGGCCAGCCGCCAGCCGAGATACACCACCGCCGCCAGAATCAGCAGCCGAATCAAACCCATGTGGATCTCCCCTAAGGCCCGACCGGGCTGTTGTCTGTGAAGGGCGGGCGGCTACAGAGTACAATCAGCGCTCCACGGAGAAAAGGCGGTACTATGCGACTCGTAATGGCCCAGCGGAATCCGCTGGTCGGCGATATTGAAGGCAACGCCCGGGCGGTGGTGGCCGCCACCCGCGAAGCGCGCACCCTGCTGGGCGCGGAACTGGTGCTGTTCCCCGAGTTGATGCTCACCGGTTACCCCCCGGAAGACCTGTTGCTGCGCCCCAGCCTCAATACCCGCATCGATGAAGCGCTGGCCAGCATTGGCGAGAGCATCGAGGTTCCGGTGGTGATCGGCTATCCGGCGGTGCGCAACGGCGTGCGCCGCAATACCGCCGGGGTGCTGTTCCCCGGCGACAGCCGCCCGCGCCACGAATATTTCAAACAGTGCCTGCCCAACTACCGGGTGTTCGACGAAAAACGCTACTTCCAGGCCGGCGACCAGCCCTGCGTGTTTGAACTGGGCGGCGAGCGGCTGGCGCTCACCATCTGCGAGGACATCTGGTTTCCGCAGCCGGCGGCGCGGGCCGCCGAGGCCGGCGCCACCTGCGTGCTCAACCTGAACGCCTCGCCGTTCCGGTTGGGGAAACAGGACGAACGCATTGAGCAGGTGCAGGCCCGGGCCCGGGAAACCGGCCTGCCGGTGCTGTACTGCAACCTGATCGGCGGCCAGGACGAACTGGTGTTCGACGGCGCCTCCTTCGTGGTCGCCGGTGATGGCGAGGTGCGGGTGCAGGGCGCCAGCTTCGAGGAAGCCCTGGTGCCGGTGGACCTGGCCCACGAGCACGGCGGGCTGACGCCGCGCGGCGAGATGCTGCCGCCGCCGGAGGCGGAGGAAAGTCTGTACCGCGCTCTGGTGCTGGCGACCCGGGACTACGTCAACAAGAACGGTTTCAAGGGCGCCCTGCTGGGGTTGTCCGGCGGCATCGATTCGGCGCTGACCCTGGCGGTGGCGGTGGACGCCCTGGGCCCGGAACGGGTGGAGGCGGTGATGATGCCGTTCCGCTATACCGCGGCGATCAGCATCGAGGACGCGGAGCAACAGGCCCGCGCCCTGCGGGTGCACTACCGGGTGCTGCCCATCGAGCCGGCGTTCAACGGCTTCATGGAGATCCTCGAGGAACCGTTCGCCGGGCTCTCCACCGACACCACCGAGGAAAACCTGCAGGCGCGCTGCCGCGGCGTGCTGCTGATGGCGCTGTCCAACAAAGGCGGCTCGGTGGTGCTGACCACCGGCAACAAGAGCGAAATGGCGGTGGGCTACGCCACCCTCTACGGTGATATGGCCGGCGGCTTCTCGGTGCTGAAGGACGTGTTCAAAACCTCGGTGTACAGCATCGCCCGCTGGCGCAATCAGAAAGCCGGCAGCGAGATTATCCCGGAACGGGTGATCACCCGGCCGCCCTCGGCGGAACTGGCCCCGGACCAGGTGGACTCGGACTCGCTGCCCGGTTACGACGAGCTGGATGCGATCCTGGAGCGGTATGTGGAGCAGGACATGAGCGCCGAAGCGGTGATCCGCGACGGCTTCGACCGCGACACCGTGTACCGGGTGGTGAAGCTCACCGACCGCAACGAGTACAAGCGCCGTCAAGCGGCGGTGGGGCCCCGGGTCAGCCGCCGCGCCTTCGGCAAGGACCGGCGTTATCCGATCACCAATGGTTGGCGGCCCGGGGATTGAGGCAGCGCGGCTGAAGCCGCTCCCACGGCGAATCCATCGACCGTAGGAGCGGCTTCAGCCGCGATAAGGGTTACAACAAATCGAAGGTCAGCAGACTCAGCAGGCCTTTGTGTTCATTCGGCCACCAGGCCAGATCCACCTCGCCGTCCTTGTCCAGGTAGCCGCTGTCCGGGTAGTTGTCCTGGAGGATACGGCGGCTTTTGGCGGCCAGCTCCGGCTGATCCAGGCGCTGGTAGCCGGCGGTCATGATCGCCAGGGCCTCCGGCACCAGCGGCGTGCGCTGGTAGTGCTGGACCACGTACTGGGCCCGGTTGATGGCGGCGATGTAGGCGCCGCGGCGGGCATAGTAGCGGGCCACGTGCAGTTCATGGCGGGCCATTTCGTTGCGGATAAACACCATGCGGCTGCGGGCATCCGGCGCGTACTCGCTGTCCGGGAAGCGGGTCACCAGGCGCTCGAAATCCTCGAAGGAGTCGGTGGCGGAGGTCAGATCCCGGGCGGATTTGTCGGTGGTCATGAAGGAGTCGAAGAAGCTGCGCTCCATATAGAAGTTGGCCAGGCCCTGCATGTACAGCGCGTAGTCCAGCCTCGGGTGGGCCGGGTAGCTACGCATGAATCGCTGGGCGGCGACCACGGTTTCCGGGTACTCCTGGGACCGGAAGTGGGCGTAAATCAGGTCCAGCTGCGCCTGTTCGGCGTAGCGGCCATAGGGGAAGCGGGCCTCCAGTTCCTTGAGCCGGTCGATGGCCGTCAGGTAGTTATTGGAGTCCATGGCGCTCTGCGCCTCACGATATTGGGCGGCCTCGGTACGTTCCGGGCTTTCCTCCGGCTTGCTGGCGCAGGCGCCCAACAACAGGGCGGCCAGCAGCGGCCATATCAGTCTCGGCATTTTTTCCTCGGTACGACGGGGTACAATGGTGCGCCTATTGTAATCACAGGTCGGACTATGGGACATCTTGGCGGCGAGAAAATTCAGCGCACCGAGCAGGTGAGCGAGCAGTACGCCGGGTCAAGGCTGGATCAGGCCGCCGCCGAATTGTTCGACGGCTTCTCCCGATCACGGCTGCAAGGCTGGATCAAGGACGGTGTACTCACCGTCAACGGCCGCCCGGCGCGGCCCAAGGACAAGCTGCTGGGCGGCGAGGCTCTGACCCTGGAGGTGGAGCTGGAACCGGAGATCGACGACCGGCCCCAGGCCATCGAACTGCCGGTGGTTTATGAGGACGAGGACCTGATGGTGATCAACAAGCCGTCCGGTCTGGTGGTGCACCCGGCCGCCGGCCACGCCGATGGCACCCTGCTCAACGGCCTGCTGCACCTGGACCAGCGCCTTTCCGGTCTGCCCCGGGCCGGTATCGTGCACCGGCTGGACCGGGACACCACCGGCCTGATGGTGGTGGCGCGCTCGGTGGAGGCGCACACTGGCCTAGTGGCGCAGCTGCAGGACAAGAGCCTGTACCGCGAGTACGAGGCGGTGGCGGTGGGCGTGATGACCGGCGGCGGTACCGTGGACGCGCCCATGGGGCGCCACCCGGTGGATCGCAAGCGCCAGGCGGTGGTGGAGCACGGCGGCAAGAACGCGGTGACCCACTATCGGGTGCTGGACCGCTACCGGGCCCACACCCGGGTGCAGGTGCGCCTGGAAACCGGCCGCACCCACCAGATCCGGGTGCACCTGGCCTACCGCCGCTACCCGCTGGTGGGGGATCCCTTGTACGGTGGGCGCCTGAAGTTGCCCGCCGGCGCCAGCGAACAGCTGCGCGAGACCCTGCGCCGGTTCCCCCGCCAGGCCCTGCACGCTCGAAAACTGGGGCTGGTGCACCCGGCCAGCGGCGAATACCTGGAATTCGAGGCACCCCTGCCGGCGGATTTCCAAGCACTGATCCAGGCCCTGGAGGCGGATCGGGAGGACCCATGACCCTGCCCGACATCAGCCAGTGGCTGCACCCGGAGTGGCGCCCCCATCCCCGGGTGCGCACCCTGGTCACCACCCGGCTGGGGCGGCACTCGCCGCCCCCCTGGCACGGCTTTAACCTGGGCATGAACTGCGGTGACGAACCGGAACGGGTGGAGCAGGCCCGTCGCCATCTGCACAAGCTGCTGGGCACCGACCATCCGCCGGCCTGGCTGCGCCAGGTGCACGGGGACCGGCTGATCGCCGCCGGCGACCCGGACAACGAGGCCGACGGCGTGTGGACCGACCAGGCCGGCTGGCCCTGTGCGGTGCTCACCGCGGACTGCCTGCCGGTGCTGCTGGCGCGTACCGACGGCAGCGCGGTGGCGGCGGTGCACGCCGGCTGGCGCGGGCTGCGCGCCGGCATTCTGGCGCGGGCGGTGGCCACGCTGGCCCCGGATGGCCAGGCCCTGTCCGCCTGGCTGGGGCCGGCGATTTCCGACCGCGCCTATCAGGTGGGGGAGGACGTGCACCGGGCATTTCTGGCCCTGGGCCCGGAGTATGCGCGGGCCTTCAGCCGGGACAGCCAGCCCGGCCACTGGCGCTTTTCTCTTACCCACGCGGCCAGCCTGGCCCTGGCGGCGGCCGGCGTGGCCGACATCGCCGGCGGCGACCATTGCACCGCCTCGGACCCGCGCCATTTCTATTCCTACCGGGCGGAGGGCCAGACCGGTCGTTTCGCCAGCCTGATCTGGTTGGCGCCGGCCTGACGGCCCGGGGGGGGGAATACGCCCCCGTAGGAGCGGCTTCAGCCGCGATCCTGTTTGACCCTGATCAATATCCACCGTCCCGCCTCTTGAAACCTTCACGTAAGCCCGCATTTTAAGTTCAGTTTTTGAACAGTCGGCCGAGGGCCGGTCGCCGTTTGACGGGGCCGCCCCGGCGCGCAGAAGGAGTACACAGAATGAGAATGGACAAACTGACTTCCCGGCTTCAGGAAGCCATCGGCGAGGCCCAGTCCCTGGCCGTGGGGCAGAGCCATACCGCCATCGAACCGGTGCATCTGCTGCTGGCGCTGCTTCAGCAGCAGGGCGGGGTGGCGGCGCCGTTGCTGGAAAAAGCCGGCGCCAACCCGGCGGACGTGATCACCGCCCTGAAAATGGCCATGGACAAGCTGCCCACCGTGGGCCAGTTCACCGGTGACGTGCAGCTGTCGCAAAATCTGGCCCGCCTGTTGAATCTGGCGGACCGTGAGGCGCAGCAGCACGGTGACCAGTACATCTCCACCGAGGCGGTGCTGCTGGCGGCCTGTGAGGACAGCGGCGATGTTGGCAAGCTGATGAAGAACGCCGGCGTCAAGAAGGCGGTGCTGGCGGAGAAAATTCAGGAAGTGCGCGGTGGTGAGTCGGTCAACGACCCCAACGCCGAGGACAAAATGGAAGCTCTTAAGAAATACACCACCGACCTTACCGAGCGGGCGGAAAGCGGCAAGCTGGACCCGGTGATCGGCCGGGACGACGAAATCCGCCGGACCATTCAGGTGCTGCAGCGCCGCACCAAGAACAACCCGGTGCTGATCGGCGAGCCCGGCGTGGGCAAGACCGCCATCGTCGAGGGCCTGGCCCAGCGCATCGTCAACGGCGAGGTGCCGGAAGGCCTCAAGGACAAGCGCGTGCTGTCCCTGGACATGGCCGCCCTGATCGCCGGCGCCAAGTACCGTGGTGAATTCGAGGAGCGCCTCAAGGCGGTGCTCAACGAGCTGTCCAAGCAGGAAGGCCGCATCATTCTGTTTATCGACGAGCTGCACACCATGGTTGGCGCCGGCAAGGCCGACGGTGCCATGGACGCCGGCAATATGCTCAAGCCGGCCCTGGCCCGGGGTGAGCTGCACTGCGTGGGCGCCACCACCCTGGACGAATACCGTCAGCACATCGAAAAAGACGCCGCCCTGGAGCGCCGCTTCCAGAAAGTGCTGGTGGATGAACCCTCGGTGGAGGACACCATCGCTATCCTCCGTGGCCTCAAGGAACGCTACGAGGTGCACCATGGCGTGGACATCACCGACGGCGCCATTATCGCCGCCGCCAAGCTCAGCCATCGCTACATCACCGACCGGCAGCTGCCGGACAAGGCCATCGACCTGGTGGACGAGGCGGCCAGCCGTATCCGCATGGAGATCGACTCCAAGCCGGAGGAAATGGACCGCCTGGACCGGCGCCTGATCCAGCTGAAGATGGAGCGGGAAGCGCTGCGCAAGGAATCCGACGAGGCCAGCCGCAAGCGGCTGGAAAAACTGGAAGAAGACATCGACGGCCTGGAGAAGGAATACGCCGACCTGGAGGAAATCTGGAACGCGGAGAAAGCGGCGTTGCAGGGTGCCCAGCAATACAAGGCGGAACTGGAGCAGGCCCGGGTGGACATGGAGCAGGCGCGCCGCGCCGGCGACCTGAACCGCATGTCCGAGCTGCAGTACGGCGTGATTCCGGACCTGGAAACCAAGGTGCGCCAGGCCCAGGAGCGCGAGGAAGCCGCCGGCCCGGTGGAAACCAAGTTGCTGCGCAACAAGGTGTCCGAGGAGGAGGTCGCCGAGGTGGTCTCCAAATGGACCGGCATTCCGGTGTCGAAAATGCTGGAAGGCGAGCGCGACAAGCTGCTGCGCATGGAAGAAGAGCTGCACAAGCGGGTGATCGGCCAGGACGAGGCGGTCACCGCCGTGGCCAACGCGGTGCGCCGCTCCCGGGCCGGCCTGGCCGACCCCAACCGGCCCAACGGCAGCTTCCTGTTCCTGGGCCCCACCGGGGTGGGCAAGACCGAGCTGTGTAAGGCGCTGGCCGGCTTCCTGTTCGATACCGAGGAAGCCATGGTGCGCATCGACATGTCCGAGTTCATGGAGAAGCACTCCGTGGCGCGGCTGATCGGCGCACCCCCGGGCTATGTGGGCTACGAGGAGGGCGGTTACCTGACCGAGGCGGTACGCCGCAAACCCTACTCGGTGGTGTTGCTCGACGAGGTGGAGAAAGCCCACCCGGATGTGTTCAACGTGCTGCTGCAGGTGCTGGAAGACGGCCGCCTCACCGACGGCCAGGGCCGCACCGTGGACTTCCGCAACACGGTGGTGGTGATGACCTCCAACCTGGGTTCCGACCTGATCCAGCGTCTTGCCGGTGTCGAATCCGGTGATAAGGAGAAGGATTACGACGCCATGAAGGACGCGGTGATGGAAGTGGTGGCCACCCACTTCCGCCCGGAGTTCATCAACCGGGTGGACGAGACGGTGGTGTTCCACCCGCTCGGCCAGGGCCAGCTCAAGGGCATCGCCGCCATCCAGCTGGACTACCTGCGCAAACGGCTGGTGGAGCGCGAGATGGATCTGGAATTGTCCGACGCGGCGCTGGACAAGCTGGTGGAGGCGGGCTTCGACCCGGTGTACGGCGCACGGCCACTGAAACGGGCAATCCAGTCCCAGCTGGAAAACCCGCTGGCCCAGGCGCTGCTCAAGGGCGAGTTTGTCCCGGGCGACACCATCCGGGTGGATGTGGTCGACGGCAAGCTGAGCTTTACCAAAGCCTGACGCCATCGCCCCAGGCGCCCTTGACCAGCAACGCAAGTGCCCAACAACCAAGGGCCGGGATTCCCGGCCCTTTTTTTATGGTTCATCGCGGCTGAAGCCGCTCCTACGGTAACCCCGGCCGGTGACGGCGACCCCAAAGCGGAGCTGTGAGTAGGAGCGACTTCAGTCGCGATGACAGTAGCACCGGAGTTGATCGAGGAAGGGCGTCGCTTACTGAGCCGCCCCGGCCGGAGCGAAATGTCCGGCCAAAGCGCGATGAACCTTTTCGCCTGCCTTTCAGGGCTTGGCGCCGCGGTCCCGGCGGAACGGGAACGAGAGCTGCCGCACCACCCCTTCCGGCACCCGGGTGCTGGCCCGGGTGCCGTAGCGGGCGGCCAGCCGGTCTGGCATGAACAGGGTGCCGAACAGCTTGTCGTAAACCGGCAGAAAGGCGGCGTAGTTCTTGTCCACCGCCTCATCCTCGGAGGAGTGATGCCAATGGTGGAACTCCGGCGTGGCGATCAGCCAGCGCACCACGGGGAAGCGGAAGCGCACATTGGCGTGGATGAAGATGGCGTGGAACGAGATGAACACCAGATAGGCGTACACCGCCGACGGCGCGAAGCCGAACAGAAAGATCGGCAGATAGCCGGCGAAGCGGTTGGCGACGATTTCCACCAGATGCAGACGGGAAGAGGCCATCCAGTCCAACTGCTCGCTGGAATGATGCACGGCATGGAATTTCCACAGCCAGGGCACCTCGTGGAAGGCCCGATGAATCCAATAGCTGGCCAGATCCACCACCACCAGGATCTCGATGAACTGCAGCCACAGAGGCTGCGCCGCCACCCATTGTTGAAAGCCCACGTGCACATGGTCGTGCAGGAATACCTGAATCGGAATGATGGTGAAGAAGCTGATCAGCTGCACACCCACATGGCTGAACAGAAAGTACTTCATATCGGTGATCCAGCCCCGGCGCAGCACCCGCTGATCCCGATCCTTGGGATACAGCCGCTCCAGCGGGATAAACACCAGCGCCAGCACCAGCAGCGTCAGCACGAAGTAGTCCAGCCCGGCGTACAGGCTGCGCCCCTCCACGGCGGGCACATTGATGCGCCCGGAGCCGAGCAGGGCGGCCATGCAGGCCAGCACCATGCCCACCAGACCATAGCGGGCGTCCGGATGGCGCAGCACGCTGATAAAACCGGACACGAACGCCACGCCGATGCCGGCGAACAGGATCGCGCGCAGCACGCCGGCATTGTAGAAGCCCCGGAACTCCGGCGTGGTGAACCACTGAGGGAACAGGAAGCAGAAGCTGGCCAGCAGTGCCAGGCTGCCCAGCCCCACCGCCAGGGTGGCGCTGATGCGCCCCTGGCCGGGAGTCAGGTCCACGTCCTCGAAACGCTCACGCAAAAATCGACTCATGACGGCTTACTTGACCCCTTGCTGGTCACAGGCTTGCACCGCCGCGCGGGATCGCTCCAGCATCCGCGCGCGGCGCTCTTGATCAATCACTTCCATCTCCCCGGTATCCGGGTTTTCCGCCCGCACCACCGGCTTGTTCTCCAGGGTGTCCACATTGCGGCGGTACTGGTCGCATTCTTCCTTGCGGTACCGGACCGGCCCGGCGGCCGGTTGGGGCTGGCGGTTGCCCTGGTCCGACCCCTGGTCATCCCGGGCCTCGGCCTGGCGCCGTTCGCGCAGGCGTTCCAGGGCTTCCGGCTGATCGGAGCTGGCGGACCGGCGGGTGCGCACCTCCTCGGCGGAGCCCCCCTGGGGCGGCCGGGTGTCGTAGTGGGTGACGCCGTTTTCATCCACCCATTTGTAGTATTTGGCGGCCAGCGCCGGCGCGGCCAGAGCCAGCAGCGCGGCGGTGAGTAGTGCGCGGGTCGTGTTCATGGTGGTCGGTCCCCTCGAAAACCCCTAAGGATGGCCGGGGCAGAATGCCCCCGGCGCCCGCTATTGTGCAACTGAACCGCCTTTCAGGGGTTTGAAAACGGCCGCATTTCTGACAATATTGAGCCCTTTCCGGAGATCGGAACCCGCAGACGCTTACCGGCGCCTGTGTGGCCGGGACCCGGGGCGTCGTTACCGCGGCGTCCTAAAGCAGCATCTACTGCACGCTTGTCCCGCCGTTGGAATCTCTTGGGGTTCTGCGCGGCCAGGCGCTCCCCTCCGAGCTTCCCGACCTGTGTCCGCCGTCGGCCACCTCCACGCGGACCCGGAACGCCCAAGTACGGCGTTCTTCCCACAGGTTATGGGGTACCTGACGTACCCAGGCAACACTCCCGTTCCGCCGCCCGCCGGCGGAGTGAATGCTATTTGTGATTCGAGGTAACCAACGTGGAAATGTTATCCGGTGCGGAAATGGTGGTCCGCGCTTTGCAGGACGAGGGGGTGGAGTACATCTTCGGCTATCCCGGAGGGGCTGTACTGCACATCTATGACGCGTTGTTCCAGCAGGACACGGTCAATCATATTCTGGTGCGCCACGAGCAGGCGGCCACCCACGCCGCCGACGGCTATGCCCGCTCCACCGGCAAGCCCGGCGTGGTGCTGGTGACCTCCGGTCCCGGCGCGACCAATGCCATCACCGGCATCGCCACCGCTTTCATGGACTCCATTCCCATGGTGGTGCTGTCCGGTCAGGTCCGCTCCGACTGGATCGGTGACGATGCCTTCCAGGAAACCGACATGGTGGGTCTGTCCCGGCCGATCGTGAAGCACAGCTTCATGGTGCGCGACCCGCGTCAGATTCCGGACATGATCAAGAAGGCGTTCTATATCGCCAGCACCGGCCGGCCCGGCCCGGTCCTGGTGGATATTCCCAAGGACCACACCGCGCCGCACAACACCTTCCCGTATGAGTACCCGAAGAAGGTGAAGATGCGTTCCTACGCGCCGGTGACCCGTGGCCATTCCGGTCAGATCCGCAAGGCCGTGGACGAGCTGCTCAAGGCCAAGCGGCCGGTGATCTATGCCGGTGGCGGCGTGATCCAGGGCGAGGCCAGCGAGGCGCTCACCGCCCTGGCGCGCAAGCTCAACTTCCCGGTCACCAACACCCTGATGGGGTTGGGCGCCTACCCGGGCACCGATGAGCAGTTCCTGGGCATGCTCGGCATGCACGGCACCTACGAAGCCAACATGGCGATGCACAACGCGGACGTGATCCTGGCCGCCGGCGCGCGCCTGGATGACCGTGTCACCAACAACACCAAGAAATTCTGTCCGGGCGCCAAGATCGTTCATATCGACATTGACCCGGCCAGCATTTCCAAGAACGTGGCCGCGCACATTCCCATCGTCGGCCCGGTGGGCCAGGTGCTGGACGAAATGCTGGCCATGCTCGACGAGCAGGGCAGCGTCGGCACCGACACCAAGAGCCTGGAGCGCTGGTGGCAGGAAATCGCCGGCTGGCGGGAAGTGCACGGGCTGCGCTTCGAGACCAACGAGCAGGGCCCGATGAAGCCCCAGCAGGTGGTCCAGGCCCTGTACAAGGCCACCAAGGGCGACGCCTATATCACCTCCGACGTGGGCCAGCACCAGATGTTCGCCGCCCAGTACTATCTGTACGACCGGCCCCGTCGCTGGATCAACTCCGGCGGGCTCGGCACCATGGGCTTCGGCCTGCCGGCGGCCATGGGCGTGCAGTTCGCGCACCCGGACGCGGTGGTGGCCTGTGTCACCGGCGAGGGCTCCATCCAGATGAACATTCAGGAGCTGTCCACCTGCCTGCAGTACGGGCTGCCGATCAAGATCATCAACATCAACAACCAGGCCCTGGGCATGGTCCGCCAGTGGCAGGACATGCAGTACGGCGGCCGCCACAGCCAGTCGTACATGGAATCCCTGCCGGATTTCGTCAAGCTGGCCGAGTCCTACGGTCACGTGGGCATGATGGTGGAGAAGATCGAGGACCTGGACAGCGCCATGGAAGAAGCTTTCGCGCTGAAGGATCGGCTGGTGTTCATGGACATCTACGTGGACCCCACCGAGCACGTGTACCCGATGCACATCGCCGACGGGTCCATGCGTGATATGTGGCTGAGCAAGACGGAGCGGACCTGATGAGACGTATCATTTCGATTCTGATGGAAAACGAGCCCGGGGCCCTGTCCCGGGTGGTGGGTCTGTTCTCCCAGCGTGGCTACAACATCGAAACCCTGACGGTGGCCCCCACCGAGGACGAGACCCTGTCGCGCCTGACCATGACCACCACCGGCGACGAGAAGAAGATCGAGCAGATCACCAAGCACCTCAACAAGCTGATCGAGGTGGTGAAGCTGGTGGATCTCACCGAAGGGGCCCACATCGAGCGTGAAATCATGCTCATGAAGGTGAAGGCCACCGGCGCCCAGCGCGCCGAGGTGAAACGCACCGTGGACATCTTCCGTGGCCAGATCGTGGATGTGACCGCCACCGTTTATACGGTGCAGCTCACCGGCACCACCGACAAGCTGGAGGCGTTCATCGCCGCCATCGGCGAAACCCAGGTGCTGGAAGTGGTGCGCTCCGGCGTGTCCGGCATCTCCCGTGGCGAGAAGGTGCTCAGCCTCTGAGCCCCTTCTCCCGGCCGCCGGGCAAGCCATCCATCGACGAACCCTGCCGTGTGCGGGGTTTGTCGTATCTGGCTAAAATGAACGCTCCCCCGTGGGGTAGGACAGAAGGACCCAGTCAGTGAGCGTAAAACGGATTCTCTGCGTGTTCGGCACCCGGCCGGAAGCGATCAAGATGGCGCCGGTGGTGAAAACGCTGCAGGATGACGCCCGCTTTGAAAGCCGGGTCTGTGTCACCGCGCAGCACAGGGAAATGCTGGACCAGGTGCTGGCGCTGTTCGCCATTACCCCCGACCACGATCTGGACATCATGGCGCCGGGTCAGGACCTCCACCACATCACTTCCCGCATCCTGCTCGGGCTCGGCCCGGTGCTGCGTGCCGAGCAACCGGACATGGTGCTGGTGCACGGCGACACCACCACCACCCTGGCCGCCACCCTGGCGGCGTTCTATGAAAAAATTCCGGTGGGCCACGTGGAAGCGGGGCTGCGCACCGGCAACCTGCTGTCCCCCTGGCCGGAAGAAGCCAACCGCAAGCTTACCGGCGTGCTGGCCCGGGCCCACTTCGCGCCCACCGGCACCGCCCGCGACGCCCTGCTCGCCGAGGGCGTGGACCCGGCCACCATCCTCACCACCGGCAACACCGTGATCGACGCCCTGCTGTGGGTGAAGGCGCGGCTGGATCAGGACCAGGCGCTGCGGGCGGAACTCGCCGAGCGCCTGCCGTTCGGTCTGGCCGGGCCGATGGTGCTGATCACCGGCCACCGGCGCGAGAGCTTCGGCGGCGGCTTCGAGCGGATCTGCCAGGCGGTGGCGCGGCTGGCCGACGCCCACCCGGACACCGACTTCGTGTACCCGGTGCACCTGAACCCCAACGTCCAGGAGCCGGTGAAACGGCTGCTGGGCAACCGCGCCAACGTGCACCTGATCGAACCCCAGGATTACCTGCCGTTCGTGTGGCTGATGAGCAACGCCCGGGTGATTCTCACCGACTCCGGCGGCATCCAGGAAGAAGCTCCGTCCCTGGGCAAGCCGGTGCTGGTGATGCGCGACACCACCGAGCGGCCCGACGCCCTGGAGGCCGGCACCGTGAAACTGGTGGGCACCGACGAGGCGGCGATTTTCCGGGAAACCGACCGCTTGCTCACCGACGCCGTCGCCTGGCAAGCCATGAGCCTGGCCCATAACCCCTACGGTGACGGCCAGGCCGCCCGCCGCATCGCCGATTTTCTCGCCGAGGAACCCTGATCCATGGAATTCCAAACTGTCTGTGTGGTTGGCCTGGGCTACATCGGCCTGCCCACCGCCGCTGTGTTTGCCGGCCGCCGCAAGAAAGTGATCGGCGTGGACGTGAACCGGGACGCGGTGAACACCATCAACCGGGGTGAGATTCACATCGTCGAGCCGGAACTGGACATCGCGGTGCACGCGGCGGTCAAGGAAGGCTATCTGCACGCCACCACGGAACCGGAACCGGCGGATGCGTTTCTGATCGCGGTGCCCACCCCCTTCAAGCGGCAGGCCGATCCGGCGGCGGTGCCGGAACCGGATCTGACCTATATCCGTGAAGCGGCCCGGTCGGTGGCGCCGGTGCTGCGCAAAGGCAACCTGGTGATTCTTGAATCCACCTCGCCGGTGGGCGCCACCGAACAGATGGCCGCCTGGCTGGCCGAGGCGAGACCGGACCTGAGCTTTCCCCAGCACGCCGGGGAGCAGGCCGACATTCGCGTGGCCCACTGCCCGGAACGGGTGCTGCCCGGCCGTATCATGCACGAACTGATCGAGAACGACCGGATCATCGGCGGCATGACCCCGGCCTGCGCCCGGGCCGCCGGTGACCTGTACCGCTGTTTCGTGCGCGGCGACTGCCTGCTGACCACCGCGCGCACCGCGGAGATGGCCAAGCTCACCGAGAATGCGTTCCGCGACGTGAACATCGCTTTCGCCAACGAACTGTCGATTATCGCCGAGCAACTGGACATCGACGTGTGGGAACTGATCCGGCTGGCCAACCGCCACCCCCGGGTCAATATTCTTCAGCCGGGGCCCGGAGTGGGCGGCCACTGCATCGCCGTGGACCCCTGGTTCATCGTCAGCCAGACCCCGGAGCAGGCCCGGTTGATCCGCGCCGCCCGCGAGGTCAACAGCGGCAAACCCGACTGGGTCGTGGAAAAGATCAAGGTGGCCGTGGCGGACCTCCTGCAGAGCCGCCCCCAGGCCCGCGCCACGGACCTGACCATCGCCTTCTTCGGCCTCGCCTTCAAACCGGACATCGACGACCTGCGCGAAAGCCCGGCCCTGGAAATCGCCACCCGGGTGGCCCGGGTGCACCCGGGCGGCCTGCTCGCGGTGGAGCCCAATATCACGGCCCTGCCCAAGGAACTGGTCGACCACGGCGTTCGGCTGGTGTCGGCGGATGAGGCCCTGGCGCAAGCCGATATCGCGGTGGCGCTGGTCGGTCATCGCTCTTTCCGGGGACTGGATCAGGCCCGCCTGGACGGAAAATGCTGCATCGACGCCTGCGGTCTATGGGCATCGGCACCCGCATGAGACCCGGGCCGGACCCGAATTCAAGGGGCATTCTGGCCCGTAATCTTTCGTTCAGCGTGCTGAGCCGTCTTGCGCAAATCGGTGTTTCTTTCTTCACCGTGGGGCTGGGTGTTCAGGCCATTGGTCTGGATGAATGGTGGATCGTCGCCACCTCGCTCAGTGTGTTGTCTTTGGTGCTGGTGATTCAAAGCGGCGCCGTGGTGGCGTTATCCCGACTGCTGATCGAGAACCAGAAGCAATCGGCCAAAGCGGCGGATCTGTACACCACGGCGCGTCGCGGTTTGCTCGGTATCGGCGTTTTTTTTCTGGCCGGCAGTGCGCTGTTCGCCGCCTTCAGCAGTTCACCCCTGCGCGCGGAATTGCTGGTTTCCATGGCCGGCCTGATCTTCACCTTACTGGCCATTCCCAAGTACGCCGCTCTGTATGCCATGGACCGTTTGGACCTGCATTTCAAGGCATTGATCGTTGCCTCCCTGTGCAAGGTGGTGGCGGTGGTGGCGTTGTACGCGGCCGATTCCCTCGGCGTTTTTCTCTATTGCGCGGTGCTGGCGGCGGAACAACTTTTGATTTATGCCATCGTCAGTGCGCGTTTTTCGTCACTGGCCGATCCGCAAAAAACATTGCGCTCCGACGGCCGTTTTCGTGGTGTCTACTTTCGGGAAATTTTCTCACTGAATGCCTGGCTCAGCCTGAACAGTCTGAGCTATGCCTTGATCATCACCGCGCCCCAGGTTCTGTTGCACGGCGCCGTCGGCCCCCGCTCCCTGTCGTTGTACGGCGTGTTTCTGCAACTGAATAATTTCACGCGCGGTTTCTTTATTTCCTTCAATGCGTCGCTGGGTACCCGCTCGTCCCTGCATTTTGATAATCAGTCCCGGGCGTTTCAGGCACTGGCCTGGAAAGGCTCGCTGACACTGGCCCTGGCCTCGGTGCTCGGCTTCGTTGCGTTTCTGGCGGTCGGGCAGCCGTTGCTGGCGGTCTGGCTGGGGGTGTCCTTCGATGACCTGGAGTTCCTGCTCCTGTCCGCGCTCTTTATGAGTATCCTGTACGCGGCCTCCTCTCTGATGCTGGCGAACCTGTCCGTGTCGGTGAAGCGGGTTCGCGCACCGGCGCTGGCGGGGCTGGCCGTCTCGGTGATCGGTGTTTTTATTCTGTTGATTCTGAAAGCCTGGGGCGTGGGTGAGTTGCGCCACTATGTCGCGCAGATCGTGGTCTGCCAGGTGCTTTATACCTTGATCAAGAACCTGGTCATGCTCTCTCAGCTGCATGATCATCTGGCGCCCAGGGAGTTGTTGGGCCAGGCGGCGATCAGCGGTCTGGTGCTGACGTCCATGCTGATTGCCATGCTGGTGCGGTTTCCCGCCGAAATACAGGAGCTGTGGTTTTGAACAGCCGCCATCGAAGCCTTCTTTTGCTGCGCACCGCCTGGGCGCTTGGCCCTCTTAATATCGCCCGGGTGCTGCTCTACCGGTTGAGCGTGCGCTGCGGCGTTAACCGGGCGGTGCGGCGGCCACCGGCGGCGGTGGCCGGGCCGTTTTTCCGTGCCCCGGAGCATCCGCGCCCGGAGCTGACGCCGCGTCAGGGCTGGTACCTCTGGCCGGAGGCGTTCGGCTTGCGCCTGCCGCCCTGGGAGGGCGCCATGGCGACGCCGCCGCGGTGGTCGCGCAGCCTGATCACCGGCAAGGCGGTGGCGGACCCGGACCGCCCCTGGTGGAAGATCGGCGATTTCGATGCCGGGGTGGGGGACATCAAGGGCGTCTGGGAAGCGTCCCGCTACGACTGGGTGCTGGCGGCGGCCCAGCAGGCCCTGGCGGCGCCGGATCAGGATCAGCGCGAGCGGGCCCTGGAACGTCTGAATCATTGGCTGGCGGATGCGGCGCGGGCCAATCCGCCCTGGTTCGGCCCCAACTGGAAATGCGGCCAGGAAGCATCCATTCGTGTGCTCCATCTGGCCATGGCGGCGCTGATGCTTGAGCAGGTGGCGGCGCCGGAGCCGGGGCTGCCGGCGCTGATCGCCGCCCATCTGACGCGCATCGCCCCCACGCTTCATTACGCGCTGGCCCAGGACAACAACCATGGCACCTCCGAGGCCGCCGCCCTGTTCGTGGGCGGCAGTTGGCTGGCGGATCTGGGGCTGCCAGGTGGCGCCGCCTGGGAGCGGCGCGGACGGCGCTGGCTGGAAAACCGGGCGGCGCGCCTGATCGGCGAGGACGGCAGCTTCAGCCAGCACTCGGTGACCTACCACCGGGTGTTGCTGGACACCTTGAGCATGGCCGAACGCTGGCGCCGGGCGCTGGGGCGGCGGCCGTTTTCCGACCGCTTCCTGCGGCGCGCCCGGGCGGCCACCGCCTGGCTCGGCAATCTGACCGACCCGGGCACCGGGGACGCGCCCAATCTGGGCGCCAACGACGGGGCCCGCTTTGTGCCGCTGACGGACACCGATTACCGGGATTTCCGCCCGTCCGTGCAGTTGGCCACCGCCCTGTTCGCCGACGCTCGCGCCTACACCGATTGTCCGGCGGCGGACGAGGTGCTGGCCTGGCTGGATCTGCCGCCGCCGGCCCGCCATCAGCCCTGGGGGCGCAGCGTGCGTTACCCGGACGGCGGCTATCTGGTGGCGCGCACCGGCGGCGTGCTGGCGTTGCTGCGTTACCCGCGCTTTCGTTTCCGGCCGGCGCAGAGCGATTTGCTCCATCTGGATCTGTGGCTGCACGGCGAAAACCTGCTGCGCGATGCCGGCACCTACAGTTACAACCCGGCCGGGGATGACGGCGCCGATTGGAATGGCTATTTTCCCGGCGCCGCCGCCCACAATACGGTGCAGTTCGACGGCCGCGATCAGATGCCCCGGCTGGGTCGCTTTCTGTTCGGCGCCTGGCCATCGGCCTCCGGGCTACAGGGCCCGGAGGAAAGCGGAGAGCCCGGTGGCGTGACCATGGCCGCCGGCTATCGGGATTGGCGGGGCGCGGAGCATCATCGCACGGCGCTGGTCACGCCCAACCGTCTGACCGTGGTGGACCGGGTCGCCGGTTTCCGCCAGCGGGCGGTGCTGCGCTGGCGCCTGCCGCCGGGCGACTGGCAATGGCGGGACGACCGCAGCCTGGTGTGCGGGCGGCGGGTGCTGACCGTGGAGGCCACCGTGCCGGTGCTGGGGCGACGCCTGGCGGAAGGCTGGGAGTCCCGCTATTACAGTCGCAAAACCCCGCTGCCGGTAGTGGAAGTCGAAATCGGCGAGGCGGGCACATTGACCACGGAGTGGGCGTTTCCGGAATGAAGGTTTTGTATTTTCACCAGCATTTTTCCACCCCCGGCGGCTCCGCCGGCACCCGTTCCTATGAGATGGCGCGGCGGCTGGTCGAAGCCGGGCATCAGGTGACCATGGTGTGCGGCTCTTATCACGGCGGGCAAACCGGGCTGGACGGGCCGTTCCGGCGCGGGCGCCGGGAGGGCCGGGTGGACGGCATTCAAGTGCTCGAATTCAATCTCGCCTACGCCAATTCGGACGGCTTTGTGAAGCGCGCCGGCCTGTTCCTGCTGTTCGCCCTGCGCAGCGTGGCGGTGGCGCTGACCCGGCGCTACGACGTGGTGTTCGCCACCAGCACGCCGCTGACCGCGGGTATCCCCGGCATCGTGGCGCGCTGGTTGCGCGGCAAAACGTTCGTGTTCGAGGTGCGCGACCTGTGGCCGGAGTTGCCCAAGGCCATGGGGGTGATCCGCAACCCGCTGGTGCTGACACTGATGAGCGCGCTGGAGTGGCTGTCCTACCATTCCGCCCAGCGGCTGGTGGCGCTGTCGCCGGGCATGGCGGAGGGCATCCGCCGTCGCGGCATCGCCGACGAACGCATCGCCATGATCCCCAACGGCTGTGACTTCCGCATCTTCGGCAACGCCGGCAAGCCCTGGCGCCCGGAGGGCGTGGGCGAACAGGACTTGATGGCGATTTTCACCGGCACCCACGGCATGGCCAACGGGCTGGAAGCGGTGCTCGACGCCGCCGCCGAGTTGCGCCGCCGGGGGCGCCAGGACATCAAGCTGGTGTTGGTGGGGCAGGGCATGCGCAAGCCGGCGCTGATCGACCGCGCCCATCGGGAAAAGCTGGACGCCGCCCAGGGCGGCGCCATGGTGTTCCATGATCCGGTGGGCAAGGCGGACCTGGCCGGCCTGATGGCCGCCGCCGACTTGGGCATGCAGATCCTCGCCAATGTGCCGGCGTTTTATTACGGCACCTCGCCGAACAAGTTCTTCGACTACCTCTCCGCCGGCCTGCCGGTGCTCAACAACTATCCGGGCTGGCTGGCCTCGATGATCGAGGAAGCCGGTTGCGGGTTCGCGGTGCCACCGGAAGACCCGGCGGCGTTCGCCGACGCCCTGGAGGTCGCCGCCGATGATCGCCCGGCTCTGGCCGCCCGGGGTGAAGCGGCCTTGGCGCTGGCCCGGGCCCGCTTCAGCCGTGATGATCTGGGCCGTGATTTCGTCGCCTGGGTGACCCGCGGGCAGGCACCGGTGAAGGAGAGCGATCATGATTAAACGGCTGCTTGATGTGCTGGTATCCGGCAGCGCGCTGCTGGTGCTGTCGCCGCTGCTGCTGGTGTTGGCGGTGCTGGTGCGGGTCAAGCTGGGGGCGCCGGTGCTGTTCCGCCAGACCCGGCCGGGCCTGCACGGCAAGCCGTTTGAGATGATGAAATTCCGCACCATGACCGACGCCCGCGATGGCAATGGCGAGTTGCTGCCGGACGCGGAACGGCTGGTGCCGTTCGGCCGCTTTCTGCGCGACAGCAGCCTGGACGAACTGCCGGAGCTGATCAATGTGCTGCGCGGCGACATGAGCCTGGTGGGCCCGCGCCCGCTGCTGATGAGTTACCTGCCGCTGTACAACGCCCACCAGCGCCGCCGTCACGAAGTGCGGCCCGGCGTCACCGGCTGGGCCCAGGTCAACGGCCGCAACAACATCACCTGGCAGGAAAAATTCGATCTCGATGTCTGGTACGTGGATCATCACAGCCTGTGGCTGGATCTGCGTATCCTGGCGCGCACCGTGACCGCCGTGCTGAAACGCGACGGGGTCGCCAAGGACGGCCACGCCACCACCGACTATTTTCAGGGGAACGACGAACCATGACCCGGGATGCTTCCAGGACCAAGGTACTGTTCATGGGCCGCAAGCCGGTGGCCGCCGAGGCACTGCGCTGGCTGCTGGCCCGCGACGACGTGCAGGTAGTGGGTGTGATCACCGACAGCCATCTGTCGGTGTCGCCCACCAGCGACGTGGCCCGCGCCGCCGGCGTGCCGATTCTCGACCGGGACACCATGGAGGCGAAGGTGGCCGCCGGCGAGCTGCAAGTGGACCTGGGGCTGTCCATGCTCTACTGGCAGAAGATCCGCCGGCCGCTGCTGGATCACTGCGCCCGGGGCGTGATTAATTTCCATCCCGCGCCGCTGCCTGAGTACAAGGGCACCGCCGGCTACAACCTGGCGATTCTCGAGGACCGGCCGGACTGGGCGGTGAGCGCCCACTATGTGGACGAGGACATCGACACCGGCGAGATCATCCAGGTGCAGTCGTTTCCGGTGGACCGGGAGCACGAAACCGCGCGCAGCCTGGAAGCCAAATCCCAGCCCCGGCTGCTGGCCCAGTTCGAATCGGTCACCGCGCGTCTGCTGGCGGACCCGGCGCCGCTGCCCACCACTCCCAATACCGGCGGCCGCTATGTGAGCCGGGCGGAGATGGAAGCCATGAAGGAAGTGCGCGACGGCGACGACGTGGAACGCAAGATCCGCGCGTTCTGGTTCCCGCCCTATGACGGCGCCTACCGGCTGGTCAACGGCGTTAAATGCACCCTGGTCAGCCGCGCCATTCTGCAGTCCCTGGCGGACCCCTCCACCAGCAGCCTGTTCACCGACCCGTCCTGATCCCCGGTCTCAGCGCGGCTGGGACCAGAGCGCCTGGATCACCGGGTCGGCCAGGCGTTTTTCCCGGGTGAACAAGCCCACCTCGTAATCCGCCAGGGCGGGGGTGACCTGCAACGCCCGGGTGCGTTCCGCCAGGGGGCTGCGCTCCAGCACGATGCGCGGCGCCACCCCCACGCCGAAGCCCAGGCTCACCATGCTGACAATCGCTTCGTTGCCGCTCACCTGGGCATAGATGCGCGGCGTCACCCCGAGGGTGCGGAACCACTGATCCAGACGCTGCCGGGACAGGCCCTGTTCGGACAGAATCATTGGCACCTCGCGCCAGGCCTCCGCCCGGGCCGGGCCGGACAGTGCCTCTGCGAGCCGGGGCTGATCGCTGGGCGCGATGAACAGTAACGGCGAGCGCAGGATCGGCCGGAACGCCAGTCCCCGGGGCAGGGCACCGTCCGGGCGAGCGCCGATGGCGATGTCCTCGCGGCCGGTGAGCACCCGGTCCATGGCCTGGGCCGGGTCGCCGGTATGCAGCTTGATCTCGATACCCGGGTAGTCGACGCGGAAGCGGCTGAGAATGTCGTACAGAAAGCTGTAGCTGGCGGTCACCGAGCAATACAGGCTCAGCTCGCCCTGCAGCACGCGGCCGCTTTCCTGCATGGAATGCCGCAGGCTGTCCCACTGCGCCAGCGCCTCCCGGGCGTACTGCTGAAAACGCCGCCCCTCCCGGGTCAGGCTCACGCTGCGGTTATCGCGCAGGAACAGGGTCACGCCCAGTTCGTCCTCCAATTGGCGGATGGTGCGGCTCACCGCCGAGGGGCTCATATGGCAACGGTCGCCGGCGCGGCCGAAGTGCAGGGTCTCGGCCAGGGCCAGAAACAGGCGGAGGGGGCGGGTGTCCATGGGTGTGTTCCGGAAATCGGCATGCTGTGTTGCGAATATATCATTTTACGCAACGCCGGGCATGGCCTAAGGTGTGGGCCCTTGATTTATTCACCAGCGTTCATTCACCAGCATTCGGGGCAACACCATGCAAGTCTACTACGATAAGGATTGTGACCTTTCCCTCATCCAGGGCAAGAAAGTGGCCATCATCGGCTATGGCTCCCAGGGCCACGCCCACGCCAATAACCTGAAGGAATCCGGTGTCGACGTCGTGGTGGCACTGCGTGAAGGTTCCTCCTCCGCCGCCAAGGCGGAAGGCGCCGGCCTCACCGTGAAAAGCGTGCCGGAAGCGGTAAAAGCCGCCGACGTGGTAATGGTGCTGGCCCCGGACGAGAACCAGTCCGCCATCTACCAGAACGAAATCGAGCCGAACCTGAAGCAGGGCGCCACCCTGGCATTCGCCCACGGCTTCTGCATCCACTACAACCAGATCGTGCCGCGCAAGGATCTGGACGTGATCATGGTGGCGCCCAAGGCACCGGGCCACACCGTGCGCACCGAGTTCACCCGTGGCGGTGGCATTCCCGATCTGATCGCCATCTTCCAGGACGCCTCCGGTCAGGCCAAGGACCTGGCGCTGTCCTACGCCTGTGGCATCGGTGGCGGCCGTACCGGCATCATCGAAACCACCTTCAAGGACGAAACCGAAACCGACCTGTTCGGCGAGCAGGCGGTACTGTGTGGCGGCACCGTGGAGCTGGTCAAAGCCGGTTTCGAGACCCTGGTGGAAGCCGGTTACGCGCCGGAGATGGCCTACTTCGAGTGTCTGCACGAACTGAAGCTGATCGTCGACCTGATGTACGAAGGCGGCATCGCCAACATGAACTACTCGATCTCCAACAACGCCGAGTTCGGTGAATACACCACCGGCAAGGAGATCATCAACGAGCAGTCCCGCGAAGCCATGCGCAATGCGCTCAAGCGCATCCAGAGCGGCGAATACGCCAAGATGTTCATCAGCGAAGGTGGCCTCAACTACCCGAGCATGACCGCCCGTCGCCGCCAGAATGCCGAGCACCCCATCGAGCAAGTGGGCGAGCGTCTGCGTAACATGATGCCCTGGATTCAGGCCAACCAGATCGTCGACAAGTCCAAGAACTGAAGCCTTGCCGCCACCCGGCGGTCTAAAGCTTTGCAAAAACGCGCCCCCGGGCGCGTTTTTTGCGTCCGGCCCCTGGGGTAGACTATCGGCAACGCCCATTACCGTGAGCAAACATGGCCGAGCATCAGGACCACCCTCAAGACCGTTCCCAAGAGACCGGCGACCGCGCGCCCGACGCCTTCGAGGTGGTGGAAGCCGAACGCACCGGCGCCCGCCACAAGGGCGTCTATCTGCTGCCCAACCTGTTCACCACCGGTGCCCTGTTCGCCGGCTTCTACGCCATCGTGGCGGCCATGAACGGCCTGTTCGAGGCCGCCGCGGTGGGCATCATCGTGGCCGGCATTCTGGATGGCCTGGACGGCGGCGTGGCGCGACTGACCAACACCCAGAGCAAGTTCGGGGCGGAGTACGACTCGCTCTCGGATTGCGTGGCCTTCGGCGTGGCGCCGGGGCTGGTGGCCTATTCCTGGGGGCTGACCGAGTTGGGCAAGTTCGGCTGGATGGCCGCTTTCATCTACCTGGCCTGCGCCGCGTTGCGGCTGGCCCGTTTCAATGTTCAGGCGGAAAGCACCGACAAGCGGTTCTTTATCGGCCTGCCCAGTCCCACCGGCGCCGGCCTGGTGGCCACCCTGGTGTGGCTGGGCGCCAGCCGCGGCGTTGACGGAAACGACATCTCCTGGCTGGTAGCCTTTACGGTGGCCGGCGCGGGTTTGCTGATGGTGTCCTCGGTGCGCTACCACTCGTTCAAGGAGTTTCACATTGGGCGGGTGCCCTTCAAGGTGCTGCTGGGCGTGATCGTGGCCTTCGCCATCGTGTTCCTGGACCCGCCGCTGGTGCTGCTTACCGTGGCGGTGGTCTACGTTGTCACCGGCCTGCTGTTGAACCTTTGGCGGCTGCGCAAGAAGTCCGTGTAACAAAAGCGCGGCTCGCCTCTCTAACGGAATAACCGACCAGGAGAACGAGCCGTGCTGATTCGCAAACGTCACCGTAATGAGCCGAAAAGCTCCGAAATCACCCCGGAATCCGTCTATCTTAAGCGCCGGGAACTGATGATTCTGGGCGGGCTGGCCGGACTGTTCGCCGCCACCCCGTCCTGGGCCCGCGCCGTCGATCCGGTCGCCGAGGACGACGCCCGCCCGGCCTGGCTGCGCCAGCAGGTAGCCGGCGCCAAGGACGGTGTGCCCAGCACCGACGAAAAGCTCACCCCCTTCGACGACGTCACCCAATACAACAACTTCTACGAGTTTGGCACCGGCAAGGACGACCCGGCGGCCAATGCCCACCGTATGAAGACCAATCCCTGGCAGTTCACCGTGGCCGGCGCCGCCGAACGCACCGGCACCTTTGATCTGGAGGACCTGCTCAAGGGTCTGCCGGTTGAGGAGCGCATCTACCGCCTGCGTTGCGTGGAAGCCTGGTCCATGGTGATCCCCTGGGTGGGCATCCCCATGGCGGCGCTGCTGAAGAAACTGCAGCCCACCAGCAAGGCCCGCTACGTGGCGTTCACCACCCTGGCCGACCCCAAGCAGATGCCGGGGGTGGACTCGCCGTTCACCGGCATCGACTTCCCCTACCGGGAGGGACTGCGCCTGGACGAGGCCATGCACCCCCTGACGCTGATGGCCATCGGCCTGTACGGGCGCACGTTGCCCAACCAGAACGGCGCGCCGCTACGGCTGGTGGTGCCCTGGAAGTACGGCTTCAAGTCGATCAAATCGATCGTGCGCATCGAATTCACGGAGCAGCGCCCGGCGACCACCTGGAACCTGTTGGCGCCCCGGGAATACGGTTTCTACGCCAACGTGAACCCGGAGGTGGATCACCCGCGCTGGTCCCAGTCCCGGGAGCGCCGCCTGCCCAACTCCCTGTTCAACCCCAATTGGCGGCCCACCGAGCTGTTCAACGGCTATGACCAGGTGGCCGGGCTCTACAAGGGCATGGATCTGAGAAAGAACTACTGATGGCGGCGGCGAACAGTGTGAACCCCAAGAGCTGGACCTGGATTGCCTGGCCGCTGGGGGCGCTGCCGCTGGCCTGGGTGCTGTGGCAGGGCGTCACTGGCGGCAGCGGGCCGGACCCGGTGGCGGCGCTGGTCAATGCCCTGGGCTGGTGGGCGCTGGTGCTGCTGCTGGTGTGCCTGACCATGCGCCCGGCGGCCCGGCTGCTCAATATCCCGGCGCTGGTGATCTGGCGGCGCACCTTCGGGCTGTGGATGTTCATCTACGCCAGCCTGCATTTTCTCGCCTGGGCGACCCTGATCCTGGGCTGGGACCCGGGCCGGCTGGCCACCGAGCTGAGCAAACGCCCCTATATCATCGTCGGCGCCGCCGCCTGGCTGGCACTATGGCCGCTGGCGCTGACCAGCACCCGCAAGGCGCGCCGGCGGATGGGCAAGCGGTGGGTGAAATTGCATAGACTGATCTTTCTGGCCCTGCCCCTGGCACTGATTCATCAGTTCTGGGTGCAGAAATCCGGTTTCGGCGAATCGCTGGCGTTTCTGGCGGTGGCCCTGGTGCTGGTGGGCTATCGATTGCGAGGACGGTTTTTGCCTGGAAAATGAGCGGTTTTGCCCGGGAAAGCTGCTTTTTTCATCGTCATGCTCAAGTTCTGACCGTTTGATGAATCAGTGATGAAAAAAGTGTTGACGCCTCTCCGCAAATCCCTAGAATGCGCTCCCACAACGACGGCGGACGCAGCCAAGCAGCAGCGGCCCGGTCGGGAAGCAAAACGCTTCCAACGCTCTTTAACAATCAGGCAAGC
>NZ_VCQT01000009.1 GCF_005938655.1 Alloalcanivorax gelatiniphagus
TGGAAAGACACAAGGAGCGGCTGGGCGGCACTCCGCTTTAGCCGCGATCAACCCCCGCGCCATCTTCATCGCGACTGAAGTCGCTCCTACAGTCGCTCCTACAAATCGCTCCTACAAGTCGCACCTGCGTTCCGCTGCGAGGGAGCGGAACCATGAACCATAAAAAAAGGGCGCCTGGAGGCGCCCTTGAGGTGGGTTCGGGTTGTTGTTGTTCGCGGTTGCTCAGGGCAGCACGGTGTCGTTGCGGTCGGCCAGGTTCTGGATGCGCAGGTCCTGATCGGTGTCGGTTTCCGCTTCGGCGTAGGGGGAGCTGGCGTCGAAGCTGGCGATCAGATATTCCGCCAGGGCGTCCTGCTCGGTGCCGGGGGCGGCGAAGGTGGCCTGGTTGGGGCCGGACACCGCTTCATCCTCCAGGTCGATGCGGTTTTCCACCGGGAAGTCGAACGGGTAGCCGTCGCCGCCCAGGCCGTTGCTGGCGTTTTCGGTGGCCAGGAAGCTCAGGGTGACCAGGCGGAAGGTGCGGTTGGGGTCGCCTTGCAGCTCACCGTTTTGCACCACGGTGTCGATCACCGCGCCGCTGTCGTCCACCACCGCCAGACTGCGTACCCGCTCACCGGGCTGGTCCATATCGTCGCCGTTGGCCTGGCTGCGCAGGCCCGGGCGCGCCGGGTCGAAGCTGAAGCGCAGACCCGCCACCTGCGGGAACTGGCCGGCGCTGCCTTCCACCTTGGCCACGCCGTGTTCCAGCAACTGGTACAGCTCCCGGGCGGTGACGTCGCCGATGGTCAGGCTGTTGTTGAAGCGCAGGGAGCCTTCCAGGTCGAACTGGGAGATGTCGCCTTCTTCCTTACCGGCGCTCTGGTTGGCGGCGGGCGGGTAGAACTCCAGCTCGTCCTCGGAGGTGGAGCCCGGCGGGTAGCTGAAGTAGCCGATATCGTCACGGATGCCGCCGCCGTTCTTGATCGAGATTTGCACGGTGGCGTCGTATTGGCGGGCGGTCCACAGGTTGGCATCGGCGGTCAGGTTGCCCAGGTTGGTTTCCTGGGTGCGCACCTGGCCACGGCGGCCATCCAGGTAGACGCTGGTGCGGCCGAGGATATTGCCGTCCCGCTCGGCGAGGACTTCCTCCAGGGCGGTGGCGATGGTGTCCACATCGCTGTTGACGGTGCCCTGCAGCTGGCTGGCCATGGCGTCGTCGGCGGCGTAGGCGCCGTTCACCGAGGCGTCCAGGCGGTTGGTGATGAGCACGCCGTTGTCGTCGAACTCCACCACCAGGCGGCCCACGTACTTGTAGTCGCCGTCGGTGTTGACCACCAATACCGGTTCGTTGGCGGCGGAGGTGAAGCTCAGCGGGTAGTCGTCGGCGGCGCTGTCGCCTTCCAGCAGGCGGTCATTGTCGTCGGCGAGCAGGGTGTTGGAACCGCCGGCGACGATGATGTCCACGCCCTCCAGCAGGGTGGCCAGTTCCTTCTCGATGCCGATGGTCTGCATGTGGGCGAGCAGGATGATCTTGTCGATGCCGTCCTCGGTGAGGGCGTCCACCGCCGGTTGCAGTTCCGCGGCCAGCGCCGGTACGCCGCCGCTGCCCGGGCGCACGGTGATGTCGCCGGTGCTGGTGATGTTGCCCAGGGACGGGGTGGAGGCACCGATCACGCCGATGCGCTCGCCGGCCACTTCCAGGGTGCCGTAGCCGGCCAGGCCGTTGGGGATGCTGTTCAGGGGCTGGCCGTTCTGCTGCACCAGGCCGCTGAGATTGGCATCCGCGCTGAAATCCAGATTGGCGCTCAGGTAGGGGAAGCCGGCCCCGGAGTAGTTGCCCTCGGCGCCGATGATGGTGGCGAATTCCCCGGTGCCGCCGTCCAGATCATGGTTGCCCACGGCGCTGGCCTGCAGGCCCATGGCATTGAGCATGGCGATATCGGCGCGGCCGTTGCCGGCCACCGCCACCCCGGGTACCGCGTTCATGGCATCGTCGTTGGCGGCGAAGTAACGGGGGCCGGGGATGTAGTTGTCGCCGGAGCTGAGCACCAGGGTGTGGTCCGGGTGGGTGGCGCGCAGAGCGGCGAGCACGGCGGAGAACGGACGCACGTTCTGCAGCGCCCCGGTGGCGCCGTCCATATCGGCGAAATGCAGCAGTTGCAGCTGGAAGCCGGTGTCTTGCGCCGGCGGCGTTTGATTATTGTGGCTGTCGTTATCGCCACCACAGGCGGTGAGGGCGAAGGCCGCCAGCATGGCGGCGGTCAGCTTTCCGAGAGTAGGGGTATTCATCGGCAAACCTTTCCATTGATGTTCGTTCGAATTGATCAGCGAACATCAGCTAAGCAGTGCCGGATGAAACAGGGGTTACCGGAATCGGTCGAAATTATGAAAGGGCGGGGAGGCGGAAAAGACGGTGGGAAAGTAACACGCCGCCCCGTGGGGGGGCGGCGTCGCCGGGCTCAGACCTTGCTGCTGAGTTCGCGGATTTCCTGATTGAGGATGCGGTCGTTCATGCTGTAGTCCACCGCCACATCGACTACGTGCACGCCGCCGGCGGCGTAGCATTCCTCCACCGTGGTCACCAGCGCCTCGGTGCTTTCCACGCGGTGGCCCTGGGCGCCGTAGGCCTTGGCGTAGGCGACGAAATCCGGGTTGTGGAAGTCCAGGCCGAAGTCGTGGAAGTCCATCTGCTTCTGCTTCCACTTGATCATGCCGTAGCCGTCGTCGCGCAGGATCAGGATCACCAGATCCAGGCGCAGACGCACCGCGGTTTCCAGTTCCTGGGAGTTCATCATGAAGCCGCCGTCGCCGCACACCGCCATCACCCGGCGGTCCGGGTGCACCATCTTGGCGGCCATGGCGGAGGGCAGGCCGGCGCCCATGCTGGCCAGGGCGTTATCCAGCAGCACCGTGTTGGGATGGGTGGCCGGGTAGTTGCGCGCGAACCAGATTTTGTACATGCCGTTGTCCAGGGCGATGATGCCATCGCTGGGCATGACCTTGCGGATCTCGTGGACCAGCCGCTGGGGCAGGATCGGGAAGCGGTCGTCCCGGGCGCCCTCGGCGATGTGTTTCTGCAGGGCGTCGCGGACCCGGTGGAAATCGGCGAAGCTCCAATGCTCCTGGGGTTCCAGGCGTTCCTTGAACTGCCACAGGCTGTTGGCGATGTCGCCCACCACTTCGATCTGCGGGAAGTAGACCGGGTCCACCTGGGCGGAATTGAAGTTGATGTGCACCACGGTGGCGCCGCCGGGCTGCATGAAGAAGGGCGGCTTCTCCACCACGTCGTGACCCACATTGATGATCAGGTCGGCGGCGTCGATGGCGCGGTGCACGAAGTCCCCGTCGGAGAGCGCCGTGTTGCCCAGGAAGTGGGCGCCGGTCTCGTCCACCACGCCCTTGCCCATCTGGGTGGTGATGGCGGGGATGCCGAGCTTCTCGATGAACTGGCGCAGCATCTTGCTGGTGAGCTTGCGGTTGGCGCCGGCGCCCACCACGATCAGCGGTTTGCGGGCCGCCTTGATGGCTTCCACGGCGCGGCAGATGGCCTTGTCCTCGGCGATCGGCCGGCGCGTCAGGCTCGGCTCCAGCACCGGCATGGTGGAATGCTCGCGGGCGATGTCCTCGGGCAGCTCCAGGTGGGTGGCGCCGGGGCGCTCTTCCTGGGCCAGCCGGAACGCCTCGCGCACCCGGGCCGGGATGGTGTCGCCGCTGACCACCTGTTTGGTGAACTTGGTCAGCGGTCGCATCATGTCGACCACGTCGATGATCTGGAACTGCCCCTGCTTGCTGGACTTGATCGGCTTCTGCCCGGTGATCATCACCATCGGCATGGCGCCCAGCTGGGCGTAGGCGGCGGCGGTCACCAGGTTGGTGGCGCCGGGGCCCAGGGTGGACAGGCAGGCGCAGGCCTTGCCGGTGAGCCGGCCATAGGTGGCGGCCATGAAGCCGGCGGCCTGTTCGTGGCGGGTGATCACCAGTTGAATGGAACGGGAACCGCGCAGGGCTTCCAGCAAATCAAGATTTTCCTCGCCGGGAATGGCGAAGACGTATTCCACGCCTTCCGCTTCCAGGGCGCGGACAAAGAGATCCGACGCTTTCATGAACAGGGGGTCTCCTCGCGACAGGGTGAAAATGGCTGCGTAGCCCAAAGGGGGCGGTATGCCACTATAACGTGTTGAGCGTTGGCGTGCGCGCCGGCCAGCCAATCAGTGCCATTGGCTGACACGATCAGCCGAATTTGAGCAGGATCAGCCCGCTCATCAGCACGGCGATGCCAAGCAGACCCCGGATTCCAAGGCCCTGCTTGAACAATATCGCGTCGGCGGTAAGCGTGGCGAGAATGCCGAACCCGCCCCACAGCGCATAGGCCACCGCCAGATCCAGGTGGCGTACCGCCTGGGCCAGGGCGGTGAAGGCCAGCAGTACACAGACCAGTGAGGCCAGAGCCGGTGCACGCCGGCGGAAGCCTTGCGAGTACTTGAGCATGACATTGGCCACCACATCCAGCGCCATGGCCAGCATCACCCAGCCGAGGGCGATCAGTGACGGGCTCATGACCTGGCCTCCGCCTGGTTCGCGGTGTCGCCGTTGAGCAGGCCGATGCCGCCTAGCAACAGGAACAGGCCGAGAGCCTGCCAGGGCGAAAGCGATTCGGAAAAAACAACCACGCCCACCAGGGCGATCAGCACCAGGCCCACGGCCTCCCACAGCGCGTAGGCGATGCCCAGGGGAATGCGCTCCATGGCGCGGGCCAGAAAGTAGTAGGCCAGGGTAATCAGAACATACATGGCGAGGTGGCCGAGCAACGGCGCCTCGACGTTGGCCAGTTTCATCAAGCTGGTGCCAAGCACCTCGCAGGCGATGGCGGCGAGCAGAAAAAACCACGGATTCATAGTCGGATCTCTACGACGGAGGCAGCCCGCGAGTAACCGGGAAACAAGGGTCCCGGGGCGATAGCGGTAAGGGGCTGCGAATGGGGTCGCGGAGAATCTAAAGGTAGGTGCGCCAGCAGAACTCGCTGTGCATGACATGCGCGAGTGGCTGGAGTTGTCGAGCAAAGAAGGGATTCATAATGGGTTGATTATACGCCGACACCGGCAAAATCGCCAGCGCGCCCGGCGATAAGGGCCCGTGCTGCTCGTCAAGGACGCCATCAACCGGGCCGGAGCGGGGGTATCAGTGCCAGGTGCCCTCGACGTTTTCGCACTGCTCCAGGAATTCCTCCGCGCTCATTTCCACGGTGTCGTCATCGCCGCCCATGTGGGCGGTGACCTGTTCCTTGAGCTGGCTCACCACGCTGGTCATCATCGCAAGGGTGTCCTCCACCTGTTCGATGGCGGAGAGCAATTCCCTCGCTTCTTCCTGGTACTCCCCCTGGTATTCCTCTTGGAATGCCTCCGGGTAGTCGTCGTGGTCTTGGTCGCTCATGGCACCTCCGCAAATGGATGCGCTAATGGTGCCAAAGGAAGCGGGCCGGGACAAACCCGCCGTTGGGCGTAGTGGCCCGGTGAGCCCGGCGGGTCAGCCATTTTCCGGCTTCAGGGGGCGGCGGGCTCGCCGGCGGGGTGTTCCGCCAGCCAGTCGAACAGGGTCTGGCGGATCTCGCCGAAGAAGCGGCCGCCCACGGTCCAGTGGCAGCAACCGGGAATCTCCACCAGCCGGCAGCGGGGGCCATAGCGCCGGGCGATGCCGCGCTGCACCTGGATTGGGGTAATGCGGTCCTCGGTGCCGCCGATCACCAGGATCGGGCATTTCAGGTCTTCCGGGGACACATAGGCGAAGTGGTGCCTGGTGAAGGAGGCCAGGGTGATCTGGAAGGTGGCCCGGCCGGATTCGTAGCCGCAGTGCTCGAAAATTTCCCGCTGCAGGGCGTCGCTCTGGGCGTTGGCGACGCCGTATTGGATGTTGGCCAGCTTGAGAGCGGTGACCTTCCGCCACAGCGGGAACAGGAACAGATTCGAGCCCAGGGTGCGAAGCACCGACAAATGCATCCCGTTGATGCCCGCCGGCGCCGCCGATGACAGCAGAATCAGCCGCTGGCAGGGCACCCGGGCGGCGGTGAGCTGGGCCAGCAATCCACCCATGGAGTGGCCCACCAGGATCGGCGGCGTGGCCAGCCCCTTGATGCGCGTCACCAGGAAGTCCACGTAGTCCTGCAGGCTGGTGCGGGCCAGCTTCCTGATGCTGGCTTCGGTGTGTTGCTCGCGGGTGTGGTGGTTGGGAAGGGTCAGCGAGATCACCTCATAACCCTGCTCGGAGAACGCGTCGCGTACTTCGTGCAGGGTGTCGCCGTCGCTCCACATACCGTGGATCAGCACCACCGGTGGTTTGTTATTCTCGTTCATGGTCCTGTTTCCTTTTTCAAAAAGGCCGGAGTCGCAAGGGACGGTCAGGCGGAGGCTTTCAGGGGCGCCGCCGCCTTGGCCGGCCGGCGGGCCGGCGGTTCAAAGCGCAGCGAACCGTCGTCCACGGCGTCCTGGGTCAGCATCTTCTTATCCTTGCCGTAGTGCATGGTGACCTTCCAGGGGCCGCTCCGTCCCTGCCGGGGCATGCGGTCCTTGGCACGGGCGATATAGCCCGGAGCGAAGCCGTCCATCATGCCGGTATCGGTAAGGTTGCCGCCGTGGTCAACCGGGCGGACCGCCTTGACCCCGCGCTTTTTCATTTCCTCGAAAAGACGGCAGATATATTGCCCGCCGATGTCGCACTTCAGTGTCCAGGGCGCGTTGGTGTAGCCGATGATCCAGGCATAGTTGGGCACGTCCTGAAGCAGAATACTCTTGTAGGTCATCTTTTTCGGCACGTCCACCGGCTCGCCGTTCAACTGCAATTCCAGGCCACCCATGAGCTGCACGTCCAGGCCGGTGGCGGTGACGATGATGTCCGCCTCCAGGGTCTCGCCGGATTCCAGAACGATGCCGTTCTCGGAAAAATGATCGATGTGGTCGGTGGCGATGGTCGCCTTGCCGTCGCGCAGCACCTTGAAGAAATCACCGTCCGGCGCCGCGCACAGCCGTTGCTCCCAGGGATTGTACTTCGGTGAAAAGTGCCGCATGTCGAAATCCGGACCGACCTGGCGGCGGATATGGCGAAGCATCAACTTGCGCATGGCCCGGGGCCAGCGCTCGCAGGCGAGATAGAGGCCGCGTTGCAACAGGATATTGCGTTTGCGGGCCATGCCGAACACCTTCTCCTTGGGCAGGATCTTGCTCAGCGCCATGGAAATCTTGTCGGTATCGGGCACCGACATAACGTAGCTCGGTGAGCGCTGCAGCATGGTCACGCTGGCCGCTTTCCCGGCCATTGCCGGCACCACCGTGATGGCCGTGGCGCCACTGCCAATCACCACCACCTTCTTGCCGGCGTAATCCAGATCCTCCGGCCAGAACTGGGGGTGGACGATGTCGCCTTTGAAATTTTCCTCGCCTTTGAAGCTCGGGCGGTAGCCGTGGTCGTAACGGTAGTAGCCGGCGCAATTGACGATAAAGTCGCAGGTAAAAACCCGGGTTTCGCCGGACGGCTCGTGCAGGGTGGTCAGCGTCCAGCGTTGTTCCGCATCGCTCCAATCCGCGCTGAGGGTCCGCAGCCCATAGTGCACTTTGTCGGCGAGATTGAATTCGCGGGCGGTTTCCTGGATGTACTCGCGGATATCCGCGCCCTTGGCCAGCACCTGGTCGGAATACCAGGGCTTGAAGTTGTAGCCGAAGCTGGCCATGTCGGAATCGGAGCGGATGCCCGGGTAGCGGAACAGGTCCCAGGTGCCTCCCAGGTTTTCCCGGCGTTCGATGATCGCCATGGATTTATCGGGGTACTCCCCGGCCACGCGGCAGGCGGTGCCGATACCGGACAGGCCGGCGCCCACGATGATGAGGTCGAAGTGCTGTTGGTCAGACATCGGATGTTCTCCTTTTTATAAATCCGGTCAGGTGCAAGCCTCACTATTCCAAGGGCGGACTTGACAATATTGACGAATCCGGACAATTTTTTGATGAATCGCGACAGGGTTGCAGGGGCTTCCTCAGGAGAACTTCATGCCCAGCCTTATTCGAGCCACCAACCTGTGGGGTTACGAAGAGCAGGTAAGACGCAAGGGCGCGCAGCCGGAGCCTCTGCTGAGCCGCTGCCATCTGCCGCCGGAGGAGCGGCGGGATGATCGTGGTTTCCTGGTGTTCAGACACTTCTGCGAGTTGCTGGAGAATACCGCCGGGGTGCTCGGCGACCCGACCTTTGGCATGAGCCTGGCGGCCTATCAGGGCATGGATATTCTCGGCCCGCTTTCAGTGATCGCGCGCAGCTCCGCCACCGTCGGGGAGGCAATGCAAAGCATTGCCCGCTATCTGTACCTGCATTGTCCGGCGCTGGGGCTGAGCATCGAGCGGGGGCATTTCCAGGGCCGGCCCGGGGTGCGCTTGCTGTACCAGATTGATGACGAAGGCGCCGGCTACAGCATCCAGGCCCATGAATTGACCCTGGCCAACACCATGCAAGTGCTGAAGCTGTTGTGCGGGGAGGATTTCCGGCCGCTGTCCGTGCATCTCCAGCATTCACGGGTGGCCAACCAAAATATCTACCGGGCCATGTTTCCTTGCCGGATTTGTTTCGATCAGCAGTGGACCGGATTTTGTCTGCCGGAGGCGGTGTTCGACCTGCCGCTGTCCAGCGCCGACCACCAGACCTGGGAGCTGGCGGAGCGTTATCTGGCGTCTCAGCAGGCGCCCAATGCCCACACCCTGGCCGAGGAGGTGAGCGCCCTGATCAATACGCTGCTGCCCACCGGCAAATGCACCGCGGACCTCATTGCTTCGCAGCTGTCCATGCACAAGCGGACCTTGCAGCGGCGCCTGGTCATGGAAGACACCAGCTACCAGCAGTTGCTTGACGAAGAGCGTAAGAAAATGGCCCGCCAGTATTTGCTGGAGCCCAACCTGAAACCCAGCCAGATCGCCGGCTTGCTGGGCTACTCGGAGCAGTCCGTGTTCAACCGCGCCTGCCGGGACTGGTTTGGCGCGACGCCGGTTTCCTATCGCCGCCAGCTGTTGGGCGGCTGAACGCGGCCCGATTCCCGGGGTAGGAGCGGCTTCAGCCGCGATCAGCGACGATGCCATCCGCATCGCGGCTGAAGCCGCTCCTACAATCTTTGCGGCCAAAAAAAAGGCACGTCCCATCGGTGATGGTGACGTGCCTTCTTTTTTGGCGGCGGATCAGGGAAAGCGAATCAATCCCAGCTCAGCGCGCCACCCACCTGGTACTCGGTGACCCGGGTTTCGAAGAAGTTCTTCTCTTTCCGCAGGTCCATGATTTCACTCATCCAGGGGAACGGGTTGGTGACGCCCTTGAACTGCTCGGGCAGACCCAGCTGGGTGAGGCGGCGGTTGGCGATGAATTGCAGGTACTCTTCCATCATCGCCGCGTTCATGCCCAGTACGCCGCGCGGCATGGTGTCGCGGGCATATTGGATTTCCAGCTCGGTGCCTTCCAGGATCATCTGGGTGACCTTGTCACGCATGCCCTGGTCCCACAGATGCGGGTTTTCCAGTTTGATCTGGTTGATCACGTCGACGCCGAAGTTCACGTGCATGGACTCGTCGCGCAGGATGTACTGGAACTGCTCGGCCACGCCGGTCATCTTGTTGCGGCGGCCCATGGACAGGATCTGGGTGAAGCCGCAGTAGAAGAAGATGCCTTCCAGCACGCAGTAGAACGCGATCAGGTTCTTGAGCAGCGCCTTGTCGGTTTCCACGGTCCCGGTGGTGAATTTCGGGTCGGAAATCTCGCGGGTGTACTCAATGCCCCATTGCGCCTTCTTGGCCACCGAGGGGATTTCCCGGTACATGTTGAAGATCTCGCCTTCGTCCATGCCCAGGGACTCGATGCAGTACTGGTAGGCGTGGGTGTGGATCGCTTCCTCGAACGCCTGGCGCAGAATGTACTGGCGGCATTCCGGGTTGGTGATCAGCCGGTAGGTGGCGAGCACCAGGTTGTTGGCCACCAGGGAATCGGCGGTGGAGAAGAAGCCCAGGTTGCGCTTGACGATGCGGCGCTCGTCATCGGTGAGGCCGCCTTCCTTCTTCCACAACGCCAGGTCGGCGTTCATGTTGATTTCCTGGGGCATCCAGTGGTTGGCGCAGCCGTCCAGGTATTTCTGCCAGGCCCAGTCGTATTTGAAGGGCACCAGCTGGTTGAGGTCGGCGCGGCAGTTGATCATGCGCTTGTCGTCGACCTGCACACGGCCGGCGGTGCCTTCCAGCTCGGCCAGCCCCTCGGCGGCGTCCATGCGGGCCACCGCCTGCTGGGCGCGGGCCACCGCGTCGGTCAGCGCCGCTTCGGTGCTTCCTCGCAGTTCGTCGTGTCCGGGCTGTCGTTCTGCGTGGTCATTTCCTGCATCCGCAGCACTTCCCTCTGCCGGTGCTTGAGGTGCAGATGCCGCTTCCTCAGATACCGACTCAGATTGCGGCGGCGTTGCGCCGGCACGGCCGTGCTGGTTGGGGGTCGGCGTCTCTTGTGCATGAAAATCGTCCCAGCTGAGCATGATTCTCTCCATTCTTTCAGGGTGACGCCTCGGCGTCACGGAGTGCATTCCTTAATGGGTCCGGCGTCCTTACTGACAGGCTTCGCAGTCCGGGTCGTCGATGGAGCAGGCCTGGGGCACGTCCGCCGCCTGGCTGAACTCCGGCTCGGCGGCGCCGGCGACCGGGGCGTCGCCGCCACCGGAGGAGCCTTCAGCGCCTGAAGAGACCCGGTTGAGCTTGCCGTCATTGATGGTGGACTTCTCGGTCTGGGTGGCGCCGATGGCGCGCAGGTAGTAAGTGGTCTTCAGACCCAGCAGCCAGGCCATCTTGTAGGTGACGTCCAGCTTCTTGCCGTTGGCGTCGGCGATGTACAGGTTCAGGGACTGTGCCTGGTCGATCCATTTCTGACGGCGGCTGGCGGCTTCCACCATCCAGCGCGGCTCCACCTCGAAGGCGGTGCGGAAGCGTTCCTTGAGGTCCTCGGGAACACGCTCGATGGGCAGCACGGAACCGTCGTAGTACTTGAGGTCGTTGACCATCACGTTGTCCCACAGGCCGCGCTCCTTGAGCGCGTTCACCAGGTACGGGTTGACCACGGTGAATTCGCCGGACAGGTTCGATTTCACGTACAGGTTCTGGTACGTGGGCTCGATGGACTGCGACACGCCGGTGATGTTGGCGATGGTGGCGGTGGGGGCGATCGCCATCACGTTGGAGTTGCGCATGCCTTTTTTGGCCATCTCGCGCACCGTGTCCCAGTCCAGGGTCTGGCTGCGGTCCACCTGGCAGTATTCCTCGCCACGCTGCTTGACCAGCATGTCGATGGAGTCGATCGGCAGCACGCCCTGGCTCCACAGGGAACCGTCGAAGGTCTGGTAGGCGCCGCGCTCCTCGGCCAGTTTGGCGGAGGCCTGGATGGCGTAGTAGCTCACCGCTTCCATGGACTGGTCGGCGAACGCCACCGCTTCCGAGGAGGCGTAGCTGTAGCCCTGCTTATAGAGCGCGTCCTGGAAGCCCATGATGCCCAGGCCCACCGGCCGGTGCTTCATGTTGGAACGTTCCGCCTGGGGCACGCTGTAGTAGTTGATGTCGATGACGTTATCGAGCATGCGCACGGCGGTTTTCACGGTGCTGGCCAGCTTGTCCCGGTCCAGGCCGTTTTCGCCGACGTGCTGGGCCAGGTTCACGGAACCCAGGTTGCACACCGCGATTTCGTCCTTGTTGGTGTTCAGGGTGATCTCGGTGCACAGGTTGGAGGAGTGCACCACGCCCACGTGCTGCTGCGGGCTGCGCAGGTTGCACGGATCCTTGAACGTGAACCACGGGTGGCCGGTTTCGAACAGCATGGAGAGCATCTTGCGCCACAGGTTGATGGCGGGCAGACGCTTGTAGAGCTTCATGCGGCCGTCGCGGGTCATCGCTTCGTATTCTTCGTAGCGCTTCTCAAACGCTTCGCCGTACAGATCGTGCAGGTCCGGCACGTCGTTGGGGCTGAACAGGGTCCAGTCCTGCTCGTTGATCACCCGCTTCATGAACAGGTCCGGAATCCAGTTGGCGGAGTTCATGTCGTGGGTACGGCGACGGTCGTCACCGGTGTTCTTGCGCAGCTCGATGAACTCTTCGATGTCCATGTGCCAGGTTTCCAGGTAGGCACAGACCGCGCCCTTGCGCTTGCCGCCCTGGTTCACCGCCACGGCGGTGTCGTTGACCACTTTCAGGAACGGCACCACGCCCTGGGATTTGCCGTTGGTGCCCTTGATGTAGGCACCCAGCGCGCGCACCGGGGTCCAGTCGTTGCCCAGGCCGCCGGCGAATTTGCTCAGCATGGCGTTGTCGTGGATGGCGCTGTAAATGCCGGACAGGTCATCGGGCACCGTGGTCAGGTAGCAGCTGGACAGCTGCGGACGCAGGGTGCCGGCGTTGAACAGGGTCGGCGTGGAGCTCATGTAGTCGAAGCTGGAGAGCAGGTTGTAGAACTCGATGGCGCGTTCCTCGCGCTGCTCCTCGCGTACCGCCAGACCCATGGCCACGCGCATGAAGAAGCACTGCGGCAGCTCGATGCGGGTGTCCTTGTGGTGGATGAAGTAGCGGTCGTAGAGGGTCTGCAGGCCCAGGTAGGAGAACTGCAGGTCGCGCTTGCCGTCGATGGCGGCGCCCAGCTGGTTGAGGTTGAACTCGGCCAGTTCCGGGCTCAGCAGTTCGTACTCGATGCCTTTTTCCACGTAGGCGGCCAGGGCCTTGGAATAAAGGTCTTCCATCTCTTCCTGGTTGGCGCGCTCGGCCACGCCCAGGTATTGCAGGGCCTCGGCGCGGATCTTGTCCATCAGCAGCCGGGCGGTGACCTGGGAGTAGTTGGGCTCCATCTCGATCATGGTGCGGGCGGTCATCACCATGGAGGTGTTGACGTCCTTGATGGAGACGCCGTCGTACAGGTTCTTGACGGTTTCAGCGATGATCTTGTCCGGGCTGACCTGCTCCAGGCCGTGGCAGGCCTCGTGCACCAGGTGCTCCAGGCGCGCCATGTCCAGCGGCGCGCGGCTGCCGTCTTCCATGGTGACGGACATGTCCACCTTGTGCTTGGGCTCGGGCAGATCGCGGGCGCGTTCGGCGCGTTTGCGGGCCTGCTGGTCGCGGTACAGCACGTAGTCGCGGGCGACCTTGTGCTCGCCGTTGCGCATCAGCGCCAGCTCGACCTGGTCCTGGATTTCCTCGATATGAATGGTGCCACCGGAGGGCATGCGACGTTTGAACGTGGCGCTGACCTGCTCGGTGAGCCGCTCCACGGTTTCGTGAATGCGCGAACTGGCGGCGGCGGTGCCGCCTTCCACGGCCAGGAACGCCTTGGTGATGGCCACGGTGATCTTGTCGTCATCGTAGGAGACCACCTTGCCGTTGCGCTTGATGACGCGCAGCTGACCGGGCGCGGTGGCGGCCACGTCCTGCTGCGCATCGTCACCGGCCGGAACGCCGTGGCTGGCCTGATCACGATTCATATCCGTCTGCATGATGCCCTCTCCGTCTGTGTACTTTGCTGTGCTTGTGTTTGCTGCCGTGCCGGACGGTGTCCGGCGCTAGCGATTGCCGTCTGGCGGGTGCGTGCGCCGCCGGTCTCCGGTCGGCGATGGCGGGGGCCGGGAATGCGGTCCGGCGGCGCAAACACCATATGTAGTATTCCGAAACGTTGTGCTCTGGTCGGGCGGGGCGGCCGTTGGCGTCCGCGGGAGCCGTAAGCGGCTGATCCGGCGGCGTTTTTCCAGGGGCGGGAAAGAATCGGCCCGGCATCCTGGGAAGTGGTGCCAAAACCCAATATCTTGGGGTCGCTGCCCGATACGGCTACAAGTTATAGGTGAGACAGGCCATTTGCAACCTTTCCGGCTGGGGAAATCCTGTGGATAATCTGTGGGGTTTTGTGGGCAAGCCGGAACACCCCGCCGACGGCACTTGGGCCGGGCCCGCAAACCCTATATATTGTGCTTGGCGGGCGCGCCGTTTCGGTTGCCGGGGCGCACCGGTATGCGTATAAAAGATGCGAACGGCCCACATACATAAAATTGATAAGGACAAGGACGGGATGACCACCGTGCAGGATAACCCGCCGACCATCATGATCGTCGAAGACGATGAACGCCTCGCCGATCTGACCTGTGAATATCTTCAGTCCAACGGCCTCAATGTCACCGTGGTCAGCGATGGGGAGGAAGCGATCCGTCGCATCCGCTCGGAGCAGCCGGATCTGGTGGTACTGGATCTGATGCTGCCCGGCGCCGATGGGCTCACCGTGTGCCGCGAGGTGCGGGGTGCCTTCAAGAACCCGATCCTCATGCTCACCGCCCGCACCGACGACATGGATCAGGTGCTGGGCCTGGAGATGGGCGCCGACGACTACGTGGCCAAGCCGGTCAAGCCGCGGGTGCTGCTGGCCCGCATCCGCGCCCTGCTGCGGCGGGTGGAAACCGACAACGAGCGCGACAGTTCCCCGGCGCGCCTGGAGTTCGGCGCCCTGGTGATCGACAACTCCGCCCGCGAAGTGACCCTGCGCGGCGAATCCGTGGACCTGACCAGCGCCGAGTACGACCTGCTCTGGCTGCTGGCCTCCAACGCCGGCACCGTGCTGTCCCGGGAGACCATCTTCGAGAAGCTGCGCGGCATTCAGTACGACGGCCAGGACCGCTCCATCGACGTGCGCATTTCCCGCATCCGGCCCAAGGTGGGCGACGATCCGGAGAATCCCAAGCGCATCAAGACGGTACGTTCCAAGGGCTACCTGTTCGTGCGGGAAATGAGTTCCGGCTGATCGCCGGTCTGGCCGGAGCACCCCCTTGAGCAGCATTTTCGTCCGTATCTACGGCGGCATTCTGGTGGCTCTTCTGATCATCGGGGCGCTCACCTATGCCGGCGTGGAACTGGTCAACGACTACCGGTCGCTGATGTACCGGGAGCGCATGGCCAAAGGGACCTTCTACCTGATGGCGGAGGGCTACCGGGGGCTGGATGAAGCCGGCCGCCAGGCCCGCTCGCTGTACCTGAGCCGCCTGTTCGGCGCGCCGGTGGCGGTGGATAACCGGGACGGTCTGGGGCTGTCCTACCGGGAGGCGCTGCATCTGGACGAGGGCCGGGTGGTGCTGCGTGCCCGCGACGACGACGCCACCAGCGTGGACGTGCTCTACCCGTTGCCGGACTCCCCCCTGTTCCTGCGCGCCCGCCTCAGCCGGCTCTCCGAGCAGCAGGCCCGGGCCACCGCCCGGCTGGTGCTGGACGCCCTGGGCAAACCGGGCGCCGGCGACCAGGCCCTGGCCGGGCTGCGCGAACAGTTCGGCTACCCGCTGGCGATACAGCCGGTCTCCTCCCTGCTGCTGGATGGCGAACAACGCCAGCGGCTGCTGCGCGGCGAGGTGGTGTTCAGTCTTTCCGACAGCACCAGCCGCAACGCCAGCGTGCGCGTGCTGGCGCCGGTGGACGGCGGCGACCAGGCCACCTCCCGGGTGCTGGTGCTCGGGCCCATGTACCTGTTCGACCCCTTCCCCTGGCAACTGCTGGCCATCGCCGGCGTGCTGGCGCTGCTGATGGTGGCGGTGTCCACCTATCTGCAGGTGCGCCCGCTGCAGACCCGGCTGCGGCGCCTGGGGCGTGCGGTGCAACGGCTGGGGGCCGGTGACCTGGCCGCCTACGCGGATGTGCGCGGCAATGACCCCATCGGCCAGGTGGCCGCCACCTTCAATGGCATGACCGCCCATATCCGCCGGCTGATCGAGGCCCAGCGGGAAATGACCCGGGCGGTGTCCCACGAGCTGCGCACGCCGGTGGCCCGGTTGCGCTTCGGCCTGGAGATGCTGGCCGACTGCGAGTCCGCCGAGGAACGCCGCGAGAAGCTCAATGCCCTGGACCGGGACATCGACCAGCTGGACCGGCTGATCGACGAGATCCTCACCTATGCGCGGCTGGAGGAGGGCACGCCCACGGTGGACTTCCAGCCGGTGTTCCTGCGCGAAATCTGCGAGCAGCTGGCCGCCGAACTGGATGGCATTCGCGGTGATATCGCCATCGAGGTGGAAGGGGACCCGGACCTGACCGTGGACGGCGACCCCCGCTACCTGCACCGCATCATGCAGAACCTGGTGACCAATGCCCTGCGCTACGCCGCCTCCCGGGTGCGCATGACGCTGCGCGAGGAGGGCGACTGCCTGGTGCTGGACGTGGACGACGACGGCAAGGGCATACCCGAGCACCAGCGCGAGCGGGTGTTCAAACCGTTCGCGCGGCTGGACAAAAGCCGCCACCGGGCCAGCGGCGGTTACGGCCTGGGCCTGTCCATCGTCAAGCGCATCATCGAGTGGCACGGCGGTGACATCCAGGTCGGGGAAAGCGAATGGGGCGGCGCGCGCTTCCGTGTCATCCTGCCCCGGCATCAACAAGAACAACACGTATTGGGACGGGGCCGGCCCAACGGCGCGGCCTAGCGCCGGGCCGGGGCCCGACCATGGATTGCAGTGGAGGCATGATGTCGTCTTTTATTCTCGCCATCGACCAGGGCACCACCAGCTCCCGGGCCATCGTTTTCGACCGTGACGGCGAAACCCTGGGCCAGGCGCAAAAGGAATTCCGTCAGCACTTTCCCCGGGACGGCTGGGTGGAACACGATGCGGCGGAAATCTGGAACGACGCCATTACCCTGTGCCGGCAGGCGCTGCGCAACGCCGGCGTGGAGGCGGCGGACCTGGCCGCCATTGGCATCACCAACCAGCGCGAGACCACGGTGCTGTGGGACCGGCGCACCGGCGAGCCGCTGGCGCGGGCCATCGTCTGGCAGGACCGGCGCACCGCCGACACCTGCCAGCGCCTCAAGAGCGAAGGCCATGAAGCACTGGTGCGCGAGCGCACCGGGCTGCTGCTGGACCCCTATTTTTCCGCCACCAAGCTGGGCTGGCTGCTGGACAACGTGGAGGGTGCCCGGGACCTGGCCCGGCAGGGCCATCTGGCGTTCGGCACCATCGACTGCTGGCTGCTCTGGAAACTGACCCATGGCCGCGTGCACGCCACCGACGCCACCAACGCTTCACGCACGCTGCTGTTCAATATCCACACCCAGCAGTGGGACGACGACCTGCTGGCGCTGTTCGACATCCCCGCTTCGCTGCTGCCGGAGGTGCGCGACAGCGCCGGTGAGTTCGGCCGCACCGACAGCGCCCTGCTCGGCGCCACGGTGCCGGTGGCCGGCATCGCCGGCGACCAGCAGGCGGCGCTGGTGGGCCAGGCCTGCTTCCAGCCGGGCATGGTGAAAAGCACCTACGGCACCGGCTGCTTCATGGTGATGAACACCGGCCAGGCGGTGACCTCGGAGAACCGCCTGCTGACCACCGTGGGCTACCGGCTCAACGGCCACACCACCTATGCCCTGGAGGGCTCCATCTTCGTGGCCGGCGCCGCCATTCAATGGCTCCGCGACGGCCTCAACCTGATTTCCCACGCCAGCGAAACCGAGGCCCTGGCCCGGCGCGTGGGCTCCGCCGGCGGCGTCTATCTGGTGCCGGCGTTCACCGGCCTGGGCGCGCCCTGGTGGGACCCCCACGCCCGCGGCGCGCTGCTCGGCCTGACCCGGGACACCGGCATCGCCGAGGTGGTCACCGCCGGTCTGGAAGCGGTCTGCTATCAATCCCGGGATTTGCTGGAAGCGATGGCCGCCGACTGCGGACAACGGCCCACCACCCTGCGCGTGGACGGCGGCATGGTGGTCAACAACTGGCTCGGCCAGACCCTGGCCGATGTGCTGGGGGTGCGTGTGGACCGGCCCCGGGTCACCGAGACCACCGCCCTGGGGGCCGCCTACCTGGCCGGCCTGGGTGTGGGCCTGTTCGACGACCTCGACGCGGTGGCCAGCCATTGGCAGCGCGACCGGGCGTTCCAGCCAGCGCTGGAAGAAGTGGAACGGGAACGCCGCTATCGGGGTTGGCGTGAAGCGGTGAAGCGGGTGTGTTCAGACAGCCGCGCTTGAAAAGGCGACCAAAAAATGTGAATCGCCTCACATTTTTAACTATCATTCCCCCGGATAGCCGGTGACCTGCTGACCGATCATTCCAAAGCCCGGCCCGCGCGGCCAAGGGCAATCCATGGCAGCACCGTTCGCGTCTCCGTCGATGGTCTGGGGGAAGGATCATATGCGTGGTTGGCCCGCCGAGCCCGGCGAACGCCAGGATCTCTATTTGCGACGTCTCGCCTTCGCCCTTCTGGTAGGCGGCGGCGCCCACACGCTGGTCTGCTGGCTGGTGCTGCAGTGGGGCTTCTTCCGTGGTGGAGACAGCGCTTTCATCACCGTGTTCGCGGTGATCTGGGGTGGCCATCTGGCGCTGCTGGCGTTCGCCTGGCTGGCCTTCAACCGCCGTCTGCAAGATCCCTCCATGACCGAACCGCTGATGGTCTGGTCGATCCTGGCCTTGTTGCTGTCCGTGGCGTTCGTGCAGGAAGTGCGATTGGCGGTGATGAGTTTCTTCTTCGCCATTCTGCACCAGGGCGTGTTCCGGGTACGGCGCCGGCGGGTGGCGCGGGCGGCGGCGGTGGCGGTGGCCGGCTACGGGCTGGTGCTGATGCATCTGCAACTGATCGGCGCGCTGCCCCGGCCCGGGGCGGAGTGGAGCCACTGGCTGCTGTTCGCCCTGATTACCCTGGCCATGGTGCTGCTGGCCAGCGAAATTTCCAGCATCCGTCTGCGCCTGCGGGAGCGTAACAGCCAGCTTTCCGACCTGCTGGAGCGCATCCAGGACCTGGCGATCCGCGACGAACTCACCGGCCTCTATGCCCGCCGCCATGCCATGGAACTGCTGGAAAAAGCCTGTAGCCAATCGCGGCGGGGGGGCTTCCTGCTGGCGGTGGCGTTCGTCGACCTGGACCATTTCAAGCGCATCAACGACCGCCACGGCCACCAGTTCGGCGACCGGGTGCTGGTGCGCTTCGCCGAACTGACCAACCGTTACCTGGGCGAAAAGGACATCGTGGCACGGCTGGGTGGCGAGGAGTTCCTGCTGGCGATGCCGGTGCTTGATCTGGACCAGGCCCGGGACAGTGTCACCGGGTTGCTGGACGCGCTGCGCGCCCAGCGCTTCATGGCCGCCCCGGCCCTGGAAGTGACCGCCTCGGTGGGGCTCACCGTGGTGGGCCAGACCGAGACCCCGGACCAGGTGATGGCGCGGGCGGACCATCTGCTCTACCAGGCCAAGTCCGCCGGGCGCGACCGCCTGGTCGCCGCGGGGCCGCCATGAAACCCCAGGACGACTGGCGCCGCGCCCGTAACCTGACGGTCAGTGAGTGGCGTCTGCTGCGTCGCCATGGACGGGCGTTGCTGGCGGTGGCGGTGCTGCATGTGCTGCTGACCCTGCTGCTGTGGTGGCAGGGGGCGCTGCAGCTGCCACCGGTGCTGCTGGTGGCGGTGACCGCCGGGCTGCTGGTGCCGGGCCTGGTTTACCTGATCCTGGTGGAATCCGGGCTCACCGCCGACTGGCGCGAACCGAGCCTGTCGATGCCGGCGGCGCTGGTGTTGCTGCTGGCCTTCCTGGTCACCGCCTTCGGCCTGAATGAAGCGCGCAGCAGCGCGCTGATGCTGTTTTTCCCGTTGCTGCTGCTGGTGTCGTTCCGGCTCGGTGCCCGCTCGCTGCTGCGCCTGGCGGTGCTGGCCAGCGTCGGCTACCTGCTGATGCTGGCGGTGGCCGCCTGGGACCACGGCGTGCGCCTGAGCCTGACCCTGGAAGCCCTGCAGTGGCTGGTGTTTACCCTGGTGAGCGTGAGCTTCGCGGTCACCGGCAGCGGCGTCAACGGCCTGCGTCGGCGGCTGGCGGAGAAGAACCAGGCCCTGGCCGACGCCCTGGAACAGGTCCGGGACCTGGCGATCCGCGATGACCTTACCGGCCTGTTCAACCGGCGCCATATTCTGCAGGTGCTGGAACATCAGAAAGGGCTGGCCGACGGCGGCATTTATCCGTTTTCGGTGTGCTACGTGGACCTGGATTACTTCAAGGCGATCAACGATGCCTTCGGCCACGGCTGGGGGGATCGGGTGCTTCGTGACTTCGCCGATTTCGCGCTGGCGGACCTGCGCGGCGGCGACTATCTGGCGCGGCTGGGGGGCGAGGAGTTCATCATGGTGCTGCCGCAGAGCGACCTGGAAGGCGCCGAACTGGCCGCCGAGCGCCTGCGCCAGGGCTGGGGCGAACGGGACTTCCGCGCCCTCAACGGCCCGCCCAAGGTCAGCCTCTCCGCCGGCGTCGCCTGCTACCGCCCCGGTGAAACCGTGGACCAGCTTATCGCCCGCGCCGACCATGCGTTGTATCTGGCGAAAAGCCAGGGGCGGAACAGGGTTTGTCGGGAGAAGACATAGCTACAAGCCCCAAGCTGCAAGCTAC